>JBJHBW010000008.1:0-114908 GCA_050485685.1 Gammaproteobacteria bacterium
GGTGCAGGCATCGCCTGACACAGCAGCGTGAAACCAAGCCAGGGAGCGATGACCGACGCCTGCTATCACGTGATCGAAAGATCGCAACGGATGGTCAGTGCCTGTTGACAGGCGGAGGCCTCATAAGTGTTGGGCGCTCTTCGGTCATCACTAGCTATCACTTCGACGCACCTCAGACGCTCTTCTTCAAGTCAAGCCTTCTAGTCCGCCGCGAAATCCATGCGAAATTCGACGCCATAGTTCCTGAATCCAAGCCGCTCGTAAAGCTCATGCACCTTCGGTCGCGATTCGCGGCTTGTTGCAATGAGCTTATAGCAATTCGCTTCACGCGCTGCGTCAATAACCGCCCGAACCAAACGCGTGCCAATTCCTGTTCCTCGTTGCGACTCCTCAACATATACGTCCTCGAGCAGTCCGAACGGCTCTTCATGAAGGTCGTTGTGCATGATGTAAAGATAGGCTCTCGCGATCTCGCCAGTTTCGGTCTCGATAGAGAACCGTATACCTTCAGCCGTCCGAGTCTCTCGTTTCATTGTCTGGGCTTCACTCCGAGTTGTCATGGCACCCCGAGTCGAGAGTGTTCTCGAATAGGCTCTCGAGGTTCGCGTGCAAGATCAGCTCCCGCCGCGGGTCAAGAGCGATATGGCCCACCACCAGACAGCCAACAGGATAAACACCACGGGGAGTGCCACTAGAATACGTACTACCGAGAAACTGCGGGGCGATATCGCCTGACCCCGACTCTTCGAGAGCAGCCAAGCACCTAGCGAATCCAACAGCACATACAGAGGCGGGCCAAACGCGGCGACGTATATCCACCTTGCTCCAGGCTGAGGCAGGTGCGGCCATAACGCTATCGACAGAAGTGTTGCGAGAACGAGCCACACGACCGCGCCGCAAAGAATGACTCGGCCGTACAGTAGTCGGGTGCGCATGTTGTCATCTCGCCCAACGCCGCGCTAAGCGGCATGGCAAAAGTGGTGCGCGCCTTGCTCTTGCAAGGGGCGTGACACTTTTGGCATGTCCGTCTTCAGCGCTTTGTTGGGCGGCTTCTTCAGTTTGGATTCCTTATCCCAGCGCCAGAAACGCCGCGTCCGAATGCTTGGCGAACGCACGCACATCGTCCACCCGAGAGCGAAGCAGTTGCGCCACATCTGCCGTAGTGCAGTTTCCCAGGCGAATCCATACCACTTTCGGCGGCGGACCGATCAGAACGCTGAGACGATGAAAATCTTCATCCTTCGTTGCGAGCATGAATCCATTCGTTGCCGCATATTCCCATACGACTTGATCACTCTTGGCCCTGAGGCCGAGCGACAATATATGGTTCGATTCCGGGTAGACATCCGCAAGGTCGCGTACAAGCCGCTCCGCGAGGTTCTCATCAAAGAGGAGCCTCACGACAATCTACTCTCAGCAATATTCGAAGTGCCTCATGCTGAGGCGCTGTCAGCCAAGCGACGCTCGCGTTCAGCCGCGAATGCGAGGCAAGCTCGTATGTCTTCATGAGTGACTTGAGGAAAGTCCGAAAGGATCTGCTGCTCGCTCATGCCGCCGGCGAGGTATGACAGGATGTCGCCAACAGAGATACGCGTGCCTCGAATCGTCGGCTTACCAAAGCGGATCTCAGGGTCGAGTACAATGCGGTCGCGAAAGTTCATGATTCGACACTACGCCTAGTCTGCGAACTGGTCAAGGAATCGCGCGACTCCGCTTGCGATGTCGTCGCCCAACGCTAGATCAACGGCATGCAAAAAGTGGCATGCCACTCGCACTTCATTTTTGCAAGGGGCGGGACACTGTTGCCATGTCCGTCTTCAGCGCGCGTGGGCGGCTCTTCAGTGCAACTTGCCATCGCTCGGCCACCTGGCTGTCAAGAGCTCTACCGCCGTTTCATTCGGCCAGACCGTTTGATGTCCCTTTCTGGTAACCAGGCATGGCGTCTCGCCAAGCCTGTCTTCAACAACACGGAGTGTCGACTCATCCCAGCCATCTACAGGAAGGTAATAGGGTATGGCTCTCGCAAAGTCCACCATTTGCCCGGTAATCGATCGATCGCGCGTACGACCCACAAGCACGGAGTTCATAGCGCTGATCTCCGCCGACATCACTTCATGATTTAAGCTTAATCTTTCAAGGCGCTGAGCTAGCAACCCACCGAGCGTTTCGGGTAGCTTCTTGACGTTTCGAGCTGGCGTGACTATTGCGAGGCGCGACAATGCGCTGACAAGCAACAGCAATGGCCTTCGATCTACCACGATTCTATTCACGTACCAGTCACCGAGTGCCGTATCGGACGTATCCGTTTCCGAAGCAGATTCAGGCAGAACTCTGAGAACCTTACCTGTGGCCCTAAGCACAACCATCTACGCGAGTCTCCGTCTGTCCGCCCAACGATGAAGCTCAGTTGCATCGCGTTAGCGATGTCAACTGTAGCGGCTTGTTCCAAGGCGTTTATGCGGGGCAGCGCAGGCATTCAACAGTGCGAGCCACGTCGAACGAAGCGAACCGCATCGACTGCGCGAAGCCGCCTCACCTAACAGAGAAGGCCGTGCGTCCGGAACAGCATAGCTTTCCGTGCGCACGGCCTTCTCTGTTAGATTGAGATTCTGGCTTGGCGTAGTCAATCGGCAATCCTCGCTTCTTCACCCAGAATCACAAGTTGCAACGCCCCGTATAAACGTCCTGGGAACTTAGACTAGACCGCACGCGTCATTATTCCAATATTGATGCGCTCAGCCTTTTCGCCAATCATGCCGCGCACTTCATTATTACGAGCCACCTGAATTTCCCCACAGCATCGCTCCGGCCATACTACATAAATTTCTTCTGGCGCATAACTTCTCAGTGTAATAACACTGCACCCTCGCGTTCATATTGAAATCATACGGCCGCTTTCACCGCGCACCATTCCGGCGCAGGCCGGTTGCCGGCTGCTCCATTTCTGCCAATTGACGCCCCACCCTTCAACCCGCGATGCTGGCGTCTTTCTTCACGTCGAGTCTTGCGATGACCTACCTGCAGAGCATCGTGCTGTTCTTTGCCGCCGCCGTGGTGATGGTGCCGCTGTTCCGGCGACTCGGCCTGGGTGCCGTGCTGGGCTATCTGGCGGCCGGTGTTGCGATAGGGCCGTGGGGCCTAGCACTGATCGACGACGTCGACAGCATTTTCGCGTTCTCGATGATCGGCGTTGTGCTGCTGCTGTTTCTGCTGGGCCTGGAGATGAAGCCGTCGCGGCTGTGGGCGCTGCGGCGGCTGGTGTTCGGCCTGGGCAGTCTGCAGGTTCTGCTCACGACGGCGGTGCTCGGCCTCGCGGCCTGGCTCTGGCTTGGCAATGTGCTCTGGGCATTACTGGTTGCGGTGGCCATGACGCTGTCCGGCACGGCCATCAGTCTGCAGATGCTGGCCGAGCGCGGTCAGGTGAACTCGAAGCTTGGGCGCAGTGCGTTCTCCATCCTGCTGTTTCAGGATCTTGTCTCCCTGCCGCTGCTGGTGCTCGTGCCGCTGCTCGCGCCTGTGGTTGTGGATGCCGAAAGCCAGCGCAGCGTTATGCTGCAGCTCGGTGAAGGTCTTGGCGTGGCGTTGCTGGTCGTGATCGGCGGTCACTTTCTTCTCAAACCCTACTTTCGAGTAATCGCGGCCACCGGCGTGCGCGAGATTTTCATCGCCGCTGCCCTGCTGGTGGTGCTGGGCGTGGCACTGATCATGGATTTCTTCGGCCTCAGCATGGCGCTGGGTGCATTTCTCGCCGGCGTGCTGCTGGCCGATTCGCAGTACCGCCACCAGCTGGTCACGGACATAGATCCGTTCAAGGGCCTGCTGCTCGGTCTGTTCTTCATTGCCGTTGGCATGAGCCTGGATTTCGGGCAGATCATCGAGCGGCCCGGGGAAACCCTGGCCGTGCTTGCGGTGATGTGCATTGTGAAGATCGCGGTGCTGATCATGGTCGGCCGCTATCTCGGGCTCACGCGCGCGGACAGCGCCGGCCTCGGCTTTGCCGTGTTTCAGGGCGGGGAGTTCACGCTGGTGCTGCTTGCGCTGGCCGTGGATCATGCCGTGCTGCCGGTGCCGCTGGTCGATCAACTGCTGGTCGCTGCCATCCTGTCCATGGTGCTTACGCCATTCCTTTATAAGGCGCAGGAGCGCTGGCTGCAGCCGCGCCTGCAGTCACCCGCATCGCAGCGCCCCTTCGACGACATTGCACCCGAGGATCAGTCCGGCGTGCTGATTGCCGGGTTCGGCCGTGTCGGGCAGATCGTCGCGCGTAATCTGGCAATGCTGAAGATTCCGTTCACGGCGCTGGACATCGATTCCGAACACGTGGAGTTCGTGGCGCGCTACGGCAATCGCATCCATTTCGGCGACGCGACGAATCCGGCGCTGCTGGAAGCTGCCGGGATCGGCAATGCATCCGTGCTGGTGATCGCGATCGGCAATATGGAAACCGCGACGCGGCTCGCTGCGCTGGTCAAGGAACGCTGGCCGCACGTGCGCATTTTCGCACGCGCCCACAATCGCGCCCATGCACTGGAACTGATGGATACCGGCGCGCATTACGTGATTCGTGAAACGCTGCTGTCCAGTCTCGACATGGCGCGTTCGGTGCTGGATGCGCTGGGCGTGCGCGGGCCGCGCAATCTGGTGGAGATATTCCGCCTGCACGACGAGAAGATGCTGCTGGCGCAGCGCGAGGCGCGCCACGATCCCGATGAGATGGTGCGCATCAGTCTGGAAGGGCGCGAGGAGCTTCAGGAACTGTTCGACAGCGATCGCTCGCTGGTGCGCAGCAACCGGGAGCAGACCCCGGAATGAAGCAATGCCGACGCTTCAGGTCTTCGCCGTGCCTGCCTGTTGCAGAATGCTCGACAGCCCGGCCACGGCACCGCCGATGTTGCTCAACTCCGCCGGCAGGATCAGCGTGTTGCCTTCCTTGGCCAGCCGCCCGAACTCCCGCACATACTGTTCGGCCACGCGCAGGCTGACGGCGTCCTTGCCGCCTGGCTGGTTAATGGCAGTGGCGATGCGCTCTATGCCTTGCGCAGTCGCTTCGGCCAGCATCTGGATTTCCCGCGCCTTGCCTTCGGCTTCGTTGATCTGCTTCTGCTTCTCGGCTTCCGACAGATTGATGATCTGGGCCCGCTCGCCTTCCGAAATGTTGATCTTTTCCTGGCGTTCGCCTTCCGAGCGCGCAACGACGGCCCTGCGTTCGCGCTCAGCGCGCATCTGCTGCTCCAGCGCATCGTTGATCGTGGTTGGCAGTACGATGTCGGCAATCTCGTAGCGCATCACTTTCACGCCCCACGGTTGCGCGGCATCGTCAACAGCACGCACCACCTCTTCGTTAATATGCGCGCGCTCCTCGAAGGTCTTGTCCAGTTCGATCTGTCCGATGATCGAACGCAGCGTGGTCTGGGCGAGACTCATGGCCGCGAAGCGATAGTCGGAGATGCCGTAACTGGCAGCCTGGGCATCGAGCACCTGGAGGTACAGCACGCCATCCACAGCGACGGTGATGTTGTCCTTGGTGATGCACTGCTGCTTGGGCACGTCCAGTGCTTCTTCCTTCAGCGTCTGCCGGTAGGCAACGCGGTCGATGAACGGGATCAGAATATGAAAGCCCGCATCCAGGGTGCGCGAATAGCGGCCGAGTCGCTCGACGATATACGCCGACCGTTGCGGCACGATCTGCGCCGTCTTGACCAGCGCCACCACAACGATGGCGAGAATGATGATGGAAATAACGGTCGTGATGCTGATGCCGTCCATGTATCTGTCCCCTTGTAGCCGGTCTGGCCGTCGATGCCCTGGCGGTCAGCCGTGTGTTCCCGGAAATAACGGATTGAGGCAAATGCCCTGCCGATGCTCAGTGCGGCGCGCGGGTGGTCACCTCGAGCACCAGGCCGCGGCGGCCCACTGTCCAGACGCGCTGACCGGCCGCCACCGGCTCGCTGCACTCCGCGCTCCAGCGTGCGCCGCTGTAGGTCACCGTGCCGCTGCCGCTGATGAAATCCTCGACTGCCACAACCGGCGTTCCGGCAGGCAACTGCTCCACGCCATGCGTGCCTTCCGTTGACGCCCCCTGAAACCAGGCCTTGAGTTCCTTGCGGGTGAGCAGCAACAGCAGGGCGCCCAGTGCGGCGAACATCAGTATCTGAACGTTGAGGGAGGGCTCGAAACCGAGAATGAGCACGATGGCCACGACGATGGCGGCAGCACCGAAGAAGATCGCGATGATCCCGGGAAAAACGAACTCCGAGAGAATCAGCAGCACGCCCAGGAGAAACCACAACGATGCGGGCGTAACGGTCCAGTCGATGTTCATGATGACAGACTTCCCGATGTGCGACCGTGGGTGCGGCCGCTCTCAGGCCGCACGGTACCGAATGGTAGGTTCAAATACCCCGCAGGCGCAATAAACCTGCAATTCGGAACCGCCTGCAACCCCTGGCCCTGCACCCACGTGTGCAGCGGGGCTGTAACCGCCTCCGGAGTTACGGCGCCTCGCGCCGCAGTATGAAGGCGAACCCGCCGCCCTTTCCCGCGTCGGCGACGAAAGTCTCAACGCTGCGTGGCACGGCGATGACGCTGATCGCATAAAGTTCGGAATCACCGTCTCGACGTTCCGCAAGCAGACGCGCCGGCTCGCTGACAGCACGCTTCAGTTGCGCTTCGCCACCGAAATAGCCGAGGTCCCCGATCTCCACAACGGATTGCGTTCCATCGTACGCGCCACGTATCAGCGCCGTCAGCGCAGCAGCGGTTCCCGATGGCAGGCCGAAGCGATAGACGCCCGCCGCCGTGTAATCCTCGTCATACTCGAGCCGCAGTTGATCCACATGATCCCCGTGCGCGGCAACGATGGTCACCACAACGGACGGATACGGAATGGCGGCCACCGGTTCGAACAGGTAAACATCGACGCTGAGTGCTTCAGTGAGGGCAACGGCCAGCTCCTCAGGCAGCCGCGCCGCGGCCGGATCGCCGTCCCCGGCAGGCAGTGACAATTCGTCCAGTTCGACCACGTAGAGAATCTCCGCGTCGCCGATCTCCGACATCGCAGCATCCGGCATCAGGCAGGCTGTCGCGCCCGCGACGAGCAGCATCGCGAGAAAGATCCTCGACCTGCCGGGCGACGTCTTCATGCCTTGCCTGCCACATCGCGCCAACGGACTCGCCACCAGCCTGTCTCCGGAAACTGAAATCTCAGCATCGAGCATAGCGCGAACGCGGGCGACATAAAGTGCCCCGATGCCGGTATGGCGGCTCCACGCCCTGCCTGAAACCCGCGCCATCCACATTCGTCTTATATATGTGCGATGATCGCGCTCAGCCGACTGGCGGCATACCCGCACAGCGCCGTAGCCGTCACCCGCCACAGCAGGGCTGCGAACCGCGCGATGACCCGGGAAAACCGCTTTCAGGAACTGGTCGACTCGATTGACGGCATCGTCTGGGAAGCCCTCGCTGACACCATTGAGTTCACGTTCGTCAGCAAGCAGGCCGAGCGCCTGCTCGGCTATCCCGTCGCGGACTGGCTGACCACGCCCGATTTCTGGCGAACGCACATCCACCCTGATGATGCAGCCTGGGTCATCGATTACTGTTCAAAGGCCACGCGCGAGCATCGGCCGCACGAACTCGAATACCGGATGATCGCCGCCGACGGCCGTGTGGTATGGCTGCGCGACCTGGTCAACGTCACGCGCAAGGACGATCAATGGCTGTTGCGCGGCGTCATGGTCGACATCACGCGATCGCGCACGCGGGACGATCAGCTGCGCTCAAAAACCGAGCAACTGGAAGTCGTGGCTGATGTGCTCGGCGCCTATCTTGAATCGGCGGACTTGCGGCACGCGAACCGGATGCTCCTGAATGCGGCGATCGGTCTGTCCGGAAGCGAGTTCGGCGTCATCGCCTTTGCGCACGAGAATGTATTACGCGTCGTGGACCACGTTGCAAAGTTGTCCGACGATGCTGACAGCCTTGCTTTCGCAAAAGCCGCGCAGAAGGCTTACCAGGAAACAGGTTATGTGGAGCTTCCCTGTTTCAACAACCTGCCCGGCGAAGTGGTGCGCACGGGGCGACCGATTATCAGAAACCGCAATCGGCGCAGCACGGATGACGGCGAACGCGTGATGTTCCGCACACCGCGCGGTCACCCGCCAATCGACAATTTTCTTGGTGTGCCCATGCGCGGAGGCGGCGAAGTCGTGGGATTCATCGGTGTTGCGAACCGTCCCGATGATTATGGCCACGACCAGCAGGCTGCGCTGGAAGCGCTGGCGCGCGTGGCTGCCGTCCTTTTCGATAATCAAAGCCGGGCCGAACGTCAGGCTGACATCGAGATGCAGCTGCGCAGGGCGCAGAAGATGGAAGCGATCGGCCAGCTCACCGGCGGGCTGGCGCACGACTTCAACAACCTGCTTCAGGTGATTGCCGGCAACGCGGAACTGCTGGAGCAGCCGTACGATGACGGCGCCGAGGTCGCACGTATTGCAGAGACTATCCGCATTGCCGCCAGTCGCGGCGCCGAACTGACCCGAAGCCTGGTGCAGTTTGCGCGCAGCCAGCCACTGGCCCCCGTTGCAATCGAAGCGGGCTCGCTGCTGAACGAGTTTCACCAGCTGCTCGATCGCACGCTGGGCAAACACATAGAGCTTGAGATCGTGCCACCTTCAGCACCGGTCAACATCACGGCCGATCGCGCGCAGCTGGAGAGCGCGCTGCTGAATCTGGCCCTGAATGCCCGTGATGCCATGTCGTCCGGCGGCGAACTGATCATCAGCGCCGACACCGTCAGCGTGGATGACACAACGGCATCCCGGGCCGGGCTGCAGGCGGGTGCGTTCGGGCGGTTCACGGTGCGTGACAGCGGCTGCGGCATGACCGCGGACGTGCTGTCGCGCGCATTCGAGCCGTTCTTCACGACACGGGATGTGGGCGGTGGCAGCGGACTTGGCCTGGCCATGGTCTATGGCTTTGCCAAGCAGTCCGGCGGGCATGTGGAGATCGTCAGCGAACCGGATCAGGGCACGTCTGTCACGCTGCTGCTGCCGCTGGCAACGACGGCGACCGCCACGCCGGCTGCCCCGGCCGTGCATCAGGCGGAATCCACGTCGTCGGCCGTTGTGCTGGTGGTCGAGGACGAGCCCATGGTGCGCAGCTACGTCACCGGCCAGCTGCGGGCACTGGGCTATGCGGTTCTGGAAGCCGTCAATGGCCCCGATGCTCTGCAGCTTCTTGCCGGCGGAACCGACATTCACCTGCTGTTCACCGACATTGTAATGCCGGGTGGCATGAGCGGACGCGAACTTGCGGCCCGGGCACGACAGTTGCGACCCGGCATAGGGGTGCTGCTGACGACGGGTTATTCCCGCACGCAGGGCGCCGACGACAATGCACCGGCGGACGGTTTCCGGGTGCTGCCCAAACCCTATCGTCGCGCCGAACTCAGGAACGCAGTTCGTGAGGAACTGGCAGCGGCCAGCGGTCACAGCGCAGGGTCGAAGCAGTAACGCCGCGCTCACAAAGAAGCTCACAAAGAAAAAGGGCGGGCCTTTCGGCCCGCCCCACCAGAGACTCTGGTGTCAGATAACGATCAGAACCTGGCCTCCATGCCGAGGAAGAAGCGACGGCCAATGGTGTCGTAGTAACCACCGTTGAAACCGCCCGTGCTCGGCAGGCTGAACGCCGTCGGAGTCACGCAGCCCGGAGCGTCGCCACAGACCGCGCTGAGATCCGTTCCGATCGGGAAGCCCCGCGAGCTGCCGATTTCTACCGGACTCTTGTCCAGCACGTTGGTGATACCGCCGCGCAGTCTCACGGTGCTGTTGATCTCGTAATTGAAGGACAGATCGAAGAGGTTGTAGCTGGACGCCTTCACCTGTTGGAGCGTACCCGGCGTGTAGCTCAGTATGATGCCTTCACCACCGGCAGCCACCCTCGCGTTGTTCTCGATGATGGCCTGGGTGCTCGCGTAAGCAGCCGTATGCACGCCCGGCAGATGACGCATGCGCAGACTCACACCCCAGTTGTTGTGGAAGTAGCTCAGCGTACCGAACAGGCGATAGTCATACGCACCGGCGTTCGTACCCGACAGGTTCGGACCCAGCGATCCCTTCCAGTCAGTCACGACGTCGAAGTCCGCCGGCGACTGCTTGGTGCGGTAGTAGTCCAGCCAGGTTGCCTGCAGGTTCACACCCAGGCCGCCCGGCAGCGTTGACCCCAGATCCGAGAAGTTCAGGTTCCAGTTCAGCGCAACGTCCGCGCCGGCCGTCCTGATCCACGCCTGGTTGTCGTACGAGATCGCCGTGGTGAGCGGGCCGCCGGTTGCCAGGTTTCGCGGCAACCGCTGACACTCGGGCGTCGCCGCGCGGGCAGCTGCTTCGGCTTCCGACGTCACCAGATCGCCGCCGTAGCAGCGGAAATTGGCGAAGTCGATCGAAGACAGCATGATCGCGTCGTCGATTTCCACTCGATAGTAATCGAGCGACAACGTCGCGTTGCGCAGCCACGGGCTCTGGAACGGCGAGTTCATCACGAATCCGAACGTCCAGCTGTCGGCGGTTTCGGAAAGCAGATTCGGATTGCCTTCCTGGTTGACCCAGTTGAACGCGGCACCACCACCGGGAGCGGCTGCGGCCTCGTTATAGAACTGGTTGGCGGCCGTGGGGCCCATCATGGCCTCACAGATCAAGCGCGCACTGGCAGCGCCTTCTTCCGTCTGGCCTGCTGCCAGCTGGGGCTCCTGCTGACCGGGCTGAAGCTGCGGATCGGGACCTGTACCACCGGCACCGAAAGGCGCAGTGGAACGCAGCCCGCACGGATCACCGAAGTTGTTGCCGCCGATCTGGAAGATCTCCTGCGTCGCCAGGAACATCTCACCCAGGTTCGGTGCACGCGTGGCACGGTTGAATCCGCCGCGGAAGCGCATCCAGTCGTTCACCTGCCAGTTGACCAGTGCCTTGTAGGTGGTCTCACTGTCGGTGTGCTCGTAGTCCGACGCCCGGATACCCAGTTCCAGATCCAGATTCCTGAAGCCGGTCCTGTTCGCGACCAGAGGCAGCAGCAGCTCAACATACAGATCGTCCACCGAAGTCGAAGCATCCATGTATCCGGTGGGATACACGCCAACCACCTGGTCGGCAAAGGACGACGTCGACTGCAGGATATCCGGAACGAACGTGGCGGAATTCTCACGGCGTTGGAAGCCGGCCGCCATGAGGATCTCACCGGCACTGACTTCGGCCAGCGGGCCCTGGAAGTTCAGCTCGTAGATGTCCTGGATGTTCTGGGCCCGCGTTTGCAGCTGCGCGTTGACCGCGTCGAAGCAGTCTTCAGACAGCGGTGCATCGCCTGCGAAGAACGTGTCGTAGAACCCGCTGGTGCAGGTGATGTTCGCCGCGCCGAAGCCTGGCGACTGGCCGGGATTGCCCGTAATCTGGGCATTGCGACCGTAGTCGGCCTCACGGATCAGCTGACGATAGCGGGTCAGCGACAGGTTACCGAATGCGTTGTTGTAGGTCGTGGTCTGACCACGCGACGCATAGAACTCACCTGTCCAGCTGCGGCTGATATCGAACTCGAAGCCCGCTTCCACCTGCCACATCGAGTTGGTGTTCACGGTGCTGCGAGGCGGCAGACTGCGGTCCGGATTCCAGCCCGGCATCCAGTCACCCGCCGGATCGAACCGGCTGTTCAGCAGCACGGCCAGGTCAACCGGGACCGGATGTCCGGCACCGGCCTGTCCCGTCGGGATGAAATTCGGGTTTGCATACGCCGGGTTGGTCGGATCGGCAATCGCCGCTGCAATCAGTGCCGAGTCGGTGTAGTCCAGACCCGGATCCAGCGGGCTGTCGGTGGTCGGGTTGTAAGGCACTGTGCCTTCCCAGCCGAAGATCGCGTTGGTACCGAACAGTGACGTGCGGGTCTCGCTTTCGGCCATGGTCGCCCGCGCGAAGAAGCGCACGTTGTCAGTGAACTCGTAGTTGGCGGAACCGAAGAACGAGTATCGGCTCTGCGGCGCCAGCACGAGATCCTTGTCGTTGTGCCACTTCAGACCTTCGATCACCGCGGTGTTACCCGGCACCGAAGCATCGAAGATGGTGGCCGGATAGAAATCCCAGTGTTCGAACGGCTGGAACTTCGACAGGCCCGCCTCGCTGTTGGACACAAAGACGCTGCCATCAGCATTGAATGTGAACTCGCGGAAGAAGTTACCGGAGATCGGATTAAAGACGTCGGTACCGGCCGGCCGGTCAAAGAACACGGCATCAACGCCCTCAGGCGACGGACAGTTGAACAGGCAGTTGTAGTTCGCGGTCCCTTGCAGGAAACCGAAGGTTCCGGGCGCTGACGGATCGTTATAGCGGCGGGTGTATATGCTGCGATCGACCTGCAGTGCCGCTTCGCGATTGTAGGTTTCCACGCCCAGCGCGATGTTGCCGCGACCGTCGTCGAAGTTCGAACCGAACACCGCAGAGATACGGCGCTCCTCGCCGCCGCCTTCCGACGTCATGCCGTACTGGGCATCGAGCTGGAAGCCCTCGAAGTCGGTGCGCAGAATGAAGTTGGTCACGCCACCCACGGCATCGGCACCGTACACGGCCGATGCACCACCGGTAATGGTTTCAACGCGTGAAATCAGCGCAGACGGAATCGAGTTGATGTCCGTGACCATCAGCGAGTTCACCGGCACCACGCGCCGGCTGTCCACGAGCACCAGGCTGCGATTCGGGCCGAAACCACGCAGCGAGATGGACGCGATACCCACCGAGTTCACGGGCGTGATCTGCACGTCCATCTGTGTCGTGGTCGGCGATGCCGCCGGATTGTAGTTCGGCAGCTGATTCAGATAGGCCTCGAAATTCAGGCCGTGCTGCGCCTGGAAGTCTTCAGCCTCGACCGTAACGATTGGGCTGTTGGAAACGTAGTCGCGCCTGATGATGCGCGAACCGGTGACAACGATCTCCTCCATGGCCGGAGCGGCCTGCTGCGCGTTCGCCGTGGACGAACCCGCGCCAAAAGTCATCGAAGTCATGATTGCCGCGACGGATGCCGACAGCAGTGAAGGCTTAAGGTGTTGAACCTTTCTCGACATTACTCCCCCTTTTCCAATCCTGGAAGGTTGAATAGCAAAAGCGAGCATTGCCGCGACCATCCCTCGGCTCGCAATACTCGTTGGTGATGTGTGAGCGCGTTTGTGCCTGGAACGCCACACGTGTATGAGTTTGTCTACAAACGAATGCGGAATCAAGTCGCGACCGCAATACAGTCGCGCAGTCAGGATCATCCGTGCGCCGCCAGATGCCGTGTCGGCGCATGCTGACGCCGCGCCGAGAAATTTCAAGTCATTGAAATTATGATTTTTTTATTCTTCCCGTCGCAGAGGCTGCAGCCAGCCGACGCGGGAACCGATTGCAGGGTGTGTGGTTTTTTTGAAACATCCGGCAGGAGCGAAAGTGCGCAAAAGCGCCACAGATGAGGCGTCAAAGATACGCAGATCGGTGCCTGCGGCCGGCGGCCGTATCGCGGACTCCGGGGCCCAGCATCGCGTGTACGCGTGCACGCAGAGTGTCATCGGCCGTGACCAGCCAGTTGACACCCGCTGCGGTCTGCGCCGCGACAGCCACACCATTGCGATAGACAACCCGGTGACCGGCCAGTGCAGGGACGCGGGTCGATGCGCCGGCAAGACCTGTCATCGCCAGCGGATCGGCCGCCGACAGTGCGATCCATTCCTCGTCCGCAGCGTTGCGTCGCAGTCGACGCAGGCGCTCCACCGCATCGGCCAGCGCAAACTGTTCACCGCCCAGCACCTCGACAAAACGACCACCGCGGATTTCGCCGCGCGCTTCCCAGCGACGGAAATACCCCAGCAGTTCACGCCACGGCGGCAGCGAGGACTCGCGCGCCAGCGTCGCGCGACAGACGATGCCGTAACGATTCAGCAGCGTACGTGCGGCATGTTCGGCGGCTTCCATCGCCAGCTGACCACGATCCGCGTTGAGCGCCGGAATCAGCGCCCAGCGTCCGGCTGCGTCAAAACTCACCGCGGCACGTCGGCGACTGCGGCCATGAAAACCACGGCGTCGGCCGGCCGGCACCAGCAGCGCGCGCAGACCGTTCACCGAGTCCGCAGTCACCATGCCGCGTGCGACCAGTTCACCCAGCGCCTGCTCCACCTGTACGCGCAGCAGACCGGTGCGCTCGACCAGTTCGATGAAGAACAGCGCACCGTGATCGGCCAGTGCGCCATGCACACGTTCAGCCGCAGTCGACAACGGCGCATCACCCGCGTCGTCGCGTTCGGCGAGAACGCGCCAGTGCGTTAGCGACGTGCGCGGCACCAGCATGATCGGCGATGCCGCCACCGTCGTGGGGCGTGCGGACGCCGGCGCACCGCTCGGACGCGGTCGCCACCAGACCACGCGACCGCTGGCCGACAGTCTGTCCATGAGATCGCCACCGTAACCGGCGATGCGTGCGGGCAGGATGTCGCGCTCCCAGGCCACGGCCGGCAGTGCAAGACCTTCCAGTTCGGTGAGCACCGCATAGACGGCTTCCTCGCCCTCGCGACGTTCCTCACCCAGCCCCTGCCAGGAGAACAGGAAACGCTGGTAGTCGGCCAGCGACACCGGCTCGATCTCGCTGCGCAGTCGCTTCAGGGTGTAGCGGTGAATGCGCGCGAGCAGGCGACGGTCACACCATTCCTCGACGGTGCCGGAAAAGCTGCCGCGCATCGCGAACCCTTCCTGCTCCAGCCGGATCAGGGCGACAGCGAGCACCGCTTCAGGCATCCCTAGCGGTTTCGCGAGCTCCGACGCCGTGACGGGACCGAGCCCCTCCAGGCGACTGCGTACGAGTTCCGTCAGTGCTTCGTCGGAGTTGACCGGTGCATTCGCTGGCGCGGGCAGTTGCGCGGGACGTTCGCCTTCGACAGTGCCATCCGCACAGGCAAGCTCCAGTTCGGCGAAACGCTCGGCACTGACCCACAGCCGTTCACCGCCGGCCGGACGAAACACGCCGGCACGACGCGCCTGCAGCAGAGCCTCGAACCACGGCCCGGTATCGCCGCCGTTTTCAACGCCCGGGTCCCGCACGGTGGTCATATTGCCTGCCAGAGCACGACCTTCCGCTTCCGTGACAAAGCCGAGCAGTGCCAGCGCTTCGTGCAGTTCTTCCGCGTCGCGCACATCCGGCCACGCTTCCTCGCGCACGCGCGCAATCGCCCCAGGATCCAGCCGGCCGAGGTCGGCGGCCTGTTCCGGGTTCATGTAACGTCGCGCCTGTACCGCGAGCGTGCGACGCTCTTCGGCCGGTGCATCGTCGAGGAAAGCGTACGGTTTCGCGCCCAGCACTTCCTGGGCCAGCGGTGACGGGCTGGTCAGTTCGCGGCACAGCACCTGCACTTCACCGTTCTCGATACGGCCCAGCAGGCGAGTGAGACCTTCGACATCCATGGCCACGTGCAGACAGTCATGCATGGTCTGGTCGACCAGCGGATGTTCGGGAATTTCGCGGTCACCGCCACCGAGATTCTCGGCGCAGGCGAGCTGATCCGGGAACACCACCGCGAGCAGATCCTCCGCATCGCTGCGCTGAAACTGCGGTGGCGCGCGGCGACCGTTTCTGAAGCGCTTCACGGCCAGCGCGGTGGTCGCGTTCCAGCGCCAGCGCGCACCGAACAGCGGCGCCGCCAGCACAGCCTGTGCGAGCACGTCGTGCACGGTGGCGCTCTTCAGATAACCGATGACTTCTTCCAGCGCGAAACTGTGCACGGCCCCCAGCGAAATCACGATGCTGTCTTCCAGCGCCGCCGCCTGCAGCTCGAAGTTGAAACGCCGGCAGAAACGCTTGCGAAGCGCGAGGCCCCAGGCGCGGTTCAGACGCGACCCCCAGGGCGAGTGAATCACCAGATGCGTGTCTCCGGCTTCATCGAAGAAGCGCTCGAAAATGATGTGGTCATCATCGGGCAATGCACCCAGCGCTGCCTTCGCGGTGGCCAGATACTCGACGACCTGCCCTGCCGCGACCGCGCCGATCCCACACTCGGCAGCGAGTTCGAGAGCAATCGCATCACGTTGCCTGCGTGCCGACTCGCCGTCGCCGTCGTCGTTCGCCTCGGCACCACCACCGGCGCCAGCGCCAGCACCAGCACCAGCACCAGCACCAGCGCCAATCCGATTCAGCGATCGGCCCACACGCGAGCGCAGCCGCGCCACCGAGGTCGAGAGCTCATCCGTGCGCCCCAGCGCCTCACCCAGCCAGAACGGAATGTTCGGCGGCTGGCCCTGGGCATCCTCGACGAACACCTTGCCGCTGCCTATCCTGCGAATGCGATACGACGTGTTGCCAAGCTGGAAAATGTCGCCCGGCAGGCTCTCAATCGCGAAGTCCTCATTCAGCGTGCCGATGACCTGTTCCGCCGGCAGCAGCACCGCGTCGTAGTCGAACTGGTCCGGAATGGCGCCGCCGTTGGTGACGGCCGTCAGCTGCGCGCCGCGCCGGCCGCGCAGTATTCCGTTCACGCGGTCAAAGTGAAGATAGGCACTGCGCCGGCCACGCTGTGTGCTGAAGCCGTCGGCGAGCATGCTGACGACCGCATCGAAGGTGTCCCGTGTCAGATTGCGATAGCAGGCGGCACCTTGGAACCTGGCGAACAGCACATCAGCCGGCCATTCCTGCATACCCACTTCAGCCACGATCTGCTGGGCGAGCACGTCACGCGCGCCGTCGCAGAGGCGGATCGCGTCCAGTTCGCCGCGGCGCACGCTGTCCAGCAATGCCACGCATTCCACGAGTTCGTCGCGCGACAGCGGGAACAGGCGCCCTTTGGGCACACGGTCCAGGCCGTGGCCGGAGCGGCCTACACGCTGCAGGAATGCCGCGATGGCTCTCGGCGAACCCAGCTGACAGACCAGGTCCACATCGCCGATGTCGATGCCAAGCTCCAGCGATGAAGTCGCCACCAGCGCGCGCAGTTGCCCGGCTTTCAGCCGCTGCTCTGCGTTCAGGCGCAGCTCCTTCGACAGCGAACCGTGGTGCGATGTGACCTCGGCCTCACCCAGCCGCTCGGCGAGGTGACGCGCGACGCGCTCGGCATGGCGACGCGTATTCACGAACACCAGCGTGGTGCGGTGTTCGCCGGCCAGCGTCGCGATGCGGTCGTAGATCTCGGTCCAGACCTCGTTCGACATGATCGCTTCCAGCGGCGATCCGGGCAGTTCCAGTGCGATGTCGCGTTCGCGGGTGTGGCCTTCGTCAATGATTGTGCACGGCGCGTCGGGGTCGCCGGTGAGATACGTCGCGATCGTGGCCAGCGGTCGCGTGGTGGCCGAGATGCCGACGCGCGTGGGCGGCGCATGACCTGCGCCTTCGCACAGCGCATCCAGTCGCTGCAGCGAGAGCGCCAGATGCGCGCCACGCTTGTTGCCTGCCAGCGCATGAATCTCGTCGACAATCACGGTTTCAACCGTTGACAGCATGCGCCGCCCGGAGTCGGACGTGAGCAGGATGTAAAGCGACTCCGGCGTCGTCACCAGAATATGCGGCGGGCTGCGACGCATGCGAGCACGTTCGCTCTGCGGTGTATCGCCGGTACGCACCCAGGCACGTATCGGTGCATCGCCCATCATGCGCGCCGCCAGTTCGCGGCGAATGCCTGCCAGCGGCTTCTCGAGGTTCTTCTGCACGTCGTTCGACAATGCGCGCAGCGGCGAGATATAGAGCACACGGGTCGCGTCCTGAAGTTCCCCCGCCGCGGAACACGCGCTGTGCACCAGCGCGTCGATCACGGCCAGAAAACCCGCCAGCGTCTTGCCCGAGCCGGTGGGCGCACTGATCAGCGTGGTCTGCCCGGCGGCGATGGCTTCCCAGGCAGCAAGCTGCACGGCGGTGGGTGCAGTGAACTCACCGGCAAACCAGCCGGCCACGGCCGGGTGAAAACGCTCAGGCAGCATCGGGACAGCTTAAGGCAAAAGCATCGGGTGCAGCGACAATGTCCGTATAATCCGACCTTCGCGCGCCCTCCCTTTCCGCGCCCAGGTGTTGCAATGCGAATGACCCGCAAGGAGTTTCTGGCCTGGCCGCACAAGGCCATCACGCTGCTCGGCATGTCCGGCGTGGGCAAGACCACGCTGTCGTACAAGCTGACGCAGTCGGAGTGGTTTCACTACTCCGGCGACTACCGCATCGGCACGCGCTACCTCGATGAACCGATACTCGACAACATCAAGCGCCAGGCCATGCAGGTGGGATTCCTGCGCGAGCTGCTGCGCAGCGACTCCATCTATATCTCCAGCAACATCACCGTGCACAACCTGACGCCGGTCGCGAGCTTTCTCGGCAAGATCGGCCGCCCGGACCTCGGTGGGCTCGAAGTCGACGAATTCAAGAAGCGCCAGCGCCTGCATCGCGACGCCGAGATCGGCGCCATGCGCGACGTGGCCGACTTCATCGTCAAGGCGCAGGAGATCTACGGCTACGATCACTTCATCAACGACGCCGGCGGCAGCCTGTGCGAACTGGACGATGAGCAGACCGACATCACGCTTGCCGAGCACACGCTCATTCTCTATATGCGCGCCGACGAGACCATGGAGGAAGAACTGGTGCGGCGCGCGATCAGCAACCCGAAGCCGATCTACTACAACGAGGATTTCCTCGACCGCAAGCTCGCCGAATATGTGGAACTGAAAGATCTGGATGGCCCGAACGACATCGTGCCCGACGACTTCGCGCGCTGGATCTTCCCCGCACTGGTCGATCACAGGCGTCCGCGCTATCAGGCCATGGCCGATCGGCACGGCTATACCATCGATGCCCACGACGCCGCATTGGTGAAATCGGAAGGTGAGTTTCTGGAACTCGTTGCCAGCGTTCTCGACTAGCGCCGCGACCTGCCTGCGGCTTGCTGGCCTGCTGGCGTACCTGGCGCTTCAAAAGGCGAACGCAAGCACCCAGCTCAGCAGCAGTACCGCGAGCGTGCCGCCGCCGAAGGCAAGTTGTACACGCGGTTCCCGCGGAATCCTGACGCGCGCCAGCAGCACACCGAAACAGAAGCCGGCGATGAACCCTGTCAGGTGCGCAATGATGTCGGTGTTCTCACCACCCGTACCGGTGAACGCCAGCAGTCCTATGCCGGCCACGACCGGCGCGATGCGTTCCTTCCAAGGCGTATCCCTTAGAAAACCGGCACGCCAGGTGTAGGCCACCAGCAGGCCCAGCGCGCCGAACACGGCGGTTGAGGCACCGATCGCGCGATGCGTGCCGGCCTGTATCAGCGCGTTGAGCAGATTGCCGACCAGCCCGGACGCGACGATCGCGGCCCAGCCCAGTCCGCTGCCCAGATGGCGCGCGACGAACAGGCCGAAGAACGCGCCGAAAGCCATGTTGCCGACGAGATGGCCGAGCTCGACGTGCAGCATCAGCGCCGTCACGGTGCGCCACAGTTCACCGGACTGCACCCGCGCAGCATGCATGTTGCCCGCACCCAGCCAGTCCAGGCCCAGCGCCATGCGACCGGCAAATGCAGCCACGGCCGCGAGCACCACGATATAGACACCAACGCCGATCCAGCCGCCGTCGATCACGTCCAGGCGACGCCGACCCGCCGGCCGCGGCTGGTTCTCCTGCAGGTAGTTCATGATCTCGGCATGCGCTTCGGCGACCGCACCGCCCGGCACGAACAGCTGCCAGCAGCCGGGTGCGGGCCCGTAACGGTGCGGGATGCCACGCGCGGCCAGCATCAGGCCGAGATCGGCGCATTCACGCTCGCTGCGGCCCTGGAATACGACGATCCAGCTGTCTGACGGGAAGGACATGAACGCGATCCTACGGCCTTGCGCCCTTTATGGGAAAATGCCGCCATGAGTGAGCAGTTGCACTGCTACCGATGCGGGACTTCGCTGGAATCACTGTCCCTGCCCCTGGGCCGGCTGGACGAATGCCCGGAATGCCACGCCGAGCTGCATGTGTGCCGCATGTGCCGGCATTACAACCCTGCCGTTCCCCGTGCCTGCACTGAAGACGACGCCCTCGACGTTCGCGACAAGGACCGCGCGAATTTCTGCGATTACTTCAAACCCTCGCCGGATGCCGGGGACAGCGCGGAATGGCGGGCCGAGCAGAAAGCCCGGGAGCAGCTGAAAGCGCTGTTCGGCGAAGACAGCGGCGGAACGGAACCGGCGGCGGGAGATGCCACGAGCACCGCCGATGCCGAGGCATTGCGACGGGCCGAAGCGCTGTTTCGCAAGTGAAGCCGGCTCGAACCGCGCCATGACCCGCGCGCGAGCACGGGCAGGCGCACTTCTGATGGCGCGTGGCGCAGCAGCGCGCGCTCTTGACATCCGGGTTCGCGGCCGCACACTCGGCCTATCGGAGACGGTTGGGAGCCGGAGTATGCGCGCAGCATGGACGGTCGCGGTCATCATGACCGCGGCATTCACTGCTGCCTGCGCCGGTCAGGCGCAGCGCGGCAACGCACAGGGCAGTCCACCATCGGGCCCTGAGGCATTTCAGCGTGACGGAGTGATACGCGAGGCCGAAGCCTTTTTCGGTCGCGGCGCCCGCGGGCTTGCCGACGTGCTGAATCGCGTACTGGGTGAGCACGGCCCGCCCGACGGCTACATTCGCGGCGAGGAAGGTGGCGGCGCGGTGGGCGTGGGCTTTCGCTACGGTCACGGCATGCTGTACATGAAGGACGGCACGTCCATGCCAGTGTACTGGCGAGGTCCGTCGCTGGGACTGGACCTGGGTGGCAGTGCCGCCAAAGCCTTCATTCTGATCTACGATCTGCCGGACGTGGACACGCTGTTCCAGCGTTACGGCGGCGTGGAAGGCAGTCTGTATTACGTAGGCGGCGTAGGCATGAACTACAACCGCAACGGCGAGACCGTGCTGGCACCCGTGCGCATGGGTGTGGGCTGGCGCCAGGGGGTCAATGTGGGCTACCTGCACCTGTCACGCGAACGGTCCTGGCTGCCGTTCTGACCGGAACGCAACCTTCGACTACCAGTCCTCGTCGTCCGGCACCATGTCCTGCAGGCGCTGGAAGCTTTCGCCTATGGCCTCGGCATTGTTCTCTATGAACCGTATGTGATCGGTTGTGATCCAGTCGAACATGGCGCCGTCGCCCAGCCCGCTCATCTGAATCTGATACGTGATGAACGCCGGGATCAGGGTCGCATTGGTCAGTGCATACTCGCGCACCGACAGTCCCGCCCGTTCTATGGCCTGGCGTACCGGCGGCGTTGCCTCGACGGTAGCGATCATGGCACGCAGTTCCGGCTCCGAACCGAAGTCTTCACTGCCTTCATCGAGATCGTCCAGCAGCGTCGGATCGTCCTGCAGAACGGCATAGACGTTCTCGCTGGCCTGCACATAGCCACGCACCAGCTCCATGCTCAGCCGGAAATCGCGCGGATCCAGGGAGTCGCCCTGCGCCTGGGCCAGCGCACCGGTGATGATCAGAACGGCACCGGACAGCCAGATGGCATAGCGGCGAATCGTGTCTTTCATGAAAGCTGCTCCCGAAAAGCTCAACACCCAGTCTAGCCCAATTCCCCCACCGGCATCAGCGCATAATGCGGCCTCATCACCGCCACCGGGCGCAGGTATCGCCCTGCAAACGTTGTGCTGCAAGGGCTGCGGGATGCTGCAGGACGCCGCTGTTGGCACGACCGGACGGATGGAGTATCAATATCCGTCCGCCGCAGCCGCGGCACAGGCATGGGGAAGGTCAGATGACTGCGAATTTCCTGAACACCATCGCATCACGCAGCAACCGCGGGCACATGCGGCAGGCGGCACCCGCCTGGCTGGCGTGCTCGGTACTTCTGCTGTCAATGTTCTGCGTCAACGCCGCCGCCCAGGACGGCGCAGCCGCCTATCAGATTCCGGCCGCGACCCCGGAACATATTCGCCGCGCGGTTCAGTCACCAGCGCGCACCGATGAACACCGTGCCCGCGATGCTGCCCGCAAGCCGGCGGAAGTCCTCACTCTGTCGGGGATACAGCCGGGCGATCACATCATAGAACTGGCCGGCTTCGGGCTCTACTACACAACCATGCTGACCGAGGCGGTTGGCACGGAAGGGCGCGTAGACGTCTACGACCTGCCTTACACGGAACGTTTCGGCGGCGAGGCCGCGCGTGCATTCATCGCGAACAGGCCGAACGTGACCTACAACCTCGAGGATTACAACACCGTCGAACTGCCACAGAACGTGGACGCCGTATTCAACGTGCTTTACTACCACGACCTGGTACCGCAGGAGATTGATACGGCCGCTTTCAATCGCAAGGTATTCGACGCGCTGAAACCCGGCGGCATCTATCTGGTCATCGATCACAAGGCCGAGGATGGCTCCGGCTGGCGCGATGCGGCGACGATACATCGCATGGGCGTTGAGACCATCGTCGAGGAAGTGACCGCAGCCGGTTTCGAACTCGCCGTTGACAGCGATCTGCTGGCGAACCCGGAAGACGATCGCACGCAGATGGTGTTCACGCCAGGCACGCGCGGCGCGACGGACAGGGCGCTGTTCGTGTTCCGCAAACCCTGAGTGCAGGCACGGGACGCGACCATGCACCGCCGGTCACGCACATGACAAAGGTTTGCGGCTGCGGCAATATGGGCGGATAACTGCAAGAAAACACGGTATGGCCATCAGGAGGGGATAGCCAGGGATCGACACGCGGTCGATCCCGCAAGCGGGGGAATGACACAAACAACCTGTCAGTTCGTACTGGATGACCTGCGCCTGAAACGCAGCGCCAACGAACCGTTACAAGAGCAGATACTGGTATTCCTGCGGCGCAGCATACGCGCCGGCCGCCTGGCGCCGGGCAGCCGCATGCCTTCGTCCCGAGAGCTGGCGGCGACCCACGGCATTTCGCGAACCACGGTTGTCGAGGTCTATTCCCGTCTCGAAGCCGAAGGCTACATTGTCACCAGACCACGTGCCGGCTGCTTTGTCACGACCAGCCTGCCGCAGCAGTCAGGTGCCTGCGGACTGAACGACACTGCTGACGACCAGGTTCCGCGCCTGCGCAGACCCGCACACGACGGCACCGGCGCCGCCTGGACCAGCCGGCGTCCTGCGGACAGCAGTCCTGGCACCCTCGACCACGAATGCCGGCGACAGCCGCTGGCGCCTGGTATTCCGGCCGTTGACCGCTTTCCGTGGCGGAAGTGGACCCGGCTTTCCGCTCAGGTATTCCGTCGCCACACCGTGCAGGCATTCTCATGGGCCGACCCGCGCGGAGAACGGCCGCTACGCGAAGCCGTTGCCGAGTATCTGTCCGCATTCCGCGGCCTGCCGTGCCATCCCGATCAGGTGGTGATCGCCAACGGCTCGCAGGCCCTGGTCGAGCTGCTGATGCGAACCATCAGCCAGCCCGGCGACCGGATCTGGTTCGAGGAGCCGGGCGATCCAGCCTCGCGGTCGGTATTGCAGGGCCTTGGCCTGGTGCCTGTGGGCGTACCCGTCGACGACAAGGGGCTGGATGTCGAACAGGGCTTGAGGATGGCGCCGGATGCGAACCTCGCGCTGGTCGCAACATCCCATCACTATCCGCTCACGGTTACGATGAGCATGCAGCGGCGGCGGGCACTGCTGGATTTCAGCGCTGCCAGCGGTGCCTGGATTATAGAAAACGAGATCGACGGTGATTTCAGGTTCGGCACTCGCGTCCATGAACCGCTGTACACACTGGATCAGTCAGGCCGGGTGATCTTCCTTGGCAGTTTCAACAAATCCATTGCCCCCGGCCTGCGCCTGGGCTATGCGGTCGTACCCGAATCCCTGGCCCCGCGTCTGAAACTGATATCGTCCAACGTCAGCGTGCAGCAGCAGCTGCTGTTGGCGAAGTTCTGGACCAGCGGGCATCTCGCCACCCATCTGCGTGAACTGCGCACCGTGCATGCCCGGCGTCGCACGGCGCTGCTGAAGGCAATACGCACATACGCGGACGGGCTGCTGATGCTGAACAAGCCAGCCGAGTATGGCCTGCGCATCGCCACACGGCTGCGTTCCGGCATTGACGATGTCAACGCCGTACGCGCAGCCCACAGTGCGCATGTTCGCATCGGCAGACCGATCTCAACCTGTTATGCGGGCGTCGATCGCCAGGACGGCCTGACCATCGGTTTCGCATCCACGCCGACAGAAGAGATCGCACCGGCCGTACAAAAGCTTGCCCACGTGATCGGGCACCTGGCCGCGTCGGCTGCCTGAAGGCAGCGCGGCGGAAGAATCGAACAGCCTGCCGGACTCACGGCACTGCGATGCCCGCCTCCTGCGCCACCGCATAGATGCACGGGACAGTTCTCGACTCAATGGTCGCGGTGGTCAGCATGGCCTCCGCCTCGGGCACATCGGCATCCGAAATCACCGCGTCCAGCGCCAGCAGCAGCACATCGAATCGCAACGACTGTTCCTCGGCTTCGGTGCGCAACGCATCGACGACGCACGCTGCAATGCGGTCCATGGCCTGACGAACAATGACAATGCTGTCAGCCTCGGCCAGTCCCTGCTCGACCAGGCTGGCAACGAACTGTCGGCCACTGCGTGCATACAGCGTCCGGGCAAGACGGTGCGTCAGCGACTCTGCGGTTTCCTCAAGGCTCTGCGTGCCGGCGCGCGACGGGTCGTCAGCATCGGACGAATCGGTCGAACCGCGCACGGCGTCCGGGCGCACAGGGTCGGACGGAAGCGCGGAACGCGCACCTTCGGTCTGCGCAGAGCCGCCGGCTGAAGGGCGCGGCGTGGTGGGCGCCTGCCTGACGCCCCGCTCTGCAACCGGCGCCTGCGGCAGATACGTCTCCGGCAACGGGCGTGTCAGCCAGGCCAGTGTGGCACCGACAACCGCAAAAACCCCGTAAAGTGCCAACCTCGAGCGATTCATCTGCGTTCCCGCGCTGCGTGCTCGAAGATCCTATCACGTGAAAACATGCGCGGCGCCAGCAGCGCCACGACCAGAAACAGCAGGGCGAAAGCGACGAACGCCGGCGCATAGCTGCCTGTCCGGTCCCATATCAGTCCGGTCAGCGGTGTAAATGTGACCGTCATGGGGAAAATACTGAGCCGCAGTGCGCCATAGGCACGGCCGTACAGAGCCGGATCGAAGATTCGCGACAGCAGAGCGGCCTGCAGTGGCACCACGGCGCCGAAAGCGAATCCCAGAAGCACCCCTGCGAGCAGCAGTGGCAGCAGCGTTGTCGCCACGGAGAACACGAGCATGGTCACGACACCGGCCACGACCGTCATCATCGAGGCACGCAGGGCACCCAGACGGTCGATCAGCCAGCCGAAAACCGGTTTGCTGACAAACAGGCACAGCCCCGTCACCGACAGAATCATGGCGGCCTGATAATCGCCCAGCGCCAGCCCGGTGTAGTGCAGGAACAGGTGCACGTTGAGGCTGATCAGCACGCCGGCCAGCGAGCCGAACAGCAGAACCGCACCCCAGAAAGCGCGTGAGCGCGCAAACAGCGCAAAGGCCGCCCATGCGTTGGGTCCGTAATCGTGGCTGTTGCTGGTGACGGCCTCGATCGCGGGCTGTGCCGGCAAGATCTGACGGTCGTCGACGACCCCGAAGGTTTCACTGCGCCGCGCCAGCGACGACCCGGGCGCCGTCAAGCCATCTGGCTGCAGCCCGAAATCCTGCGGCCGCTGACGCACGATAAGAAACAGCATGGGCGCAATCACCAGCAACAGCACCCAGCCGAAAATCAGATAGGCGTTCTGCCAGCCCATGCCGTCCAGCATCCACACAGCGACCGGCGGTATCACAACACCTGCAGTGGAATAGCCCATCACCGAGACGGACAACACCATGCCGCGGTAACGGTCGAACCAGTTCACCAGCAGGCGGGAGTTCGCGCTGGAGCCCAGGCTCGCCGAACCCAGCCCCATGAACAGGGTCATCAGGATCGCGAACTGCCATACGGTATCCACGCGTGACATGACCAGAAATCCGATGCCAAGCCAGATGGCGCCGCAGGTCATGACATCGCGCACACGAAAGCGGTCCAGCACGTAGCCGAAGAAGGGCGCGACCAGTGCGCCGGCGATCTGTACCAGACTGAAGGCCAGCGAGATCTCGGTGCGCGACACATCGAAATCCTCGATCTGACCGCGCACGAAAACGCCGCGGGAGTGCGTATAAACCCCGCTGTAGACGAAGCCGAGAAAGAACGCCATCGCGACCAGGTAGTAGCCGTAGAAGATGCGTCCGCCCGAGCTTCTCACGAGCTTCTCCGATGCCGCATGGTCGGCAGCCCCCTGGTTCCGGCCTGTTGCGCTCCGCCTTGTGAATCCGGGCCGTAGTTGCGTCGCCCGACTGGCATTCTTTTCTTGTGGGCCGCGACTCTACGCCGAACAGGGCCGATTGCCTATCCGTCGCCAGTCGCCAACGCCGGTTGCCGCAACGCGCAGCGACAGCGGCAACCGGCGACACCGCAGAACGCCTTCACAGTCAACGGCGACCGGGTCTGCTAACGTCACGGACAATCCGCATCAGGCAGCTGTATCGTCCGAACATGGCCGCACCTTCCATCGAGCCGTCGTCCGAGATTCCCCTTCACCGCAAGGCACCCGCCGAGCGGAAGGCGCCCGGCCGGCTACACCTGCTGGCAGACGTATCCCTCGCGCTGGTGGTCGTTGCATCGCTGTGGGCCCTGCATATCTTCGGTCGCACACTGTCGAGCGCCGTTCTGTTCGCAATCTGGATCCTGCTGACGGCGATCCTGACCGCCGGCCTGTTCGTGCGGGCCCGCACTCGCAGACGCGCATTCCTGTATGCCTGGCTGAGTCACTCCAGCACGCTCGCGAAGCGCTGGCGCGGCGGTGTGCTCATGGCCGTACGCACGGCCGCCCTGTCGGCGACCCTGGCGGCCGTGCTGGTGATCGCATTGCTGCGTGTGCAGGACACGGGCGTGTGGATCACGCTGATCGCGGCGGCGCTGCTGCTGGCGCCATTGCAGCACTATCTGCAGGGCAAACTGGCGGCGCAGGTCAACCCCGCCTGGCTTGCCGAGCTGGCCAGACGCGTGACCATCGCGGTTCTGGGCATCGTCATGATGATTGCGCTGGTACTGGTGGCCCTGCACCGCCCCCAGCCGGAACTGGCGGGTGTGAGTCTGGATACGGCCGTCTGGCACTTCGTTGAGCGCGAGAACGCGCGCAGCGAGACAGCGGCGCTGCTGCTCGAAATCGCCGCGGCCAAGGACGGACTGAAGCTCTGGCTGGGCCAGCAGTTGCTGCCGGAACCGGGTGTTTCGTTCGTTCAGGCGGCCGCCTGGGCCGTGATACTTGCAGAAGAATTGCTGTTTGTGTGGTCTTACCTTCTGCTGATCAGCGCTACACTGATCGTCAGGCGCCTGATATTCGATCGCGGCCGGCGCACAACGCCCGGCAATGTCTCTGATGCAGCCCATGAACAGACACCCCAGCACAATCACCGCGAATAACGCCGGCACGCTGGCGTGGGCCGGCCTTGTCGCCGTAACCGCCGCCTGTCTGCTGTGGCTGGTCACGACGCAGGAACAGCAGACCTGGACGCGGTCAACGGTACCGTTGACGGTGGCCGGCGAGCATTACCGGGTGGACGACAGCACCCTCGTCTGGCTGCGGGACTTCTCGACCGGGCACTTCACCGCGGCCCGCGACATGACCCGTGACGAGATGGCCAGCGAAATCGACCGGCACCTGGACGTGATCTTCACGGCTGCGGGCAGCCGCATACCGGTGTTCGCGGACTGGTATTTTTCACTGGGTGGCGAATACAGCCGTCTGACCATGGCGGCCCTGGCATTCGCAAATCTCGCCGAACCCGGCTACGTCGCGGCAAAAGCTGCCGAGACACTGCTGCCCGAGGCGCTCTGGGAACAGGATCTGGCCACCATGCAGCAGCGCATGTCGGACACCCTGGCGTCCAGTCAGCAGCAGCTCAGGATCAGTTGGCTGAATACGGTGACAGAGCGTCTGGCGCCCTATCGCGTGCCGCCACCGATCAGCTCGAACACCGCCACCGCCGATGCCGAACCGCTGGCACTGGATCAGCTGCTGGCTGCACTGATGGAGCGTGAGCAGGATGCCCTGCAGTTGCGCATCGGTATCAGCACGCTGGCCGCCGGCGGCGCAGCCGCGGGTCCGGCCCTCTGGCGGGCAGCCGGCGCACGCAATCCCGCAGCGGCCGGCAGGGCCGCGGCACGTTCCGCCGGTCGCGGGGCGGCCAGAGCGGGTTCCGCCGCGACCACCGGCACCACACTGTGTGCGCCGGCCGGCATGGCGGCTGTGGGCTGCGGCGTGATTGCCGGCGCCACGGCCTGGCTGGTCACCGACTGGCTGCTGCTGCGGCTGGATGAACACCGCAATCGCGACGAACTGGAACAGGCGCTGCACGAAGGCCTGGACCTGATGCGCGAGGCGCTGCGCGCCGAAATGCTGGCCGGATATGACCGCATGCTGGACGCCTACTTCAACCGCGTCGATGAAGACATACGCACGGGTTTCGTACCTGCCCGCGCCGGCAGTCGTGCGCTGCGCTGAGTGAAGCCGCGCACCGCGAATCGCCAATCGGCCGCGCAAACGTGATAATGGGCCCGGACACGACAGCGAAGCCGGGGGGCCGTCCGTGGCACAGACAACCATTCAACGAACAACCCATCATCGCAGATGCATCAGGATCATCCTGATGGCAATCCTCGCAACCGCGGTGGTCGCCTGCGATCGCCAGACGTCCGAGACAGGCGCAGCGTCTTCTGATGCAGCCGACGCTGCGCGCCTCGCGCAACTGCGTAGCACCGTCGAAGCACTGGAGCGACGGCGAACACGCCTGGAGGATGAGCGGCAGATCAAACGCCTGCAGCATACCTTCGGCTATTACATCGATCGCGGCCTCTGGGATGAAGCCGCGGATCTGTTCGCCGATCACGGTGTCATCGAGTTCGGCCTGGACGGTGAATACGCGGGACGCGATCGGGTGCGCGATTACCTGCGCGCTTTCGGCGGTGACCGCGACGGTCTCGCACAAGGCCAGCTCAACGAGCACATCCAGTTCATGCCGGTGGTGACGGTGGCCGACGACGGCCGGCGCGCACAGGGTCGCTGGCGCGCGATCATCATGGGCGGTGAATTCGGCGGCGATGCCTGGTGGGGCGAAGGTCCGCAGGAGAACATCTACGTGAAAGAGAACGGGGTCTGGAAGCTGGAGCGCCTGCACTGGTTCCAGACCATCGCCGTGCCCTATGAACTGGGCTGGATGGAGGCCGAAGACATGAACGGCGGCATCTGGGTTTCCGACCGGCTGGCACCGGACAGGCCACCCTCCATGCCCTACGACACCTGGCCGGGCACCTTCCTGCCGCCATTTCATTTTCCGAATCCGGTCACGGGGGAATGAACATGCTGAAACAGACATGCACCCCGACGAAGGCCCTGCTGCTCGCAGCCGCGTTCACGATGGCGGCGAGCTGGCCGGGTTCGGGCGCACTGGCCCAGTCAGCAGCCGCGCAGACTGAGGAGTTCCGGCAGCTGGCCGCCCGTGCCGCAACCCTGGAACAGGAGATTCGGCTGCTCGAAGACCTGGCCGACATCGAGCGGCTGCAGCGCACCTGGGGCTTCTACATGGACAAGCACCTGTGGACCCAGGCCGCAGCCCTGTTCACCGAAGACGCGACGCTGGAAGTCAGCGGCCGCGGCGTGTACGAGGGCCGCGACAGCATCCTCGCTTTCCTGCGCGGTCATGGTGAGGAGTTCCCGCAGCCCGATCGCCTGTTCGACCAGATGCAGTTGCAGCCCGTCGTCCACGTGGCGCCGGACGGCCAGAGCGCGCAGGGCCGCTGGCGGCTGTTCGCCCAGGAGGCGGTGTGGCAGGAGTATTCGAACTGGGGCGTCGGGGTCTACGAGAACGACTACGTGCGTGAGGACGGCGTCTGGAAGATCAGCAACCTGCGGCTGTTCGTGACCATGTACACGCCGTACGAGGACGGCTGGGGCCGCAATGCACTCGCCGACCCCTGGCCCGACAACCGCGTGGAACCCGACCGGCCGCCGACGACAGACTTTCAGCCGTTTCCCGCCTTTTCGGTAGCGCCATTCCACTATCCCCATCCGGTCACCGGCGGGCCGCTGCACAATGCCACGCCGGCCGATTTCGCGCCGCCGGCGGCAGCCGGTGCCGACGAGCTCGAACAAAGGCTGGCTTCACTCGACCACCGTCTGGGGCTGCTCGAGGATCTGGATGAGATCGAGCGTCTGCACGTGATCTATGGCTATTACCTGGCGCGCAACGAGTGGGACAACCTGGCCGCAACGTTCTCCAGCGACGGCGCGATTGAGATCGCGCAGCGCGGCGTCTATGTCGGGCCGGAAAGCGTGCGTCGCAACCTCAACCTGTATGGCGAGCCCGGGATCCATCACGGACTGCTGCACAATCACATGCAGTTCCAGCCGGTGATTCACGTGGCCGAAGACGGCATGACGGCGCAGCAGCGTTCGCGTGCGTTCAGCATGATGGGCGAGTACGGCAATTACGCGATGTTCATGGGCGGCGTCTACGAGAACCGGCTGGTCAAGGAAGACGGCGTCTGGAAGTTTCGCTGGGACCAGGTGTTCAACACCTATTTCGTGCCGTATGCGCTTGGCTGGCGCGATGCGGTGCCGCGCCCGCCACCGGGCATTACCGAGTCGAACCCGCCGGACCTGCCGCCATCGGTACCGTTCGAGATGTATCCGAGTCCGTTCCTGCCACCGTTCCACTACCCGAACCCGGTGACAGGCGAGGCGGTCGTCGCGCCGCCCTCGCCGCAGTAACGGCCGGCTCAGGGGATGAGCACGGTACGAAAGCCGATGTGCGATGCACCAAGGCCTATGCTCTGTCCTATGCGCGCCTCCGGGCGGTAGCGGGCGCAGTAGTCCGGTGAACAAAGAAACGAACCGCCCTTGATCACGGCGACGGCCGGTTCATCCGGTTGCGTGGGATCGAAGCCGTTCGGGAAGTCGGCGCGATTGGCAAAGTCGTGCGTGGCGTAATAGGGGCTGGCCGTCCACTCCCAGACGTTGCCCAGCAGGTCGTAGGCACCGACGGAATTGGGCTCATAGCAACCCACCGGCGCAAGACCGGCAAAACCGTCGGCGGCGGTGTCGACGGTCGGGAAGGTGCCCTGCCAGGTGTTCGCCGCAGGGTTGCCGTGGGCATCGAGGTGGCTGCCACCCTGCGCTGCGAACTCGAACTGCAACTCGGTCGGCAGACGGCGACCCTTCCAGTCGGCATAGGCGACCGCATCTTCATAGGCCACGTGCACGACCGGAAAATGCGGCATCGCAGCGATTGAGGAACCCGGTCCCTGCGGTGCGCGCCAGCTGGCGCCTTCCACGAAACGCCACCAGTACGGCGCCGACGTCATCGCCGGCCCGCCATCCCGCGACGTGAAGACGGCTGAACCCCGCACGACCGGTGCATCGGCCCGGTTCGCTGTCCTGACACCCCTTTCGGCCAGGGTCACGTAACCGGTGGCTGCGACGAACTCGGCGAACTCGGCATTGGTGACCTCGAACCGGTCCATCCAGAAGCCCGGCACCGTGCGCAAGGATGCCGGCGCTTCTTCAGGATAGGAGGCGTTGGAGCCCATCGTGAACGTACCGCCCGGCACCCAGACCATTCCGGGAAGAGACGCAGCGCCGCCCTCGCGTGCAATCGCAGCGGCATGGTCGGGATTCAGGCAGGCGCGGGCCGAGAGATCAATACCCGGCGACTCACCGGACAGCAGCCAGCGTGCCGCGAACACCCCGCTGACCAGTGCCGCGGTCAGCACCATCGCGGACAGTGTTGCGCGACCGTTCACGAGGGCATCCGAAGCATGGTCAGCGCATGCGCGGCGTCAGTAAATGACACCGTTCTCCGCTTCATAGCGTTCCCAGGATGCGAGCATGTCCTGATACCGCTGCGGCTCCTGCTGTGACAGATCGTTCTGTTCAAACGGATCCTCACCAAGATTGAACAACTGCCACCGGCGCTGGTCGGCCGGCGCCGCGTTGTCCCATACCAGCTTCCAGTTGCCGCGACGCACGCTGCGCTGGCCGAACAGTTCCCAGCCGAACAGGTGTTCATCGTCGCGCACGGCTTCGGTTTCGCCGTACAGGACGGGCAGCAGCGACAGCCCCTGCGGCGGCAGCACTTCACGGCCGCGGTGGGTGGCGCCCGGATGCTCGCTGCCGGCCAGCGCGAGGAACGTCGGCAGCAGGTCCATCACGGTACCCACCACATCCGAACGGGCACCGGCCGCCACCGCCTGCGGGAAATGCACGAAGGTGGGCACGCGAATGCCGCCCTCGAAGCCGGTGAACTTGTGACGATTGAACGGCGACGCGCTGACACTGGCCCAGTTGGCGCCATACATCACATAGCTGCTCGCACTGCCGAGGTTGTCGAGGCTGTGATCGTACTCGGCGCCGATGAAATTACTGATCGGCGGTGACAGGTCACGGCGGGTGGGTTCGGGGCCGTTGTCGGACGTAAACATGATGAAGGTGTTGTCGTACTCACCGATGTCGCGCAGGTAGGCAATGAAATCGCCGATGTAGCTGTCCAGATCGCTGACCATGGCCGCATAGATCTCCATGCGCCGCGCTTTCAGCGCCCGCTCTTCATCGCTCAGCGAATCCCAGCGCGGCTCGAAGCGAGAATCGGGAATGGGTTCGGCATCGGCGGCCACCAGACCCAGTTCCTGCTGACGCTCGAAGCGCCGCCGGTACAGAACTTCATAGCCCTCGTCGTACCAGCCGCGAAAACGTGCGATGGATTCTTCCGGCGCCTGCAGCGGCCAGTGCGGTGCGGTATACGCGAGGAACGCAAAGAACGGACGTCCGTCATCGCGATCCTGGTCTATGTACTCGATCATCTTCTCGGTATAGACGCGCGTGGAGTAGAAGTCATCGTCCACGTAAAGCAGGTCGTCGCCTTCGCGATAGCGCGCCGGCTGCGGGCCGCGCCAGTCCCATGGCCCCAGGTGCGCGGCGCCGTCCAGTGAAATGAAGGAGCGTCTGAATCCGCGCGCTCGAGGGCCGGTCTCCACGTCATCGCCGAGATGCCACTTGCCGGTCATGTAGGTGTTGTAACCGGCATCGGTCATCAGCGACGCCAGCGACGCAACGCGAAAATTCAGGTACCCCTCGTACCCGGGCTGGCCGCGCTGATCGTCACGGTTCGGCGCGCCCATGACACCCAGGCCCGACAGGTGATTGTCCATCCCGGACATCAGCATTGCGCGCGTCGGCGAACAGGTCATGCTGGCATAGAAGCTGGTCAGCAGCATGCCTTCGCGCGCCAGGGCATCGAGGTTGGGCGTCGGGATCTCGCCGCCCAGGACACCCAGATCCGCAAAGCCGAGATCGTCGGCCAGTATCAGCACGATGTTCGGACGCCGGTCGCCATCAGGCGCCGGCGTCACGGTGGAACCACCCTGCATGGATTCGCCACCGCAGGCGGTCAGGGCCACGATCACAGTCGCGCTGCCCAGGGCTGTCATCACGCCCCTGATCAGACGACGTGAACCTTCTCGGGTGCGGGCTGCTGCAGCCTGTCGGCTGCGACCCATGGAAGCTCCCCTCCCCATGGCGTCCCCCTGCATGTTGTTGTTGTGCAAACGTGAGCTTAACCCACGGGCGCTGGTGACGATACTGGCTGGCTGCGGGGCTTAAGCCGCTACTGGCGCGACGGCTTCGGGAAGTACCCCACACGGTCGCCGGAGAAGGGTCCCACCCAGATGGTCCCGTCCACATCCAGCGCCGTGCTCACGCCCTGGAACGAAACGCTGCCGTCGACTTCCTTCAGGATCTGCCGCTGTTCCAGCGTGTCCGGATCGAATGTGGCCACCGTCCAGCCGCTCAGCGTGACCGGCCCCTGGCCGCCGCTGGAAAACTTCTGTCCTGCGACCAGCAACAGGCCGTCCGATGTCCAGCGCAGGTTGTCCGGTGCGAAATCCACCGGCACCGTCGCCGTGCGCACCAGAGCTTCGCCACGACGTTCGAAGCGGACCATTTCCCGCGAACCCCAGGCCGCGACATGGATCACGCGACCGCCGTCCGTCAGCGCGATGCCATTTGCCCCTGACACGTCGGTATCGGGGATGGCCGTGACCGGTTCACCGGGCCGCCACTGCAGCAGGCCGCCGGTGACGTTGCCGGCAAACACCGCCCCCATGCCGCCCTGACTTGGCCGGTAGAACAGTGTGGAGATGAACCCGCCGTCAGGCAGAGTATCCAGCGAGTTCATGTAGGTGTCGTCCGGCATCTGCACGCAACCGATCCACGTCAGCTGCGGCATCGTGCCGCGCGCATCGACAGCAAAGAACTCGACCGCTTCACGACCGCCGTGATTGATCACGAGAAACTCGTAACGGTCTTCACCGATCTCGCGCAACGTAACGCCATGCGCATTGAACACATCCGGGTCGGGCGGCACGGCACACGCCGCAAAGCGCCCGGCATCGTGAGCAATTGGTGCAGCGGGCAGCGGGTAGACCACCTCACCCCGCCTCGCAATGGTATCGATCAGTACCAGCGAACCCGGCCGACCGGGCCCTCCCAGGCCGCTGCCCAGCAGCCACCGGGAGTCACCGACCTGGACCAGATCCTCGACCGCATTCAGCCCGCAGATGAAGTCGATGCCGGCTTCCGGTTCGCAGTTCTGTGCCATTGCAGTCGCGCCGGTTGTCAGCAACAGCGCGAGCGTACAGATCCGTTTCATTGACCGTTCCTTCCCGTTTCCGGCTCTGGTTTGATTATGGCGCCTGCGCCGGCTGCGGCAATGCCGCGAAAGCCTCCCAGCACGACAGGAACACCTGCCCTGACAGGTGACGAATGAAATCGGTGTCGTTGAGACGGTCCAGAACGGGCCCTTTCACTTCAGCCAGATGCAGCGTGATGCCGCGCGCGCCCAGCGTATTGTGCAGGGCCTCCAGCGTTTCCAGCGCCGTCGTGTCGACATGACTGACCGACGACATGATCAGCACCAGATGCCGCACGTCGGGCTGCTGGGAGCACAGCTGCGCAATGCGATGTGCAACCGCCTCGGCATTGCCGAAGTACAGATTCTCGTCCACACGCAGCATCAGCAGGCCTGTGCGTGTATTCACGCGATGCCGCAAGACGTTGCGGAAATGCTCGCTGCCCGGCACCTGGCCGACAACAGCGATATGGGGTCGGCTGGAACGCCAGACCAGACTCGCCAGGGAAAGACCCACACCAATCCCGACACCCGCCTCCACGCCGAAAGCGACAACGCCGACAGCCGTGCAGGCCAGTGCGATCGCGTCGGCGCGATCGTAACGCCAGGTGACCATGAAGCGCTTGGGGTCGATCAGCGGCACGACGGCGGCAATGATGATGGCTGCCAGCACCGTGGTCGGCAGCGCCGCAAACAGCCCGGTCGCAAACATCAGCACGAGAGCAATGATCAGCGCCGTGATCACGCCGGCGAGCGCGGTGCGCGCGCCGGCGTCGGCGTTCACCGCAGTACGCGAGAATCCGCCCGCCACCGGAAAGCCGCTGGATATCGCGCTGGCGATGTTCGCCGCACCCAGCCCGCGAAGCTCAGCGTCTGCCGAGATACGCTCACCTCGCGCACGTGCCATGGAACCTGCCACTGCGACGCTCTCTATGAAGCCCAGCAGTCCGATGACCAGTGCGGGCAGCAGCAGCACCGGCACCAGTGCCGGATCGACTGCAGGCAGTGCCAGCGCCGGCAGGCCGCCGGGCAGATCACCGGTGACCGCCAGCCCTTGCGCCTGCCAGCCGGCTGACAGTACAAGACCAATACTGGCCAGCACCACCAGCATCGGCATCAGTTTCGCGAGCACGCCGGCCACATGCCGTGGAATCCCGGTCAGCACCAGCATCCGCACCAGCCACAGCCGCGACAGCACCAGAACGACCAGTGTGCCCAGACCCAGGGCAGCGGTGAGCAGATGCGCGTCGGAGATGGCTGCAGCGATATCGGCCAGCATGCTGATGCCGGAGCCGGACGGCACGGCAAGTCCCAGCAAGGGCCGCAGCTGACCGATCAGTATCAGTACCGCGGCACCGGTCATGAAGCCGCTGATCACCGGATGACTGAGCAGATGGGCGAGCGCACCCAGCCGCAGAAATCCGAACAGCAGCAGCGATGCGCCGGACAGCAGCGCCAGCAGGGCCGCCGCGGCGATGTATTCAGGGCTCCCGGCAGGCGCCACCGTCTGCAGCGCCGAGCCGGTCATCAGCGCAATGACCGCCACAGGCCCTACCGAAAGCACACCGCTGGTTCCCAGCCATGCGTACGCGACCAGAGGCAGCACGCTGGCGTAAAGCCCCACATGCGGCGGCAGGCCGGCAAGCGCCGCGTAGGCCATGCTCTGCGGCACCAGCAGCATCGCTGCCACCAGACCCGCGACCAGGTCACCAGTGACGTAGTCACGCCTGTAGTGACGCACCCAGTCAGGCAGCAGTCGGGACGGTTTCACGCCGCGCCGCCGGTCATCACACGGTCATGCCGTTTGCGCTCGCGAACGGCCGGCGGCCTCCAGCAGTTCAAATACCGCCATGCCCGCCAGCATGGCGAGAACGAACACCACAGCCTTGGGCTGACCGGCACCCACTGCCACCAGGGCCGGCCCCGGACAGAAACCAACCAGACCCCAGCCTATGCCAAAGCCCAGGCCGCCCAGCACCAGGCGTCGGTCTATGTCGCGCCGCTCCGGCAACCGCAGCGGCGCGCCGAGCAGGGTTACAGGTCGCTTGCCGGCTATCGCGAACGCAATCGACCCGACGGCCACGGCGCCACCCATGACCAGCGCCAGCGATGGATCCCAGCCACCGGCGAGGTCGAGAAAACCGAGCACCTTGGCCGGATTGGCCATGCCCGACACGAGCAGTCCGGCACCGAATACCAGTCCGACCAGCCAGGCGAAGAAATCGTAACGGCTGATCATGATCAGACTCCGATCAGGTGACGGACGACGAACACGGTCGCAAAACCCGCGCCCATGAACGCGAGCGTCGCTACGATGGATCGCGGCGACAGTCTGGAGATGCCGCATACACCGTGACCGCTGGTGCAGCCCGCGCCGTAACGCGTGCTGATACCGACCAGGAAACCGGCCGCGATCACCAGCGGATATCCGGCGTCAATCTGAATCTCGGGCAATGCCGCAATCACCGGCCAGGCCAGCGGCGCGACCAGCAGTCCCAGCGCGAATGCGACTCGCCAGCTGATATCGCCGCGCGTCGGTCGCAGCAGTCCACCGACAATGCCGGAAATTCCGGCGATACGCCCGTTCAGCAATACGAACGCCGCCGCCGCGAGCCCGATCAGCACGCCGCCTGCCAGCGCCGAACCCGGCGTGAATGCATCCCAGTCGATCATCGTCCTCTCCTGTTGTCGATTCGAGCATTACTGCTGCGAAATACAGGCTGCAGCATCTGGAAACAAGAGAAACAGCAAAATAGGTAGTTGCCACGATTGCAGGCAGCTCTGAGCGCTACTATAAATGGCGGCACGCAAGATGGGAGTCAACAGGGATGCGGCGGGCGCATCGCTTTATTGACCTCCGGGACTGCATGTCCGGACCTGTAGGCTGCAACAGGTGCCAGGGGCAGTTGCCACGATCAGGTGCCCGCAAGCCACGGAGCTGACGATGCGACCGAAAGTAGAGCCGTTTCTCGATCTCGACACGGAGACCTGGAGCTATGTCGTCTATGACCGTGACGGTGGCCGCTGCGCCGTCGTCGATCCGGTTCTGGACTACGACCCGAAAGCCGGACGCACAAGCACGGCGGGTGCCGAGCGGCTGGTTGAGTTCGTTCGTGAGAAGCATCTCACCGTGGACTGGATACTCGAGACCCACGCGCACGCCGATCACCTGTCGGCCGCACCGTTCATTCGTTCCAGGCTGGGCGGAAAGATAGCGATCGGCGAGAAGATCCGCGACGTGCAGAAGATCTTTCGCGATGTCTTCAACCTGAAAGATACGCTGGTTCCGGATGGCAGCCAGTTCGATCAGCTGTTTGCTGCCGGTCAGAGTTTTCCGATCGGCGACCTCGAGTGCGAAGTGATGTACTCGCCAGGCCACACTCCCGCCGACATGGCCTGGCGCATAGGCGATGCCGTGTTCGTCGGCGACACGCTGTTCCTGCCGGACGTCGGCACCGCGCGCTGCGATTTTCCCGGCGGCGACGCCGCCACGCTGTACCAGTCCATACAGCGGCTGCTTTCATTGCCGGGCGAGACGAGACTCTTCATGTGCCATGACTATCCTCCCGAGGGCCGTGAGCACCGCTGCATGACCACGGTGGCCGAGCAGAAGAAACACAATATTCACGTGCGCGACGGGATCAGCGAAGCTCAGTTCGTGGAAATGCGCACGGCCCGCGATGCGACCCTGGAGATGCCGCGCCTGATCCTGCCATCCATACAGGTCAACATACGCGCCGGGGAGCTGCCGCCGGCAGAAGACAACGGCGTCAGCTACATGAAAATTCCGATCAACAGACTGTAAGCTTCAGACTGCCGCCCGCGGGGACAACGACATGCCACTGGAGATCACGCGGCTGAATGCCGATTTCGCGACCGCAGGACAGCTTTCACCTGAGGACATGGCGGAAGTGGCTGGACTCGGATTTCGTGCCGTGATCGACAACCGGCCGGATGGCGAGGCAGGCGCGGAACAGCCGCCATCGGACCAGCTCAAGGCAGCCGCCGAGCAGGCTGGCCTTCAGTTCGTGTACCAGCCGGTGGTCGGCAGCGAGATCGATATGGATGATGCCGCCACGTTTGCCGCTCATCTGGATGCACTGCCGCGGCCGGTGCTGGCCTTCTGCCGATCGGGTGCACGCTCACAGTACCTTTACCGGCTTGCCGCCGTCGCGCGTTCGCGAAGCTGACACTTCCGCGCGCAACATTCGCCATAAGCCATTACTCGTAACGCAGTGCCTCGATGGGGTCGAGCTTTGCAGCCTTGCGCGCCGGATAGAATCCGAAAAAGATACCGACCGCTGCGCTGAATGCAAAGGCATACATCACCGCATCGGTTGGCATGTAGACCGGCCACTCGGCGTAACGCGCAATCGCATGACTGACCGCACCACCGAGCACGATGCCCAGCACGCCGCCCAGACAGCTGATCATCGTCGCTTCCAGCAGGAACTGGCGCAGGATGTCGCGCTGACGTGCGCCGTTGGCGACGCGTATGCCGATCTCGCGCGTTCGTTCCGTTACGCTCACCAGCATGATGTTCATGATGCCTATACCGCCGACCAGCAGCGAAATGCCGGCGATGGAGCCGAGCAGGAAGGTCATCACGCGTGAGGTTTCGGTGGCCGTCTGCGCGACCTCTTCCTGGGTCTGAATCGAGAAATCGTCCGCCTGGCCGGGCGCGAGCCGGTGGCGTTCGCGCAGCAGGTCGGTGATCTTCAGCCGCGCAATGTCCATTGCATCGGCGCTGATGATCTGCGTATTGATCACCATCGCATGACTGCGACCGGAGATGTACCGGAACCCGGTCGTATACGGCACCAGAATGATGTCATCCTGAACGGAGCCCATCAGCGACATGCCCTTGCGATCCAGCACACCGATGACCTGCAGCGGCATGCCACGCACGCGGATTACCTCGCCGACCGGATCGGTTCCCTCGAAAAGCTCCTCAACAATGGTCTGCCCGACCACGGCGACCTGGGTGGCACGCGCGACGTCCTCCTCGTCGAACATGCGACCGCTCTCCAGCGGCCAGGCACGGATCTGCAGATAGTCGGCCGACTGCCCGTAGATGCGTGTGAACCAGTTACGCCGCCCGTACGACACCTGCCGCTGCGAGCGCACCTCGGGACTGGCGGCAATCACTTCGGGAATTTCATCGCGCAGCGCCTCGGCGTCTTCGGGTGTCAGCGTGTTGATCGTGCCTCCACCGGTACTGACGCCACCGAGCTGTTGACTGCCCGGGAAAATCAGCATCACATTGTGCCCGAGGCGATTGACCTGCTCTTCCACTTCCGCGCGCGCACCGGCACCGATGCTGACTATCGTGATCACGGCGGCAACACCGATGACCACGCCCAGCGCTGTCAGCAGCGAACGCATCAGATTGCGGCGCAGCGCTCTGAGCGCTACCAGCAGCAGCAGATCGGGGCGCATCAGGCCACCTCCTCCTCAGCTTCCTCCACCAGCGGCGGGAGTTTCAGCTTCTCTTCAGAAGCATTCAAACGACTGGTGACCTCGCTGTCCTGAACGATCCGTCCGTCGCGCAGCACGATCCTGCGCTTCGCGAACTGCCCGATCTCCGGTTCGTGGGTGACTATGGCCAGCGTAATGCCTTCGTCGTTGAGTCGCTGGAAGATTTCCATGATCTCCATGCCGGTTCGGGTATCGAGATTGCCGGTCGGCTCATCGGCCAGCAGCACGGTGGGCTGCGTCACCAGCGCCCGCGCGATGGCGATGCGTTGCTGCTGGCCGCCGGACAGCTGATTGGGCAGGTGATGGGCACGATCGGCCAGGCCCACCATGTCCAGTGCGGCGCGCGAACGGCGGCCGATCTCCTTGAGGCCCAGACCGCTGCGGCTGTACATCAGTGGCAGTTCGATATTCTCCAGCGCAGACGTGCGCGACAGCAGATTGAAGCTCTGAAACACGAATCCGAGCTTGCGGTTGCGCAGCGTCGCCAGCTGATCGCGCGACAGCCTTGAGACATCCTGACCGTCGAGCAGGTACCGTCCGCGCGAGGGTCGGTCCAGACAGCCGAGTATATGCATCAGCGTGGATTTTCCCGAACCGCTGGGTCCCATGATGGCAACGAACTCGCCCGGCTCGAACGCGAGCGAAACACCGCGCAGCGCGGGTACCGTTACGCCGCCACTCAACCGGTAGGTCTTGTGCAGATCTTCCAGTACGACGACGCTCATCGCGTGCTCCGGCTGCTTCAGAACTGCGCGGGCGCCGGGCCGAACAGACTGCTGCCGCGCCCTCCGCCGGTGCCCGGCGCGGTCAGGTCCACGCCGGTGGCCAGAACGTCGCCTTCGCTGACGCCCGAGTAGATCTCCGAGTACACGCCATCCGTCACGCCCGTATACACGGTGACAGCTTCCAGCGCCGTCGCATCGGCACTGCCGCCGCGAAGGCGATAGACCGTGCGTGCAACGCCCGCGTGCCCTGCGTCTGCAGGCTCAGGGTCGGCCGGTCTGATGCTGTCCGGCAGCCGTGCGCGCAGCGCGGTATTGCGCACCCGCAGTATGTCGTGACGTTCATCTATGATGATGGTGACAGTCGCCGTCATGCCCGGCTTGAGCTTGCGCTCGGGATTATCCACCTCGATCACGGTGTCATAGGTCACGACGTTCTGCTCGATGATGGGCTGATTGCGCACCTGTACGACGACGCCTTCGAACGTCTCGCCGGGGAAGGCATCCACCGTGAACTCCACGCGCTGGCCATCACGAATGTTGCCGATGTCCGCTTCCGGCACCAGCGAATTGATCTGCATACGTGACAGGTCATTGGCGATTCGGAACAGAATGGGCGCAGTCATGGACGCGGCAACGGTCTGGCCCACATCCACATTGCGTGATATCACGATGCCATCCACCGGCGAGTAGATCGTGCAGCGCGCAAGCTCGGACTGCGCACGCTCCAGTGCATGCTGGCGGATATTCAGCGTGGCTTCCGCCTGACGCAGGCGCGCCACCGCAGTATCGACCTCGGCCTGCGGCACCAGTTCGCGTTCGCGCAGCTGATGCAGCCGGCTCAGTTCCACGTCGGCCAGTTCCAGCGCGGCACTTGCCGACGCGACTTCACCTTCCGCCTGGCGCACGTTTGCCTCGAACGTGGACGTCTCGATGCGTGCCAGCACTTCCCCGCGACGCACCTCGGAATTGAAGTCGACGAATATCTCGTCAATGATGCCGGACACCTGCGAACCGACTTCCACGTTGAGCAACGGATTCAGGGTGCCGGTCGCGGAAATCGTCTGGCGCAGCACGCCACGATCAACGGTCGCCGTATTCAAGGTCACGCCGACGCCGTCGTCGTTGCTCCAGAATCCGTAAATGGCCACGCCGATCGCGCCGAGCACGATCAGGGTACCAATCCATTTCACGACGCCGAATCCGGGGCTTTCCGCATCTGTCATAGTTTATTTTCCCCCAGCCTGTTATTTTTCCGACATTCAACGCACGTCGGGGTTCCATGCGTGCCGGCCGATCGACACGACCCCCGCGCTCGACCATCCCGCAAATTCAGATGCCGCTGCGATCAGTCAGGCCGGCAGGACCCTCTGAGTCCCGCCGGGAAAGCGCGCTCCGGTGCCTCGGGCGCGAACTGGAAAGGCCCCGGCCTTGCAAATACGTTCGCGGCGAAAGTCAGCATGGATTGTTCCGGATGACTGCCGAATCGTCTTGACGAAGGAATCTGCGGCAGACGCACGAAAGCCAGGGCTTCGACGTCATCGGCCAGCATCTGCTCGAACGGGGTCAGCGCTGTCCGTTCACTGCCGTTCTCAGCCGCGGCTGCGATCAGCGCGAGCAGGTCGTGACCGGCCACCTCGAATGCGACCCTGGGCAGCATCCGTGACCGCTCCGTGGACAATGCGCCGGCCAGCTCGCGACCCATACGCAGACTGCGCGCGGCGATGGCGGTCACGGGCGCCATCATCCAGCCGAGAATGCGACTGCTGGCCCCGACAGACGGCATTCGCCATCCCAGTTCCTGCAGAGGATCCACACTCATCGCCGTGCTGTTGTTGCGGCCCCGGAAATACGTGATCTCGCGACAGTACAGCTGCAGCATGGTCTTGTGCAGAGCCTGCTGTGCCTGAATGGCGACGCGAGGCTCGCGCAGCACCGCCACCAGCATGTAGCCGGGACGATAGAACAGCTGACCGCTGTTGACGTCGGTCAGATAGCTGTCGGCCGGCAGGCTGGCCGGAATGATGCCTTTGGCGTTGGGATCGTCAACGGGATAGAAATTCTCCACCAGCCAATGATCCCATTCGCCATCGGGACCCACGCGTCCGGTTGCAATGCCCAGATGCCCGCCTCTGGAACCGTCATCGTCACCCTGTGCGCCGCTGAGAATGAATGCCAGTACCGGACGGCCGGCCCAGTCGCGACCGCCACCGGACCCGTCCGGCGCCTGTTCACGCTCCCACAACAGGCGTATCGGCAGCGGCCCGGTGGCAGCGGTATCGCGTGCTTCTATCAGTGTGCCCAGGGTTTCGTTCGCGCGCAGTGGCGCTGGTGCGTGATCAGCCACATCGAGCCGCCAGTCGTCAGGCCAGAAGGTGCGTGCGACGAATGCCGGGCCGGGTGCGCCGTCCTCAGGATCGGCATCATGCCACGACCCGCGCACGGTGAGCGGACGATCCGCGAGATACCGAGCCGTCGTCGCATCGATGTAGGAGCGGTTGGCGGGCAGGCGCGGCGCCACGCGCAGCGCCAGCCGTTCGCTGCCGATCTCAAGCGCGGCGCCATCCTCGCTCAGGCGCGCGCCGGTGATGCGGTCACCGGCGCCCAGCCAGATCACCGCGGGCAGTGCGGGGTTCGACGCACGTGCGGCGCCTGGGCCTGCGTCGGTGTCGTTGTCGTTGTCGTTGTCGTTGTCGTTGTCGTTGTCGGCATTGAAGCGGATGCGCGGCTCTCCATCACGCGGCACCGCGATCACTTCATCCTCGAAATGCCACAGCACCGCATCAGGCAGCGCGCAGTCGGCACAATCGCCGGCCGCGAGCCGGAAACGGGATGCGTCGAACAGGCCGAACTGCCTGCCGGACGACGTCGCGGCAAGCCCGGATAAAGCGGACGAAGGCGTCAGGGTGTCGGCCCAGGACCAGGCAGAAAGCACCCGAAACGGTGCGGTTGAAATCGGTTCAGCAGCCGTGACCGCGTCCGGCATGGCGTATGGCGCTCGCGGCGACTGCGAAGCGCAGCCGCATGCGAGTGCCATGACCAGAACGAGACACAGGAAACGGCCATGGGACCGCGGAACCTGGGGTACCTTCCGGAGGTTGTGGATGGCAGCGTCTAACCCCGTGCGAACAGAACTGCTGACGCGGCACTGCAACCGGTCGGTCACGCGCTCAGAATTCGGTGCCGTCCGCCGCTCTTACGCCCAGCACGTAACCGCCGTCGCTGCCGTCTACAGTCGGAGCAACCGTCATCGTGATCTCGTCGCCGATCTCCACGAGTCCGGGGCGCCAGCCTGAACGGTAGTAGTTGTTACGACTGTGCCCTTCATACTCGATGTCCCGGGTGCCTTTCTCATCGGTCACTTCCAGGACAATGATGGTATGCGGATTGCGCGCCGTGAATTCCTTGACGATGCCGGTGACGGTCTGGTCGCGGATCGTCAGATCGAACCGTATCGCCGAATGGTGCGCGGAACCGGTCAGCGGAAGCAGCATCAAGGCCGCCATGACCGGGAGCACGATTCTGGTCAACATCCCCTGTTACTCCTCAGCGAATATCTTCTGATCCTGCATTCTAGCAACCAGCGACCCCTTTCACCCAGAAAGCGCCGTTTCACCGGCCGTTCCTGAACCGGCCTCACGGGCTGCCCGCAGCACCATCCGTCGCACCACGCCGCAGCAGTTGCGTGCCGCCCTGTGCATCTGCGGTCAGGAGTTCCACCGGACGGCGCCAGACACGGCTGATGTAGCCCAGTACCCGCTCCGCACGGGTCACGTCCAGCCCGCGACCGTCCAGTTCATGGTCGTGTGAGAGTTCAAGCGTACCGTCCGGACGCACATGGCTCACAGACACTGCCGGCGCACCAAAGTTGTAGCGCGGCGCCAGAATCGCTTCGTGCAGTTCGGCAAGGTCGGCGTCGAGCACCCGCACACTGCCATCCGTCGATGCCTGATAGCGGAACAGCTTCAGCTCCTCGGCCATATCCGCACTCAGCCAGTTGCGTATGAAACTGAAGTCATCTTCCTCGGTGCGTATCCTGAATGCCTTCTCCAGGCCGTGTGCTTCGACCAGTCGGTCCCACATTGCAAAGCCCAGATGATAGGGATTTATACTCAGGGCGGATTGCTGTTCCGCAGCATGGGGACGCACGACATCGGAGTGCGTCTTCAGCGCATCCAGATATTCGTTCTGTGGCAGAAAATCGGCCTCCCGCAACAGACGGGCATGCCAGTATGACGCCCATCCTTCGTTCATGATCTGACAGGCAAACACCGGGTAGAAGTAGAACGACTCCTCACGCACGGCGAGAAAGATGTCACGTTCGAAGTCCTCCAGATCCGGAGCGTAATGCGCGATGAACCAGAGCAGGTCGCGTTCCGGGTGCGGCGGCAGCGGTGACCGCCTGCGAACACGCGGCTCGGCAGAGGGTTCGCGGGCACCAGGCAGGTCCGCGTAACGGCGATGAAACCGTGACTCGGCGGCCTGGGTTCCGGGCGGCCGCTCCGGCACGTAGTCCGGATACGGCTCCCGGCGCAGCTCACTGAACGGGTCCACATGCGCTTCCAGCGCGAGCGCCGCATCAAGCACCGCTTCCACGCGTGCGTAGCCATGTTTCTCTGCTGCCAGCTCGATCTGTCGCGCATGTGCGGCAGCCTGCTCAACAATACGATAGCCGACCTGTTCCTGACTGCGCCGGAACAGTGCGTTGTTCCTTGAGAAGTCGGCATGGCCAAGCACATGCGCGACCACCAGCGTGTTCTCCTGCAGCGAGTTGTTGCGTGCCAGGTAAGCGCGACCCGGGTTCCCCGGAAACACGACCTCGAAAAGTCTTGAGTGACCCATGCGGTGCTGTATCAGCTGATAGATGTAACGCACACCGAAAGACCAGTGCGGCATGCGCACCGGCAGGCCGTAGATCGCGACTTCCATCATGAAGCTGGACGGCACTTCCTCGAAGTGTACCGGGAAGTAGTCGAGCCCACTGTCGCGGGCCAGCTGCTCCAGCTTTACGGTGTACTGCTGCAGCCGCGCTGTCATGGTCAGCCCTGCGGTGCCGGTTCCGGCTGTCTGTGAAAGAATTCGCGAATCGCGTCCCAGACGGACTGCGCGTCACTGAGCGTGTAAAGCCCCGCCGGCCGGCCTTCCGACTGCAGCTCGCGGAATAGCTGAGCAGTCTCGGAGTCAGACGGTTCGTGTTCGCCCGGCACGGTCTCCACGTATCCGACATAGTTTGCGACTCCGGCCAGCGCTGACAGGGATTCAGCCGCCCGCTCGCGGTCATGGCGGAAATTTGCGCCATCCGACGCATAGAACAGGTAGATGTTGTAACGACCCGGATCATAGCGCTGACCCATGACTTCCAGCACTTTGCGGAATGCCGTGGACGCGACCGTGCCGCCGGTACCGGTGACCTGAAAGAACTCATCCTCATCGAATTCCCAGGCTTCAACCGTGTGCGCAATGAACACCACATTCATGTGGGTGTACTGGCGCCGCAGTCCCTGAATCGCCCAGAAGAAAAATGACTTCGCCAGTCGCCTGTCACGTTCGGTCATGCTCGAGGACACGTCCATGGCAAGAAAGACGACGGCCTCGGTGGATGGTTGCCGCCGTGCGACCAGCTGCCGGTAGCGCAGGTCCTCGTCGGTGAAAGCCGGGCCGTCAGACCGCGTGGCCCGTCGCTTCAGCGATTCCCGAACAGAGCGGCGCCGGTCCAGGCGTGACCGCACACCGCGACGGTTCCAGCCCTCGCGTACGTAATCCTGCTCACGCAGTCCCCCTGTTCTGGTCTGCAGGTGAGGCAGGTTCAGCTCTTCCCACAGCCAGTCGACGATATCGTCGATCGCCAGTTCCAGTACGAACTGATAGCTGCCGTCCTCGTTGCCTCCGGCACCGCGCTGCCGGCCGCCCGGACGCTGTGGCACGGCAAGCTGGTCTCCGGGCCTGCCTTCACCCTGTCCGGCACCGGTGCGACTTGCCTCCTCGCGAAGACGGAACCTTGCATGCTCGAGAAACCGGACCGGAACCTGCACGGTGGTTTCCCCGCGCGGGAGGATGTCAGCTTTTGCGACCAGATCGGGCAGGGTGCGGCGCACCGCCTCGCGCACCTTGTCGTTGTGGCGCAGCCAGTCTCTTGCGCCGCGCGAGAACAGGTCGTACCAGCGACCAGCGGCGTCCTCGCGCTCTACAAACTCCGATGGTCCGCCTTCCATGGTGTATTCCCCGCTCACATATCTGTCTGTTTTCGTCTCATTCCTGCGAAAGCAGCGTCGTTACATAGTTCAGGGCTTCCCGTGCGCTGTGGGCGTCGTAGCCGTACTCGCGGATCAGGCGTTCCTGTACTGCTGAAATCTTCTGCTCGGCTTCCTCGTCGGGCCGGGCGTGCGACGTCACCAGCCTCAGCACGTCACGCCGTTCCTCGAACAGGTACTGCTCCACCGCTTCGTGCAACCTTGAGTGGCTGTCTAAAGTGAATTTCTCACCTGACTTGAAAGCCACCATGGCCTTGCGCACCACTTCCTGACGGAAAGAGTGCTTTCCGGACTCGGAGATTCGTATCTTTTCTTCCACCGACCGCAGGAAGCGCTCGTCAGGCGGACGCGATTCACCCGTGATGGGATCCTCCACCTCGCGCTTGTCCAGCGATGCCTCGATCTCGTCCAGGTACTTCTCCAGAAGCTGCTGCGCTTCCTGTTCGAAGGACGCAAACAGCGCCCTGTGCACGTCTTCCTTGACCCAACGGTTGTAGAAGTCCTTGCGTGCTATGACCAGAAACTCTATCCACTGCTTCTTGCGCGCAGCATCCATGCGCGCATCCGTTTCAATGGCATCCTTGAGGGCCAGCAGCACATCCATGCTGGTCAGACTTTCGCGGTCGCTGTGCGTGATCGCATTTGAAACCGCGTTGATCACAAATCGCGGACTGACGCCTGTCAGACCTTCCTCCGGCGATTCGGCCCGGATACGCGGCACATCGGGCTCGCTGAAGCCTTCAACATCCTCACCGGCATAGAGCTTCAGCTTCTTGGTCAGATCAAGACCTTCGCGCTGCGGTTTGGCCAGGCGCGTGAGGATAGAGAACACGGCGGCAAGGTCGAGCACATGCGGATCCAGATGCGTGCGCCTGAATGCAGGAGCGCTTGAAACCAGCTTCCGGTATATGCGTGCCTCGTCCCGATATGACAGCGTATAGGGCACTTTGACGATGACCATACGATCCAGCAGTGCCTCGTTTTCCTTTTCCTGAAGGAAGCGGTTGAACTCAGCCAGATTGGTGTGGGCGACGATGGTCTCATCGAGATAGATCAGCGGGAAACGCGAAACCTTGACGTTCTTCTCCTGGGTGAGGGTCAGCAGCAGATACAGGAACTCTCGCTTGACCTTCAGAATCTCGATCATTTCCAGTATGCCGCGACTCGCCGCATAGACTGCACCCGACCACGACCACGCGCGCGGATCACCCTCGTCGCCGATCGCCGCAACCCGAGAAAGATCCACTGACCCGACCAGGTCGGCTATGTCCGCCGTGGTCGGATCATGCGGCGCATAGGTGCCTACACCGACGCGTGCCGCCTCCGAAAGGAACACCCGTTCCACCGGAAAGCGCATGAAGTCACCGTCAAACTCCTCGTCCAGGCGTGCACGCGAATGGGGACTGAGTTCGCCGGAAATATCCATGCCGTAGGTCTCGCGAAATCCGGGACGCAGGCTCTGCGGAATCAGGTTCAATGGCGATTCGTGCAAGGGTGAACCCGCCAGTGCGTAGACCGCCCCCTCGTCGGTGTGGCTGTATTCCTCAAGGCCGCGCTTGAGCAGAATCACCATTGTCGACTTGCCGCCCGATGGGGGACCGAGAAGCAGCAGCAGCCGGCGCCCCACATCGGAACCTGCCGCTGCGGCCTTGAAGTAATCGATAACGCGATCAAGAGCCGCGTCTATTCCGAACAGTTCACCGGCGAAAAGCTGTTTCCCGGTGACCGGTATATCGTCCTGCCCCGCCTGTCGGTCATCGCGGTACCAGCAGAGCATGTCATGAATGTACTGGTGCGAAGACCGCGTATAGCGGCCGGGCGCGGCAGGAAACACGTTCTCCAGGAATTCGGCGAATGTGCCGCGCCAGTGTTGCGCGCGATGCTGTGCGGCGAATGCCGTCAGGTCATTGAGGAAAGCATGTCTGCCCGGATGCTGATCCGATCCGACTGTATCTGACAGTGTCATGTCGCGTTACCACCTTGTGCTGAGTCGAATCCACAAGGGCGCGAGAGACTGTTCGTATTGTTCTTGGGCTTCTTGTTCTTCTGCTGCTCGCTGTCCCTTCCCGTTACCGACTATGGACCTGAATGCAGAAAAACCTGTATTGGCAGTTAGACGCTGCGGGAGCCCACATCGTTCCCCTGTTGACGAAACACGCGCCCCGGGGGCGCTCTGTGAGGTTTCCGGGTGTTCAGCCCTGGCGTTCGGGAATTAAGACTGGACCCAACAGAGGTCAGACGCAAGGCGTCAAACGTCCGGCAGGGAAATCGAAGCGATCAGCTCTTGCAATCAGCTCTTGCGATTGAACTGACCGGCGGCGCGGCGCGCCTCAACCAGTGCGTGACGCATGTCGATCGCGATCGTGCGATCGGCCATGTCATCGCCGTCATTGCCGTCCGCACCTTTCTTCGCGGCGGCTTCGAGCAGTGCCGCGATCTGGTTGGCATCGACGTCTGTCGAGTCCTCATCGCCTTCTGCGGAGCGCCCTTCAGGTGACTCGTGTCGCACATCGGCCCTGGCATCACGCGGGGATTCGCCACCGGCGACAGATGCCGGGACGGGACCCTGACCGGCCGGCGCGGCGGGCGCAGGTGCACCGGTCATCGGCACTGCTGATCTGGTGATGGTGGTCGTGGCGCCGAAATCGCCGTAGGCGTTGCGGTACTTCGCCTTCCAGTATTCTGTGCTGCGCTTGAGTTCAGCGATCGTGTCGGCGTTTCGGTTGATCGACGCCTCCAGCGTTTCAATGATCGCTTTCTTCTCGTCCAGCAGCGTCTCCAGGGCTTTGGTCCTGTCAGCGTCTGCACGCAGACTGCGGACAAGCGTCTTGCGCGCGTCGAGTTCCGCCTGCAGAGCAGCAATCTCCGTCGCACCACCGCTGGCTTCCTCGTCAGCTGCTTCACGCAGCAGGCGCACCTGTTCAAGCAGCTCGTTGACGTGGTCATCGGCCTGCTTCTTCTGACGCTTCATGCGTGCGAGCTCAGCTTCCTTGTGCTGGCTTTCCTGTCTGGCCTGTTCGGCAACCGCAAGTTTCTCCAAGAGCTGATCCTGCGCGGTGCGCTGCTCGTGCAGCTGCTCGCGAAGGTCGGCAAGTTCGGCATCACGCTCAGCGATTGCCGCATCACGTGCCGCCTGCTGCTCCCGCAACTGCTCGATCTCGTCGGCGTCACGCTCCCGCCCGTCGAGTTCGGCCATCAGTTCGGCTATACGTGCATCGCGTTCGGCCACGGTCCTTCGGGTGGTCTCGAGATCCTCGAGCACACTGCTGAACTCCGCGCCCCATTCGGCGAGAAGCTCCGCGAGCCGTTCCCGTATACGGGTCGTTGGCGTTTCCTGATCGTTGCTTTGCATCGGAACCTGCATCGGCGGTTCAGCCGCCTGAGTCATGTTGGGGACCGGGTCTGTGCGCCCAAGTTGCCGCAGCCGCAGACATAATACGGTGACACACGTCACATCTGCTGCCCCCGCCCGGGCGCCTAGCGGTGGTTTTTCTGCAGAGCCTTGAGCTCGTTCACACCCGGGCACAGCTGCGTGAAATCCAGCGCGTTCAGCGGCACGGCGGCGGTTTCATTGAGGGCATGCATGTCGGGCACGTCCGGATCCAGGTACAGCAATCCGGTGACGATCTCGCCATTGCGCAGGTGCGAGCGTACGTAATCGATCACCGCGCCGCGATTGCCCGGATCATAGTCCCGGCTGATCTTACGCAGTACGACGTGACTGCCGTCGTGAAGCTGCACCCGCCTCGCTTCCCCGTCCCCGTAATCCGCCCGGATTTCGGCCGCCGGAGGAACGAAGTCGGCGAGTACGGCCGCATGCTTGTGGCTGCGTGTGTAGGCGTAGCTCCTGGTCGACGCTTCGTGATCGTTGAAAGCGACGCAGGGCGAGATCACGTCGATCAGCGCAAACCCCTGGTGCCGGACACCCGCCTTGATCAGCGGCACCAGCTGCTCCTTGTCGCCGGAGAAAGCGCGTGCAACGAAACTGCCGCCCAGTGACATCGCCAGCTGAACCGCATCCATGGGCGGCTGGCTGTTCAGCTCACCCCACTTCGATTTCGTGCCGACATCCGCGGAGGCCGAGAACTGGCCTTTGGTCAGACCGTATACGCCATTGTTCTCAATGATATAGACCATGTTCAGGTTGCGCCGCACCGCGTGCGCAAACTGACCCAGTCCTATGGAAAGCGAATCGCCGTCACCTGAGACTCCAAGCAGATGGAGCTCGCGGTTCGCAACGCTGGCGCCGGTGGCAATGGAGGGCATGCGACCGTGCACGGCATTGAATCCGTGCGAAGCGCCCAGGAAATAGGCCGGCGTTTTGGACGAGCATCCGATGCCGCTCATCTTCGCGACCCGGTGCGGTGGAATGTCCAGTTCGAAGAACGCCTGCACGATCGCAGCAGTCACCGAGTCATGACCGCAGCCCGCGCACAGCGTGGACATGCCGCCCTCATAGTCACGCACCGTGAGGCCAAGGCCGTTGCGTGCAAGACCATCGTGCAGGATTCTCGGTTTGGGGATGGATGTCATGCGGCCCGCCAGCGTTGTTCGGCTTCGGAAATCGCGTCAATGATGGCGCGTGAAGTAATGGGCAGTCCGCCGTAGTGCAGCACCGGATGCAGTCTGTCCAGCGGATAACCGGTTTCCAGCGCAAGCAGACTGCGCAGCTGGGCATCGCGATTCTGCTCAACAACGAACACCCGCTCGTAGCGCTGCATGAAACGCAGCACATCGTCACCGAAAGGCAACGCACGAATGCGGCAATAACCCAGCTTCAATCCGCGATCGCCCAGCCTCTGCAGCGCTTCGTCCACAGCCGGATCGCTGCTGCCAATGGCGATGACGCCCCAGCGCGCACCCTTGCGGTGACGACGCACCACCGGCGGCGGCACGAGTCCCGCGGCCGTGTCCCACTTCCGTTTCAGTCGGTCCAGCACCTGCCGGTACTCATCGGAATCCTCGGTGTAGGCACCGAAGCGATTGTGCCCTGAGCCGCGCACGAAATACGCACCGCGCGGATGCACACCGGGCAGCGTACGGGCAGCGATTCCGTCGCCATCGGTATCGTCGTAGCGGTGAAACGCATCAAGTCGCTGCAGAGCTTCTGCGTCCAGCACCTTGCCGCGATCCGGACGGTACTCCGGATCCCACTGCAGCGTGTCGCACATCCAGTCGTTCATGCCCAGGTCCAGATCACTCATGACGATGACCGGCGTCTGCAGCCGGTCCGCCAGATCGAACGCCGCGACCGCAAACTCGAAACACTCGGCGGGACTGGCCGGAAACAGCAGCACGTGGCGCGTATCGCCGTGCGAGGCATAGGCTGCCGCGAGCAGATCGGACTGCTGGGTGCGCGTGGGCATGCCTGTGGAGGGTCCGACCCGCTGCACGTCGAACAGCACGGCCGGCAGTTCGGCAAAGTAGGCGAAGCCCAGAAATTCCGACATCAGTGACAGGCCGGGGCCACTGGTAGGCGTGAAGGCGCGTGCACCGTTCCAGGTCGCGCCCAGCACGATACCCAGGGCCGCCAGTTCATCTTCAGCCTGTATGACCGCGTAGCGGCGCTCGCCGCTGTGCGGGTCGCGCCGATACTGCTCGCAGTAGCTGCGAAAAGCGTCCATCAGCGAAGTGGAAGGGGTGATCGGATACCAGGCCCCCACCGTCGCGCCGGCATACACACAGCCCAGGGCCGCCGCGGTATTGCCGTCCATCAGGATCTTGTCTTCGGTCCGGTTCAGTGCCCACACCCGAGTCGCAAGCGGACATTCCAGCCGCTGGGTCGCGTATTCCGCGCCCAGGTTCACGGCCTCCAGATTGGCGTCCACCAGCTTCGGCTTGCTCGCGAAAGTCTCGCGCACCAGCTCGTGCAGCACGTCAGGATCCAGATCCAGCAGCGCGGCCAGTACGCCCACGTAGGCCATGTTCTTCAGGAGTATCCGGGTGCGGGCGCCGGAGAATTTCTCATTGCACAGCCGCGCCAGCGGCACGCCGACGATGTTCACATCGTTTCTGGAAAGCAGCTGGCTGCGTGGCCAGGTCGAGTCATAGAGCAGGGTGCCGCCGGGCGCCAGCACGGCCAGATCCTCCTCGTAGGTCGCCGCATTCATCGCCACCATCACGTGCACGTCGCCGGATCTCGCCAGATGTCCGTCTGCGCTGACGCGTATTTCATACCAGGTGGGCAGCCCCTGGATGTTGGACGGGAAGAAATTCTTGCCCGAAACCGGCACACCCATACGAAAGATGGATTTCATCAGCAGCGAGTTGGCGCTGGCGGATCCGGTGCCGTTGACGTTCGCGATCCTGATCACGAAGTCATTGATCGTGCCGTGTGCCGATACCGCTTCCCCCATCGCGCCTAACCGCCCTTGTGATCGGCGGCGTAGGGGATGACGACCGTGGACTTCTGCATGTCCCATGCTGCGGTCGGGCAGCGTTCGGCGCAGAGGCCGCAATGTATGCAGAGATTCTCGTCCTTGACCATGACGCGACCGGTCTGTTTCAGCCCTTCCGATACATACAGCGGCTGATCGTGCTGCAGGCGCGGCACACGCAGCCGCGAGCACAGATCATCGGTTTCCCCGTTGTGTGTAATCGTCAGGCAATCCACCGGACAGATATCTATGCACGCATCGCACTCGATACACAGTTTCGCAGTGAATACCGTCTGCAGGTCGCAATTCAGGCAGCGCTCGACTTCGGTCGCGGCCTGCCCGGCATCGAACCCCAGCTCCACTTCGATATCGAGCTGTCTGAAACGCTTCTTCAGATCGACATGCGGCACCATGCGCCGCGTACTGCGATCGTAGTCGTTGCTGTAGCTCCACTCCTGCAGCCCCATCTTCGCGCTGCTGAGCTTGACGCCACGCGGCAGACGATCGCTGACGGACCCTCCCTGGCAGTAGCGATGGATGGAGATCGCGGCCTGGTGACCGTGCTCCACAGCCCAGATCAGATTCTTCGGACCGAAAGCTGCGTCACCGCCGAAAAACACTGAAGGCAGTGTTGACCGGAATGTAACCGCATCGAGCACCGGCAGGCCGTCATCATCAAACGCAAGGCCTATGTCCCGTTCGATCCACGGAAACGCATTCTCCTGACCGATGGCCAGCACCACGTCATCACAGGGATACAACTCCTCGCCGACAGTGCGCGAGCCGGTGATTTCGCCTTCGTCATCGATCTCATACTCCATGCGATCGAACAGCATGCCGGTCAGCCGGCCCTGTTCGATCACGAACGCCTTGGGTGACCGGTTCACGACGATATCCACGCGTTCTTCCTCGGCGTCTTCCAGTTCCCATTCCGAAGCCTTGAAGAACTGACGCGGTTTGCGCGCCATGACCTTCACGTCAGTCGCCCCCAGCCGCAGCGACGTGCGACAGCAGTCCATCGCGGTATTGCCCACACCTATGATCAGGACCCGCCTGCCGATCCCGGTGGTGTGCCCGAAAGCCACTGACTCCAGCCAGTCTATGCCGATGTGGATGCGGTCCGTGTCGTTGCGGCCGGGCAGGTCCAGGTCCTTGCCCCGCGGCGCGCCACTGCCCACGAAGACTGCGTCGTACCCCTCATCGAGCAGGCTGCTCATACTGGCTATGCGGCTGCCCAGACGAAGATCCACGCCCATGTCCAGGATGTAGCCGATCTCTTCGTCAAGCACGTTCGCGGGCAGCCGGAATGCGGGGATGTTGGTGCGCATCAGGCCGCCCGGCCTCTCCAGGGCATCGAACATCACGCATTCGTAGCCCAGCGGTACCAGGTCGTTGGCCACCGTCAGCGACGCACAGCCGGCGCCCACCAGCGCAATGCGGTGGCCATTGCGGCGCTCGGGCGCTCTCGGCAGGCGTGTCGTGACGTCATCGCGATGATCAGCCGCGACGCGCTTCAGTCGACAGATTGCAACCGGCTCATCTTCGACGCGACGGCGTCGACAGGCCGGCTCGCAGGGGCGATCGCAGACCCGGCCGAGAATGCCGGGGAAGACGTTCGACGCGCGGTTCAGCAGATAAGCGTCGGTGAATCTGCCCTGCGCGATCAGGCGAATATATTCCGGGACATCGGTATGCGCCGGACACGCCCACTGGCAATCCACCACACGGTGGAAATATTCGGTACCTTCAATGCGGGTTGGTTGCATAATCAAGGCGCTCGTCCCGATTATAGGCAGGTGTCGGTGTCCGGCAAGGCGTAGTTGTGCAGCCCGTTGGCCACAGCGCATCTCCGGTACGGCAGCTGGAGCGGCAAGGAACCAGGGTGACAGTTCCGGGGTCTATCCCGACACGCCCTGCACGGTAGCACCGTCCGACACGGTGTTTTTGGTTAGAATCCGAATCATGGCCGTTTTCGCCTTCCTGGTCCCTGAACGCTGTCTGCACAGTGGACTCGCAATGCTTCGCGCAGCTTTTATTACTCTGGCTGCCATTGCCCTGACAGTCACCGGCACCGCACTCGCACAGGAAACTGATGAGCAACCGCCGCTGGCGGACGTAGGACCGCCGGAGCCCGGCGTTTCGCGGATCGAAACCCTGATCGAGTTCGAGGCCATGATGCGCGACGGGCGTCATGCGGACGCGATCCAGGCCGGACGACAGCTGGTGGAGCTGACCGAAAGCGAACTGGGCAACCGCCACAGGGATACGGCGCGGGCGCACTTTTCGCTGGCCAGAGCGCAGCGCGCTGCCGGCCAGTACGACGACGCGGAGCTCAGTTATCTGAACGCCATCGACATCTTTCGCGATGTCGATGGCCCGTTCGGAGAATCGTTGCTCGACCCGATGATGGGCCTTGGCGACAACTACCACGAGGCTCACCGTTACGCCAGCGCGGTAGCCGCCTACAACGAGGCCCGCACCGTGAGTCGTCGAGTCCACGGTCTGCTCAACAGGGAACAGATAGAGATTCTCGACAGGATCAGCACTTCGCTGCTGCAACTGAACCGCATCAGCGAAGCCGAAGAGCAGCAGATCACCGCGCTGGAACTCATCGAACGAACACACGGTGACGACTCTACAGAATTCCTGGACGCGCTTTACCGATACGCCGAGTGGCTGCGCGACGCGAACCTGTTCCGCAAGGAACGCGAGCAATACAACCGGGCCATGGCCATCGTACGCGACACGTGGGGCCGGAACAGTGTTCAGATGCTGCGGCCGCTGCGTGAAACCGCGAACAGTTTCCGCGCCCAGCGGTTCAGCGATCCACAGGGTGCTTCAGCGCTCAGCCGGGCACTCGACATCCTCCGTGAGCAACCGGAAGCCGATGCACTGATCGCCGCCGAACTGCTGCTGGATTTCGGTGACTGGCAGACAGCCTTTGCCAGGGGCGACGGCGGGCAGACCGGCACCCCGCAGTACCAGCGAGCATGGGAACTGCTTGAGGGACTCGACAATGGCGACGAGCTGCGTCAGCAGTGGTTCGGTTCTCTGGAGTTCGTGCTGCGCGAACCGGTGAGTTCCCGCGGCCTCAGTTACGAGGAACGCGCTGTCCCCGGTTTCGTCGTGGTGCAGTTCGATCTCGACGAGTATGGCCGGCCCGAGAACCTGCGGGTCACGGAATCCAGTCCACCGGGCTTCAAGGACGACGACACCATTCGCGCCGTGTCCCGATCCCGCTTCCGTCCCAACATGGTGGACGGAGAACCGGCGCCGCGTACCAACCTCGCCCTGCGTTTCAACTTCCGGTATCTGCCGGGTGACGTGAACTGACCCGGGCACCACTCCGCCCCGATTTTCGAGGACCGCGGCCTGCTGCCCGAATCGCCGGAGCAGTGTAAATTTTTCTCAAGCAGGCTGGTCATTTACGCTTTCGGCACTATTTCAGGGGGTAAGGTTGTGGCAAGTTCATCAGTGAGCGCCGCCCGACGGCGCCTCGGGGAGGACGGCGCGCGTCAGGGCAGGTCGATACGCGCGGCCGGTCAGGGGACTTCAGGAGGACCGTCCAGACGTGCCGCGGGCAGGAGCCGGCGGCCAGTAGCGCGTGGCCGCGCGACGGACGGAAAGAGTATGGAAGTGACAGTAGCCAATCAGGTTCTGATTATCGACGACGATGTGCGTCTGGCCGAAATGCTCGCGGAGTACCTCGAGCCGGAAGGACTGGAACTGACTACCGTGGCTTCGGGCAGTCAGGGGCTGCGCGATGCCCGCAGTCACGACTACGATCTCATCGTGCTCGACGTCATGCTGCCCGGCATTTCCGGCTTCGAAGTGCTGCGCCAGTTGCGGGAATCCGGATCGCAGACACCCGTCCTCATGCTGACCGCACGCGGAGATGACGTGGACCGCATCGTCGGTCTGGAGATGGGTGCGGATGACTATCTGCCCAAGCCGTTCAATCCGCGCGAGCTGCTGGCACGCATCAAGGCGATACTGCGTCGCACCGGCGACAGTGAGAACGACGACTTGTCCGAACTGCAGGTTGGGCCACTGAAGGCCAACCTGCGCAGACGCGAGGCCTTTCTCAACGACGAACCGCTGCGCCTGACCAATGCCGAGTTCGTGATTCTCGCCACCCTGATGCGTTCGCCGGGCGACGTCGTCTCGCGAGAATCGCTTACGCGAGCCGCGCTTGGCCGGCAGCTGTTGCCGGATGACCGCAGCCTGGATACGCACATCAGCAATCTGCGCAAGAAGGTGAGCGGCACACAGAATGAAGGGCTGACGATACGCAGCGTGCGTGGCAGTGGCTATGTGCTGCTGCCACCGGATGCCTGACCGGCAGGGAACATCATATGGGCCTGTTCTGGAAAATCATGGTTTCGTTCAGCATCGCGATGACAGTCGCGCTGGCGTCTACCGTTTATGTCAGCTTCCGGCTCGCCGACTCCGCGTTTGACCAGGTGAACGTGGGCGGGCACGAGCGCATCGTTCAGGAAGCGGCCGAAGCGCTGGAACAGGGCGGGCAGCGTCAGTTGCGATGGTGGCTGCTGACCAATCCCAGACCGGCGCCGGGGGTCGTGCTGCTGGTCATCGACGACAATGGCAACGAACTGCTGGGGCGTGCGCTGCCGGTCGAGATAGCGCGCCTGCTGATGACACGTCCGCCGCGCCCTCCCGCGGGCCGGCCTCAGAGTTTTCAGCCTGTGCAGTTACCGCGACTCACCGGCCCGGATGGAGAAACCTACCGGCTGCTGTTCTCGCGTGCACCGATTACCGTGCTCGGCATACTCACCTGGCCGCGCACGCAGATGACCGTGCTGATCACATCCATACTTTCCGCAGCCGGCATGTCGCTGCTGCTTGCGCTGTACCTGTCCCTGCCGATTGCCCGCCTGCAGCGCGCCAGCCGGGCGCTGGCGGCAGGCGCTCTGGATACGCGCGTAGGCCCGCCGTACACCCGGCGCAAGGATGAAGTCGGCAAGCTGGCCTGCGACTTCGACGCGATGGCCGCACGACTGCAGCAGCTGGTCAACGACAAGGAAACCCTGCTGCGCGACGTGTCACATGAGCTGCGCTCGCCTCTGGCTCGCATCCACATGGCGCTGGCCCTCGCCCAGCGCCGTGCGGGCGAGGACCTGCAGCCCAGCCTGCGACGCATCGAACAGGAGTCGGAGCGGCTCAACGATCTTGTCGGCCAGGTGATGACGCTTTCACGCCTGCGCACGCGCGCTGAGCCGATTCGCGAACAGTTCCGCTTCGAGGAACTGGTCGGCGAGGTCGTGGACGACGCGCGTTACGAACAACCGACGGCGAAGCTCGAGTTCTCTGTCAAAGCGCCCGTACCCCAGGTGCGGGGCGAGCGCGAGGCGCTGAAGAGTGCTGTCGAGAACGTGATACGCAATGCGCTGCGATACGGCGACACGGAACGGCCGATCGAAGTCTCGCTGGAATCACGCGGCGACGAGATGTTGCTGCGCGTGAGCGACCGTGGACCGGGCGTTCCCGAGCACGACCTGACGCGCATTTTCGAACCGTTTTACCGTGGCGACTCCAGCCGCGATCACCGCGAGGACAGTCAGGGCATCGGACTCGCAATCACCTCCAGGGTCATGGAGCTGCACGGAGGCCAGGTGACAGCGGCCAATCGTGAAGGCGGCGGGCTCGTTGTCACAATGACATTCCCGGCCGATGGCCACCGAGGCGGTAACGCAGCCTGATCGACTCCCGGCGCGCGCTGGCGACCGGCGCTGATCGCAACGGAGCTCAGATTGCCTGGTCGCCGGTCTCGCCGGTGCGGATGCGATATACCTGACCCAGCTCGGTGACGAAAATCTTGCCGTCACCCACCTTGCCGGTCTTGGCAGCATCGATGATGGCTTCGATCACGCGATCGACCAGATCGTCGCTGACCGCAACCTCGACCTTCACCTTGGGCAGAAAGTCGACGACATACTCAGCGCCCCGGTACAGCTCGGTATGACCGCGCTGACGCCCGAATCCCTTCACCTCAGTGACGGTCATGCCCTGAACACCGACTTCCGCAAGCGCATTGCGTACATCGTCCAGCCGGAATGGTTTGACCACGGCAGTTATGAGCTTCATGCAGGCCCCCAAGGCGGGTTGATAAAAGGATGCCGCGCTTTACCGGCACGGCCCGGCGGGATCGTTACGGAACCATTGTAGCGAAGTCACGGAATCCATGGCACAGTGTGATGGATTCCGGCCCTGTTTGCGGGCGGGTCGCGCTTAACGCAACCACTGCGCGTCTGCGCGGTCAAAAACCAATGCGTGGCCAGGTTACCCACGCGTGCGTTCAAATCGGCTGAAAGCGACGGTCCCGATCATGATCATACGAATACGGCGCAAGCACGATATCAGGCCTTCCGAGATCACCCCCGAGTCCGCTTTCACGGACCGGCGCCGAATTCTCAAGGGCGCCCTCGCCGCAGGACTGCTGCCCGGGGTCGCCTCGCCACTGTCGCAGGCCTTCGCGGGACTGCCGGCCAATGGCGAATTTGAAGATCTCATGGCGTGGCCGGGATCCGACGATGTAACGGATCGCCTGACCTCGTGGGAAGACGCAACCACCTACAACAATTTCTACGAGTTCGGCACCGGCAAGGACGATCCGGTGCGCAACGCCCACACGCTGCGCACCGACCCCTGGTCGGTCCGCGTCGACGGCGAGTGCGATCGCGGCGGAAACTACACGCTGGAAGACATACTCGCACCGCACGCACTCGAGGAACGCGTCTATCGCTTTCGTTGCGTGGAAGCCTGGTCCATGGTGGTGCCCTGGGTGGGCTTTCCGCTGGGCGATCTGCTCAAGCGCTTCGAACCGAATTCACGCGCCCGCTATGTGCAGTTCTTCACACTGATGGATCGTCAGCAGATGCCCGGGCAGCGCTATCCGGTTCTGGATTGGCCTTATCGTGAAGGCCTGACCATCGAAGAAGCAATGCATCCGCTGACCCTGATGACCGTAGGCCTGTACGGGCGCGTGCTGCCGAACCAGAACGGCGCACCGTTGCGGCTGATCGTGCCGTGGAAATACGGATTCAAGAGCATCAAGTCCATCGTAAGAATCAGCTTCACCCAGCGCCAGCCACAGACCAGCTGGAACATGTCCATTCCCCGCGAATACGGTTTCTACGCCAATGTGAATCCCGATGTTGACCACCCGCGCTGGAGTCAGGCACGCGAGCGTCGCCTGGGTGGCGGGCTGCTGTCACCGCGTATTCCGACGCTGATGTTCAATGGCTATGCCGAAGAGGTCGCCAGTCTGTATGAGGGACTCGATCTCGTGCGCAACTACTGACCGGGCGTATCGAACCCGATGTCTGCCGGCCGTCTGGCCCTGATCAAGGCTCTGGTTGCGGTTGCCTCACTGACACCGCTGATCTGGCTGTTCTTGCGCGCCGCGGGAATCGGCGGTGCCACGCTGGGGGCGAACCCGGTCGAGCAGGTGCTGCATACGCTGGGCAAGACGGCGCTGAACATGCTGCTGATCACGCTGGCCGTCACGCCGGCCCGGCAGCTGACCGGCCAGAACTGGCTGATACGGCTGCGACGCATGCTCGGCCTGTTCTGCTTCTTCTACGCCGTGCTGCATCTGCTGGTGTATGTCACGCTGGATCAGGGCATGGACTGGGAAATGCTGCTGGTGGATCTGACCCGGCGCCCATACATCACCGTTGGCTTTCTTGCCGTCGTGCTGATGCTGCCGCTTGCGATCACGTCCACCAGCCGCATGCAGCGGCGGCTCGGCAAGCACTGGCTGAAGCTGCACCGGCTGATCTATCCGATCGCGATACTCGCGGTCGTGCATTATTTCTGGCAGACAAAGCTGGATGTGAGAGAGCCCATCATCTATGCCGTCGTGCTGGGCGCGCTGCTCCTGTATCGCGTCATACGCTGGCAGAGACGCCAGGCCGCGATGCGACGGGCGCATTCGTCGTACGACTGATCAGTAGATACGGAAACCACCGTGGCGGCGACGTATGCGGGCATCCAGCCACCACAGGCCACCTGCGAAGCCACCCACGCCGGCCACCAGCAGACCGGCAATTGTCAGGTGCAGCGGGACGCTGCGCCGATAGCGCTGAAGACGTTCCTCATAGAGCTCGTTCTCGGCACGCAGTCGGGAGAGTGTGGTCTGCACGGAGCCCAGCGACTCGTTGTGTCCGGCCACCTGTCGCCGCAGGCGGGCGGTTTCCTCCTCGGCACTGATGCGCGCGGCACGTGCCCGGGCAAGCTCGATGCGCAGTGCCTCAAGCTCGGCTTCCGCTTCGGCAACCCTGAACCGGGCCGGAGGATCATCAACGAGGAACGCAGTCCTGACCCAGCCCTCCTGGCCTTCGGGCGTACGCACGTGTGCATAGGCACCGGCGCGTTCCAGGACATCGAGTCGTGTACCGCTGACCAGATTCTGGAACGCGGTGTCGCTGGTATCGCGGGCACGATGGAGTCCGAGCTGCAGGCTGTCCGTTACCCAGACAACGTCCTGTGCCATCGTGACCCCGCCTGCCAGCGTTGCCAGCAGGGCAATGAAGAAATTTCTGATCATGGAAACCATCCCTGCGACCGAAGGCAGCGCACACCGGGGCAGCGCACGCTGCGGACGGCTGAGCTTGCGTTCAGCGAGTGTAAACCCAGTCGAGCACGGCGTCCTGAACGGCTTCACCGGGACCGCGGTGGGCATCGGGCGAATTGACGATGACGACGACGCTGTACGTCTCGCCGCCCGGCGTGTGCACATAGCCGGCTACCGCCGATACTTCGTCCAGCCTGCCGGTCTTGAGGTGCTTCAGACCGCCATCGTCGCTGTCACCGAACCTGCGACGTGTTGTGCCATCGAGTCCTCCCAGCGACAGCGATGACCTGTATTCCGCCGCATAGCGGCTGCGCCAGGCCGCGCGCAGGACGTCATTCAGCAAGGCGGCTGACGCACGTTCGCTGCGTGACAGGCCTGAGCCGTTGTCCATCCGCAGCGAGGACACGTTCATGCCCCGCCCGGCCAGAAATTCCGTCACTGCACGCACGCCCCCGTCCCGCGTGCCGGGCGCTCCATACAGCTCCGCACCCAGTGTGTACAGCAGCTGGCGCGTCATCACGTTGTTGCTGAACTTGTTGATGGCCGCGATCACTTCGGCCAGCGGCCGCGACTGCCAGACCAGCACCGGCTCCACACCCGGGGGAACCGGCCCCGTGCGGAGTTCGCCGTGCAGGCGACCGCCCATTTCCTCCCACAGCGATCGGAACAATCCATAGGCATAGGTATCGTGCCTGAGCACCGAGCGGGCGAGAGAGTAGGTTCCGCAACGGCGCGAGAAGCGCCCGTCCAGCATGACGCGTGCGGCCGTGTCGGGATCCAGGACATGGAAGCCTATGCCGGCCTGATAGGCGGCACAGTTGCCATCAACGACAGCGATGCGATTGTCCAGCGACAGATTGGCCAGCGGCGGGTCCGGTTCGACTCGCACCCGTGCGGCACCAGGGTCGGTGACGAAATTGAACTGCACCGCATTGAAGTTCACCAGCAGTGCGTTCGGCAGCACGTTGTAGGCACGGTATGGCTGGCCATCGAAACTGCCGGCAGGTGCATCGTCGACTGCGAACCAGCTGTCATCCAGCAACAGATCGCCTTCGATCTGTTCTATGCCAAGCCTGCGCAGTGCGCGCAGCAGCTTCCAGTACTCCTCGAGCACAAGATAAGGATCGCCATAGCCTTTCAACGCCAGATCGCCGCGCAGGCTGCCGCGCTCCAGGCCGCCCAGCGCATAGACTTCTGTGCGCCAGGTCCATGTCGGACCGAGCAGCTCAAGAGCCGCCCAGGTCGTGATGAGCTTCATGACCGACGCGGGGTTGCGCACCACGTCTGCGCGATGGCTGATCAGCGGTTGACCGTCATCCGTGCGCTGCACGATGACACTGACGTCGGCGGCAGGAATCTGATGTCTGGCCAGCACGCGCTCCACGGAGGCAGGCAGACTCTGTGCCCATAGCGGTGCAGGAGTCAGCAGCAGGAACACCAGCAGCCAGGTCGCTTTGGAACGCATGTTCGCAAGTTTGCCGAAACGGCCGGCTGAAAGACAGATGCGGCAGGCGTCCCTTTCGGAGCGCAGGAAATCAGAGCACCGGGGAACCCCGGGGACCTGGTATTCAGGTATTCAGGTATTCAGGTATTCAGCGAGTGCGGGCATTGCCCTGATGCACCGTAAGGTAGCGGGGTGGCGCATCGGAGGTGGCACATTCAACGACCTTCAGGGACTCCCGGCCGGCTTCGCCACGCGGCACCACGCGCAGCAGCTCACCGAAAATGCGCACGATCACACCGGCATGGTGGCCGGCTTCCCGTGCCGACATCTTGCGGATGCTGGCCTCAGTCCGGGATTCCTGGCCGCAGGGGCGTATTCGCTCCAATGCCGATTTCAGCTGCGAGAACTCCTCTCCCAGTGCGCCGGGAAGATCTTCCGAGCGGACGACCGCAAGGTGCCCGGCCCAGGCCTGCGCAAGGCGCTGCTTGACCGGCCCGTCGCCAACCAGCGTGCAGACAGCGCCTTCGAACTTTTCGGTCACGGAAGTCATCGGAGTGCCTCTGTTGTTTGAGTTCTGGCATGTCGTTCCCGGCAAAGCCCCGACTGCGGACCCGGATGAGGCCGATCTGGACTACGACAGGTTACGTAAACAACGTATAGCAGAATCTTGGAAGGGCTCGCAACCCTTTGAGCGCGGGGGCGGCAGTCGCGTTTCAGGCTGCGCTGTTGCGTGGCCTGCTGAGGCCGAATTTCTTCATCCTGTCGGTGAATGTTGTTGGTTTTATGCCAAGCATTTTCGCCGCTCCCTCAGAGCCAGAGACACGCCAGTCGCACATCCGCAACGCGATGAGCATGTTGTCCCGCTCCAGCTCACGAAGCTCGGCCTCGGTCATGACCGCCCGGCCCTGTTCGTCATTGCCGGCTTCGACCGCACGCGCAGGATTGAGAATATCCGCCATGGCCAGATCCAGTCGCAGTACCTTGCCACGCGAAAGGATGACCGCCCGTTCGATCACATTCTTGAGCTCGCGCACGTTTCCGGGCCAGTCATAACGCTTCAGCAGCGCCGCCTGCTGTTTCGAAAGCGTCAGGGGCCGGTGACCGAAATCAACGCAGGTGCGTTCCAGAAAATGGCTGGCCAGCTGCACAACGTCATCGCCGCGTTCGCGCAGGGCCGGCACGTCGATGGGAAATACGCTGAGACGATAGTAGAGGTCTTCGCGGAACGTGCCTTCTTCCACGGCGCGCTCAAGATCGCGGTTGGTTGCTGCAATGACGCGGACATCCACGGTATGCGTGCGATCGTCACCAACGCGCTCGTATTCGCTTTCCTGCAGCACCCGCAGCAGTTTGCTCTGCAGCGACATCGGGATTTCGCCCACTTCGTCAAGGAAGATCGTGCCACCATCAGCCAGCGCAAAGCGCCCCACGCGATCGCGATGTGCGCCGGTGAACGCGCCTTTCACGTGACCGAAGAATTCGCTTTCGAACAGTTCATGCGGAATCGATGCGCAGTTGACCTTGACCAGGGGACCGTTCGCACGCGGACTGCGCGCATGAATCACATGCGCCACGAGTTCCTTGCCGGTCCCCGATTCACCCTGTATCAGCACACTGGCCGATGTCTGCGCCACCGCTTCCAGACGCACAAGCATTTTCTTCAGCGCCGGGCTCTCGCCGATGATGCGTCCGAAATTCATCGAAACCTGCACCTCTTCGCGCAGGTAGTCGCGTTCGCGCTCCAGTTCTTCGCGCAGCCGGGCGTTCTCCTCAAATGCCGCTCGCAGCTGTCGCTCGGCACGGTTGCGCTCGGTCACATCCTTGGTCGCAACAAGAAGCCCTATGGGGTTTCCTTTCTGATCGCGCCTGGCTACGGCCGTGACAACGACTTCTATCACCTCGCCTGATTTCGCCACCAGCAGACGCGGCTCATTCTCCAGCTCTCCCTGCGCAATCACATTCTTCAGGCCGTCCTTGCCCATGGCCTGGCGCTGTTCCTCAGCCCAGAAATCGGAGATCAGCCGGCCAATGACTTCATCGCGCTGATAGCCGAGCTTGCGCAACCAGCGGTCACTGACGTGAATGATGCGTCCTTCGTGGTCCACGCTGTGCAGCATCGCGGGGGTGGAGCGATAAAGGTCGCGGTAGTACTGCTCCACCCTGGCCGCTTCGCCCACTTCCGTATAGACGGCCACGGTGCGCAGATAGTCACCCTCATCACCGCGCTCGACGATGGCGCTGGCCAGGCAATCCACGCGCTGGCCATCGCGGGTACGCAGATCCACCGGCTGATTCTCCATGCGACCGGTACGCCGCAGCAGCGGCAGATACTCGTTGACGATACGCGCTGCGGCTTCCGGACTTGCCAGATCCTGCGGCCTCATGGCGGGGAGCTCGTCGCGCATGTATCCGAAACGGCGCAACCACGCGTCGCTGGCATCGAGGAAATATCCGTCCTCATTCAGCGAAACGGTGAGTGCCGGGGATTTCCGGAACAGCCAAAGATAGCGATCAGACTGCGACATGGACAGGATTCTACGGTTTTTCGTTAATCAGTCAAACGGTTTTCCGTTAAAACACGGAAACCCGTGAATTCGAATTTTCGTAAGTGCTTGTTTCTTCATGCTGAAAAAGTTGGCACGGCAGATGCATAGTATGGGGCAAGCCCGATTTGGGCGACACAGTTGAATGTTATCGGAGTTTCGTATGAACGCCTACAGGTTGCTGAGACACCCGCTGAGCGCTGCACGCGCTGCCGTACTGGCCGGACTGTCAATCGGCCTGTGTATGCAGCAGGCCGCGGCCCTCGATGAGGTTGTGGTTTCCGGGGCCGAGGTGCTCGCGCAGGTTCAGGCCGAGCGCGCGCAGCTGAGAGCCGACATGGACGAGTTTGTGCGTACGCTGAACCGTGAGCTCAGGGAGGCGTTTGACGCCAGCATGAGCAAGCCTCAGCCGGCGCCCGCGCTGCAGCTTTCTACGATTGAGGTTTCAACCCGCGGCTAGGCGGTGTTGATTGGCGACCACCGGTGCTCCCCCCCCTCCCGGTGGTTGCTCGGCTTGGCCGGGAGGCCAACTTTGGGGCTGGGGTTATCCCGGCACGAGGAGCGGAACCGATTTCTGCTTTATTGAAGAATACGGACGTTCGAACCCCAGCCCCACTTTCTTTCCTGCGCTGAACCTTTTTCCCTGAGCGCAAACGCGCCGCACCCGGCGCAACGACATATCTGAGCTCGCATCTTCGCGATTTCGCAAACGGCGCAGCGCGCCTCAGCGACAGCGGCCGAACTGCAGTGCCTGACCTCGCGGCGCCCCCACGATCTGTCCGTCACGGTAGACCGGCTGCCCGTTGAGAATCGTCATCTGAACGGCACCACGAAATGTCTGGCCAGCGAACGGTGACCATCCGCAGCGATACAGCACGTTATCGTCGCTCACCTGGGTTCGTGCGTCCGGGTTCACCGCAACCAGGTCGGCGAAATATCCTTCGCGGATGAATCCGCGATCGATGACACGAAAACGTCGCGCCGGATTATGTGCGGTCTTCTCGACGATCAGTTCCAGCGTGAACTCGCCCTGGCTGTGCAGCTCCAGAAGTGCCGGCAGCAGGTGCTGCACCAGCGGCAGGCCCGCCGGCGCCTCGAAGTAGGGACGCGCCTTTTCCTCCAGCGTGTGCGGTGCATGATCGGTGGCGATCACATCGATCGTGCCGTTTCGCACCGCCTCCAGCAGAGCCGCCCGGTCCTCGGGACGTTTGATGGCCGGATTGCACTTGATGCGTGTGCCCAGCGCCGGATAGTCCGTCTGGTCGAACCACAGATGATGCACACAGGCTTCCACGGTGATGTTCTTGTCTTCAACCGCACCGGGAGAGAACAGTGCCAGCTCACGCTCGGTCGTCAGATGCAGCACGTGCAGCTGGGTGCCGTGGCGCCGGGCCAGATCCACCGCCATCGACGATGACTTGAAGCACGCTTCCGCCGAGCGGATTTCAGGGTGTGCCGTGATCGGCACGTCATCGCCATAACGCTCGCGGAACCGGCGCTCGGCTTCGAGAATCATCGGCGTATCCTCGCAGTGCACCGCAACCGGCACCGGCGCGTCTGCGAAAATGCGATCCAGTGTGTCGGGGTCGTCGACCAGCATGTTGCCGGTGGATGCGCCCATGAACACTTTCACACCACAGGCGAGTTCCGGGCCCACACGCCGCACTTCCTCGATGTTGGTATTGGTCGCACCCAGGTAGAACGCCCAGTTCGCATGGCTGGTCTCGCCGGCAATGCCCCGCTTGGCGCGCAGCTGATCGAGGTCCACCGTGGCCGGCGACGTGTTGGGCATATCAAAGAAGCTCGTGACGCCGCCAGCCAGCGCGGCCCGTGATTCGGTCGCAATCGTCGCCTTGTGCGGCATGCCCGGATCACGGAAATGCACCTGATCGTCGATAAGGCCCGGCAGCAGAAAACACCCGGCCAGATCGACCACTTCGGCGCCGTCGGCCGACAGCTGCGGGCCGATCAGGGCGATCCGCTCACCCTCGATACGCACGTCGGCATCGAAGATTCGTCCCTCGTTGACGATTCGGGCGTTGACCAGCAACAAGGGCTTTTGCAGTGCAGAAGTCATGATGAACACTTTCCGATCGGCTGATTTATACTCGGGCACGCAGCATGCCATCCCGGCCACCGCGACCGCCAGAGGCCGCGCCCGGAACCCCGGACCGGTGCCGACAGTCTGTGTGATATGGCGGCACAGACGACCGCCGCAGTGCTACCGGGCAGTACCCGAACCTCAGAACCGGAAAGACGAAGCGACCACAAGTGCTTCACAAACGACACAGGTACCAGCGATGAAGCGAACCACAACGAGCTTGTCGGCCACCATTCTCGCCGCAATGGCAGCATCCATGATGCTGGCCTGGCCGACACTGGCCAGCGAAGGCGAAGTGTTCATTCCCTATGACGAGTTCTATCTGGACAACGGCCTGCGCGTCATCGTGCACGAAGATCGCAAGGCGCCCATCGTCGCAGTGACCGTCTGGTACCACGTCGGCTCCAAGGACGAGCTGCCCGGCCGCACCGGCTTCGGGCATCTGTTCGAACACCTGATGTTCAACGGCACGGAAAACTACGACGCCGAATACTTCGGGCCATTCCAGCAGGTCGGTGCGACCAGCATGAACGGCACCATAGATTTCGATCGCACCGCGTACTTCCAGACCGTGCCCACCACGGCACTCGATCTCGCGCTGTGGATGGAATCCGATCGAATGGGACATCTGCTGGGTGCCGTGACCCAGGAGAAGCTGGACGTGGAAGTCGGCGTCGTAGCGAACGAGAAGCGCCAGCGCCAGGGACAGCCCTATGGCACGGCTCTGGACTCCGTCTTCGGCGCCCTGTTCCCGGCCCCGCATCCGTATTCCTGGATGCCCATCGGCTCCATTGAAGATCTGGAAGCGGCCACACTGGAAGACGTACACCACTGGTTCGAGAACTGGTACGGCCCGAACAACGCAACGCTGGTTCTGGCCGGCGACATAGACCTTGAAACCGCGAAGCGCAAGGTACAGCACTACTTCGGCGACATTCAGCCCGGGCCTCCGATAGAAAGACAGCTGCGTAACATCCCGCCGGACCTGGCCGCGCAGCGTATTCGCAAGCAGGATCGTGTGCCGCAGGCGCGCGTGTATCGCGCCTGGCTGGGTCCGGAGTGGCTGGATGACGACGCCACGCGTATCCATCTCGCCAATCGCATTCTCACCGGCGGGCGCACCGCCCGACTTGACCGAAGACTCGTCTATGAGGACCAGATCGCCACATCCATAGGCTCGTATGCATTCACCGGCGAAATCGCCGGCGCTTACATCGTCTGGGCCACCGTGCAGCCGGGCGGCGATATCGCTGAGGTGGAGCGTGTGCTGGATGAGGAACTGCAGAGGTTTCTCGAGGAAGGCCCGACACAGCAGGAGCTGGACCGTGTGCGCACCCAGGTGCGTGCCGGATTTATTCGCGGCATAGAGCAGGTGGGCGGGTTCAGTGGCAAGAGCAACATCCTGGCCGAATACGCTGTTTTCGGCGGACGGCCGGACTTCTATCGCCAATCCCTTCAAGTGATGGATGAGGCCACGCCCGAGGATGTACGCGCGACCGCCGCGGCGTGGATACGCGGCCAGGGTGTCACGCTGGAAATCCATCCGTTTGACAGTTCACTGCGCGCTTCAGGCGAAGGTGCCGACCGCTCCGCGCTGCCGTTTCCCGATGAATTCCCGCACGCGCCTTTCCCCGAGATGCGCCAGGCCACACTCAGTAACGGCATGCGACTGATCGTCGCCGAGAGGCGCGCGGTGCCGGTGGTCCAGTTCAGTCTGCAGATGAACGCCGGTTATGCGGCCGACCAGTTCGCCCTGCCCGGCACGGCCAGCCTGGCCATGCAGATGCTGGACGAAGGCACACGCAATCGAAGCTCGCTGGAGATCAGCGAGCGCCTCGCGAACCTCGGCGCCAATCTCGGCACCGGCGCGAATCTCGATCTGGTTTCCGTCAGCCTGTCGGCCCTGCGCGAGAACCTGGATGAATCACTGGACATCTATGCCGACGTGATTCTGAACCCCGTGTTTCCGGACAATGAACTGGAGCGGCTGCGGCGTCAGCGGCTGTCCACGATTCAGCAGGAGCAGACCACACCGATGTCCATGGCGCTGCGGGTATTCCCCAGCCTCCTGTACGGCGAAGGCCATGCCTATGCACTGCCGATGACCGGCTCCGGCACACCGGAGTCGGTGCAGGCCATCACACGAGAGCAGCTGGTGGATTTCCACCGCACCTGGTTCCGGCCGGATAACGCGACACTGATCGTGGTCGGAGATACCGACCTGGACGAGATCCTGCCCAGAGTGGAACGGCTGTTCGCAGGCTGGGAGGCGGCCACGGTCCCCGACCGCACGCTGCCGGAAGTGGACCGTCCCGACGGCCCGCGTGTCTTTCTGATCAACCGTCCAGGCTCCGAGCAGAGCATGATCATGGCCGGACAGCTCGTCGCACCGAAACGCGAAGAGGATGACCTTGCGATCCGCACCATGAACGACGTGCTGGGCGGAAACTTCATGGCGCGCATCAACATGAATCTTCGCGAAGACAAGGGCTGGTCGTATGGCGCAAGCTCGGCCATCGTGGAAACGGCGGCACAGCGCCCGTTCATTGCCTATGCCCCGGTTCAGACCGACATGACTGCGCCGGCCATGCGCGAGATGCTTCGCGAGATCGAGGACATCACGTCCGCAAGGCCCATCACGGACGACGAGGTCAGCACCTCCAAGCGGCGTGCCACGCTGACGCTGCCGGGGCGCTGGGAGACCGCGAGCTCGGTCGCGTCGGACATCGCCCAACTGGTGCGCTTCGGCTTGCCGGATGACTACTGGTATGACTATGCGGACATGGTCGAGTCATTGTCAGTGGATCAGGTGCGTGCCGCTGCAGACAGCGAGCTCTCACCCGGGCAACTGACGTGGATAGTGGTCGGCGATCTCTCGCTGGTCGAAGATGAAGTACGCGAGCTCGGGTTCGGCCCGGCGCAGGTGATCGATACCGAAGGCAACGTCATACGCTGATCCGCGACAGGCAATCCGCACGCGCAGTGAATGCAATTCGCTGCGCACATACCTCGCGACGCACGGGCGGGCTGCGCTTGAAACGATAAAGCGGCGTATGCAGAATGATGCGCCGCGTCAGACCCGCTCGCATGGCGGGCATTCGAAGTTTCCACCAGAGCAGGCGCGATGATCGACTGTCAGGGCTTGACCAAGGAGTACGGACATCTCCGTGCGGTAGACGACCTGAGTTTCCAGGTCCGTCCGGGTGAGGTACTGGGTTTTCTCGGACCGAACGGTGCCGGGAAGACCACCACCATGCGCATCATTGCCGGATTCCTGCCGGCGACGTCCGGTCAGGTGCGCGTGTGTGGCTTCGACGTCGAATCGCAGCCCACCGACGCAAAGCGTTGCGTGGGCTATCTGCCGGAAGGTGCGCCCAGCTACGCGGAAATGACCCCGCGGTCGTTTCTCGATTTCATCGCCGACGTGCGCGGCCTGCCTGCCGCGACCCGCAGGCAGCGCCTGGAGGAGGTCTATGCGCAGCTGCACCTGGAGCCGGTGCTGGATCGCAGCATAGAGAAGCTGTCCAAGGGCTATCGCCGACGTGTGGGCCTAGCGCAGGCCATTCTGCACGATCCTCAGGTTCTGATTCTGGACGAACCCACCGACGGACTCGATCCCAACCAGAAGCACGAGGTTCGCGACCTGATCAATCGTATGGCGGCCGACAAGACCATCATCATTTCCACCCATGTTCTGGAAGAGGTGGACGCCTTGTGCAACCGCGCAATCATCATTGCGCACGGCAGGATACTCGCTGACGACACGCCGCGCGGATTGCTGACGCGATCGAAGTTTCACAACGCGGTCTCCGTGGTATTCGAGGACCCGGCCGCCCTCGAGCAGGCACAGAAGGCCATCGCCGCCCTGCCGGAAGTCTCCGAGATAGAACTGGACCGCAACACCGGCAGGCTGACTGCGTTCCCGGCCGCTGGCCGGCTGCCGCTGTCCGCCATCAATGAACTGTCCGAGCGCAATGCGTGGCAACTGTCGGAGCTGCACCTGGAGTCGGGACGCATGGACGAGGTGTTCCGTTCTGTCACCGGGGGGGCAAGCGCATGAGCGGCATGCTGGCGATATTCCGGCGCGAACTGCGCAGCTATTTCATCACGCCGCTGGCCTACGTGTTCATCGTCATCTTCCTGGTGCTGTCGGGAGCCTTCACTTTCTACCTCGGCAATTTCTACGAACGAGGCCAGGCGGATCTGGGGCCGTTCTTCACGTTTCATCCATGGCTCTACCTGTTCCTGGTACCGGCGCTGAGCATGCGGCTGTGGGCCGAGGAACGGAAAGCCGGCAGCATAGAACTGCTGATGACGCTGCCGGTCGAGGTCTGGCAGGCCGTGGCCGGAAAATTTCTGGCCGCCTGGCTGTTCACGGCACTGGCGCTGGCACTGACGTTTCCGATCTGGATCACCGTCAACTTTCTCGGCTCACCCGACAACGGCGTGATCGTCGCCGCTTACATCGGGAGCCTGCTGATGGCCGGCGGCTTCCTGGCGGTCGGTGCCTGCATATCCGCGATCACGAAGAATCAGGTCATCGCGTTCATCCTGACCGTGGTCGCATGCTTCATCTTCCTGCTGGCCGGCTTTCCGCTCGTCCTCGACGTATTCTCCGCATGGGCGCCGCAGGCGCTGGTGGACGCCATTGCGAGCCTGAGTTTCCTCACCCATTTCAACAACATCAGCCGCGGCGTCATAGACCTGCGCAATCTGGTGTATTTCGCCCTGCTGATCGGGGCATTCCTGTATGCGAATGCCGTCCTGCTGCACCTGAAGAAGGCGGATTGACGACATGAGCATGGCGCAACGACGCAAGGTCGGCTACTCGTCTCTGGCTCTGCTGGCGGTGGCGTTCATCGCCGCGGTGATGGCCAGCAACACGCTGCTGCGCGGCGTGCGTGTGGACCTGACCGAGAATCGCCTCTACACGCTGTCACAGGGCACCCGCAACATCCTTGCGAACATCGAGGAACCCATCAACCTCTACTACTTCTACTCCGACCGCGAGACGCGCAACGTGCCCTTCCTGCGCAGTTATGCGGGGCGTGTACGCGAGATGTTGTCGGAGTTTGCGGCTGCTTCCAATGGCCGTCTGGTCGTGCAGACCATCGATCCGCTGCCGTTCTCGGAGGATGAGGACCGCGCTTCGCTGTTTGGCCTGGAGCCGGTCAACCTCGGCACCATGGCACAGAACGTGTACTTCGGTCTTGCCGGCACCAACGCCGTCGGTGACGAAGCCGCGATTCCGTTCTTTCAGCCCGACAAGGAGGCGTTCCTGGAGTACGACCTCGCCAGGCTGATCTACAGTCTCGCCAATCCCGAGAAGCCAGTGATCGGCCTGCTCACCGGGGTGCCGGTGACCGGCGGCTTCGATCCCCAGCTGCAGCAGGCCACCCAGCCATGGATGAGCGTGCAGCAGGCACGCCAGCTCTTCGAGGTGCGCGCGCTGCCGATGAATCTGGACCGCATCGATGACGACGTGGAAGTGCTGTGGGTGGTCCAGCCGGGCGTGCTGGAAGAGCGCACGCTGTATGCCATCGATCAGTTCGTGCTGGGCGGCGGGCGGGCCGTTTTCTTCATCGACCCGTTCGTTGAAATCACCTCCTACGATGCCGACCCCATGGGCTTCGGCCAGGCCAGCGCCGTGGAGCTTGCACCGCTGCTGGATGCGTGGGGCGTGGACTTCTCTTACGACACGGTCGTAACCGACAACATCTATGCACTGAGTGTCGCCGGTGGTTTCGGCCAGCGCGCGATCCGGCACATCGGCCTGCTGGGGCCCGATTTCGACGTCATGGATCAGGAAGACGTGGTGACGGCCGGGCTTGAAACCGTCAACTTCAGCACACCGGGACACTTCGAGCTCAACGCCGATGCCCAGGCCTCGCTGCTGCCGTTGATCTGGACCAGCACCGAATCGGCGACGATGCAGACCGGCCTGTTCCAGTTCCTGCAGGACCCGGAAGTCCTGCTCGACGACTTCGTACCCGCCGGCCGCAGCCACGTACTGGCTGCCCGACTGCAGGGCCCCCTGCGCAGCGCATTTCCCGACGGCCCGCCGATCGGTCTGCAGGACGACGACGAACCGGATGGCGACGCGCCCGATCCGGCCATGCATCGCAATACCACCACGAATGCCAATCTGATTCTGGTCGGTGACGTGGATGTGCTGAGCAACCGCCTCTGGGTGCAGGAGCAGAGCTTTCTGGGGCAGCCGCTGGTCACGGCGTTTGCCAGCAACGGCGACTTTGTCGTCAACATTCTCGACAACCTGACCGGCAGTGCGGATCTGATCGGCCTGCGCAGCCGCGCCACCTTCTCGCGACCGTTCACGACCGTGGAAACACTGCGGCGCGAGGCGGACGCGCGATTCCGCCAGACCGAACAGGCATTGCAGGCCGAGCTGGCCGAAACCGAAAGGCGGCTGGGCGAACTGCAGGCGACGCGTGAGGATCAGGGATCGCTGCTGATGAGCCCGGAGCAGCAGGCCGAGATCGACCGCTTCCTGCAGCAGCAGCTGCAGATTCGTCGTGAGCTGCGCGCGGTACGTCGCGATCTGGATCGCAGCATAGAGAGCCTGGGCACTGCACTGAAGGTCATCAACATCACGCTGGTGCCGGGTCTACTGATACTCGTCACGCTGATCGTCGTTGCGGTACGACGCAACCGGCGGGGTGCCGGCAGATGAACAACCGGGTGCTGATGATAGTGACCGTATTGCTGGTCACACTGGTGCTTGTCCTGCATCTTGGCGAGGACAGCCATCGCCCGGACATTGAAACGGGACAGCCGTTCCTGCCGGCACTGGGCACGCTGGTTGACGACCTCAGCACGATCACCGTCACCCGGGGCGGCAATGAGACGGTAGCCACCCTGGACCGGGACGGTGAACGCTGGACGGTACGCGAGCGCGACGGATACCCGGCCGACATGACCCGGATTCGCGAAACCCTGAGCGCACTGGCCGAAGCCCGCATCGTGGAGCCGAAGACGGCCAGCGAGCGCTTCTATGACCGTCTGGGCGTGGAGTCGGTGGCGCTGCCGACCGCAACGGGAACCCGGATCACTTTCGCGGGCCGCGGCGAGACCATTGCCGTGGTGATCGGCGATCTGGCCACCGCCGGTCAGCGATTCGCACGGCTGGAAGATGCCGAGCAAAGCTATCAGATCGACCGTGACCCTGCGCCTGCACGGAGCATCGCCGACTGGCTGGATGCGCGCATTCTGGATCTGCCGAACGAGCGCATCCAACAGGTCACCATTGACCACACGGACGGCGAACGCCTGACCCTGTCACGTGCGGAAGCAGGACAGACCAACTTCACGATAGAACCGATACCCGAGGGCCGTGAGCTGATGTATCCGGGTGTCGGAAACACCATAGGCGGCGCGCTGCGCAGTCTGCGCCTGGAGGATGTTCGGGTCGATGCCGGCCCCCCGGCCACCGATACCGTGCCGGACGATGTGACGGCCGAACATGCAACGGCGGATCTGGCGACCTCCGACGTCACCGTCGAGTACCGCACTTTCGACGGCCTGGTGATCACCGTTCATGGATCAGGGCGCGGCAACGAGGCGTGGACCACCTTCCTTGCCGACGTGGACGCCGAGGCGGCGGATGTTGACCTTGCCGCGCGTCAGGCCGAAGCCGATGCGATCAACGAGCGCGTCGCCGGCTGGCGCTACCGGCTGCCCGCGTTCCAGTATGAGCAGATGACCCGGCGCATGGCCGATCTGCTGCAGTCGGGCTGAATCCCTGCCGGGGCCGCGGATCGCGTAAGATAGCGCCCTTTTCACAACAAACAGGGACGCTGACGGCGTAACATCCGCACAACGCCGCTGCGGCGTATCAGCCCTCATGCAAGCACTGCCACCAGAATCGGACCTGCTTTCGCACTATGTGGACCGCATCCTGCGTGCGCGTGTCTACGAAGTGGCGATCGAGTCACCGCTGGATCCCGCGCCCCGGCTGTCCCAGCGTCTGGGTAATCGCGTGCTGTTCAAGCGCGAAGACCTGCAGCCGGTGTTTTCGTTCAAGCTGCGTGGCGCACACAACCGTATCGTGCAGCTGTCGGCTGAGGCCTGCCGGCACGGGGTGATCTGCAGCTCCGCCGGCAATCATGCACAGGGCGTCGCCCTGGCGGCGCGCCATCGCGGCATACGTGCGGTCATCGTGATGCCGCGCAGCACGCCGGCGATCAAGGTGGATGCGGTCGCCGCGCTGGGCGGTGAGATCGTGCTCGAAGGTGACACCTACGACGATGCCGCCGAATACGCGCTGGCACTGGCCGCGGAACAGAACCTGACGTTCGTGCATCCGTTCGCGGACCCCGATGTCATCGCGGGCCAGGGCACGATAGCCGTTGAAATTTCCAGACAGTGGCGCGAGGTGCCCGACGCCGTGTTCGTTCCCGTGGGTGGCGGCGGCCTGATCAGCGGCGTTGGCGCCTACATCAGGAAGCTGTTTCCACAGGTGCGCATCATAGGTGTGGAACCGGTGGAATCACCGAGCATGTACGAATCCCTGCGTGCCGGAGCGCCCGTCACACTGGCTCAGGTCGGCATTTTCGCGGACGGCGTCGCTGTGCGGCGGGTGGCGGATGAGACATTCCGCATCGCCCGCCAGGTCGTGGATGAGATCGTGCTGGTGGACACCGACGAGATCTGTGCGGCGATCAAGGACATTTTCGAAGACAGCCGGGTCCTGACCGAACCGGCCGGAGCGCTTGCGGTGGCCGGGCTGAAACGCTACCTGCAGGAAAACCCGGCGTCGGGGCGCTCATTCATCACGCTGAACAGCGGCGCGAACATGAATTTCGATCGCCTGCGCCACGTGTCGGAGCGTGCCGAGATAGGTGAGCAGCGCGAAGCCCTGCTGGCCGTGGAGATCCCGGAACGGCCGGGCGCATTCCTGCAGTTCTGCAAGGCACTTGGCGCGCGCAGCATCACAGAGTTCAACTACCGGTATGCGAAAGCCGACCGGGCAAGGATCTTTGTCGGCGTCACGCTGACCGGCGGTCGTGAAGAAACCAGGCGACTGGTGACGGCGCTCACCCGGGACGGATACGGCGTGCAGGACCTGAGTGAGAACGAACTGGCGAAACTGCACGTGCGCCACATGATAGGCGGTCGTCTGGCGGTGCCGGAGGATGAGCTGCTGTTCCGCTTCGAGTTCCCGGAGCGCCCCGGCTGTCTGGCGGCATTTCTGGCTGCGGTGGGGGAGCGCTGGAACATCAGTCTGTTTCACTACCGCAATCACGGATCGGACTATGCGCGCGTTCTCGTCGGGCTGCAGGTGCCGACGGCTGAACGCGATGCGTTCCTTCGCCACTTGGACACGCTTTCCTACAACCATCGGGACGAGACCGGGAATCCCGCGTACGCGCTGTTTCTGGGCCGCAACGGCGCCGACTGAGCGTCAGCGGCGTTCCGCCGCGGCCCGGGCCGTGATGTGCTCGATCTTGCCGCTCTGCGTGAGCCGGTAGAAACGCCGCAGTTCGTTGCGCAGGGCGCCTTCCTCGCCGCCCGCCATACGCCGGACCAGCGAACGGCAGTAGAGTCCGGCAAGCCGATTCGCCGCTTCGTAACGATCGAGTTCGGCGGCCGTCAGTGCATGGTCGAATGATGGCCGTTCGAACAGCCAGTGGTGCAGGTCGGCGGGTGCACCGGCGCCCTGGCGCGACAGCAGCATGCTGGTGGCAATGAACTTGTCGACTTCCGCCTGCAGCTCCATTTCCAGCAGCGTCACGGAACGCTCCCAGGTGGCGTTCCATGCGTAGTACGTGAAATGGCTGACGCCCTCAAAGGCTGTCCAGAAATCTTCCAGATTCTCGTCGTCCAGCCGGCGGGTCGGATTGCGACGATGCAGACGATCGACCAGCGCCTCCCTCAAGTAAAGCGAGACGCGGGCCTCGCCATCGCTTTCGGAAATCAGCAGTTTCTCATCCACCTCACGGCCGTTGCGATCGAGCTGCCGGGCCACCGCCGCATCGGTGAGCAGAAAGTCCTGCACGTCATACGTGAGCTCGAGTTCGTACACGTCGTGCAACAGACTCTGCAGTTCCGCGAGAACCGTCATCTGCGCTGATCCGCTAAACGGCTCAGTGCCGCATTTCCGTGTCGAGGCTGCGATCCGGTTCTATGCCGCAGCGACGCAACAGCCGTGCGATCCGGGCGCTGCCGGTGCGCAGCCAGAGCTCATACAGCCTGAGCACATCGACGTCGTGATGGTCAGCGTACTCCTCGCGCACGTCAGCGAGCACGTCAACGAACTCGTGAAACTTGCTCGCCAGCTCGGCAAACACCGAGGCGAATACCCGCCCCCGCACCGTGCCGCGTACATGACCGGACAGCGAACCATAGGCGGATCCGCCCATGCGTATGTAGTAGTCGACGTCAACGAGTTTTCGGGCAAGGCCATCGCCGAAGAAACCGGCGACGAACAGCGATATGTCGCCTATGCGCTGCAACAGGAAGTTTCTCTGTTCGGCGCTGGCTGCATCCACAGCCTCAGCCAGCATCAACGCAAGCGGCCGGGTACCCCTGTACTCATCGGCAGGTTCGTACAGCGCCTCGGAACGTGAGAACAGTGTGAGCAGATTGACCACATAGAATGCCGTGTGGTCATCCGCGCTGACACCCTGACGCTTCATCGCCTCGGATATCGAATCCCTGAAATACTCCTGCAGGCTGGCAACCTGCGTGATTCCTTCATCTTTTCGCCTTGTCCGCATCCCGCACTCCAATCGCAAAATGCACCGCAGCTGTATATTCGACCCTGTTTCCTGAATCGTGTTCCCGATGAAGTATAGGAACGATCCCGCGCAGTTGCGGGTGACAGGATTCACGTTTCATGGACAGCAGGTAGAGTTTCCCGTGACATCTCACGACGGCTTGTTGCCATCATTGCTCTACAATGCCTGAGGACATTTCGTAACTTCCGACACACTCAGGCAGGAATCCCGTCTTGACCCTGGACATTGCACTGGTGCTCGCGATTCTCATAATCGCGGTCGTGCTGTTCATCAGCGAGCGCATACGCATGGACGTCGTGGCGTTGATGGTGCTGGGCAGCCTGGTGCTGACCGGGCTGGTGACGCCACCTGAAGCGGTCGCCGGCTTTTCCAACGGCGCGGTCATTGCCGTCTGGGCCATGTTCATTCTCAGTGACGGTCTGACTCGCGCCGGAATCGCCAACATCATCGGTCGCACTGTCCTGCGCCTGGCCGGCCGTGCGGAACTGCGCATGATCATAGTGGTCATGATTACCGCCGGCGGACTTTCCTTCTTCATGAACAACATCGGCGTGGCCGCGTTGATGTTGCCTGTGGTCGTTGACATTGCCCGACGCACGCGCATCCCTCCATCCCGACTGCTGATGCCATTGAGCTACGCGACCCTGCTGGGCGGCCTGACGACGCTGGTGGGCACGCCACCCAATCTGCTGATCAGCGATCAGCTCGCACTCGGCGGGTTCGACCCGTTCCGCATGTTCGACTTCACGCCGGTGGGCGGCATGGTGCTGCTGGTCGGCACGATATTCGTTGCACTGGCGGGGCGCCACCTTCTGCCACGACGCAAACCCGATGCGCCCACACAGCGACGCAGTCAGCGGCAACTGCGCATGCAGTACGGTCTGCAATCTCGCAACTTTCATATGCAGGTCCCGCATGATTCGATCCTGGTCGGCAAGAGCCTCGCTCAGAGCCGTATAGGATCGGCGGCCGGACTGATCGTGCTCGCCCTGGAGCGCCGCGGCCGCACGGAACTGATGCCGTCACGACAGACCGTACTTGAAGGTGGCGACAAACTGCTGGTGCAGGGAAGGCTGGATCGCTTTCATGAATTTCAGCGCTGGAGCGAGCTGGTGATCGAACGCGAGGCTCCGGTGCTGCAGGGTCTGATGGCCGGACAGGTCAAGCTGCTGGAAGTCACGATCGCCGAGGACTCGGCGCTGGTGTCGGGACTGCTGCATCACTCTCAGTTTCGTAACCGCTACAACGCCAACGTACTCTCGTTGCGACGCGGCGATCTGGTGCGGCGGGTCAACCTGGCCAACATTCCATTGAAGGCCGGTGACGTGCTGCTGCTGCAGACCAACCCGGAGACGGCCGAGGAACTGGCCCGCTCGTCGGATTTCACCGGCGTACGGGAAGTCACCGAGCAGGAGTTGAAGGAGGTCTATCGGCTGCAGGAACGCATATTCGTCGTTCGCGTGCCACGTGAGTCGGACCTCGCCGGTGACGCACTGTCACGCAGCCGCTTCGGCGACGCGTTCGACTTCAGGCTGCTGGCGTTGTTTCGCGAGGGCGAACTGACCATCATGCCGCCACCGGAACAACCGTTGCAGGGAGGCGACCTGCTGCTGATCCAGGGACGGGAAGAGGACCTGGACGTACTGCGCGGCTTGCAGGAGCTGGAGATAGAGCGTGACACCCAGCCCAACCTGAATGTACTGGAATCGGACCGGCTGGCGGTACTGGAAACCACACTGGACCCGCGCTCGAAACTTGTCGGTCAACCGCTGTCCGAGCTCAATTTCCGCGAAAAGTACGGACTGGAACTGATAGCGGTGTGGCGAAAAGGCGAGGCAATCAGGACAAATCTCGACCAGCTGGTTCTGCAACTCGGCGACGCGTTACTGCTGCTTGGCACGCGAGAAAGGTTGCAACTGCTTGAACGGGATCCGGACTTCCTGCTCCTAACACCGATCTCCCAGCGAACGGTCGACAGCTCCAAGGCACCCGTTGCCGCCGCAATCATGGCGGGCGTGGTGCTGGCTGCGCTGAGCGGCTGGCTGCCCATCTACATCGCGGCGGTCATTGGTGCCACGGCGATGGTGTTGTCGCGTTGCCTGACCATGGAGCAGGCGTATCGTGCCATCGAATGGCGTGCCATCTTCCTGATCGCCGGCATGCTGCCGCTGGGCACGGCGCTGGAGCAGTCCGGCGCTGCACGCTACCTGGCCGAACACGTCGTCAACCTGCTGTCACCTTTCGGGGTGTGGTGGGTGATCGGTGGCCTTTACTGCATCACTGCCATCGCCACGGTGGTCATTCCGCCGGCAGCGCTGGTCGTGCTGATGTCACCCATCGTGCTGACCGCCAGCGCAGCGCTGGGCTTTGAGCCGCAGACCGCGATGATGGCCGTTGCCGTAGCGGCAGCAGGCAGCTTCATGAGCCCGATATCGCATCCTGCCAACACGCTGGTCATGGGTCCGGGCGGATACCGCTTCACCGACTATCTCAAGCTCGGTGTACCGCTGACGCTGGTCGTCTTCTTTACCGTCATGGTCGTGCTTCCCTGGGTCTGGCCGCTGGTACCGGCGGGTGGTTGAGCCAGGGTCGCCGATAATCCGGCCTGCAGCGACGACAGCATGCGCTCACAGTGCGCCCGAATGCGGCCGTCCCAGTGACGGCGACGCAATGGCGCGGCGCCGCGCAGCACGTAACGGGCCTCCAGACGCGTCAGTGCTCCGTCATCCACCGGCTCAAGGCGCCAGCGCAGCATCAACGTGACCCGGCACGGGGGGTCGTGAAGCGTTTCCTCCAGAGTGATCGCAACCGGCCGCAGGCATTCGACAACACGGCCGCGCCGCAGCACCGTCCCGCGCTGTGCTTCGTAACACTCGCCGGGGTCCGGCGGCAGTCCTGACTGCACCCGCAGGCTATGCGCCACGGCCCCTGCCCAGCGCCCGCGTGCCAGCACCGCCACCAGAGCACCGAACACGATCGTGATTGGGGCCGGAAATCTCATCTCGTGTTTCTGCCGCCGCATGCTGCTGTCCTCCATGACAACGCAACAATCGGCTTGCAACGTACCTGCTGTTCGCGACTGCGCACGAGCGCCGTTTCGTCCGCAAACGGTCAGAAATGCATTGCAACGGCGCCAACGCCGGAGGCGTGATCAGGGCAGCAGCAGGGTCGATCCGGTTGTCCTGCGCTTCTCAAGGTCCCGGTGCGCGGCGGACGCATGCACCAGCGCATAGCGCTGATGCACCTGGATGCGCACGGCCCCGTTCTTCACCACATCGAACAATGCGGCGGACCCGGTCTCCAGCTCGGAGCGCACGGCGATGAAGTCGAACAGCATGGGCCGGGTCAGGTACAGCGACCCCCGCCTCGCCAGCTCCATTGGCGACACGGGATCCACGGGACCTGACGTGTTGCCGAAGCTCACCAGACATCCGTGCGGACGCAGACAGTCCAGCGATGTCGTGAACGTATCGCGACCGACAGAGTCGTAGACCACCGGTACGCCTTCGCCGCCGGTCAACTCACGAACACGCTTCGGCACATTCTCACTGGAGAGCAGCACATGCTCACAGCCGTTTATCTGTGCGAGCTGCCGCTTGCGTTCATCGCCGACCACGCCGATAACCCGTGCGCCCAGATGCTTTGCCCACTGGCAGGCTATAAGGCCCACACCCCCCGCCGCCGCGTGGAACAGCACGAAGTCACCGGGCGCAACGCGGTAGCTGCGAAACAGCAGATACCAGGCGGTCAGTCCTTTCAGCATCATCGCCGCAGCGTCCAGCTCGCTGATCTCGTCCGGCAGTTTCACCAGCCATCGCGCATCGATCAGCCGTTCCTCAGCGTACGCATCCAGCGGCGGGGGCGCGGCGTAAGCGACGCGATCGCCGGGGACCAGCCCCGTCACATCGCTGCCGACCTCTTCGACGACACCTGCCGCCTCGCAACCCAGACCGCTGGGCAGTTCCAACGTGTACAGACCGGATCGATAGTAGGTATCGATCATGTTCAGTCCGATCGCGGAATGGCGCACTCGCACCTGTGCAGGCTGCGGTGGCCCGGGCTCGACCTGCGTCCATTCGAGTACGTCCGGGCCGCCGAATGCGGCAAATCTGAATCCGTGGGCCATGATCAACGCCTTTCCCTGTACGCTGAGGTTAGAATGCTGCTTCGGCGCCACAACATACAACAGTTCAACGGGCCAGCCGAATCCGGGGGGATACATCCGGCCGCAATATGCCCGAATACGGGACATGGCTCGTCTGTTCAGGAGAACGAGAATGACTGAAAGTTCCTTGGGGGGGGCCGCTGACGCGGCAGGAAACTCGACATACAGGCCCAAGCCAATGGCGATCGTCGCAGCACTGGTTGCGGCCGCGGTAATCATCATGCTGCCGACACCGGAAGGGCTGACACCGCTCGGCCAGCGCACGGCCGCACTGTTCGTCGCCGCTCTGATCCTGTGGTCCACGGAAGCGCTGCCGATCGCCGTCACCTCGCTGCTCGCGATCGTCATTCAGCCCTTGCTGGCCATCAGCGAGCTTGGGCCGGCGATGAGCGCATCGATGAGTCCGGTGTTCTTTTTCGTTCTGGTGATGTTCATCATCGCGCTGGCCTGGACCAAGACCGGACTGGCGCGGCGCTTTGCGCTGTGGATGCTGTCGAAGGCAGGCAACAGTTCGACACGCGCGGTCTATGTGTTCGTGTTCGGCACCGGACTCCTGTCCATGATCGTGTCCGACGTACCGGCAGCGGCGATCTTTCTCGCGATAGCCCTGGGTATTTTCGCCAAACTGGGCCTGGAACCCGGCAAGGGTTCGCGTTTCGGCAAGGCAGTCATGCTGGGCATACCGATCGCGGCACTGATAGGCGGCGTCGGCACACCGGCCGGCAGCTCCATCAACCTGCTGGGCCTTGAAATCATCGTGCAGCAGGGCGGTGAGCGCATCGCGTTCGTGGAGTGGATGGCGATTGGCGTACCCATGGTGCTGATACTGCTGCCGGTCGCCGCCTGGGTGCTGCTGAAGTTCTATCCGCCGGAGTTCGAAACCATAGGCGCGATGCAGGACATCGAAGACGACCGCAAGGCCCTGGGTCCGATTTCCTCGTCCGAGTGGAAGCTGATGATCCTGATGGGCACGATGCTCACGCTGTGGATACTTTCCAGCTGGCCGGAACTGTTCCCGACTCCGCTGCGTCCGCTGTCCAACATCTTCCTCGTTGCCGTGCTTGGTGGTTGCGTGATGTTCATGCCGGGCATGAACTTCTTCACCTGGAAAGAGGCGCAGCGCGCGACCGGCTGGGAAGTGCTGCTGCTGCTGTTTGCCGTCACGTCCATGGGCGCGGTGTCATCTTCCAGCGGCCTCGCTCAGTGGCTGGTGGATGTCACGCTGGGCGATGTGGCTGGCTGGCACATGATCTGGATACTGTTCGTGATCAGCGTCTTTACCGTCGTGATTCACCTGATGCTGCCGATCGCACCGGTGATCAATGCCGTGATGATTCCGCCGATCATGATTCTCGGTACGGCAGCCGGTTTCGATCCGGTACTGTTCGCCCTGCCGGTGATCTTTACCGCTTCGTGCGCATTCCTGCTGCCACTGGACGCGGTACCACTGGTCACGTTCGGCAAGGGCTATTACAAGATGTTCGACATGCTGGCGCCGGGGACCGTCATCAGTATCGTCTGGGTGATTCTGATGACGGGCCTGATGCTGCTCGTGGGCCCGATCATCGGGCTGCTCTAGCGAGGTCGGACGCGAATGTGTCGCCCCCGGGCAGGCCAGTCCGGGGGCGGCCGGGGCTGTGCCAGGTGGAACTTTTGGTGGCTGGCGGGGTCCGGAATGTCTACAGGAGCAGATCGGCGCTGCGCGATCCCGACCGGACTTGTGAAGAACAGAACAAACACCTGAGGAGAACTCCATGGTAACCCGACGTGACTGTCTGACTTACGCCGCAGGGGCGTGCGCGACGTTGGCGCTGAAGCCCGCGCTGCTGGCCGCGCAGGAAGCGGCCTGGAGCGGCGACATCATCAAGCGTGCAATACCCGCCACCGGCGAGGAGATACCGATCATCGGACTCGGCAGCTCCGCAACCTTCCAGCGACTGGCCGACGCGGATGATCAGGCGGCCATAGAGGCCGTGCTGAAGGCCATGCTGGACAACGGTGGCACCGTGTTCGACACCGCTCCCAGCTATGGCGCATCCGAAAGAGTGGCCGGCGCAGCGATACGGGCGCTGGGTGCGGAAGACCGGATCTTCTGGGCAACCAAGCTGAATGTCGCAGGCTTCGGCGGCGGCACGGCCGATCCGGACGCCGCCTGGGCGCAGATTGAGAACTCCTACCGGTACTTCTCGCGCAGCCCCATAGACCTGATTCAGGTGCACAACATCGCCGACATGCCCACTCAGTTCGGCATCCTGCGCGAACTGAAGGACCAGGGGCGCGCACGCTATATCGGCGTCACCTCAACCTTCGAACAGCAGTATCCGGCGCTGGAAGAGATCATGCGCAACGAACCGCTGGATTTCGTCGGTATAGACTACGCGGTGGACAACCGCGGATTCATGGAGGACACGCTGTTCCCGATTGCCCGCGACCGCGGCATCGCCGTCATGGTGTATCTGCCTTTCGGTCGGACACGTCTGTGGAATCGTGTCGAAGGCCACGACGTGCCCGCCTGGGCCGCGGAGTTCGGCGCGACGACCTGGGCGCAGTTCTTCCTCAAGTTTGCCGCGTCCCACCCGGCCGTCACGGTCGTAACACCGGCTACCAGCAACCCGTCGCATATGATCGACAACATGGGCTCCGCCTATGGCCGACTGCCTGACGAAGGTGAACGGCGGCGTATGGTGGAATACATAGACTCGCTGCCCGGTTGATGTCCTCCCGCGCTGCTGCGCTGCCTGCGGGCGGCGCAGCAGCGCATTCTGCACTGCCAGGCGGCGGCATCGACCGCAAAGACCGCTGAGGCCGGATACAATGCCTGCCCGGTCAGCGGGAAAGGCAGTCCATGAGCAAGCAAATCGTCGTTGTGGGCGGCGGCCAGGCCGCCGCGCAGGCCGTGTTCACGCTGCGCCAGCGTGGTTTCGACGGGCGCCTGACGCTCGTTGCTGAAGAAGCTCACCTGCCCTACCAGCGTCCGCCCCTTTCCAAGAAATACCTGACCGGCGAGATCACCGCCGAGCGGCTGCATCTTCGCACCGTTGAATTCTACCGTGAGCGCAACGTCGATCTTCGCCTCGGCGCACGAGTCGGCGAACTGCACCCCGACCGGCACAGCCTGACGCTGGTGAATGGCGAATCAATGCACTATGACCGGTTACTGCTGTGCACAGGCAGTCGCGTAAGACGGCTGAACGTGCCGGGCAGTGACCTGGAAGGCGTTTACTACCTGCGCACGCTGGAGGACGCGGACAGGATCAGAACGGAGCTTCTGCCCGGTCGGCGCCTGGTCATTATCGGCGGCGGTTACATAGGGCTGGAAGTGGCTGCTGTCGCGACTGCCGCCGGGCTGGCGGTCACCGTGCTGGAAGCCGGTGAGCGTCTGATGGAACGCTCGGTCGGCCCCCACGTGGCCGACTTCTATCGTGCCTGCCACACCGAGCGGGGCGTGGACATTCAGACCCGGCGCGAGGTGGTGGCGCTGCAGGGCAGCGGGCGTGTCACCGCGGTCAGCACGCGTGACGGCAGCATTTTTCCCTGCGATGCCGTCGTGGTGGGAATAGGCATAGAACCGAACATGGAACTGGCTGCAGATGCCAGGCTGACCTGTGACAATGGCGTCGCAGTCGATGAGTCCGCGGTCACTTCGGATCCTGACATCGCCGCGGCCGGTGACTGCACCAGCCATCCCAGCCGGCTGTATGGAAGACGCATTCGGCTGGAGTCCGTACACAATGCGATTGAGCAGGCGAAAGCGGCTGCCCACGCGCTCCTCGAGGACCCGCAGGTCTATAACGATGTGCCATGGTTCTGGTCCGACCAGTTCGACCTGAAGCTGCAATCCGCCGGGCTGGCCTTGGGCCATGACAGTGTCGTGATCCGGCGCGGCCCGGATGCGCGACACTTTGCCGTGTTCTACCTCAGCGACGGCAGGCTGATAGCAGTGGATGCCGTCAACTCGCCACGCGAGTTCATGCAGGGCAGGCGACTGATCGGAACCGGGGCACGCCCGGACCCCGAGGCGCTGGCAGATCCTGATATCAGTCTGTGACGGCGTCTGTATCTGCGTCCGTAACGGGTTCCGTCAGGCGAACGTGCAGTGCGCCGACCAGTTGCATGGCGTGCGCGTTCGCAGTCACCTGTTCAAGATCGAGCTGCTCCACGGCGCTGCCGGTCAATCCCGCAAAGCGTCCCGTCAGGCCCTGAACGATCGCCGTGTTGCGCAGGCCGGGACCGGTGACCGTATGTACGGTGGCCGGTCCCTGCCAGTCACGGCCCAGGTACCACACCGGCAGCAGGTGATCACGCATCAGCGGCCACAGATTGCCGTCAGCCTCCACGGTAAACGAGCCCTGACCGGGAACGGTGACCAGCCAGATGTCGCGCACCGGCAGACCATGCAGCATCATGTTGCCGTTGCCGCGACTGATACTGATGCGTGAGGCCAGCGCCGCGTTTCCGGCCTGATCCCTGAGCACCGCAGCCTGCACCAGCGTGCCGCGCAGCGTTCGCTCCCAGAGATCCGGCGCTCCGGCCGGCGCCTTCGGAAGTCGCAGGCTTCCGCTGTGAGTCAGCAGCAGCAGGTCATCGGAGGGTTGCGCGTATCTGAGGCTCCAGTCATCGACGCCGGGACCCGTACCCTGATCCTTCACAAGCGGATTGAAATAAAGACCTGCCAGTGCGATCACGCACCCCAGCAGAAGACCGGCCAGGAATGTCAGTGCGAATTTCATGCGCCGAGAAAGGTCAGCATGTTCAGTTCCACGGTGCCGCGCAGTTCACCGGCTTCATCGACACCGGTGACATGCCAGGATTCGCTGTAGGTCCCCCGCATCTGTTCAAACTCCTCACGTCCCTGTGTCAGGCGGCCGCCGTCATCGCGTGACCGCACGCGTACATCGCCACTCCAGGCACTGCCCGCTCTGTAGCCATTGCGTTCCAGCGTACTGCGCAGCGCAGAATCCGTCGCTTCTCCGGTCAGCACGAAAGCGCCGCGGCTGGGGATCACGATCGACCAGATGGCTGCCGCACTGTCTCCCCCGGCCGTGGCATGCCTGGCGGCGACGCCTATGACATGACCGTCGCCATCGCGCAGCTTGAAATGGTCGGCTGACAGCTCAGCATTGCCGGCCTCGGGCAGCAACGTGCGGCCAGGTCCCGCCCCGTGCCCGGCCAGACGGTCGGCCGGCAGGCGCACCACGAACTGCTCCAGCCGCCCGCCGTTAGGCTGCACCGTGGTGTGTGAAGGCAGACGCAGATGCTCACCCCAGGGCGCGAAATACGCACCTGCGAAGATCAGCAGCAGACCTGCGAATACTCCCGTCAGAAAGCTGAATTTCATCTTGCCGCACAGTTCCCCAAAGAGCGCAGTATCAGTGCCCCGTCAACCGGATGCGGTTAACGGAATCACAGATTCGGCCGCCAGTCCTGCAAGTGTCGGTTCGGACAGCCCGGGAGAGTCAGCGCATCAGACTTCGGCGAAGTACTGCCGCAGAAACTCCGCGAAGGGCGGTTGACTCTGCTCCTCCATCGCCGCAGCAGATCTCAAAGATTTATCCGCCATATCAATGAGTTGATTCTCTACTTCGAAATCGACAGGCAGCCCCAGGAAGTAATCGTGCTGGCGTTGCGCCAGCTCAAGTGTGTAAGCAAAAAAGCCCAGGCGCTGCTCGCGCATGGCGGCCAGCATCCGTGCCGACGGTGTCAGTTCCCGGTCACGCAACACGGAGCGCTGTGCCGCTACGGCCATGCCGTACTCGCCGCCTTCCGGACCATCCATCAGTTCCGCCACCGACGCCACCTGCTCGAGCACCGCCTGGCCGTGGTCGGCCAGCGGCACCATGCGGCCATCGACGGGCACTTGCAGCCCGGGCCGGCGCCCTTCCCTGGCCACCAGCAGATCGCGGGCATCAATCTCCGCAAGCTCGTCAGTGGTCAGCGGCGGGCTGTCCGTGAGCAGGCAGAAAACCAGCAGGGCCTCGAGAAAGCGGATCTGGTTCATGTCGATACCGATGGGGTCAGTCGCGGCAAGGTCCAGGCTGCGCACCTCGATGTATTCGACCCCGGAATTGCGCAGCGCGACAGTGGGACGGTCGCTCGTACCCTTGCCCGGCTTGGGACGAATCGGACTGTAGTACTCGTTCTCGATCTGCAGCATGCTGGCATTGAGCTGACGATACTCGCCATCCGCGACCACGCCGATGGCGCGATACGCCGGATCCTCGGTAGTCACGGCACGCGACAGCCCGTCGACGTACTCGCGCAGCGAGTTGGTCGAAATATTGAGTCTTGCCTGAGTCTTGTTGCGGTAACCGATGTCACTCATGCGCAGCGACGTGGCGAACGGGCCGTACCAGGTCGTGCGGTCGAATGCTTCGAGCTGTTCGCCGCCGTCGGGACTGAACGACCTGCAGAATGCCGGGGACGCGCCGCACAGATACAGCACCAGCCAGCCATGGCGGCGAAAGTTGCGCACCAGCGCCATGTAGCCTTCGGATCGGCGCTGGACCGGATCGTCACCGCCCGCTTCGCCACCGTCGTAAATGCTCCAGAATGCTTCCGGCAGAGAAAAGTTGAAATGTGCGCCGGAGATGGCCTGCATCGCACGGCCGTAACGATGCCCCAGGCCGCGCCGGTACACCGTCTTCATCATGCCGATGTTTGAACTGCCGTAACGCGCGATGGGGATACGGCGTTCGGCATCGAAGACGCACGGCATACTGGCGGGCCAGAGCAGCTCTCCGTCCAGATGCCTGTGTACGTACTGGTGCAGGCTGTGCAGGAAAGTGAGCGCATCCTGCGACGTCGCGCAGGCCGGCGTGACAAACTCGATCAGCGCTTCGGAGTAGTCGGTGGTCAGCCAGGGATGGGTCAGCGCAGCACCCAGTGCCTTCGGATGGGCGCGCTGGGACAGCCGGCCATCGCGGTCAACGCGCAGACTCTCTTTCTCCACGCCACGCAGACCGCCACGCAGCAGCGCTGCGTTTCCGCATGATCGCAGCCCGCTGAGCCGCCTCTCCAATACCGAACCCGTCATATACAGCGCCCGCAGTGCTCCACCGGCCGCTGATACATGCACCGGTGCGGGGCGCCATTATAGGCGGGCTTAACAATCTGTTGTGTGCGGACGGTTGCCTGTGTTCCCGGTGAACGATGCCTGCGCCTGCGCTCTTCGGCAACGTGAACCAGCTTCTCGCGCTTGCCGGTGGGTTGCGCTAACGTCGGCAGCCCCGAAAGGAGAGACCCGATGTTCAGACGCCGCATTCGCGACCGCTCAGGCGGACCGACCACCTACCTTGCTCCCCAGACGCACTTTGCCGGCACGCTCAGTGGCACCGGCGAGTTCGTGATCTGTGGAATCGTCGAGGGCGACAGTGACATCGACGGACCCGTCACGCTGGCCGAAGGCGGCAGCTGGCGCGGCACGTTGAGAGCCACGGACGTGATCGTCGCCGGCACCGTGGAGGGTGATGTGGTTGCGAGCGGGCGCGTGGAAATCGCGGCCAGCGCACATGTGCGGGGCAGCTTGTCCGGACATTCCATCGCCGTGGCACAGGGCGCCGTGATCGAGGGAGACATCCATATCGCCAGTGGCGGGGAGCCGGTGCGGTTCACGGAGAAACGCCAGACCTGAACGCCGCGGCCGTCGTCCACACACGCCGGCGGTCGAATCACCCGGCGCCGACTGCCTTGAGAACCACCTCATCCAGCCAGCTGCGCAGCCTGAAGTCGTGCAGAAACGCGCAGTGTCCGCCGTGCGGCGTGATCACGATGCGCAGTGACTCGCTGTGCGCCAGATGCGCAAGATCGCGCACCGGTATCACGGGATCGTCTTCGGCCGCAATCAGCATGGCCGGCACACGCAATCCCGCAAGAACATTGCCCGTGATCGCATAGCCGCTGAGGTAACTGTCCAGATCCGCGTAGGGCGTATAGTTGCGCACGAAGTAATCCGTCGTCGCCGTCAGGGTGCCCAGCCTGCGCAGGTCGCCGAAAGCGTAGCGGTGCGGAAACGCGTCCGCCTTTGCCTGCAGCGAGCGCCGCCAGCGATTCAGGAAGTGACGCCGGTAGAACCACGGACCGCTTTCCAGCGCGTGCATGGTGCTGTGCGGACTGAGCACCGGACACAGGGCCACGACTCCGGCCAGCACGATTCCCGCCTGCGGTGCACGCGCAGCCACACGCAACGCAAAGTTTCCGCCCAGTGAGTAACCCACCAGCCACGCGGGCCGCGCCGATTGCCGGCCCACAACGAAACCGACCGCCTGCAGCACCTCTTCCAGCCGGCAGGAATGAAACAGCTCCTCGTTCAGGGATACGGTGCCGCCGTGATCGCGAAAATTAAGCCTGAACGTGTCGTATCCCGCCGCGCGAACACGCGCCGCCGCCGACAACAGGTAATGCGAATCGGCGCAGCCTTCCCATCCATGCAGGAACACGACCAGACCGCGCGATTCGCCCGCCGCCGGGGCATGAAAACCCAGCAGCCGCGCGCCGTCGCAGGCGATGATCTCGGACTCTGACGCCGCCAGCAGGGAGCGAACAGACCGCCCCAGGAGTCGACGGCGCAACGGCGAGCTGGCGAGAATCGACTGCAGATGCGGGTTGCGCAAACCGGCGGGGGATCGGTAATGAATGGCTGTGTGCGCCTCGGGGATCATAGTAGACTCTGCGCTCAGCGCCGGACCATGAGGCCGGACGCGTAGTGGTTGCCGGCGTGCAGGGATATGCGGCAGCGAGCCGGCCTGCACCCGACGGCGATAACGAACAGAACAACAATAATAATAGTGAAGCGCAGGGAACCGTGACCCCAATCTTCAGGAAACGCTCGAGCGCGTGACGACAATGCGTTCGCTCGCCCGCCGATCTCTCATCATCGCGATCACAGCTGCAGTGACTGCGCTGGTCGTCGTCGCAATCTCACTCGTCCTGGGCCATCAGGGCAGGCTGTCCAGCGGCGTGGTTGCAGGCGTGCTGATCGGCACGCTGCTCACGCTGGCAGCTCTGGGAATCGCGATGATCCTGCGTCTCGCTCGCGACATCAATCGTACCGTGACCGGCATCGCCGACGCGCTGCAGGGAATCGCTGACGGTGACCCTGATGCGCCGGCGGATCTTCCGCTGCGGGAGGGCACACGGGACCGGCTCGCAAAGGCCTTCGATGCGGTACGTTCGCGCCTGCTTGCCAGCACATCGTCACGTGACTATCTCGATCGTCTGCTCTCGGGTATGAATGAGGCCATACTCGTGACTGACGCGGAGGGCCGGATCTACAAGGTGAACAGGGCAGCCTGCACACTCCTGGGTTACGCAAGCTCCGGGCTGCTGGGCCTTGGCATCAACGACATCCTGATCGAGACACGCGATCTGCAACAGCCGCTGAACGGCGACACGGACGATGCCCGCGCAAGGCCGCGCGACGCGATGTTCAGACATCGCGATGGCAGCGAGGTGCCGGTTTCCTACACGGTTTCAGTGATCCGGGACACTTCCGGCGGCATTGAGAGCCATGTATACGCGGCGCAGAACATTACCGACCGCAAGCGAATCGAGCAGCGCATGCGTTACCTCGCGCGCATCGATCCGCTGACCCGGCTCGCGAACAGGATGCAGTTCCAGCACCTGCTGCAGCAGGGCACGGCCAATGCACGCCGGCGCCGCGAATACCTCGCACTGATCTATTTTGATGTCGATCGCTTCAAGGACATCAACGACACCTTCGGTCACGCCGCCGGCGACAGCAGCCTGGAGGTCTTCGCGTCGCGAGTCTCGGAGGCAATCCCTGAGGGCGCCGTGGCCGGTCGCCTGGCCGGCGACGAGTTTGCCGTGCTCGTAACCGGCTACACGGACATCGAAACCATGGTGACCGACGTAACAGAAATTGCGAACCGGTTACTCGCCGCCGTGGGAACACCTTTCAAGGTGCATGGCGAAGAAATCTTCATGAGCACCAGCATGGGGGTCGCACTCTACCCGCGCGATGGCGACAACGGCATCGATCTGCTGCGCAATGCCGATGCCGCCCTGTATCACGCCAAGCGCGCAGGCGGGAACTGCGTCGAGTTCTATTCCGCCGAAATGAACAATGCGGCAGTAGAGCGGCTGATGATCAAGAGCAAGCTGCGCCGCGCATTCGAGCGCGATGAGCTGCTCATGCATTACCAGCCCAAATACAGTATCGCCACGGGCCGGATTGCCGGCGCCGAGGCACTGATACGATGGGATCTGCCCGAACGCGGCCTGGTTTTTCCGGCCGACTTCATTCCACTGGCCGAGGAGACCAATCTGATCCTGCAGGTAGGAGAATGGGTGCTCAACCGCGTCTGCGGCGACTACCGGTTCTGGCAGCGGTCGCTGCCCTCACCTGGTCGTGTTTCGGTGAATCTCTCACTGCGTCAGCTGCACCAGCAGCGCTTTCTGGAGCGTGTGGATGCAACGTTCCGATCGCACAGGGTGTCGCCGACCTGCCTTGAGTTCGAGATCACCGAAACCACACTGATGGACGACGCCAGACGCACGATACGCATTCTTGATTCCCTGTATGCGATGGGAGTACACCTGGCCATCGACGACTTCGGTACCGGCTACTCTTCACTGAGTGCATTGCAGCAGTTTCCGATCAGCACCCTGAAGATCGACCAGTCGTTCGTTCGCGATGTCGCCATAGACCATGACGACGCCGCCATCGTGGCAACGATCATCCGCATGGCTCACAGCCTGAAACTGGAAGTCGTGGCCGAGGGCGTGGAGTCAAGGCAGCAGCTTGAATTCCTGCGGGAGCACGGCTGCGACTATGTGCAGGGGCACCTGTTCGCGGATCCCATGACACGCGAGGAATACCGCGATCTGCTGCTGGCGGAACAGTTCGGCGATAACCGTCACCCGGCACTGTCGGCCTGATCCCCTGCCTTCCGGTATCTCCCGCGCGGGCTGGCGCAGGCTTGTGGTGAAGGCCTCGCCGGTCGTCAGGCCGGACTGCAGTTGACGCGCCGTGGCGGCACTGGGGTATAGTCCGCGAGGCTGCTCTTTGGGGGAACCAAGAACAACATGAAAACACTCCTGTCAGTCTTCATAGTCACGTCCGCGTGGTTTGCCGCTGAAGCCCGCGCCTGCGACGTCCCCGCTCTGGTTGTCATTCCTGACGGTACCCGCGTCTCAGCACAGCAGCTTAATGACGTGCGCGCCGACATCTATCAGTACCTGGCGGCGATGGATGCGTATCTGGCGTGCCTTGAGGAAGAAATGGAAGCGGCCGGTGGCCGCGATCGGGTGCCGCCCGATTACATGACACTGATGATCAATCGGCACAACATTGCCGTTGACGAAATGGCGACGGTGCTGCAGCACTTCAATGCGCAGGTACAGGCATACACCACATCCAACGACACCGCAGATTCCACGTCGTCGGGGCAGAGTGACCCGGGCAGCGATGACCAGGTCACCGGCGGTGGCGACAGCGCTTCAGACACCACCAGCGCGACCGGCGCGGCACAGATCCCGTCGGACGCGGACTGAGCAGGCCGGCGGACGCTGCTACCAGCGATAGCGGCGAAAATTTTCCGGGTGCGCCCAGTCCTTCGGGTTATTCCACTCGCGCTCCGGGTTGGCGCTGGTGACGTCGTACCGGTAAAGCACGAAGGTGTTTCCATCCTGTTCGCAACGACCACGCGCTTCAAAACCCAGCGCCAGCCATTCGGTTGCGGCCCAGTGGCCGGCCGGCGCGACGACCAGGACTGCGTCGCAGAACCGGTCACGCAGGGCCGCTATCGTAGCCCTGGCGCCGGCATCCGGCAGCCGGTCCATACCGATGAGAATTGCAGCTGAGTAGCGTTGCGACAGCGTCGCAGCCGGATCCTCGCCGGCAGGCAGTGTCTCCAGCAGCGTAACGCTGCACTGTGCCTGCCCCTGCTGGAGCCAGGACTTCAGGCCTTGTGGCTCCGGTCCACCAAGTACGAGCACGCTCACCGGCGCCAGTTCCCGAAGCGCTTCGTGTATCAGGCTGTCTGTCGGCGTCATGGCCTGACTAATGCGCCTCTGGCGCGTCGGCGATTCGCACATCAGCGGCAGGAAAGACGATCATCAGCTCAAGCCGCCCTGGCCGGAACGGCCCTGATTTCCCGCGCGCGCACCCATGTTGCGGAACTCCCGTCGCACGTCGTAGCCGTCGTCGGTGACGATGCGTTCCAGCACGCGAATTCGTTCCTCCAGCTCGGTGACCCTGGCCAGGGCTTCACGGGCCTCATCCTGCAGTGCCTGCTCCCGCTGCCCGGCCCTGTTTCTCGTCCAGGTGTCGAACAGTTTGTACAGAAGCACGATCACAATGATCGCGAGTACGAATTCCTTGCCACCCACTGCAGTCTCCGATTCAGGTGTTCGCGCTGACCGCGCTACTTCAGTTTTCTGAATTCTGCATCCAGCCTGAAGCGTTCGGAAGTGACATACTTCTCGAGCTTCTGCAGCCGCACGTCAAGATCGCGAAACCGGTACCGCACCGTGGCCAGTACATCATGAGGTTCGTTTCGCACGCGATCGTAGCCGGCGCCATGGGACGCGCCGTGCCGGCCGCTGTCGCCAGGACCGGAGCCACCGTGACCGGCGTCATGCCGACCGTTGCCCGATGCCGAATCATCCAGGGGCATCAGCAGCGCGCAGACCAGGTACGCGATCAGCACGGAAGGAAGAAAGAACAGCGCCGCTATCACGGTCAGCACCCGGGTAATGGTCAGGTCGAAGCCGAAATACTTCGCAATCCCCGCACAGACGCCGAACAGCATGCGCCGTTCGGGATCCCGTGCCAGTCGCGGGCGTCTGAGACTGTCGCGGTCGGTCATGGCTGGTGCTCCATCGCTTCGGGTTTCTGCCTTGCCTTTGTCATACGCGGGTTCGCCAGTTGGGTACTTCGTCATCGAGTATGGTTTCAAGTGCATTCAGACGGCTTTCCAGCGCCTGACTGTCCTGCCACAGGTCTTCCAGCATGCGCTGCTCTTCGGTTGACAGTCCTTTCGCGGACTTCCATTTCACGCTGTAGTGGCCGATGACGATCACAGGCAGCACGCAGATCGCCAGGACCAGGGCGAGCACGAGCAGCCATCCGATCACTGCAATCTGCGCCTCGAACATCAGCCACGCTCTCCGTCAGACCCCCCGTCGCGTCCACTCGCACGCCGACTCTTCAGCGCCGCAAGCTCCTGCTCCACCGCCTCGGAGGCTTCAAGTTCGGAGAATTCCTGATGCAGGCTCTTGCGTGCCCCGAGATCATACGCCTCCACGCGGCCCTCGATCTCATCCACCCGCTGCTCAAAGCGCTCGAAACGCATCAGGGCATCGTCTATGCGATTGTCGTGCAGTCGCTCGCGCACCTGCAGCCGGCGGCTGACCGTCTGATGGCGCGCGATGATGGCTTTCTGGCGCGTGCGCGCGTCGGCAAGCTTGTTCTCCAGTCTGGCGATATCGTCATTGAGCCTGGCCAGTCCGTCGTCAACCGCGGCGCGATGCGCAGCCAGTGTCTCGGCGGTTCGCGCAAGCTGCGCCTTTTCGGCCAGCGCGGCCTTGGCCAGATCATCACGGCCACGATCCAGCGCCAGTTCGGCCTTGGCCTCCCAGTCACGCATGTCCTCGTCCAGGGCCTGCAGCTTTCGCGTCAGGTCCTTGCGATCAGCAATCGCCCGGGCTGCGGCAGAACGCACCTCCACCAGGGTGTCCTGCATTTCCTGGATCATCAGACGAACCAGCTTCTCAGGGTCTTCGGCCTTGTCCAGAATCGAGTTGAGATTGGCGTTCACGATATCCGTGAAGCGTGAAAAGATTCCCATTGCCGTGTCCTCTTCCGATATCGACGGGTTTTCTGTGCCTGACTGTGCACTAGCAGCATTCGTGCCAGCCACCGATCGGCAAGGGCAACAGCTTGTTTCTACACGGGAACTCAGCCCGGCCAGGCTTCGACCACGCGGCTGCGCCGAAGGCGAAAAAGGCCATTGGTTGGCGACAGACACCAGCCATTGGCCATACAGGCTCGCACAGGCTTGCTCCGGCCCCGACTGCCCGGCAAACGGACTCAATCCTCGATTGGCGAAATAGAGGTCTGGCTCTGCATGTCCATATCCACGCGCTGGGTCTGGCCCTGCATGTCGATCGCCATGGCCATGCTGATACGGATATCCAGCTCGGAGGTTGGCACAAGACGCGTCAGATCCACGTTCATCGTGCCGCTGCCGGCCGCTTCCAGCGATTCCAGTCTGGCCTGGACTTCAGGCGGCATGCCGGGCATGGACACAGACTGGCTGGCGGCGGACTGGGTGACCGTCACCTGCAGCTCGATCCGGTCACCATCCCGGGACAGCATTGTGTATTCGGCAGTCTGCTGCGCCCTGAATCCTCCGGCATCGATCCGGCTGTCCACCTGCCAGCGCGCACCCACGCCGACCGCCTCAAGAGGAAACGGCGCAGACATCTCCTGTATCGACTGGTTGAGATCGCCCAGCAACTGTTCGGCTTCGGGGTCCACCGATGCGTCCAGATCGAAGTCACCTTCCAGAAACAGGCCGCGTGCATCGATCCGTGCCCAGCCTCCGACACCGGTGGCCGCATCCGGCGCCAGCGCGCCACTGGCGGCATCCACGGACGTTATTTCGAACTCGTAACGCGCGACACCGTCGGCGTTCACGTCAGTGGTCCTCATCATCATGCGCATCGTGACCGGCGGACTGGACACGGGCGGCATCATGGGCCCGCCCATCTGCATGCTGGCCCGCATGGCACCGTATTCGGTGCGACCCGCCTCGAGGCGATAGCGCAGTTCCTGGCGCGGCGCCGCGCCGGCGTCGAGCAGGGTCACCGCAGGCTGGGCCGCCGCGGCGACAGCCGCCAGTGCGGAAAAGATACCGGTGGCGATGGCCAGGATTGGTCGGTCCATACCGGACTCCTTATTCGTGAGGTCGGCACCGAAGTGGCGCTGCCGGAACCAAGTCTGCCCGAATTCGGGTAATTTGCATACAAGACCACGCACGGCAGAAGGCACATCCGGCGCTGACGACATGATGACCGCAGGACACAGCCGGGGCCATGGGTGCGGCCGGGGGAGAAGAAGGCTAGTATTTCGCGCCCCTGGCGAGAATTAGGCGCGATAACTGAATGAACCGTGTTCGCCCGGAATCGCTCTCCCTGATCGGTGAGGCGCCGGTGTTCCTGGCCATGCTGGAGCACGTCTCCCGCGCCGCGCCGCTGCCGCGGCCCGTGCTCGTTGTCGGCGAGCGGGGCACCGGCAAGGAAATGATCTCGTCGCGCCTGCATTACCTGTCTGATCGCTGGGAACAGCCGCTGGTCAAGGTCAACTGTGCCGCCCTGACCGAAACGCTGCTGGAAACCGAGCTGTTCGGCCACGAGGCCGGCGCATTCACCGGTGCGACACGGCGCCATACCGGCCGTTTCGAGCAGGCCGATGGCGGCACTCTGGTTCTGGATGAACTCGGGACGATACCGCTGCGCATGCAGGAAAAGATCCTGCGCGTAATCGAGTATGGTGAGTTCCAGCGGGTAGGCGGCACCGACACGCTGACCACCGATGTGCGGGTAGTTGGCGTCACCAATGAAGACCTTCCCGCGCTGACGCGTGCCGGGCGCTTTCGCGCCGACCTTCTGGACCGCCTGGCTTTCGACGTCATACACGTGCCGCCACTGCGGGCACGGATCGAGGACATCGATGCGCTGGCCTATCACTTTGCCGTGAACGTCAGCGCCGAACTCAAGCGGGAACTGTTCCCCGGTTTCACGGCCGAGGCGGTCGCGCGACTGCGCTCGCACCGCTGGCCCGGCAACGTGCGGGAGTTGAAGAATGCAGTGGAACGCAGCGTCTATCGCAGCGAGGATCCGCAGGCACCTATAGACACGATACTGTTCGACCCGTTCGACTCGCCATTTCCTGCGCTGGATTTCACGGCTGCGCCGAAGGACCCGGCTGTGGGTTCCCAGGCGGGTGCTGACACGGCGGCAATCATCGCGGCGTCCGCAAGCGCATCCCTGCCCGCGGACTTTCGTGCCTCGGTCGCCGACTTCGAACGGGCACTGCTGAGCCGCGCACTGGAATCGGCGCGGTACAAGCAGACCACGGCTGCAGATCTGCTCGGACTGACCTATCACCAGTTTCGCGGATTACTCAAGAAATACGGCATCAGCGCCGGTGAACGGCGTGATCAGAACGGTCAGAGCGTGAGCGACGACGCTCAATAAGACGCAATTCGAGGGCCGCGATGCCGCAGGCCGGACAGACTGCTAGAATCGAACAGGCTGCGCGCGCAGCCGCCCGGACGCCCGGTTTCACCCCGCCGCCCTGGCAATCAGGACCACCCCGCAAAGGATTGAACCGCAAGTGATGAAAGACTCAAACAAGGCACCGGTGCGTATCGCGATCACCGGCGCGGCAGGACAGATCGGCTATCAGCTCGCATTCCGCATCGCGTCGGGACAGATGCTCGGGCCCGACCAGCCGGTGATACTGCAGCTGCTGGAGATCCCGCCGGCACTGGGAGCGCTCAACGGCGTTGCGATGGAACTGGACGACTGCGCGTTCTCCACACTGCATGGCGTGGTCACCACTGACGACGCCAGCACTGCGTTTCGCGATGCGGATTACGCGCTGCTGGTCGGCGCAAGGCCACGCGGACCCGGCATGGAACGCAAGGATCTGCTGCTTGAGAACGCGAAGATCTTCTCGGCCCAGGGCAAGGCGCTGAACGAGCAGGCCAGCCGTAACGTGAAGGTGCTGGTGGTCGGCAATCCCGCCAACACCAATGCGCTGATCGCGCGCGAGAACGCACGGGATATCGATGCCCGCAACTTCACGGCAATGACGCGGCTGGATCACAACCGCGCGGTCGCCCAGCTTGCTGCGAAGACCGGCACCCACGTCACAGCCGTGGACCGCGTCGTCATCTGGGGCAATCATTCGGCAACGCAGTTTCCGGACCTTGCACACGCGCTGGTCGACTCGAAACCGGCGCTGGACCTGGTCTCTCGGGACTGGTATCGGGATGAGTTCATACCGCAGGTCCAGCAGCGCGGCGCGGCCATCATCAAGGCGCGAGGCGCGTCGTCAGCGGCATCGGCCGCATCGGCTGCCATCGACCATATGCGCGACTGGGCGCTGGGCACCGGCGACCGCTGGGTCAGCATGGGCGTCGCATCAGACGGCAGCTACGGTATCGCCGAAGGCGTCGTCTACTCCTATCCCGTCACCTGCATGGCGGGCGATTACTCCATCGTGCAGGGCCTGGCCATTGACGATTTCGGCCGCGGCAAGATGGAAGCAACCGAGGCGGAGTTGCGCGAAGAGCGTGAAGGCGTCGCGAATCTGCTCTGAGAATTCCTGTGGCGCCGTCACCGGCGGCGTGACGAGTTAGTGAGGTGTGACCTTGGCAACACTGTTCTGGCTGCTCATTGGCATAGGCGCCCCGATCGCTCTGGCCTACCGCCGATCGGATCTGCGCACGGCCACCGCGGTACTCGGTGGCGTGCTGGTCCTTTATACCCTGTTCGGGCCGGCCGGCTGGCTATGGAAGCTGATTCTGTGGCTGCTGTTCGCGGCATTTGCGGCCCTGAACATCGATGAGCTGCGACGCGAACGCATTTCCAGACCGCTGCTTGCGATCTTCCGGCGCATGCTGCCGACGATTTCAAGAACCGAACAGGACGCGCTCGATGCCGGCAACGTCTGGTGGGAGGGTGAGCTGTTCTCCGGCATGCCGCGCTGGAGCAAGCTGACCGAGTTGCCCGCACCGCGGCTGACCGAGGAAGAGCAGGCGTTTCTGGACGGTCCCGTGAACGAGCTGTGCCGCATGCTCGACGACTGGCAGATCACCCACGAACTGTGTGACATGCCCGAGGAAGTCTGGTCCTACATCAAGGACAAGGGCTTCTTCGCGATGATCATTCCGAAAGAGTATGGCGGGCTGGGTTTCTCGCCGCTTGCAAACTCCATCATCCTGACAAAGGTGGCATCGCGAAACACGACCGTCGCATCGACCATAGGCGTTCCGAACTCGCTGGGTCCGTCCGAGCTGCTGCTGCATTACGGCACTGACGAGCAGAAACAACGCTGGCTGCCGAAACTCGCGACCGGCGAGGAAGTCCCGTGCTTCGCGCTGACGTCGCCGCGCGCAGGTTCGGACGCCACCGCCATCACCGACACCGGCGTGGTGTGTCGCGGCGAATGGGAAGGCGAGGAAATCATCGGCATACGCCTGAACTGGGATAAACGCTACATCACGCTGGCACCGATCGCGACCGTGCTGGGCCTGGCGTTCAAGCTCTACGACCCGGACCACCTGATCGGTGACAAGGACGAGTACGGCATCACTTCGGCGCTGATTCCGACCAGCCTGCCGGGCGTTGAGATCGGCCGTCGCCATTTTCCGATCAACATCCCGTTCCAGAACGGCCCGACGCGCGGCAGGGATGTTTTCGTACCGCTGGACTTCATCATAGGCGGACCGAAGATGGCCGGGCTTGGCTGGCGCATGCTGGTGCAGCTGCTCAGCGTGGGACGCGGCATCACGCTGCCCAGTAATGCACTGGGCGGTGCGATGGCAGCCGTGTACGCATCCGGCGCCTATGCGCGCATACGACGCCAGTTCAACCTGCCGATAGGCAAGTTCCACGGCGTGGGGGAAGCGCTGGCGCGCATGACAGGTCTGACGTACATCATGAAGTCCGCTTCGCGCGTCACCTGCGCGGCTCTAAATACCGGCGAGAAGCCATCGGTTCCGTCTGCCATCCTGAAGTGTCACAACACCGAGATGGGGCGCCAGGTCGCCAACGACGCGATGGACGTGCATGGCGGCAAGGCCATCATGCTGGGTCCGAAGAACTACCTGGCGCGCGGCTACCAGGGCGTGCCCATATCGATCACCGTGGAAGGCGCCAACATACTCACGCGCAGCCTGATCATATTCGGCCAGGGCGCAATACGCTGCCATCCGTATGTGCTCAGGGAAATCGCGGCTGCCAATCATGAAGACGATGAGCAGGGCCTGCTCGATTTCGACCGGCTGCTGTTCGCGCACTTCGGATACGGACTGTCGAACGCGGCGCGCGCACTGGTCATGGGCCTGACCGCAGCCCGCTTTACCGATGTGCCGGCGCACGGACCGCTGCGTCGTTACTACCAGCACATCAACCGCTTCAGCGCCGCTTTTGCGCTGGTTGCGGATGCGGCCATGCTGACGCTGGGCGGCGAACTGAAGCGCAAGGAACTGCTGTCGGCGCGGCTTGGCGATGTGCTGAGCTACCTGTACCTGGCGTCCATGGTGCTGAAGCAGCATCGGGACGACGGGGAACCGTCGGCCGACCAGCCGCTGGTGGAGTGGTCCTGCCGCATGCTGTTGTATCGCGCCCAGGAACAGCTGCACAGCCTGCTGCGCAATCTGCCCAACCGCTGGGTGGCCATGGTGCTGCGTGTGCTGGTGTTCCCGCGTGGTCGCAGCTATTCGTCGCCGTCGGACGAACTCGGCCAGCAGATCGTCGAACTGATGATCAATCCGACCGAGACCCGGGAGCGGCTTGCGGACGTTGCCTACAAGGCGCGCGAACCCGGCAATCCCCTCGGCCTGCTGCAGGAGGCACTGGAGATGGCCGAGCAGGTCAAATCGCTGGAGCGCAAGGTATTCGACGCGCGGCGGGCGGGCGAGATCAACGCCACGGACACACCGGGCCAGATCGACGAGGCCGAAAGCAAAGGCATACTCAGCGCTGAGGAAGCACAGCAGATTCGCGATTTCGACGCCAAGGTCATGAACCTGGTCAATGTGGACGACTTCGATCCGAAGGCGCTGATCCCGGGCGCGTCACGAACCTGATACGCATTTAGCTGCGACGGCCGGCGGTGCGCACGCCGATCAGGTGGGCCGATCGGGGCCGATCGGGGCCGATCGGGGTTGTGATAAATTGACGGATCGAGTGGTCGGACGACCAAGACGTTTTCTGGAGACCTGCCATGCGCATTCATCTCGCTCTTTCGCTGGCCTGTTGCCTGGCCGCCGTCGGCTGCGGCCAGCGTGACGCCGTAACGCCACCGGATCCGTCGGCTGCGCCACCACCTGCAACAGCACCGACCCAGCAGCCCTCAGGCCTGCCCCGGCAGCCGGCGCCTGCAGGTGCGCAGCTGTATTTCATCTCCCCATCCGACGGCGATGTGGTTGCAAGCCCCGTGCGGGTCATCTTCGGGCTTTCGGGCGCCGGAGTCGCGCCGGCCGGCATCAATCATCCGGACACCGGACATCACCACCTGCTGATCAATACCGATCCGCCGCCGCTGGATATGCCCGTTCCGACGGACGAACGGCATGTGCATTTCGGCAACGGCCAGACTGAAGCCTTGATCGAGCTGCCGCCGGGCCAGCATTACCTGCAGCTGCTGCTGGGCGATCATCTGCACATTCCGCATGATCCGCCCATCATGTCCGACGTCATCACCATAGAAGTGCGCTGACGGAGTGGTGAACCGGCGGCGGCCCTGCCGTCGCCGGTTCGCCAGCCAGCCGGGGTCGGGAACGTGTATACCGAATTTTTCGGGCTGAAAGAAAAACCTTTCGCGATCACTCCGGATCCGCGCTACCTGTACCTCAGCGCCCGACATGCCGACGCACTCGCGCATCTCGTCTATGGCGTTTCCGAAAGCGGCGGTTTCATACAGCTCACCGGCGAGGTCGGCACCGGCAAGACCACCCTGATCCGTTGTCTTCTCGAACAGTTGCCGGAGAACGCGGAAATCGCGCTGATCCTCAATCCGCAACTGACCCGCCACGAGTTTCTGCAGGCCATCTGCGAGGAACTGCGGGTGGCGACGGATAACGAGACTTCGGTCAAGGGTCTGATAGGCGCACTCAACCGGCACCTGCTTCAGGCTCACGCAGCCGGACGGCGCATCGTGCTTATCGTCGACGAGGCACAGACCCTGGACGCTGAAGTCCTGGAGCAGGTGCGGCTGCTGACCAATCTGGAGACTGCGAAGCAGAAACTGCTGCAGATCATTCTGATCGGTCAGCCTGAACTGCGCGAGCTGCTGGCCCGTCGCGAAATGCGACAGATAGCGCAGCGCGTGACCGGGCGTTACCACCTGGAGCCACTGACACAGGAAGAAACGGCCGCGTACCTCGGGCACCGCATGCGCATAGCCGGTGGCCAGGCGGAAGTCTTCTCACCATCGGCAGTACGTACAATCTTCCGCCACTCCGACGGCATACCTCGGCTGATCAACGTGATTGCCGATCACGCGCTGCTGGCCGCCTACACACGCGACCAGACCCGCGTGGACGGCAGACTGGTGCGCATGGCGGTCACGGAAGTGTTCGGCGCACGGACCGTTCCCTTCTGGCTCGGCTGGTCCGGCGCGGGAGTACTGGCGGGCATAGTGATCGCCGCGCTGGCACTGTCGTTCCTGCTGCCACGCTGGCAGGGCGCGTCGCCCTCAGCCGAGGCCGGATCCGCCAACTCGGACCGGGCTGTCACGGCCCCGCTGGCGGGCCTGCCTGTGACAGAGGTGATATCACCGGCAGCGCTGTCAGGGCCTGACGAACTCACTGCGGCCGAATCCGCTGCGGTCGACGCCGCGGCGTCTGACGCAGCAGCGACCGAGCGCCTGATCAGTCTGAGCGCCATGCTTGACGACCCTTTGCGATCGTTCGATACCGACACCGCAGTCAGCCAGCTGTTCGGCCTCTGGGGAATTGATTATGAACCCGGTGCCGGCACTGCCTGCGACCAGGCGGGCTCGCGGGGCCTGCGCTGCCTGATCGAAACCGGCGGATCCATCAGCCAGCTGCGGCGCATCAACAGGCCTGCCATCCTGTCCCTGCGTGCCGAGCAGGGAGTGGAGTACCAGCTCGTGCTGATCGGGCTCGGTCATGACTACGCAGAACTCACCGCCGGTGGCGAACCATTCAAGGTCGCCCTGGCCGACCTCACCCATTACTGGTTCGGCGATCATCTGCTGTTGTGGCGGCCTGAGGTGTCCATCGCGCGTGACCTGATGCCGGGCGTCCGGGATGACGCCGTGGTCTGGCTTCGCCAGACCCTGTCCGGCATCCTCGGCGAAACGCTGGATGACGCGGATTCCCGTCACTATGACGCGCAGCTGGAAGCGCGTGTTCGCGCATACCAGCGCGATCGCATGCTCGATGTCGACGGCATCGTCGGAACGAAAACGCAGATTGCGCTGACCACCGATCTGGCCGCACCCGACACGCCCTGGCTGAGGCAGCCGCACTGACATGTCATTCATACTCGACGCGTTGCGAAAATCAGAGAACGAGCGTCAGCGCAGCGCGGTGCCGCGCGTCACCCGTGCGCCGCTGGCACGGCCACGGGCACGCCCTCCGGTGTGGACCGTCGTCGTGATTGCGGTTCTCACCTGCTCGGTCATCGTGCTGGGAGCCGCCTGGTGGATCACCTTCAGTTCGCGGCCGGCAACAGCGCCCACCGTCACGGCACAAGCCGAAAGCCCGTCCAGCGCGGCTGCGTCAGCAGCTGATCGCGAAACTGCGACAACGGCTGCTGCGGTCGAGTCACGGGCGACGGACCCGGCGCCGGCGCCTGCCTCTGCAGCTGTGCCACCGCGTACGTCACCGCTGGACTCGCTGGCAGTGACCGCTGCGCCGGTCACGCCGACGGTTGTCTCACCGCCATCCGCTTCGCCATCGGCGGCGACCGATACCCGCAGTGCAGATGCCGGCCCGACGACATCGACCCGCGCACCGTCGCGGGCGGAACTGATTGCCGACGGTCTCAGCATTCCGGATGTGCGACTGGAACTGCACGCCTGGGATCCCAGCGCGGACCGGCGCTTCGCCTTCATCAACGGACAGCGGGTCGTGGAAGGTGAGGCGCTGCGCGAAGGCCCGCGGGTAGTCAGCATAGACACCGATTCCGTCACCCTGAGCTACGGCGGAACCCGGTTCCGCATCACGGCACAGTAGCTGCTACCGCTCGTCGGCGGCTGGAGGCTGGTCGTGGACGGTTGGCACCTGGAAGTCAGCGGTCAGGTGCGCGTGCCGTAGCCCCGCTTCAGCATCACCAGCGTCGCCACAAACAGCACCACCAGAGCGCTGATGATGATGGTGAAGGCGGTCGAGATCGGAATGCTGGAGGTGCCCAGCATGCCGTAACGGAACGCGTCCACCATGTAGAGAATGGGATTGGCCCGGGCAATGCCCTGCCATGTCGGCGACAGCAGTGAAATCGAGAAAAACACGCCCCCGAGATAGGTCAGCGGCGTGAGCACGAAGGTCGGAATGATCGTGATGTCGTCGAAGGACTTTGCAAACAGCGCGTTCAGCAGGCCGGCCAGCGAAAAGACGGTGGCCGTCAGCAGCAGCACCGCGAACAGGATCAGCGGATGAGCGACCGGCAGTGAGGTGAAGAACATCGCGACCACCGTGACCAGTGCCGCCACCAGCACGCCGCGGACCACACCGCCGGCCACATACCCGAGCACGATACTGGTCAGCGACATGGGCGACACCAGCAGTTCCTCCAGGTGCAGCTGCAGCTTGCTGGAGAAGAACGATGACACGACATTGCCGAAAGAGTTCGTGATCACGGCCATCATGATCAGACCCGGGGCAATGAACGTGGTGTAGGGCACGCCATCCATCTCGCCGATGCGGGCACCGATCAGACTGCCGAAGATGATGAAGTACAACGTCATCGTGATGCCGGGTGGAATCACGGTCTGGATCCAGATCCGCAGCACCCGCCTGACTTCCTTGCGGACCAGTGTGTACAGCCCGACCAGGTTCGCGGCCGCGCGGTTCGGCACCTCGGCCGTGGGTGCAAATGCAGCTGTGCCCGGCTGGACTTCGTGCCCGCTCACGACGCGGCACCCGCAGCGGGTCTTCCCGCCGACTTGTTCTCGACCAGACGCAGAAACAGTTCCTCCAGCCGGTTGGTCTTGGTGCGCATGCTGGTCACGGTCAGTGACAGGCCGGAAAGCAGCTGAAACAGCCTGTTCAGGCCCTGACCCTTGGCCACTTCGACTTCGATCTCGTGCTCGTTACGAAGACGACAGGTGTATTCATCCAGCGCGGGTGCCTCGGTCAGGCGCTGCTCCAGCGTCACGACGAACACTTCGCGCTGCAGCTTGCGCACGACGTTGACGATGGAATCGTTTTCGATGATGCGACCCTCATCGATGATCGCGACATTGCGGCACAGGCTCTCCGCCTCCTCCAGATAGTGGGTGGTCAGGATGATCGTCACACCGGCCGCATTGATCTCTCGCATCAGTTCCCACATGGAGCGGCGAATCTCGATATCCACGCCTGCGGTCGGCTCGTCCAGAATCAGCAGCCGCGGCTCGTGCACCATTGCGCGCGCGATCATCAGCCGGCGCTTCATGCCGCCTGAGAGCGTTCTGGCAACGGCGTGGCGCTTCTCCCAGAGGTGCAGTGCCTTGAGATACTTCTCCGCCCGCTGTTTCGCAATCCTGCGCGGCACCCCGTAGTAACCCGCCTGGTTGATCAGGGTGAAGTCGTTACGCTCGAACATGTTCAGGTTGACCTCCTGCGGCACCACCCCTATGCAGCTTTTCGCCACGTCGGGCTCGCGGTCCAGGTCATGGCCGAACACGCTCACAGTGCCGCCGGTCTTCTTCACCAGCGAGGTGATGATGCCGATGGCGGTGGTCTTGCCGGCTCCGTTCGGGCCCAGCAGCGCGAAGAAGTCGCCCTGCTTCACGGTCAGGTCTATGCCCTTGAGCGCTTCCACCCCGTTCGGGTAGGTCTTGCGCAACTGGCTGATCGTAAGTGCGTCCACTGCAGCGTTCATGTTCGCGGCACTTTTTCCTCGGGAGCCGGATGCAGGAAGTCCGGTATTCTACTGACTTGCGACGCGGAAAACGCATACGGTCCCGCCCGACGCACTCCTGATCGGACCTCGTGGTGCGGGTTTGACGAACGACGCTAGTGCGGCTGGAACAAGGGCGTGACACCAGGGCGTGTGCGACTGCCTCCACCCAGACGCGGCTGCAGTGCAATCAGCCCAAGGCGGTGGCGAACTTCCGGTCTGTCGTCAAACAGCAGTTCGCGCCACAGGCTGTCGGAACGTGCAAACGCACAACGGACCGCGCCGTCGGCCAGTGCCAGTTGAGGCAGTTCCGACAACCCCATGCCTCGCAATGCGGCTACGGTGGAGGCACGCAGCCCCAGGAACAGGCGCGCGTAATACTCGCTGGCACGACTGAGATTCCAGGCCGAAAGCAGTATCGTCAGATTCAGCGCCTGCAGGGACCGCCCGGCGACGGAATCCTCAGGATCGGCGACCCCGCCAGGCAATGCACGCGGCACCACCACATCGAACAGAGAACGCGGAAACTCGGCCGCCCGGTCCAGCGATCTGGAGTCTACGGCGCGGAGCAGCGCCCGGACTCGTTCCGACATGCCAAGACACTCAACACCCTCGCAGGCGCGCTGATGCAGGTATCCCAGAAACAGGCGATTGAGTTCGTGAATCTGACTGAGCTGGTCAGCTGGAGAGAATATATTGGACATAATCTTTTATCTTTTTTCGTCCGGAATTGCCATATATGGTCCTAAATTACCATTTATGGTTAGCATAGGCTAAGTCTCCGAATTTCGCTGATTCGCGAGGAAACAAATAATGAGAGCGACGGACGATCGGTACCGGGGGGAGCAGGCCCGTTTCGAACTGGCCATGAGGATGATCAGACATGAAGCCCGCACAGGCACGATACGTTACTGGACCGGGCTCAGCGACGACCGTATCCGCAAGTTGTACAGTTCCTATTTCAAGTTTGGCAAGGGAGTCAGCGTACGTCGCAAGCGCGGTCGATCGCCGTCACAGGTAGCACCACTGATCAAGACTCCGGCACGGGCCCTGGAGTCCGGCGTGTTCGCCAATCTGCTGCTCGCCAATGATCTGTTATCGATGGACAGCCCCCCGGGCCCACCGCTGGACGGAAATGTGCAGATGGGACACAGATTCTGCGAGTGCTTCGAGACCCACAGGCTGCTGGTGCCGCGCGCCAACCTGTCGTTCGAGTGGGGCTGGAACCTGTTGTGCAGCATACGAAGGGGCGATGAACTGGGTCTTGCCCTGTGCGAAGCCTGCCAATGTGGCTACGTCATCGATCTGCTCGCCCTGCCGAAGACGCACTGCCCGGCCTGTGCGGTCATGCCACAGCAGGTCGATGGTGGCGACGAAGTCTGCACCAGGGCAGTGTCATGTGCCTGATCGCGATAGCGGCGGGCGTCTCGGAACAGTACCCGCTCGTGGTGGCGGCAAACCGGGACGAATTGCACGACCGGCCGGCGGTGCCGGCGTCGTGGTGGGGCGGATCTCCCCGCATTTTCGGCGGTCGTGACCTGGCGGCAGGCGGCACGTGGCTGGCTGTGGACGAACAGCGGCGTTTCGCAGCCGTGACGAATTTTCATGATCCGGCGTATGTCCGGGGCCCGGACATACGTACACGCGGCACACTGGTTCCCGGTTTTCTCGCCTCCGGGCAGGATGCCGAAGCCTTCACGAAGGCGCTTTCCGCAGAAGCTCACGAATACGGCCCCTTCAATCTGCTGCTTTTCGATCGCCGCGAGCTCGTCTATTTCAGCAACCGCGCACCGGGACGCAGGCTGAACACGGGCATACACATACTGACCAACACGCATTTCGATGCCGACTGGCCGAAAATCGGCGAAGCGCGGGACGGGATGGATGCGGCACTTGAGCGGGACGATCCGCTGGATGCACTGCTGGACATGCTGGCACCGACAGCGCAGACCTCGCGCGACCGGCGCCAGGGTCAGGCGCTTTATCGGGAAAGCCTGTTCATACAGGATGAGACTTTCGGCACCCGCTGTTCCACGGTCATACTCGAATCAGCGGACCAGCGCCTGACCTTTGTGGAGCGGCGGTATGACGCCGCCGGCAACCCCACCGGCGACACGCATATCATCATAGGGTCCTAGTCACGCGAGGCGTTCAGTCCGGGATCTCAAGCTCCGCACCCAGCACCTGCATGGCGGCGACGATGCGGTCACGCACCTGATCGAGCAGTGCCGCATCGGTACCACGCACCACCAGCGTCGCTCCGAAGCGCCCTTCGCGCGCGAAAGGGTAACTGCCAATCTCAACTTCGGAATGCTCACGTGCAATACGCTCCAGCGGTTCGGCAATATCACCCTCGCGCATGTACACATCCACACTGCGCGACGCAATGGCGGCACCCGTCGTGAGCTGCTTCGCTACCGCGGCAAACATGGCGCGCGCCACGGCCGGAATTCCGGCCAGCACGAATACGTTGTCCTTGCGAAAGCCGGGCGCACGACTGAGCGGGTTGTCGATCAGCGACGAACCTTCCGGGACACGCGCCATCTTCAGGCGCGCCTCGTTGAGCGGGAGTCCGCCTCCGCTCATGCGCTCAACGGCATCGGGGTCGATCACCAGCGGCACATCGAAAGCCTGCGCCACCGACTCGGCGGTAACGTCATCGTGAGTGGGCCCTATGCCGCCGGTCGTGAACACGTAGTCGTAACGGGCGCGACACTCGTTCAGATGCGCGACGATCACGGCGGGAATGTCACGGACCACACGCGCTTCCTCAAGCCGTATGCCCAGCGTCGCAAACTCCCTGGCGAGGAACTGCAGGTTCGCGTCCTGCGTCTTACCCGACAGGATCTCGTTACCGATGATCAGTACACAGGCAGTGGGTTGGTGCTCGGTCATCGTCAGTTTCGTCCTCAGTGCTGGGCCGTCGTCGGGTGGTCATCTGCCGACAGTCGGCGGCCTGACTTCATTCATTCTTCCGGGTGCGCATGGCCGCATCGCCAGCATAGCGCGAACTGCGCTTCGTTCGATTCATTGCAGTGTCTGCAACGCCAGGACTCGCCGCCGTCCGCCGGCTGACTCTGCTCGGCGATCAGCGCGCTGGCGGCTTCAGCCCGACTGTCATCCATCACCCACAGTTCCGGAAGACACTCCAGGAACGGAATCTCGCCCAGGCCGCCGGAGAGCTTGTCGTTGCGGATCATGCAAGCGATGCCGGCCTGCTCCAGCACATTGCGAAAGTGACCGACTTCGGCCAGTGATTCGCTGCGGAACACCCGCTTCATCAGGTGGCCATGGCGTCAGGCGTTGCCCTTCAGTCCGCGCAGAAAGGCCGCCGGGTCTTCGCCCCGTTCCAGCACTTCCACCAGCGCCGAACCGACTATCACACCATCGGCATGGCGGCCTATCAGCTCCACCTGTGCCGCTTCACGCACACCGAAGCCGGCACAGACAGGCAGATTCGACGCCGCCTTGACCTGCTTCAGGTAATCGGACAGTTCCGCAGGAAGACCCTGCTGACCGCCGGTGATCCCGGTGCGCGTGACCGCATAGACGAAACCCTCGCTCGCCTGACACAGCATCTTCAGACGCTCCGGCCCGGTCGCCGGCGTCACCAGCTGCACCAGCGCCAGCCCCCTGGGAGCGATGGCCTCGCGCAGCGGCGCGCTCTCTTCCCAGGGCAGGTCCGGCACGATGAATCCGGTCACGCCCACCGCCGCAGCGCGCTCCGCCAGGCGCTCAAAGCCGTACACCAGCAGCGGGTTCAGGTAACTGAACAGCAGTACCGGCGCCGACAGACGTGACTGCTCGGCCTCCAGCAACTGCAGTATCCATTCCAGCGTCACGCCGTTCTCTATGGCCTGGCGGCTGGAGCGCTGAATGGTGACGCCGTCAGCCATGGGATCGGAGAACGGCACGCCCAGCTCCACTGCATCCGACACTTCAGCGACGGCGCGCAGCACGGACGCGAAGTGTTCGCGGTCCGGAAACCCGGCCGTCAGGAACGACACCAGCGCCGGACCTCGTGCACTGACGATGGACTGTCGCAGACGCTCGCGGGGCAGCGCATCGCCGCTCATGGCTGCGCCCCCGTCACCGGATACTGGCTGAGTATGGGCATGTCCTTGTCTCCCCGACCCGAAAGTCCGATCAGTACCCGCGGAGTGGCCCCGCCTTTGAATTCACGCGCCCAGCGCCTGGCACCCGCCAGCGCATGCGAGGACTCCAGCGCCGGCAGTATGCCCTCCAGCGCGCAACACTCCCCGAGCGCCTGCAGCGCTTCGTCGTCGCTGGCCGTGATGTATTCAGCGCGGCCGATCATTTTCAGCAGCGCGTGCTCGGGGCCCACACCGGGATAGTCCAGTCCCGCCGACACCGAGTGTGTCTCCTGTATCTGTCCGCCTTCGTCATACAGCAGCATCGTGTAGGTGCCGTGCAGCACACCGGGCCGGCCGGACGCCAGCGTTGCCGAGTGCTGTCCCAGCGCACTGCCGCAACCGCCGGCTTCCACACCGATCAGGCGGACACCAGGATCCGCCAGGAAGCCGTGAAAGATGCCTATCGCATTGGAGCCGCCGCCCACACAGGCAAACACGGCGTCGGGCAGGCCACCCTGTTCCAGCAGCTGGACACGCGCCTCACGACCGATCACCGCCTGCAGCTCGCGGACCAGGAACGGATACGGGTGCGGGCCTATGGCGGAACCGAGCAGGTAATACGTGCCTTCGGGGTCGGACACCCAGTCGCGTATCGCCTCATCGATGGCGGCACGCAATGTGCGATCGCCTGAAGTGACGGCGACGACCTCGGCGCCCAGCCGGCGCATGCGGTCGACATTGGGTGCCTGGCGCTGAACGTCCACCTCACCCATGTAGACCGTGCATGGCAGTCCGATGCGCGCGCAGGCGGCAGCGGATGCGACGCCATGCTGACCTGCGCCGGTTTCGGCGACAACACGCTTCGCCCCGAGCGCTTTCGCCAGCAGCGCCTGACCCACCGTGTTGTTGATCTTGTGCGCGCCGGTATGGGCGAGATCCTCGCGCTTGAGCCAGACTTCGGCACCCCATCGTTCGCCCAGGCGCGTGGCACGGGTCAGCGCGGTCGGTCGTCCCACCCAGGTGCGCAGCTCGTGGCTGAGCGCGGCCTGGAAATTCGCCGACGGGAGGATGTCGCGCACGCCTTCGACCAGGCGATTGATGGCCGGAATGAGCGTTTCCGGTACGTAACGTCCGCCGAATGGCCCGAAGCGTCCGTTGTCATCAGGCAATCTGCCCGCGAGCAGATCTTCGAGCAGGCGGGCGTGTTCCCGGTCCATGGTTTGGGTCTCAAGCTTCATGCTGCATTCTCCAATGCCCTGACGCGGGCAATGAACGTCTCTATCAATCCGATATCCTTCTCGCCCCGTGCACGCTCCACGCCACTGGACACATCGACCCCCCAGGGCCGCACACGTGCGATCGCTTCAGCGACGTTATCAGCGCTCAGCCCACCGGCCAGCATCAGCGAAGTGCGTGACGCCAGTGCGGCCGCCTGATCCCAGTCCGCGGTGCGACCGCTGCCACTGACCGCGCCCTCGAACAGCAGCCGCTTCGGCAGCGCGTGCGCTGCCGGCACCTGGCCGCTGCGGTAGACCGGCAGCGGTTCGCAACCCGGCGGCAGCGCCATCGTGGCAAAGTCACCCGCATCGGTCTGTATCCAGTCCGGCGCAAATTCGTCGAGCACGGTGCGCCATTCCCCGGCTGCCGGATGCAGCATCACCGCGACCCGGATGACATGCGAGGGCACCTGAGCGCACAGCGCGCGTGCTTCCTGCGCAGTCACGCGACGCGGCGATTCGGCGAACACGAACCCCAGCGCATCGGCACCGGCAGCAACTGCCGCAGCCACCGCGTCAGGTGTGCGCAGGCCGCAGATCTTCACGAACACGGCGTGGCACCTGCAGCGGCCGCGCGGACCCGATCCCTGCCGACTGCGATCAGCTCGGTGGCGGCCTGTGCAGGATCGGACTGCTGCATCAGCGCAGACCCGACCAGCGCCAGCTCGTAACCCAGCGTCGCCACGGTGCGTATGTCATCCGCGCCGCGAACCCCGCTCTCGGCCACCGCGGGCAACCCCGGTGGCAGGTGCGGCGCGAGTGTCGTGAAACGCTCGAAACTGACGCTGAGATCCTTCAGGTCGCGACAGTTCACGCCGGCCAGAAGTCCATTCGGGTGACTGTCCGCAGAGGCGGCCAGGCGCGCGATGCGCTCCAGGTCATCGCGATCGAAAGCCTCCAGCAGCACGAACAGACCACAGTCGCGCGCTGCCGCGAGCAGTTCGCCGATCTCGCTGTCGCTCAGCATCGCAACGATGATCAGCACGCCGCCGGCACCGGCCGCACGCGCTTCCAGAACCTGGTAAGGATCGGTCAGAAAATCCTTGCGCATGACAGGGATGCGATGGGGACTGAGCAGCCTGGCCGCCTCACGCAGATGGTCGAGACTGCCGCGAAACTCGGCTGGTTCGGTCAGCACCGACACCGCCGCCGCACCGGCGCGCGCGTAAGCGGAAACCTGTGCATCACGATCGAAACCGCCGGATGCCAATTCGCCGGCAGCGGGTGAACGCAGCTTCAGTTCCGCAATCAGATCGAAGTCATTCAAGGCCAGCGGCGGCGGCGGCGCCGTGTCCGCAGCGCGTCTTGCCAGTGCCGCGTCGCTCTCCAGCGCACGCGCAGCGCGCACGCGCTCGCGACTGCCGGTCGCCATTCGCTGCAGGAACGATTCGCTGTTCATGGGTTCCCCTGGATGCGCTTCCTGCGACCGGCGCTGCTCAAGCGGCCACTGTCGCGAGCCTGTCCACCAGCGCACCGGCCGCGCCGCTGGCTATGGCCTCGCGCGCGCGCGCGCCAGCCGCACGCGGATCGGGCTCCATGCC
>JBJHBW010000009.1:0-101328 GCA_050485685.1 Gammaproteobacteria bacterium
CATCGGCCGTGCACGAACAGGTATCGGCCATGCTCGATAGCCGCCAAGGCACGTTGCGGCGGCAGCAGGAGCGGTTGCATGACCTCGAAAAGCGTGAAGTGGCGGCGCTGCGGGACAGGCAGTATCGCCTGACGGAAGTGCTGTCACTGCTGAACGCCACACTGGCACTGCAGCAGCAGCGTGTCACGGAACTGACTGCGCGTGCTGCAGATCATGAGGGACTGGCTGCGGCTGGCTATGTGAGCGCCGAACAGGAACGTGCGGTGCGCGATGAACTCACAGAGCAACTTGCGCGTGCACAGGCACTGCAACGTGACCTTCTCGCCGGGTTGCGTGAGCATGAACAGCTCGAGCATGAGTTGATCCTGCTTCCGCTTCGCTATATCTCCCAGCGCGAGGAATTCGAGCTTGCGCTCGCCGGTATCGAGCAGGAAAGGGTCGAGAACGACTGGCGGCGCCGCTTTGCGATCGTCGCACCGGCAGATGGAGTACTTCTGGAAATCACGGCTGACGTGGGAGCAGTGGTGAGTGCGCAGACAGTGCTGTTGACGATGATTCCAGCCGGCGCGACGCTGCAGGCGGAATTGCAGGCACCGGAGACGGCTGTCTGGTCGGTGGGTGCCGGCGACCGGTTACGGCTGCGATTCGACGCTTTTCCGCATCAGCGCTTCGGTCACCAGGGTGGCCGGGTCATGGAGATCGCGACCGCGCCCGTGCCGCCCTACGCGGCGCCGCCCGTCGCGCAGGAGAGCATGACGACTGCGTACCGGGTCACGGTCGCACTTGACTCACAACAGGTGCAGGTGCGCGGTTCCCGTATCGCGCTGAAACCCGGCATGCGTGTGCAGGCGCGTGTTGTGACCGAGCGGCGGCGTCTGTACGCATGGGTGTTTGCGCGACACTGAACTGCGCTTTTCAGCGTCTGTTCGTGTCCGCACCATTTCGTCAGCGCTGGGGGTATCCCGTCAGTCTCCGGCTCAGTTCCCGCAAGTTCCGCTGCGCGTCTTCGTCATAGGCCTGCGCGTTCGCGCGCGCTTCCTGCAGGCTGTTGAAATAAAGCCCTGTGCGGCCTGCCAGTTCCGATGAGGCGGCCAGCTGCATCACCGCCGCGGCGCCTTCCTCGACGGTGGCGCGCGGTTCCGCGCCGGCCTCGCGCACCATGGTCGTATCCATCAGTGTGGCAGGATGAAGCGCATTCACCGTCACCTGATCGGCGGGCAGTTCAGCGGCGAGATCCATCGTGAAGATGATCTGGGCCAGTTTGCTCTGTCCGTATGCCCGACCGGGACTGAAGTCCTCGTTGAGCATCACGTTGTCGAAATCCAGCGGTTGTTGGGCCACCGATGCGACATTGACGATGCGTGCCGGTGCGCTTTCACGCATCAACGGCAGTAGTCGGTGCGTGAGCAGAAAGCCGGACAGGTAGTTCACGGCGAATATCAGCTCGTGACCATCCTGGCTGGTGTAGCGGGTTTCGTCGCCAGCTGTGGCCCAGATGCCGGCATTGTTGATCAGCAGGTCCAGGCGCTGGTGATTCTCCAGCACAGCGTCTGCGAGCGCGTTGACCTCCTCCAGTGACGCGAAGTCAGCGCGGTAGAACACGGCACTGCCGCCCGCGCTTTCGATCTCCCGGACGACGTCCGCGCCGCGCTCGGCATTGCGACCGTGCACGATGACTGTCGCACCAAGGCTCGCGAGTTCAACAGCCACATGGCGACCCAGGCCGTCCGTGGAGCCGGTGACGAGGGCGACCTGGCCGTCCAGTGAAGGGAAGTCAGCCTGGGTCACGCCGGCGATCGCAAACAGGGCTGTGCCCAGGGTGGCGACGAGAAAGGTTCTGCGGCCGGTGGAGCCGGCTTGTTTGCTGTTGCGCATGCATGTCTCCGTCGTTCTGTTTGTTTCTGATCAGGCATTCTGCCGGGCCGCTACTCCTCGCGTTGGGGAATGACAACCTCAAATTCACCCTCGGTGCGACGTCCTTCGGAGAAACGATCGATCAGGGCCTCGATTTCATCGGAACCCACTCGTGTGACCCGAATGACCGGACAGCGTTCCGTAAACGCGCCACGCAGGATGATTTCGTCACCGGCCATTCCGCACAGTTGATTGGTGCGGCTGCGCAGTCCGATCTGGTGCTGGTGCGACATCTCAGGGCAATTGCTGAGTTCTACGTGCCAGGCCTGATTTCGCGGCGCGTAGACGATCAGGTGATCGGGAGCCAGATGGCGGAAGTCTCGCGCCTGGGCAATATTGAGGCATTGACCGCCAGCCGTGGCAGCACGGATGGGGCGGTCTTCGTCGCCGCGCTGCGTGGTACCGCTGGCGCATCCTGCCAGCAGAGTTGCGAACAACAGGGCTGAAGCATAAAGCGGTTGTTTCATAACGCTCGGCACACGCCGGGATTCTGATGGCAACGGGCTTAAGTGTAAATCAAGTGCGGCTGCACAGTCCGCGCGCCATACAGGACTGATGTAAGCTTGTCAGGTCAAAAGCCTGATCCGATACCAGGAGATCGAATCGTGAGTCATTCCATCCTCGTAACCGGCGCCTCGGGACAGTTCGGCCAGCGCGTCCTGAATCATCTGCTCACGACACTGGGTGTCTCAGCGGACCGAATAGTTGCCGGCAGCCGCAGCCCGGACAAACTCCAGGCGTTGGCAGGCAAGGGCGTGGACACGCGTGCGCTGGACTTCGAGCAGCCGGAGACATTCGGTGCCGCTTTTGAAGGTGTCGAGCGCGCTTTGCTGATCAGTACCGATGCGGTGGACAGGCCCGGGCGCAGGCTCACGCAGCATCGCAACGCTGTGCAGGGGATGGAGGCGGCCGGTGTTCGGCATGTGATCTACACATCCGCTGCCAACCCGGAAGATTCGCCGCTGCTGATCGCACCGGACCATGCCGGCACCGAGAGGGCGCTCGCCGAAAGCCGCCTGCCCGGATGGACCATACTGCGCAATCACTGGTACTACGAGAACCTTTTTCTGTTTCTGCCGCCGGCCATTGCGACCGGAAAGTGGTTCGCGGCAGACGGCGGGCAGGGCAGTGCGGACATTGCACGCGATGATCTGGCGCTTGCCGCGGCCACCGTGCTGGCCGGCACGGAGTCGGACAAGCGCACCTACACGCTTTCGGGACCGCAAGCGCTGACCAAGGTCGAGATTGCCGCCACAGTCAGCGGGGCGATCGGCAAGCCGATCACAGTTGTGCAGATTCCGCTGGAGGATCTGGTGCAGGGCATGGTCGCGGCGGGACTGCCTGAACCGGTTGCACGGGTGATGGCATCGTTCGATACCAACACCGCCGAAGGACGTGTTGCGACGGTAACTGACGACTTCCGGCGGCTCACCGGGCGTGATCCGCAATCCTTCGCCGACTGGGTCAAGGCGAATCGCGACGCGCTGGCTGCACTGTAGCTGTTTTCCGAAGTTTTACAGACGGACGTGGCGGCGTTACATTCGGGGCAGGCCCGAAAACGAACAAAGGACGCCGCCATGTCTGACGAATCCAAGTGCCCGTTTACCGCCGCGCACGGCGCTCGCACCAGCTTTGGTGCGCAATCCAACCGTGACTGGTGGCCGAATCAGCTGAACCTGCGCATCCTGCACCAGCAGTCGGAAAAGTCCGATCCCATGGACAAGCGCTTCGACTACGCGAAGGAATTCAAGAAGCTCAATTACAAGGCACTGAAGAAAGACCTGCATGACCTGATGACCGACTCGCAGGACTGGTGGCCGGCCGACTATGGCCATTACGGCGGTCTTTTCATACGCATGGCCTGGCACAGCGCCGGCACCTACCGTGTTCAGGATGGCCGCGGTGGCGGCGGCACCGGCAACCAGCGTTTCGCGCCGGTGAACAGCTGGCCGGACAACGGCAACCTGGACAAGGCGCGGCGTCTGTTGTGGCCGATCAAGCAGAAGTATGGCAACCGCATTTCGTGGGCCGACCTGATGATCCTCGCCGGCAACGTTGCGCTCGAATCCATGGGCTTTAAGACGCTGGGTTTCGGTGGCGGCCGTGCAGACATCTGGGAGCCGGAAGAGGACATCTACTGGGGTAACGAAACCACCTGGCTGGGTGATGAGCGTTACACAGGCGACCGACAGCTGGAGAACCCGCTGGGCGCCGTGCAGATGGGACTGATCTATGTGAACCCGGAGGGCCCCAACGGCAATCCGGACCCGGTCGCTTCCGGTCGGGATGTGCGCGAGACCTTCAAGCGCATGGCGATGAACGACGAGGAGACCGTGGCGCTGACCGCCGGTGGTCATACCTTCGGCAAGGCGCATGGCGCCGGCGATCCTGATCTCGTGGGCCGTGAACCGGAAGGCGCGCCGATCGAGCAGATGGGCCTTGGCTGGAAGAACGCGCTCGGCAGCGGCAAGGGCGTGCATACGACCACGAGCGGCATCGAGGGTGCCTGGAAGCCCAATCCCACGAAATGGGACATGGGCTACTTCGATACGCTGTTCGGCTACGAATGGGAACTCGTGAAGAGCCCGGCCGGCGCGCAGCAGTGGCGTGCGAAGAATGTCAAGGATAAGGACATGATTCCCGACGCCCACGATCCGTCGAAGAAGCATGCGCCGATGATGACCACGGCCGACATGTCCATGCGCATGGATCCGATCTACGAAAAGATCTCGCGCAAGTACCACAAGAACCCGAAGAAGTTCGCCGACGCGTTTGCACGCGCCTGGTTCAAGCTCACGCACCGCGACATGGGTCCGCGCGCCCGCTACCTCGGACCGGAGGTGCCGGACGAAGAGTTCATCTGGCAGGATCCGGTGCCTGAAGTCGATCACAAACTCGTAAAAGACCGTGATATCGCTTCTCTGAAAAAGAAGGTGCTGGGTTCGGGGCTGTCGATATCGCAGCTGGTCACCACGGCCTGGGCGTCGGCTTCCACATTCCGCGGCTCTGACTACCGCGGTGGTGCCAATGGTGCGCGCGTGCGCCTGGCGCCGCAGAAGGACTGGGAAGTCAATCAGCCGGCCGAACTCGCCAAAGTGCTGAGAAAGCTGAAAGCCGTGCAGAAGGCATTCAACGACAGCCAGTCCGGCAGCAAACGCATATCGCTGGCCGACCTGATCGTGCTGGGGGGCTGCGCGGCAGTGGAAGCGGCCGCCAGGAAGGCGGGCCACGACATTACCGTGCCGTTCGTGCCCGGGCGCACCGATGCGTCCCAGAAGCAGACGGACGTGGAGTCGTTTGATGTGATGGAGCCGGTGGCCGATGGCTTTCGCAATTACCAGCGACCGGAAGCCGCGCAGTTGGCCGAGCATCATCTGCTCGATCGTGCGCAGCTGCTGACCCTGACGGCACCGGAAATGACGGTGCTGGTGGGTGGCATGCGTGCTCTTGACGCAAACACCGGCGGTTCAAGCCACGGTGTGCTCACTGACAAGCCCGGTACGCTGACCAACGACTTCTTTGTCAATCTGCTGGACATGAAGATCGACTGGCGCAGCACGTCTACCGAAGGTATGTACGAAGGCGTGGATCGTGCCTCCGGCAATGTGAAATGGACCGGCACGCGCGCTGACCTGGTGTTTGGATCGAATTCCGAGCTCCGAGCGCTGGCCGAGGTCTATGCGAGTGCCGGAAACGAGAAGAAATTCGTCAGGGACTTCGTGAAGGCCTGGGACAAGGTCATGAACCTCGACCGGTTTGATCTGAGCTGATCTGAGCTGATCTGAGCGAAATCTGCCGCGACGAGGGCCCTTGAGTGGCCCTCGTTGCAGAGGCTTCTATCCGTTCACGTGAGTGACGAAGAAATACGCGATACCCAGCAGAACGGCCATCTGACCGAGCAGGGCCATGTACATCTGTCGCGTGATGCTGCTGGCCATGCCGTGCATCTGGGCACGCAGCGCGCCGCCCTGTTCAGCTATGGCCTGACGGAGTGAGGCATCCTGGTCGGCCATGACCTGACTGAGTGAGGCGCCCTGCTCGGTAATGGCCTGACGGAGTGAGGCGTCCTGGCTGGTAATGATCTGACGGAGCGAGGCGTCCTGACCGGTAATGACCTGCCGGAGCGAGGCTTCCTGACTCGCGAGCTTGTGATCGAGGTCGCCGTGCAGTTTCAGCATCTGCTGGCTCAGAGAATTATGCTGCTCAGCCATTCCCTAACGAAGCTCGCCGCGCATTTCGATCATCTCCTGCCGTAGCAGCAACAGATCGTGCTTGGTCGCGAGCGTATCATTTGCGCCGGCGAGTTCAATCTCGATGGCGCGCACGATGGCGCGCGCCTGAGCGGAAGGCACGTCTGCGTTTTCGAGTATTTCCAGCGATTCGCCCTGCATGACCATGGATAATAAGCCCGGATTCGCTCAGCCCCAACTGGTTGTAAAGTTTGAGTCCTGATTAGAACGCCGTCTGTGCCTGAATCCGGGCTTCCTGCGCGGATTCGCGTGCGCCGATTCCCGTGTGCCGACCCGACTGCGACTCCCATGTCGCGGATCAGACGGGTTGCCAGATTTCAGGCCCGCCGCAGATCTTCGGGTCGACTTTGCCGACGATGTCCGTATCCTTGCCGTCGTAATCGACCGCCCCGAGGATGGCGCGTATGGCGGTGAGCCGGGCGCGGTACTTGTCGTCGCCACGGATTACGGTCCATGGCGCAAAGTCCGTGTGACTGGCCCGGAACGTCTCCGCAATGGCTTCGGAGTAGGCGTCCCATAGCGCCAGACCCTCGATATCGATGCGGCTGAGTTTCCAGTGGCGCAGCGGGTCGGTTTCGCGGCGCAGCAGGCGACGCAGCTGTTCGGCGCGACCGACGTTGAGCCAGATCTTCACCAGCACGATGCCTTCACCGACCAGGATCCGCTCGAACTCGGGCAGTTGTGCGAAGAAGCGCGCGCGTTCTTCGGCGGAACAGAAGCCGAACACCTGTTCGATGACGCCGCGGTTGTACCAGCTCCTGTCGAACAGCGCCATTTCGCCGGCGGCCGGCAGGTGCGCGACGTAGCGCTGAAAATACCATTGCGTGCGCTCACGCTCGGTGGGTTTCGGCAACGCGATGATATGCGCGATGCGCGGATTGAGGTTCGCGGTGACGCGACTGATGGCACCGCCCTTGCCGGCGCCATCGCGGCCTTCAAACACGACCAGCAGCCGCGTGTCGCTGTGATCGATCCAGTGCTGGCATTTCACGAGTTCGATCTGCAACGGTTCGAGTTCGGCTTCGTAGACGCCCTTTTTCATCCAGCGGTCGTACGGGTAGCTGGCATCGAGTATGTCGCGCTTGCCGCCTTCCTCCACCGCTGCACGAATCGCTTTCGGCGCGTCTTTCTTCAGATAGCGGCTGACGGCACCGTCAAACGGCTTTGGCAGGGGCATGAACGGGGACTCCGGGCAGCTGATTCACGGCTAAGGGTATATGAACGTACGTGGGTTGCGGGTATCGGAACGTGGAATGCGTGGTCGCAACCGGCCGGGCAACTCATTGGAATGGTGGCCGGGCGGCTGGTCAGTTGCGCACCCGGATCCCCTCCGGTCCGTCTCGTGAACCGGAGGGGGGTGTTGGTGGAGGCGGCGGGACAGCTGTTCCACCTCTTTCGAGATGGGCTGGACTATGCCTTCATCCCGGATCGCGCCGAAACGCGACCGGGAGCGGAGCGTGTTATGCGGTTGGCACCTGAGTCCTGCCATCCTTCAGCTGGCACAGGTGTTCAACTGCATCCTGGGGCCGGCTCTGTCGCATGCGACTCAGCCGGTCCATGAGTCTCTACAGGGCAGGGAAGGTTGGCCCTTCACTACCCCTCGGCGTTGCCATAGCCGCCGTTTCCGGCCGGCCTTAGGGTTCACCGAATGAGCCCCGTTTTCACTTTGCCCTTACGGGCAAAGGCGACCATTGCGTTAATCGAACCCGCGTCCGCAAGCCCTCCGCTACGAGCTCTACATGCTTATCCTGCCATTGTTCTTACCGAGGACTACCCGACAGGCAGGGAAGATCCGCGGCCAGCTCAGATTTGGTTTTTAACGCTTCGACCCTGAGCGAGCCGTCACGCGATCTTGTGTGCGGTTACGCCCGGATGAGACCCACAAGCAAGTACCCATTCGGACGCTAGCCGGATTTAAGCGGCCAGAGCGTAGTTGTCGTCGTTCGCAACTAACTTTTTTGCAGATGGATTTACGAGGTGACCTGCCCCTCGGCATGCACCCGGAGTTTCGCGACCCACGTCGAAACCGATCGCCCCCAGTGTCAGGGCCAAAGTAAGGCTGGGAAGCCTGCAATGCAAGGGTATATCGCAAAATATTCACGGAACGGCTGACCGCACGCCCTGTCGAAGTCGGCCGTATCCCCGCCGTCAGCCTGGCCGGTTGTGCGCCTTCATCGCGCGGGACTTCTGCAGTTTCCAGTCACGGTCCTTCTCGGTGGCGCGCTTGTCATGCTGCTTCTTGCCCCGCGCCAGGCCCACGGCAAGCTTGGCCCTGCCGGCTTTCCAGTACATCTCCAGCGGCACCAGCGTGTAGCCACGCCGCTCCACCAGACCCGTGAGCCGGTCCAGTTCCTGTCGGTGCAGCAGCAGCTTGCGGGTGCGCGCCGGATCGGCGTTCACATGCGTGGAAGCGGATGTCAGTGGCGTGATGTGTGAGCCCAGCAGCCAGGCCTCGCCGTTGCGCAGCGTGACATACGCTTCACTGAGCTGTCCCTTGCCGGCACGCAGGCTCTTCACTTCCCAGCCCTGAAGGGCCAGCCCAGACTCGAAACTCTCCTCGATGAAGAACTCGAAGCGCGCCTTGCGGTTCTGGGCGATCGTGGAAGGGGACTTCTTGTCGGACTTCTTGGCCATGAGGCGCGCAATCATCCACGATCCGCGCTGAAAACGCACGAGTGACGGGCCTGCACGAAGTATTTATGCCGGTAATCGGCAGTTATTCGGATCGGACAGCGGGACAAGGCGCGATAGTCTCATTCCGACGCCAACGGAACTGGCGTCGTCACACTGAACCAAGGAGGGAGACATGCGTGAGTTGACCGTCCATGAAGTGGAAACAGTGGGTGGTGGTCTGGCACCGCTGGGCATCATTGCCATCGACATGGGTTTGAATGCGCTGGTGCTCGGGCTCGCAACCTATGCGGCGATGAACTACTACGCGGAGCGGGATGCAACCAGCACCGGGTGTGCCGCGCCGCTGAGCCGCTAAGAGGGTTACGCCCGGTGGGTTGACCGTCGGGTACATCGGGCAGCGGCCGGTCCGGTGATCGGCCGCTGCCCTGAACACTCAGCCAGAGGTGACGTTTGAACAGTTTGCGAAGGACCATGAATGCTTCCGAAAGGAAAGCCAGGGCGCTGGCACTTGTCGGTGCCTGGCTTGCCTTTCTCCTTGCTACGGCTATGGCTGCCTTTGGCGTGGGAATTGCGACAGCAGAGTTGGATTATCAATGGACGCCGCTGTTGGCTTCCATGCGCCTCTGGATCCTGCTTCTAATGGTGACTGGCTTGGTCGCTTATCTCATCGCATTGGCCTTGCTTGCGCGTCGCACGCTTGCGGCCTTGTGGTGGGAAGGGGATGCCGGCGGCGCCTGACAACGCCTGTCGAGGCCCGGATGGTCCTGGCCACGCGACCGTTCTGCCGTGTTTTGCCGTGGAGTGTTTCTGGTCAATGTCGCGGATACTCCCTAGAATGGCGCGAAAAAAGCCGACGGGAGTCCAGAAAAAGTGCCGATATCCGCCCCCTCCGGTCCTCGTGCGTCCCTGCATGGCCAGTGGACCACAAGGCTCGCATTCATTCTCGCGGTGGCAGGTTCCGCGGTAGGTCTGGGAAATATCTGGCGCTTCCCCTATGTCGTTGGAGATAACGGCGGCGGCGCTTTTGTGCTTGTCTATCTGCTCTGCGTGGTCGTGGTCGGGTTGCCGGTCATGGTCGCGGAGATCCTGATCGGCCGGCGTGGGCGGCGTAACCCGGTCGCTACAATGCGGCTGCTGGGCGAAGAGGAAGGTGGTTCTCGCCACTGGCAGATCGTCGGCGCCGTCGGCGTCGTAGCCGCGTTCCTGATTCTTTCGTTCTACAGCGTCGTGGCCGGCTGGGCGGTTGCGTATATCTTCGAGAGTGCGTCGGGCACGTTCCGAGGCGCCGAGGCCGACGTGATCGCCGGGGTTTTCACCGCCCTGAGTTCGAACTCCGTCGCGGCCGGGTTCTGGCATACCGTGTTCATGCTGGGCACGATTTTCGTAATTGCCCGTGGCGTGGAGCGTGGTATCGAATCGGCCGTGCGAATTCTGATGCCGGCGCTGGTTGCATTGCTGCTGGTCATGCTCGGTTACAGCATGGTGGCCGGAGATTTCGGGCGCGGCCTGGCATTCGTATTCGAGCCACGGTTCGCCGATCTGACCGGCGAAAGTGTGCTGATCGCGCTGGGACAGGCGTTTTTCACGCTGAGCATAGGCATGGGCGCAGTCATGGTGTACGGCGCCTATCTGCCATCGGAGGCGTCCATCGGTCGTGCTTCCATCGCCGTCGTGATCGCTGACACATCCATCGCGATACTGGCCGCGCTGGTGATATTCCCGATCGTGTTTGCCAACGGCCTCGATCCTGCATCCGGCGCCGGGCTTGTTTTTCAGTCACTGCCGATTGCTTTCGGCCAGATGCCGGGCGGTACCATCATCGCGGTCATCTTCTTTGTTCTGCTGACCTTTGCGGCATGGACCTCCGCGATCAGTCTGATGGAACCGGCTGTCGCCTGGTTGATAGAACGCATGGAAGTGTCGCGCCTGCAGGCCTCTGTGACCATCGGCGGCGTGATCTGGCTGCTGGGATTCCTGACTGTCCTGTCTTTCGGTGCCTGGTCCGATGTGACTTTTCTGCGCGGGACGTTCTTTGACAATATCGACTATCTGACCAACAACGTGCTGTTGCCGGTAGGCGGTCTGGCGATCGTCGTGTTCGCCGGATGGGTCATGACCCGCAATTCCACGGCGGACGAGCTGGATCCAGCGGCCGGCGGTGCCTATCGGATGTGGCGCCTCATGGCACGCTACGTGGCGCCGCTGGCGCTGCTGCTGGTGCTGATCAACGCATTGCGTGGCGGCTGATCATCGTGCGCAGGGTGGAGCGCAGCGCGGAGACCCGCTACTCCGCGGCTCAGATGTTTGATCTGGTTGAGGATGTGGAGAGCTATCCGCGGTTTCTGCACTGGTGTCGCGGGGCCTCCGTCACCCGAATCAGCGACCGTGTCATGGAAGCGAGTCTGGATATCGGTGTGCGCGGTATTCACAAGAGCTTTCGTACGCGCAATACCTCTGACAGGCCTCACAGCATCAGACTGGCGCTGATATCGGGACCTTTCCGCCACCTTTCCGGCGAGTGGCGTTTCGACGAGCGCGATAACGGCGGCTGCAGGGTGACGCTCACGCTTGAATTCGATGTGCGCTCTTCGCCACTCAACCGACTGTTCTCGCTGGTGTTCGAGGAACTGGTGCGTGCACAGGTGAGCGCATTCCTGCATCGCGCTGACGCGCTGTATGGCGGAAATGGCCAGTCTTCTTCCACGCAATGAATGCTGATCGGGATACGACCGGATTGTATGTGTACGTCGTGTTCGCCACGGCGGGGGCACAGATCGAAAAGAGCCTGCTCTGGTCGCAGGGGCTTACCGCGGGTGCCGCGGTGCAGCGGTGCGGCCTCGAGCCCGCGGCGTTCGATGAGCAGGGCGAGCCGGTTCTCGGACTTTTCGGCAGGAGAATCTCTTCGCACCATACGCTCACACCGGGCGACAGGGTAGAGATCTGCAGGCCTCTGGTTGCCGATCCGCGTGCGGCGCGTCGCGCACTCGCTGCGCGCGGGCTGGTCATGGGCGTGGGTGGTGAATTGGTGCCGCAGGCCGGATCGCGCGAGAGCCATCCGGTCACGCAGAAAAAGCGGTGAACAGCCTCAGGCGGAGCGAACCGCAGCGGGGCAGCCCCGCGAATCGGATGAACTCAGGAGGCCTGTTCCGCGGCGCGTTCGCCACGCGGGTCGATGCGGCGTTCCATGCGAATCACGCGATCGTCTTCAAAGAACACGACGAACCAGTGCTGTATGACCTGGCGATTGCGGCCCTGGCGGAAATAGAACGGATAGTCCCAGCGATCGCGTCGGAAAGGATCGGAGATCGTCGGCGTGCCGAGCAGGAACTGCACCTGACTGCGTGTCATGCCTTCCTGTACCTGATCCACGGCGGACTGCTCCAGCAGATTGCCCTGCTGAATATTCATGCGATAGACGCAGCCTGTACCGGCGCTCAGCGCCAGTACCACGAGCAGCAGTGTGCGTATCAGTATCCGCCTTTTTCGCTGTTCAGTTCCCACGGTGGAGAGGGCGCTCCGTCTGGTCCATAATCACGGCCGCATCTTACCTGATTGTGTGGAGCGATTGGACCGTGGAACGGAACGAACTGCGCAAGGCGGGCCTGAAGGTCACGTCGCCGCGACTTAAGGTTCTGGAAATCCTGGAGAACAGTGACGAACGCCATATGACCGCGGAAGCGATCTATCGCGGTCTGCTGGAATCCGGGGAGGAACTGGGACTGGCGACTGTCTACCGGGTGCTGACGCAGTTCGAGCGTGCCGGGCTGGTCACGCGCCACAATTTCGAGGGTACGACAGCTGTTTTCGAACTCGCCGATCGCACCCATCACGACCACATGGTGTGCCTGGACACAGGTCAGGTCATCGAGTTCTTCGATGAACGCATCGAACAGCTGCAGCGTGAAGTGGCACGGCGTTACGGCTACGAGATCGAGGAACACAGTCTGGTGCTGTATGTAAGGCCGCGCGCAGATCAGGCAGGCAAAAAGGCTGGCGGTGACGAATCGGCACAGGACGGCGAAAACCCGCCCATAGGCTAGTGCAGCGATCAGCTGCCGGCGCGCTCTATCATTTCCTCTGCGTGCGCGCGTGCCCGGTCGGTAATCCGCACACCGCCCAGCATCCGTGACAGTTCCTCCACGCGCTGGGGCCGCTCCAGACGTTTCACTTCCGTACGACTGGTGCGTCCGTCGGTGTGTTTGATGACACAGAAATGTTCGCGGCCGTAGCTGGCGACCTGAGGCAGATGCGTAACGCTGATGACCTGACGGTGGCGGGCGAGGTCGGCCAGGCGTGCGCCGACGATTTCAGCGACACCGCCGCCTATGCCGGCATCGACTTCGTCGAAGACCAGTGTCGGTACCGACGAGTCATGGGTGGCGACGACTTCCAGCGCAAGACTCACTCGCGACAGCTCGCCGCCGGATGCAACCCGGTTCAGGGCGCCGAAGGGCTGGCCGGGATTCAGTTGAACCTGGAATTCGATGTGGTCCAGTCCGCTGGCCTCGGCCCGTTCCGGATTGCGGCGTTGCACCGCTACCCGAAATACGCCATAAGGGAGGCCCAGCGCGCGGATCTGCGCGGTAACGGATTCTCCCAGCCGACGTGCGGCGGCTTCGCGCGCTGCCGACAGTGCGTGCGCCTGCTTCAGATATCGGGATTCAGCTTCACGGGCGCGTTCTTCAAGGGCATCCAGCGATTCCTCGTCTCCATCGAGTTCCGCCAGCTGCGCCTGCAGAGATTCAAGCACCCTGGGCAGTTCCGACTCGGAGACCTGATGCTTGCGGGCCAGAGCGCGCAGGCGGGCAAGCCGGGATTCCACGAGATCCAGGCGCTGCGGGTCGTGTTCGAGGCCGTCGCTGTAACGTCGCAGCAGTGAGGCAGCTTCACCGGCAGCGATTTCGGCATCGCGCAGCAGCGCAACGGCCTCGCCGAGTTCGCTGTCCAGTTCGGCGAGTTGATCCATCGCCCTGACAGCTTCGGCGAGCAGGCTCTGGGCACAGGCTCCGTCACCCTCATAGACTGCCGACAGTACGGCGGCGAGCCCGCTGGCCAACCTGTCGACATTGGCCAGCCGATTGCGTTCCTGGGTCAGCGACTCGAACTCGCCGTCAGCCGGTTCCACTGCCTGCAGTTCGCTGGTCTGGAACTGCAGCAGCTCGAGTCGCGCGCTGCGCTCGGCGCTGCCGGAACGACGGCTCTCCAGTTCCCTCCGGCTAGCTCGCCAGTCACCAAAGCCCTTCGCGGTGGCGTCCACCAGTGCCGTGTGATCGCCGTAACTGTCCAGGATCAGGCGTTGTGTCGCTTCTGAGCCCAGAGACTGGTGGGCCTGCTGGCCGTGAATGTCGACGAGCAGTGCGCCCAGTTCACGCAGATCCTGCGCGGTGGCCGGCTGATTGTTGATGAATGCACGTGACCGCCCTTCAGCGCTGATGATGCGGCGCAGTACACAGGTGCCGTCGGCGTCCAGACTGCGTTCACGCAGCCATTGCGACGATGGATGGTCATCGCTGCATTCAAAGACAACACTGATCTCGGCACGTTCCTCGCCGGCGCGAACCGCGCTGGCGTCCGCGCGATCTCCGAGCGCCAGCCCCAGCGCATCGACAATGATGGATTTTCCGGCGCCGGTCTCGCCTGTAATTACGGTGAATCCGGAGCCGGGCTCCAGTTCCACCTCGTCTATCACGGTGTAGTTCCTGACTCGAATCAGGCTGAGCATGGTCTGCATCGTCAGCGGTTGTGGCCGGAATGATTCGCACGCCCCCAGTGCAGCTTCGATCGCAGCAGCTCGTAGTAGTCATAGCCGGGGGGGTGCAGCAGCGTGACCTTGCGGTCCGCGGCGCGCACCCGCAGGGTGTCACCTGCACTGATCTCATTGACCGTCTGTCCGTCGCAGGAAAAATGCGCACGGTTACCGGCGGCCAGGTCTACCCGAATCTCTATGCTGCTGTCCGACGTCAGGACCAGCGGCCGGTCGCTGAGCGTATGCGGACAGATCGGCGCAATCACCAGAGCCTGTACATCAGGGTGCATGATAGGCCCCCCGCAGGATAACGCGTAAGCGGTGGATCCGGTCGGAGTGGCCACAATCAGACCATCGCTCCTGTGGGCGGTGACGAAGCTGCCGTCCACCCAGGTTTCGCAATCGATCATGCGACCGCTTTCGCCTTTCTGCAGCGCGACATCGTTGAGGGCGAACATGGGCTTGCCGCTCCCCGACGATGACTGCAGTTCGGCCTCAAGCATCAGGCGTCGCTCTTCCCGGTAGTCGCCGGCAAGGATCACGTCGATTACGTCGAGCATGTGCTCGGGCGATACATCGGCGAGAAACCCCAGACGCCCGCGATTGATTCCAAGCACCGGCACACCGTGGGCGGCTGCCTGCCTGGCCGCGTGCAGAATGGTGCCGTCACCGCCGACGGCCACGACCAGATCTGCCTGCGCGGCGACTTCGGGCTCAATAAGTCGTGTGACGCCGTCGAATTGCGAGCGTCTCTCCGGGGGCGGGTTGGCGAGCACCTCAAGGCCCCGACCGCGCAGGTGCGCGACGATCTGTGAAGCGGGGTCAGCCACGCTGTCGTCCGCGAAACGTCCCCAAAGGCCGATGCGGCTGAAAGACCGGGTCATCGGCGCAGCTTCCCGCTGCGATTCGCGGTAGTCAGAGACCTCAGGTACGCGCGCGGATACCGTGGGCCGGCGACCCGGATCTGAAGGGCTGGCTCTGGCGACGTTTGCATTCGGTCTTGTCTTTCTTGACGTCCCTGACACCCGTTGCTAGCTTGCCTGTGGCCTGCAACGGATGGCTACGTTATCACAGCGGCGAGCGATGGCGAGCAAGAACCGACACGAAGGATTGGACGAACGTGCACAGCACCTGCTGAGGCTGCTGGTCGATCGCTATATTCGCGATGGCCAGCCGGTGGGTTCGCGTACGCTGTCGCGTGAATCAGGTCTGGAGGTCAGTGCTGCGACTGTGCGCAACATCATGGCGGACCTGGAGGACATGGGTTTTCTCAGTTCGCCGCACACCTCTGCCGGCCGTATTCCGACCATCCAGGGATACCGGTTTTTTGTCGATACCCTGGTGAAGCTGACACCGCCGCGCGGTGAGGAAGTGTCACGTCTGCAGGAGGCGTTGCTGGAGGCGGCCGACGATCCGCAGGCTCTTGCCTCTTCGGTGTCCAACCTGCTGTCTGCGGTGACGCAGCTGGCCGGGGTGGTGACGATTCCGCGGCGCACGCAGGTGACACTGCGCCAGATCGAATTTCTGCCCCTGTCGGACCGTCGGGTGCTTGCGATTCTGGTCATCAATGACCGCGAGGTGCAGAACAGGATTCTGTCGGTCTCGCGCGAGTTCTCCGATGACGAGCTGCGCAGGGCCGGCAACTATCTGACCGATCACTTCGGTGGCAAGGATCTTCATCAGGTGCGGCGCGAGCTGGTCGAAGAGCTTCGCCAGACCCGCGAACATATGAACGAGATGATGAAGGATGCGATCGAGATGGCGCAGCAGGTATTCCCGGAGCAGGTGCCGGCGGGTGAGTACGTGCTCGCCGGTGAGACCAACCTGATGGGCGTGGACGACCTGTCGGATGTTGAGAAACTGCGCGGCCTGTTCGAAGCCTTCAGCCGCAAGCGCGACATCCTGCACCTGCTGGACCGCAGCATGCATACCGAGGGCGTGCAGATCTTCATCGGCCAGGAGTCGGGCTACCAGCTGCTCGACTCGTGCAGCATCGTGGCGGCGCCTTACGGTAGTGAAGATGATGCGATGGGCGTTCTCGGTGTCATAGGACCCACCCGCATGGCCTACGAGCGTGTGATCCCTATAGTCGATGTGACTGCCCGTCTGATTCGCCGCACCTTGAACTCCCGCGTATAGCCCCCATCATCTCTGGCTGGTACCTGAGGGAGGACCATATAGATGGCTGATGAAGCCGCTGAGAATCACGCGGCCGGGACACCGCACGAAGACGGATCCGGGCACGCAGCCGAGGAACAGACCTCGGTCGAGCAGACCGTGGAAGCTTTACGCGAACGGGCTGATGAGAACTGGGCGAAATACCTTAGAGCCTGTGCAGAGCTGGATAATTTTCGCAAGCGCAGTGCCCGTGAGGTGGACAGTGCGCGCAGGTATGGCGTAGAGCGGCTGGTGCAGGCCGTGCTGCCGGTACGGGACAGCCTTGAGGCCGGGCTGGCGGCCGGCTCGCAGGCAGACCGCGACACACTGCTGGAAGGTGCCCGTGCGACGCTGCGTCTGCTCGAGGACGCGCTCAGTCATGCCGGCGTCGAAGAGATCGATCCGCTGGGCGAGCCGTTTGATCCTGAGCGTCATGAAGCCATGATGGTGCGACCCACCGGCGACGTGGAACCGGACACGGTGATCGAAGTGATCCAGAAGGGTTACGGGATCCACGAGCGAGTCGTGCGTCCGGCGCGGGTCATTGTCTCCCAGGCCCCGCAGGGCTGATGCAGAGCCACAGAATCCGGCGGAGTTCGCCTTGAATTGCCCGGCCTGGCCCCCATTTCAGGGTCACGGGAAAACACATCGCATTCACGAACATTTGGAGTGACGCAGACATGGGACGAGTGATCGGCATCGACCTGGGAACGACGAATTCCTGTGTCGCCGTTATGGACGGCGGCAAGCCCAGGGTGATAGAGAACAGTGAGGGCGATCGTACGACGCCGTCCATCGTGGCGTTCAGCAAGGACGGCGAGGTGCTGGTGGGTCAGACTGCAAAGCGCCAGGCGGTGACCAACCCTGCCAATACGCTGTTCGCAATCAAGCGTCTGATCGGACGACGCTTCGAGGACGACATCGTACAGAAGGACGTCGGCATGGTGCCGTATGCCATCGTCAAGGCCGACAACGGTGACGCCTGGGTCGAAGCCAACGGCAACAGGATGGCACCACCGGAAATTTCCGCGCGTGTGCTGACGAAGATGAAGCAGACCGCCGAGGATTACCTTGGCGAGAAGGTCACCGAGGCGGTGATCACGGTGCCCGCCTACTTCAACGATTCGCAGCGCCAGGCCACCAAGGACGCCGGCCGCATTGCCGGTCTTGAGGTCAAGCGCATCATCAATGAGCCGACCGCGGCGGCACTGGCCTATGGTCTGGACAAGAAGCGAGGCGATCGCAAGGTCGCGGTGTATGACCTTGGCGGCGGCACGTTCGATATATCCATCATCGAAATCGCCGAAGTCGATGGCGAGCACCAGTTCGAAGTGCTGGCCACCAATGGCGATACCTTCCTGGGCGGCGAGGACTTCGACAAGCGCGTCATCGATTACCTGTGCAAGGAGTTCGAGAAGGAAAGCGGCATAGACATCCGCAGGGATCCGCTGGCCATGCAGCGCCTGAAAGAGGCGGCAGAGAAGGCGAAGATCGAACTGTCATCGCGCCAGCAGACCGAAATCAATCTGCCATACATCACGGCCGATGCCAGCGGACCCAAGCATCTGAACATCAGCCTCACGCGTGCGAAACTTGAATCTCTGGTTGAGGATCTGATCGAGCGCACCATGGGTCCATGCAAGACTGCGCTCACCGATGCAGGCCTGAGCGTCAGCGAGGTCGACGACGTGATTCTGGTCGGCGGTCAGACCCGCATGCCCAAGGTGCAGGAACGCGTGCAGGCACTGTTCGGCAAGGAGCCGCGTCGCGACGTGAACCCGGACGAGGCTGTGGCGGTCGGTGCTGCCATCCAGGGCGGCGTGCTGTCCGGTGAGGTCAAGGACGTGCTGCTGCTGGACGTGACACCGCTGTCGCTGGGTATCGAGACGCTGGGCGGCGTGATGACCAAGCTCATCGACAAGAACACGACCATCCCGACCAAGGCGAATCAGGTGTTCTCCACCGCCGACGACAATCAGACGGCGGTGACCATACACGTGCTGCAGGGTGAGCGTACGCGTTCGGCCGACAACAAGTCGCTGGGTCGCTTCGACCTGTCCGACATCCCGCCGGCGCCGCGCGGCCTGCCGCAGATCGAAGTGACGTTCGATATCGACGCGAACGGTATCCTGAACGTGTCGGCCAAGGACAAGGCCACCGGTAAGGAGCAGAAGATTGTGATCAAGGCTTCGTCGGGACTCAGTGACGAGGAGATCGATCGTATGGTCAGGGACGCCGAGGCTCATGCGGCGGAAGATCAGAAATTCCGTGAGGTCGTTGAGATCCGCAATCAGGGCGATGCGCTGGTGCATGCGACGGAGAAGTCGCTGTCCGATCTGGGCGAAAAGGTCAGCGGCGATGAACGGGCGAGTATCGAGTCGGCGCTGTCCGAACTGCGCGAAGCCCTGAAGGGCGACAGCAAGAGTCAGATCGAAGCCAAGATCAAGGCGCTCAGTGAAGCGTCGGCGGGGATGGCCCAGCGCATGTACAGTGAGCAGGCGGCCGAGCAGGCCGCCGGCGCGGAAGGTCAGCAGTCCTCTGGCCAGGCTGGTGATGACAACGTCGTCGATGCCGAGTTCGAGGAAGTCAGGAAGGACGACGACGACGAGCAGAAGCGCGCCTGAGCGGGCGCCATGCCGCTGACCGGCGAACGCAGGCTGCACCTGAGCAGCCTGCGTTGTGCCATCGCGATCGGGGATCAGGATGTCTAAGCGTGATTATTACGAGGTGCTTGGTGTAGCCAGGGACGCCGAGGCCGGCGACCTGAAGAAGGCGTACCGGCGTCTGGCAATGAAATTCCACCCTGACCGCAATCCCGGCGATGCGGAGGCGGAAGCCAGCTTCAAGGAGGTGAAGGAAGCCTACGAAGTGCTGACCGACGCGAACAAGCGCGCCGCCTACGACCGCTTCGGCCATGCAGGCGTGGAGCGCGGGCAAGGAATGGGTGGAGGCGGCTATTCCAATGCCGCGGATGCGTTCAGCGATATTTTCGGCGATGTCTTCGGGGATATCTTCGGTGGCGGGCGCCGTGGTGGCCGGGGACAGATGCATCGTGGCGCGGATCTGCGATACGAACTGGATCTGACGCTGGAGCAGGCGGTAGCCGGCGACACGATCAGCCTGGAAATTCCGAGTCTGGTCGCCTGCGCCCGCTGTGATGGAGCCGGCGCGGAGCCTGGCAGTGAGCCGGTCGTCTGCGCTACCTGCCAGGGTGGCGGCCGCGTTCGCGTACAACAGGGATTCTTTTCCATTCAGCAGCCCTGTCCGACCTGTCAGGGCAGCGGTACGCGCATCGAAAATCCTTGCACGGAATGCACGGGTCGCGGCCGCGTTCGCAAGGTGCGCACGCTGTCGGTGAAAGTCCCCCCGGGTGTCGATAACGGCGACCGCATTCGGCTCACCGGAGAAGGGGAAGCCGGCTTCAGCGGCGGACCGTCAGGCGATCTCTACGTGGATATTCACGTCAGGCCGCATACCATATTTACCCGCGAGGGACAGGATCTCAGTTGTGAAGTGCCGGTCAGTTTTGCGACCGCAGCGTTGGGTGGTGAGGTAGATGTGCCGACGCTGAACGGTCAGGTGTCGTTGAAGATTCCGGCCGAGACGCAGTCGGGTCGCACTTTCCGACTTCGTGGCAAGGGCGTGCGGTCGGTGCGCAGCAGCGCACCGGGCGATCTGTTCTGCCGGGTTCAGATCGAAACGCCGGTCAAACTCAGCGAAGAACAGAAAGCCATGCTGCGCGCATTCGACGAGTCGCTGCACGGAGGAGGCGGACGTCATAGTCCAAAGGCGCGGTCGTGGTTCGACGGTGTAAAGGAATTCTTCGAGCGAATGGGAGCATAGCCGGTGCTTAAAGTTGCCGTATTGGGAGCGACGGGTCGTATGGGGAAGGCCATACTGGCGCGAATTGCCGAGGACAGGAATCTGAGGCTTACCGGTGCGGTAACGCATCCCGGGCATCCGGCGCTTGGCCGCGATGCGGCAGAACTCGCCGGCGTCGCACCGTTTTCGGTGCCGGTCACGGACGACCGCAGCCAGGCTCTGCACGATGCTCAGGTGGCAATAGACTTCACTCTGCCGGCGGTACTTGAGGCCAACGTAAGAGCGTGTGTGGAACACGGCACTGCGCTGGTCATCGGCACCACTGGACTCTCGCAACGCCACCAGGAGGCCATGCAGCAGGCGGCTCGTGAGATACCGATGGTGTATGGCCGTAACATGAGCGTGGGCGTCAACGTGTTCATGGAGCTGGTGGCGCGTGCGGCCAGGGTGCTGGACGATGAATTTGACGCCGAGATCGTCGAAGCGCACCACCGGCAGAAGGTCGATGCGCCGTCAGGTACCGCGCTGGAGCTGGGTGAACGCATAGCGGCTGCCCGTGGACACGGTCTGGATGACGTTGCCGTGCATGCACGGCACGGGCAGACTGGACCCCGCGTGCCGGGCACGATCGGATTTTCGGTGGTGCGTGGCGGTGGTGTGGTGGGAGATCACACCGTGCATTTTCTCGCTGCGGAAGAGCAGCTGGAGTTCGTGCACCGAGCGCGCGACCGCGCCGCTTTCGCACGCGGTGCATTGCGGGCGGCGCGGTGGGTTGCGGGTCGCGCCCCGGGACTGTACTCCATGGCGAACGTCCTCGGCCTTGCGGCCGAGGACTGATCTTTGCCTGAAACGCGGTCCGATCAGGACTGGCCGGGCCAGCGCGTGTCTATGGGCTTGTCCGGATCGGCTGTGATGCGCAGATCGGCGCAGTGGTAGTAGGAAAATGTGCCTTCACGCGTGCCGGGATGATTCAGCATGAACTGGATGACCTGCAGTGTGCAGCGGTCACAGTTGATGTTCGGCAGGTCCACGAAAGTTTCCAGCCTCAGTACCGGACCTTCAGTGCGCGGCAGCAGGCCGTCGGCAAGCACCGGAATTTCCGGCGGGTCCTGAATCGGTGCCGACAGCGATCGCGGCCCTCTCTCTGTCTCGGTCATGGTGGCCGGGGGCTCCGGTGGCAGTTCGTCGCGCGAGTTCACCGCGAGCGCAACCCGATAATGGCCGGGATGGAAGATCGTTTCCTGCACGACGATGCGTAACGGCTGACCGCCCGGTACCGCTGTCACGATGCCGCTGGGCGTGCCCGGATCTGATGACGTGCCGCCGCACGGCGCGAGCTTCTGCGGATCGCCGAGGTCATTGGTGATAAGCGAAGCGGGCGGCTCCACGAGCCGGAAATGAGCGCTGGCGAGCGGAACGGCCACAGTGGCGCAACCGAAAGCCAGGACGAGACAAGCGGTACGGTTCATCCAGATCCCCCTGAGTTTGAATCGGCCACGAGAGTCGGCCAGCCAAGTACGTCGAGAATGTCCCGCCAAGTATGACGTATTAGGCCCGGCAATGGCGATGTCTCACGCGGGAGCGGGTGCAGTGCATGGCTGGATTTGCTCAGCTTCGCGTACCGGGAGCGAATCCCGCTGGAACCATGTTCCGATGACAGGCTAGAATAGCCGCCTGAGCCTCCCAGATTCCTGGAATGCTGTGCGGGACGGGCTGCGTGCCTTGCGGCCGTCCCGCTTCGTTTATGCAAGGCACGAATTTCTCAGGAGCTCAGCGTGACAGAGCCGGCGATACTCGCGCTCGAAGACGGCACGGTCTTCAAGGGGATCTCCACAGGTGCGTCAGGACGCACACTGGGAGAAGTGGTGTTCAACACCGCGATGACCGGATATCAGGAGATCCTGACCGACCCCTCGTATTACCGTCAGCTGGTGACGCTGACCTATCCCCACATCGGTAATGTGGGCACCAATTCCGACGATTTCGAATCCGACCGCATATATGCCTCGGGACTGATCATTCGTGATCTCTCCATGGTCGTCAGCAACTGGCGCTCCGAGAAGTCGCTGCAGACATTTCTGCGTCAGGGCGGCACGGTCGCAATTGCAGAGATCGACACGCGCAAGCTCACACGCATCATTCGCGAGAAGGGCGCGCTGGCCGGATGTATCGTCACCGGCGAGTCGGCCAGTGCCGAAGAAGCCGTGCAGGCAGCCCGAAAGTTTCCCGGGCTGAAGGGCATGGATCTGGCGCGACTTGTGACGACCAGGAACACTTATCAATGGAACCAGGGCAGCATCTGGCCGACGCGACCGGAGATCTACACCAAGCGCCATGCCGAACACCACGTGGTGGCTTACGATTTCGGCGTCAAGCGCAACATTCTGCGGCTTCTGGCTGACCAGGGGTGTCGTATTACGGTCGTGCCGGCGACTACGCCGGCCGAGGAAGTCCTGCAGCTGTCGCCGGATGGTGTGTTCCTGTCCAATGGACCGGGTGACCCGGAGCCCTGCGATTACGCGATCCGTGCGATACGTGCCCTGCTTGATGCCGGCGTGCCGCTGTTCGGTATCTGCCTGGGGCATCAGCTGCTGGGCCTGGCCAGCGGTGCCAGCACGATCAAGATGAAGTTCGGCCATCACGGCGCCAATCATCCGGTCGTGGACCTCGATACCGGTCGCGTCATGATCACCAGCCAGAACCATGGATTCGCGGTGGACGAGTCTTCGCTGCCGCCCACGCTGAGGGCGACGCACCGTTCATTGTTCGATGGATCGCTGCAGGGTGTGGAACGCACCGACAGGCCGGCGTTCTCGTTCCAGGGGCACCCTGAAGCGAGTCCCGGTCCGCATGATCTCAAGCCACTGTTCGAGCGGTTCCGTGCACTGATGGCGGACTGTCGGGCCACAGCGGCTTCTGCTTAAAGTTATATAAAACATATCCTTATAAAACCTTTCAAGAAGTCAGGTTAGTAAATTGCCGCGTCGTGACGATATAGAGAGCGTTTTGATCATCGGGGCCGGACCGATCGTGATCGGTCAGGCCTGTGAGTTCGACTACTCCGGTACCCAGGCCTGCAAGGCACTGAAGGAAGAGGGTTACCGGGTCATTCTGGTCAATTCCAATCCGGCCACGATCATGACCGATCCGGCCAGCGCCGATGCGATCTACATAGAACCCATCACCTGGCAGGCGGTGGCGCGCATCATCGAGAAAGAGCGGCCGTCGGCGTTGCTGCCGACCATGGGCGGTCAGACTGCATTGAACTGTGCTCTGGACCTCGTGCGTGAGGGAGTGCTGGAGCGTTTCGGTGTGGAACTGATCGCCGCGTCGCGCGACGCGATCGACATGGCCGAGGATCGCGAACAGTTTCGTATCGCGATGCAGGAAATTGGCCTCGGTGTGCCGCGCGCCGGTATTGCGCACACGATGGAAGAGGCCTGGGAAGTGCAGAAGGAGATCGGCTTCCCGACCATCATCCGGCCTTCGTTCACACTCGGCGGTAGCGGCGGCGGCATTGCCTACAACGTCGAGGAATTCGAGGACATCGTCAGCCGGGGGCTGGATCAGTCGCCGACCAACGAGGTGCTGCTCGAGGAGTCGGTGCTGGGCTGGAAAGAATTCGAGATGGAGGTCGTCCGCGACCGCAACGACAACTGCATCATTATCTGTTCCATCGAGAATCTGGACCCGATGGGCATACACACCGGTGACTCCATCACGGTCGCGCCGGCGCAGACGCTGACCGACAAGGAGTATCAGCAGATGCGCGATGCCTCGATCGCCGTGCTGAGAAAAATTGGCGTGGAAACAGGCGGTTCTAACGTGCAGTTCGCGTTAAGTCCAGATGATGGCAGGCTGCTGGTCATCGAGATGAACCCGCGTGTGTCGCGATCGTCAGCGCTGGCATCGAAAGCCACCGGGTTCCCGATCGCCAAAGTCGCTGCCAAGCTTGCCGTGGGCTACACACTGGATGAGCTGCGCAACGAGATCACCGGCGGGGCGACGCCGGCCTCGTTCGAGCCGACCATTGATTACGTGGTCACCAAAGTGCCGCGGTTCACGTTTGAAAAGTTTCCCGGCGCACATGACCGGCTGACCACGCAGATGAAGTCAGTGGGTGAGGTCATGGCCATGGGGCGCACCTTCCAGGAGTCGCTGCAGAAGGCATTGCGTGGGCTGGAGACAGGTGTGGATGGCCTGACGCCGGTGACGCCGACCATCGAAAGCGAGGACGACCTTGCAACCCTGCGACGCGAGCTCAGCATGGCCGGCAGTCGTCGTCTCTGGTATGTCGCCGACGCGTTCCGCGCCGGGCTGCCGTTCGAAGAGATTCATGAGCTGACCCGGATTGATCCGTGGTTTCTGACGCAGATCAGGGATCTGGTCGAGACGGAAGCTCAGGTGCGCAGCAACGGAATGAAGGCGCTCGGGCCGGAGAGCCTGCGTGCGCTGAAGCGCAAGGGGTTCAGTGACAGCCGTCTGGCGGCGCTGCTGGGCGTGAAGGAAAGCGTCGTCAGAACAAAGCGTTACAAGCACAATATAAGGCCGGTTTTCAAGCGTGTGGATACCTGCGCGGCAGAGTTCGCCACTGGCACCGCCTACCTGTACTCCACCTACGAGGAGGAATGCGAGGCCGACCCCACGAATGCCGAGAAGATCATCATTCTGGGTGGCGGCCCGAACCGTATCGGGCAGGGCATAGAGTTCGACTACTGCTGTGTGCATGCGTCGTTCGCGCTCAAGGAGGCCGGTTTCGAGACCATCATGGTCAACTGCAATCCGGAGACCGTGTCCACCGACTTCGATACCTCGGACAGGCTGTATTTCGAGCCTTTGACGCTGGAGGACGTGCTGGAGATCGTTCACCGCGAACAACCCAGGGGCGTGATCGTTCAGTACGGCGGCCAGACACCGCTGAAGCTGGCGCGTGCCCTGGAAGCGGCCGACGTGCCCATCATCGGCACCTCGCCCGATTCGATAGACCTGGCCGAAGACCGCGAGCGTTTTCAGCAGCTGGTCAGCCGCCTGGGGCTGAAACAGCCCCCCAATCGCACGGCGCGTACCGAGCAGGAAGCAGTGAGCATGGCGAAGGAGGTCGGCTACCCGCTGGTCGTGCGGCCGTCCTACGTGCTTGGCGGGCGGGCCATGGAGATCGTCTACAGTGAGGACGAGCTCAACGAATACATGACGCAGGCGGTCAGCGTATCGAATGAAAGTCCGGTGCTGCTGGACCGTTTCCTCGATCTTGCCGTGGAAGTGGATGTCGACGCTTTGTCAGACGGCAAGGAAGTGATCATTGGCGGCATCATGGAGCATGTGGAGCAGGCCGGCATTCACTCAGGAGACTCCGGTTGCTCACTGCCGCCGCACAGCCTCAGGCCCGAGGTGCAGACGCAGCTCAGCGAGCAAATGGAACAGCTCGCCAGGGCGCTGAACGTTGTCGGCCTGATGAATGCCCAGTTCGCAATCCAGAACGGCGTGATCTACGTGCTGGAAGTCAATCCGCGTGCTTCGCGTACCGTGCCGTTCGTGTCCAAGGCCATAGGCAGACCGCTCGCCAAGATTGCGGCGAAGGCCATGGCCGGTTTCAGTTTCGCCGCCCAGGGTGTGACGGCTCCGGGCAGACGCCCTTATTTCTCCGTGAAGGAATCGGTGTTTCCGTTCATCAAGTTTCCGGAAGCCGATCCGATTCTGGGGCCGGAAATGAAGTCCACCGGAGAAGTCATGGGCACCGGACGGACTTTCGGCGAGGCCTATGCCAAGGCGCAGCTCGCCTCGGGCGTGGAACTGCCGCGCCAGGGCGTGGCCTTCATCAGCGTGCGCGATCGCGATAAGCCGGCCGCGGTGGATCTTGGGCGGGCGCTGGAGCAGCGTGGCTTCGAGATTGTCGCCACGGGCGGGACGGCCGAAGAGCTGGCGCGCAGCGGCGTCGCGTGCCGGCGCGTGAACAAGGTCCGGGAAGGTCGCCCGCATATCGTTGATATGATCAAGAATCGTGAGATCACGCTGATCGTCAATACCACGGAAGGCAAGCAGGCCATCCGTGAGTCACATTCCATCAGGGCGGAAGCGGTCCACCACAAGGTCACGTACTACACGACCCTGGCGGCGGCGAAGGCAACCTGTGAAGCGCTGGACCATCTCGACAGTGTGGTCGTGAACCGGCTGCAGGATCTGCATGCGGAGGCGGAAACGTGAGCAAGGTACCTCTGACGGCACGCGGTGCACAGAAGCTGCGGGACGAACTCAAGCGACTGAAGAGCGAGGAGCGCCCGCGTATCGTCGAGGCCATTGCGACGGCCCGCGAACATGGCGATCTTAAGGAAAACGCCGAGTATCACGCCGCGAAGGAGCAGCAGGGCCTGGTCGAGGCGCGTATACGCGATATCGAAGGCAAGCTTTCAAACGCGCAGATCATCGATATCTCACAGGTCAACGCGGCCGGGCGTGTCGTGTTCGGTGCCACGGTGGAACTGGTCGATCTCGACGATGGCAGTTCGGTTCGCTATCAGATCGTCGGCGAGGATGAGGCCGATATCAAGGAAGGCCTGTTGTCGGTGGGCTCACCGATTGCGCGTGCCGTGATCGGTAAACAGGAAGGCGATGTCGTCGACGTCAACGTGCCCAGCGGGCAGCGATCATATGAGATCGCCGGCGTGGAGTACGTTTAGGGACGAGCTTTGCACGGCAGTCGTGGTCTTCGCCTGTCGAACCGCGGGACTGTGCAGCAGTGCCTCGTAGCCGCAGCGCTGTACGAGTTCCGCGCCCGACAACGCGAGCAGCTGGTCCAGAATGTTCTGACGGCGTTCGCGGTTGCCGAATGGAATCCGGATCCGGACGTAATGCTGATGCGCCAGCTCACGCTGAAGCTGCTTGACCAGGGAATCGGTCAGCCCTCCCGCGCCAACGGCGATTTCAGCGGCGACGACAGGCTTGTTGTCATGCGACATGGCCTGGACGGAATCGACGTGCTCCGTGTTCAGCGGCATGATCTAACACGCTCTTCTTGTTGATTTGAAGGTGAGGATATATGAGCGGTCGCGGTGGGTCCAGTCAACGCTGGAAGCAGCGCCAGGCGTCTGATCCGTTCGTCGATCGGGCGCAGCGCGAGGGCTGGCGCTCGCGCGCGGTGTTCAAGCTGGAGGAGATCCAGCGGCGCTACCGCATCTTCAGGCGAGGTGCACGCTGCGTGGACCTGGGCGCGAGCCCTGGTGCGTGGAGCCAGTTCGCGGCGCGTATCGTGGCCCCGGAAGGGCATGTCTGGGCCCTGGACCTGTTGCCCATGGATCCGATTCCCGGAGTGACCTTCCTGCAGGGCGATTTCAGTGATGCCGATGTCCTTCAGGGTCTTCGTGATGCCCTGGGCGGGGAGGGCGTGGATATTGTAATGAGTGACATCGCACCCAATATCTCAGGTCTGCGCGCCGTGGATCAGCCGCGCATTATGGGGCTGGCGGAAGAAGCCGCCCTGTTTGCTGCAGAAACCTTGAAACCCGGCGGCACTTTTCTCGTCAAACTGTTCCAGGGTGAGGGTGTTGATGAACTGTTGCGACAGACCCGTGCGCAATATCTCAGCGTGCGACTGGTGAAACCGCGGGCTTCGCGGCCCCAGAGCCGGGAGATCTATCTGCTGGCTACCCACTACGGGTTATAGTAGGGTCAGGCCACTATGGTGGCAGGAGCCTGGTGAGGAAGTGTTTTGAACGATCTGGCCAAGAACGTCATCCTCTGGATTGTGATAGCGGTGGTGCTGCTGTCGGTGTTCCAGAGCTTCAGCCCCACGCAGCAGCGGGTCGCCACCGTCGACTACTCCCAGTTTCTGTCCTATGTGCGTTCCGGCGCCGTGCAGGAAGTGGAGTTTGAGGGCGACATCATCCGCGGTGCGCGCAACGGCGAACCGTTTCAGACGTACAACCCGGAAACCGACAATACCGCACTGATCGGCCTGCTTGAGCAGAACGGTGTGCGCATGCGCGCCCAGCCGCCGCAGCAGACGTCATTCCTCGTGCAGCTGTTCATATCCTCTTTCCCGATACTCCTGCTGATCGCGGTGTGGATCTATTTCATGCGCCAGATGCAGGGTGGCGGCGGAAGCCGGGGTGCGATGTCGTTCGGCAAGAGCCGCGCCCGCATGCTGGGAGAAGATCAGGTCAGCGTGACATTCGCCGATGTTGCCGGCGTGGAGGAGGCCAAGGAAGAAGTCGTCGAGATTGTCGACTTCCTGAAGGATCCGTCCAAGTTCCAGCGCCTGGGCGGCAAGATTCCGAAAGGCGTTCTCATGGTCGGCTCGCCCGGCACCGGCAAGACGCTGCTGGCCAGAGCCATAGCCGGCGAGGCCAAGGTGCCGTTCTTCACGATCTCAGGCTCCGATTTCGTTGAGATGTTCGTCGGTGTCGGCGCCTCGCGCGTGCGCGACATGTTCGACCAGGCCAAGAAGCACGCGCCGTGCATCATATTCATAGACGAAATCGACGCCGTGGGGCGCCATCGTGGTGCCGGTCTTGGCGGCGGTCACGATGAGCGTGAGCAGACGCTGAACCAGCTGCTCGTGGAAATGGATGGCTTCGAAGGCAATGAAGGCGTGATCGTCATTGCCGCGACCAACCGGCCCGATGTGCTCGATCCCGCACTGCTGCGTCCCGGCCGCTTTGATCGTCAGGTCGTGGTGCCATTGCCTGACGTACGTGGCCGCGAGCAGATCCTGAAAGTGCATATGCGTAAGGTACCCATGGGCACGGACGTCAAGCCGGCCGTGATAGCACGCGGCACACCTGGCTTCTCCGGTGCGGATCTTGCGAACCTCGTCAATGAGGCCGCACTGCTGGCGGCGCGCGCGAACAAGCGCACCGTGAGCATGGAGGAGTTCGACAAGGCCAAGGACAAGCTCATGATGGGCACTGAAAGGCGCTCCATGGTCATGAGCCCTGAGGAAAAGAAACTCACCGCCTATCACGAGTCCGGTCATGCCATCGTCGGCCTGCTGGTGCCGGATCACGATCCTGTCTACAAGGTCAGCATCATCCCGCGGGGGCGTGCACTGGGTGTCACGATGTTTCTCCCCGAGGAAGACCGTTACAGCTACTCCAAGCAGCGGCTGATGAGCCAGATGAAGAGCCTGTATGGCGGTCGCCTTGCCGAGGAGCTGATATTCGGGCCGGCCTATGTGACGACCGGCGCCTCCAACGACATAGAGCGTGCCACCGATATCGCACGCAATATGGTCACCAAGTGGGGATTGTCCGACCGACTCGGGCCACTGACCTACACTGAAGATGATGGCGAGATTTTCCTGGGCCGCAGTGTGACCCGCCACAAGCAGGTATCGGACGTCACGGCGCACGCCATAGACGAGGAAGTGCGTAAGCTGATCGATACCTGTTACAGCGAAGCCAAGGAGCTGCTCGAGTCCAACATGGACAAGCTGCACGTCATGGCGGAAGCGTTGATCAAGTATGAAACCATCGACGAGCGACAGCTTCGCGACATCATGGAGGGCCGTACGCCAAGGCCGCCGGAAAACTGGCACGAGCCCACGGATCCGCCGCAGACCGGCAGCGAGGTGAAGCCCGAGTCCGGTTCGGCCGACCCTTCCGATGATGAAGACAAGGGTGCGGCGCCGTTGGGTGGTCCCGCCAGTCAGCACTGACGTTGCACCTCAGGGAACGTCCTCACAGCATCGCCTGAAAGTCACCATGACCAAACGCTATTTCGGCACGGATGGAATCCGTGGCACCGTCGGCGACAGCCCGATGACGGTGGATTTCGCACTGCGCCTTGCCAGTGCTGCTGCACGGGTGCTCGCCCCGGAGGGCGGCACGGCTCTGATCGGCAAGGACACGCGGGTGTCCGGCTACATGTTCGAATCTGCCATGGAAGCCGGCTTTGTGGCGTCAGGCGTCGATGTGTTGCTCACCGGACCATTGCCGACACCTGCGATCGCCTATCTCACACGCAAGCTGAATGCCGATTTCGGTATCGTGATCAGCGCATCGCACAATCCCTATTACGACAACGGCATCAAGTTTTTCGGAGCAGATGGCGAGAAGCTGTCTGACGAGCACGAGGCAGCCATAGAACAGTGCATAGATGAGGCGCCGGTGACGCGTTCCTCCCAGGCGCTGGGCAGGGCTACAACGGCAGCGTTCGCCCGTGACGACTACACTAAGTTCTGCAAGGACAGTGTGCCTTCCGGCACACGGTTCAGCGATCTGAAAATCGTCGTCGATGCTGCACATGGTGCAGGGTATAAGGTCGCGCCACGTGTGGTTGCGGATCTGGGAGCCGATGTCATCCCTGTCGGCTGCTCGCCTAACGGTCGCAACATCAATGTCGGCTGCGGGTCAACTCGCACAGATCTGCTGCAGCACACCGTGACCGGTGTGCGCGCACACGTCGGGCTGGCGCTGGATGGCGATGGCGATCGGGTGTTGATGGTCGACGAGCAGGGCAGCGTGGTTGATGGCGATCAGTTGCTTTACGTGCTGGCGCGCGACCGTCATGCCGCCGGTGTGTTGCGCGGTCCTGTAGTCGGCACTGTGATGACGAATCTGGGGCTGGAACTCGCGCTGCGTTCCATGGGTGTGGAGTTCGAACGAACCAAGGTGGGGGATCGCCATGTGCTGTCGCGGCTCAAGGAAGTCGGCGGCATGCTGGGCGGAGAATCCTCCGGACATGTAATCTGCCTGGACAAGACCACCACCGGCGATGGCCTGATAACCGCGCTGCAGGTGCTGGAAGTCATGCAGCGCACCGGCAAGGGACTGCGGGAACTGACTGCCGGCATGCGCAAGCTGCCGCAGGTGATGCTGAATGTGGAACTGCGTCGTTCCGTGAATATCGATGCGGAACCGGCTATCGCCGGCGCGGTTTCGGATGCCGAGGCATCTCTGGCCGGGCGTGGCCGTGTCGTGCTTCGGCCTTCCGGCACCGAGCCGTTGATCCGCGTGATGGTCGAGGGCGAGGACCTCAATACGGTACAGGCGCTGGCTGCGCAACTCGCAGAGACCGTCAGGCGCACCGTGGAATCCTGAAGCCCGCGTTGATTTGATCGCGCCCGCCCCTTAAGCTCAGCGCCCACTGCGCGCCCGGGCGCGTGCCCACACACCCTGAACGGAAGAGGGATGCGATGACGTCGAATGCACGAACCCCGCTGGTGGCAGGTAACTGGAAGATGAACGGATCGCTGGCCTCGAGCAGCGCGCTGGTTTCCTCACTCTGCGCCGGCGTGGAAGGCCGGAATCAGGCCGCCATGCTGGTGTGCCCCCCGTACGCCTACCTGAAGCCTGTCGCCGACTGGCTGGCCGGAAGCGACATCGCACTTGGCGCGCAGGATATTTCCGAACGCGAGGGACCGGGGGCCTTTACCGGCGAGATTTCCGGCGCGATGCTGCGCGACGTCGGCTGCAGCCATGTCATTGTCGGCCACTCCGAGCGGCGCAGCCTCTACGGCGAGAGTGATGAGCTCGTGGCGCAGAAATTCGTGGCGGCCAAGGCTGCGGGTCTGATTCCGATCCTGTGTGTCGGTGAGACCCTGGAGCAGCGAGAAGGCGGCCAGACCGAAGCCGTGGTGGAAAGGCAGCTCAAAGCCGTGCTGGACAGCGCCGGTGTGGAGGCGTTTGCGTCGGCGGTGGTCGCCTACGAGCCGGTCTGGGCCATTGGCACCGGGCGCACCGCGTCACCGGAGCAGGCGCAGGACGTTCATGCCTTCATTCGCCGCATAGTTGGTGCGCAGAATGATACAATCGCGGCCGGGCTGGCCATTCTCTATGGCGGCAGCGTCAAGGGCGCCAACGCCGCCAGCCTGTTTGCCATGGAAGACATAGACGGCGGCCTGATTGGCGGCGCCTCCCTTGAGGCGTCCGAGTTTCTTGCAATTTTCGAGGCTGCCGCGTCGACATAAGGACTGGCGTACAAAATGTTGCATGCGATCGTATTTACCGGTCATCTGCTGATAGCACTGTTGATCGTCGTTCTGGTGCTGATGCAGCGTGGCAAGGGTGCCGACGCCGGCACCGGTTTCGGTGCCGGTGCATCCGGTACCGTCTTTGGAGCGCGCGGATCGGCGAATTTCCTGTCGCGCACGACCGCCGTACTCGCGACCCTGTTTTTCGTCACCAGCCTGACGCTGGCATACCTCGGCAGCGAACCGCGGCAGGAACCGGCCAGCCTGCTGGAGCGCCTCGGTGATCAGCCGTCGATTCCGGGTCTGGAACCGTTGGGTGAGCCTGAAGAGTTGCCGCCATTGCCGCGTGACCAGTAGGTCACAGGCAGCTGGCGGATTGATTGCATTGCCGATGTGGTGGAATTGGTAGACACGCTGTCTTGAGGGGGCAGTGGCGCAAGCCGTGCCGGTTCGAGTCCGGCCATCGGCACCACGACTTTTGCGGATCCTGACGACTTATGCTCGCAAACTACGCTCCGATCCTGATTTTCCTGATAGTGGCAGGTGTTGCGGGCACCGCCCTGCTGGGCCTTGGTTTTGCTTTCGGGCGTGGGCAGAAGGATCCGAACAAGCTCGCCCCCTACGAGTGTGGTTTCGAGGCGTTCGAAGACACGCGCATGCGCTTCGACGTCCGCTACTACCTGGTCGCCATTCTCTTCATCATCTTCGATCTGGAGATTGCCTTTCTTTTTCCTTGGGCCGTGGCGCTGTCCGACCTCGGCATGGCCGGACTGATAGCCATGGCGATATTTCTGGCCATTCTGGTCGTCGGCTTCATTTACGAGTGGCGCAAGGGAGCGCTGGAATGGGATTGAGCCGGGAAGAGGCGGCGACGATACCGGGGATCATGCAGCGCGGTTTCGTCGTCACGCAGCTGGATTCGCTGATCAACTGGGCTCGCACGGGCTCCCTGTGGCCCATGACTTTCGGTCTGGCCTGCTGTGCGGTTGAGATGATGCATGCCGGTGCTGCCCGCTATGACCTGGATCGCTTCGGCGTGATCTTCCGTCCCAGTCCCCGCCAGTCCGACGTGATGATCGTGGCCGGCACTCTGGTGAACAAGATGGCACCTGCGCTGCGCAAGGTATACGACCAGATGCCGGAACCGCGATGGGTGATCTCCATGGGGTCATGCGCCAACGGCGGCGGCTATTACCATTATTCCTACTCTGTGGTTCGCGGTTGCGATCGAATCGTGCCAGTGGACGTCTATGTGCCCGGATGTCCTCCGACCGCCGAGGCGCTGCTGTTTGGCGTGCTGCAGCTGCAGCAGAAGATTCGCCGCACCAATACAATCGCCCGCTGATCGGGCGGGCCGGAAGTTGCAAGGGCAGCTCTGTGCTGTCCGGGATGACGAGTGTTCGACGGAATGGAAACCACGGAACAGAACCCGGGAAATGCCGAACTCGCGGCGGCGATCGAAACGCGCTTCGGCACGACGCTGAAGCGTCTTGATTCGCGTGTAGACGAGCTGGGTTATGGTCTGGCTGCCGGCGATCTGCTGGACGTATGCCTGACGCTTCGTGACGAGGTTCCATTCCGGTTCGAGATGCTGATGGACCTTTGCGCGGTGGATTATCTGGTCTACGGGCGCGACGAGTGGCGTACCGATGGCGCGACCGGCACGGGTTTCAGCCGCGGCGTTCTCCGTGATGGCCCCTTGCCGGCTGATGTCAGTGAACGCGAACCAGTCTCCTGGCAACCTCCCGGACGATTTGCGGTGGTCTACCACCTGCTGTCCGTATCGCACAATCGGCGCTTGCGTTTGAAAGTGTTCTGCGATGACGATGCCCGTCCGATTATCGATTCGGTGACCGAAATCTGGGCATCCGCGGACTGGTATGAGCGCGAGGCGTTCGATCTCTTTGGCGTGCTGTTTCGCGGTCACCCGGATCTGCGCCGTATCCTGACCGACTATGGCTTCATCGGGCATCCGTTCCGCAAGGACTTTCCGCTGGTCGGAAATGTGGAAGTTCGCTACGACCCGGAGAAGGGGCGAGTGGTTTACGAACCGGTGAGCATCGCGCCACGCACGCTGGTGCCCAAGGTCATTCGTGACGATGCCCGCTACGAACCGGAGCTCGGGGGAGGAGAGGATGCCTGAGATTCAGAGCTACACGATGAACTTCGGGCCACAGCATCCGGCCGCTCATGGTGTGCTGCGACTGGTGCTGGAGATGGACGGGGAAGTCATACAGAAGGCTGATCCTCACGTCGGCCTGCTTCACCGTGCCACCGAGAAGCTGGCCGAGAATAAGCCGTTCAATCAGTCCATAGGCTACATGGATCGGCTCGATTACGTATCCATGATGTGCAACGAGCACGGCTATGTGCTGGCCATAGAAAAGCTGCTTGGCATCACGCCGCCGCTGCGCGCGCAATACATACGCGTGATGTTCGATGAGATCACGCGCATCCTGAACCATCTGATGTGGCTGGGTGCCCATGGCCTGGACATCGGTGCGATGACCATGTTCCTGTATTGCTTCCGGGAACGTGAGGATCTGATGGATTGCTATGAGGCCGTTTCCGGTACGCGCATGCATGCGACCTATTACCGGCCGGGTGGCGTGTACCGCGATCTGCCGGACCGCATGCCGCGCTATCAGGGTTCGCGCCATCGCAGCGAGAAAGACCTGAAGCGCATGAACGAAGCCCGCAGCGGCTCGCTGCTCGATTTCATAGAGGATTTCACGAACCGTTTTCCGGCCTGCGTTGACGATTACGAAACACTGCTGACCGACAACCGTATCTGGAAGCAGCGCACGGTAAACATCGGCGTGGTATCGCCGGAACGTGCAATGCAGCTGGGTTTTTCCGGCCCCATGTTGCGCGGGTCCGGTATCGTTTGGGACTTGCGCAAGTTTCAGCCTTACGAAGTTTATGACCTGATGGACTTCGATGTGCCCGTCGGCGTCAACGGCGATTGCTACGACCGCTACCTGGTTCGCGTCGAGGAGATGCGACAGTCCAACCGCATCATCAGGCAATGTGTGGAGTGGCTGAAAGCGAACCCCGGTCCGGTCGTGATCGAGGATCGCAAGATTGCGCCGCCGAAACGCCTGGAGATGAAGGACGACATGGAGTCGCTGATTCATCACTTCAAGCTGTTCACTGAGGGCTACTGCGTGCCGGAAGGCGAAGCGTACGCAGCCGTTGAGCATCCCAAGGGCGAATTTGGTGTTTATCTGATTTCCGACGGCGCTAACAAGCCGTATCGCGTGAAGGTGCGTGCGGCGGGTTTTCCGCACCTGGCGGCGCTGAATGAAATGGTGGAGGGCCACATGCTGGCCGACGTCGTCGCGGTCATCGGAACGCAGGATATCGTGTTCGGAGAGATAGACCGATGAGCGAGCACAAAGACACGGAAACGCCCGCCGGCGAAGTGCTGTCCGCGCATGTACGCGAGGAGATGGATCGGTGGGTGGCGAAGTTTCCCGAGGGTCACCAGCGTTCGGCCGTCATTGCTGCCCTGCACGCGGCGCAGCATGAGAACCATGGCTATCTGACCAACGAACAGATGGACGCAATTGCCACTTACCTGGGGTTGCTGCCCATTCAGGTATATGAAGTGGCCGCGTTCTATTCGATGTTCGAGACGAAGCCGGTTGGCAGGCACAGCATATCGGTGTGTACGAACATCTCCTGCATGCTGCGCGGTTCCGACCGCATCGTCGAACACGTTGAGAACAGACTTGGCGTAAAGACTGGCGAAAGCACCGCGGATGGCAGGTTCTATCTCAAGCGCGAAGAAGAATGTCTTGCGGCCTGCTGCGGTGCGCCGATGATGATGGTCGATCACGTCTATTACGAGAACCTCACACCGGAAAAGGTGGATGAGATTCTCGACTCGTTCGAGTGAGTGCCCGATCCAAAAGCAAACAGCCATGAGCGAGACAGGATACGGCGACAGGAAATGACGGTACGGGAAAGGAATCAGGTCTGCTTTGCGACGCTGCGGTTTGAGGATGAGCCGTGGTCATTTGCTCATTACCGCGAGGTCGGCGGCTACGAGGCCTGGCAGCGCGTGCTGTCCGGTGAGCTCGATCGCGACGCCATCATCGAGGAGATCAAGGCCTCGGGGCTGCGTGGCCGCGGCGGTGCAGGTTTTCCCACCGGCCTGAAGCTCAGCTTCATGCCGCGTAACGCGCCCGGTCAGAAATATCTGGTCTGCAATTCCGATGAGAGTGAACCGGGCACCTGTCACGATCGCGATGTACTGCGCTATAACCCGCATGCGCTGGTCGAGGGCATGGCCATTGCCGGATACGCGATCGGTGCGACCGTGGGTTACAACTACATCCGTGGCGAGTTCATGGCTGAACCCGTGCCGCGCTTTGAACAGGCGGTGAAGGAAGCCTACGAGGCGGGTCTCCTGGGCCGGAACATTCAGGGTTCGGGCATAGATTTCGATCTTCACACTTTTGTCGGCGCCGGCGCCTACATCTGCGGTGAAGAGACGGGGCTGCTGGAGTCTCTGGAGGGAAAACCCGGCAGGCCGCGTTTCAAGCCGCCTTTCCCGGCGCAGCACGGTCTCTATGGCCGACCTACCACGGTCAATAACACACAGAGCCTGGCGTCGATTCCGACCATTATTCGCAGGGGCGCTCAGTGGTTTGCTGATCTGGGCGTGAAGGGTTCCGGGGGCACGGCGATCTTCGCGGTGTCCGGTCACGTGGAAAAGCCCGGCAACTATGAACTGCCGCTGGGTATTCCGTTTGCCGAACTTCTGGAGACAGCCGGTGGCGTGCTCGGCGGTCGCAGGTTGAAAGCGGTGATTCCGGGAGGTTCGTCGGTCCCGGTGGTGCCTGCCGATACCATGATGGGACTGACGATGGATTTCGACACGCTGCGTGCCGCGGGGACCGGGCTCGGGACCGCAGCCGTCGTCGTGATGGACGAGACCACGTGCATGGTCAGCCTGCTGCGCCGTATCTCGCGCTTTTATTACGCCGAATCCTGTGGACAGTGTACGCCGTGTCGTGAAGGTACCGGCTGGCTGTATCGGATGCTGACCCGCATCACGGAAGGCAAAGGCACAACGAATGACATTCGACTGCTGCTGGAGGTGGCCAACAAAATCGAGGGCCATACCATCTGCGCGCTCGGTGACGCGGCAGCCTGGCCGGTGCAGAGCTTCCTGAAGCACTTCATGCATGAATTCGAGTACATGGTCGAGCACGGTGGCCGCAGTATCGTTGAGACTCTGAGGACTGCCGCATGAGCGCCGGCGATGACAATACCGTCACGATCGAGGTCAACGGCGTGCCCATGCAGGCACGCAAGGGCCAGATGCTGATCGAAGTCACTGACGCGGCCGATGTCTATGTGCCGCGCTTCTGCTATCACCGCAAGCTCTCGATCGCGGCAAACTGCCGCATGTGCCTGGTGGAAGTGGAGAAAGCGCCGAAACCTCTGCCGGCCTGCGCCACGCCCGTGATGGACGGCATGAAAGTGTCCACGCGTTCCAGGTATGCACTTGCGGCACAGAAGGCGACGATGGAGTTCCTGCTCATCAACCATCCGCTGGACTGTCCGATATGCGACCAGGGCGGTGAATGCGAACTGCAGGATCTTGCCGTCGGCTTCGGCCGCGGCGTTTCGCGCTATACCGATGGAAAGCGTGTCGTAAAGGACAAGAACCTGGGCCCGCTGGTGTCCACTGACATGACGCGATGCATTCACTGCACGCGCTGTGTGAGGTTCGGTCAGGAGATCGCGGGCATACAGGAACTCGGCACGATCGGACGTGGCGAGAATATGCAGATCAGTACCTACATCGAACGCAGCGTAGATCATGAGCTGTCCGGCAATATCATCGACCTGTGTCCTGTCGGCGCGCTGAACAACAAGCCTTTCCGTTTTCGTGCCCGCGCCTGGGAGATGGCTGCGAAACCCATGGTTTCACCGCACGATTGCGCAGTATCCAGCCTCTTTGGCCACACCTTGCGCGGCAAACTGATGCGCGTGGTGCCGCGCGACGACGATGCCATCAATGAGACCTGGATTTCCGACCGTGATCGCTTCAGTTGTCACGGCGTCTATGGTCCTGAGCGACTGACCGTCCCCATGATCAAGGTGGATCAGGAATGGGCCGAAGTGTCCTGGGGAGAAGCGCTGAGCGCGGCCCGCGATGCTCTGCGTCATGGGACTGCCGACAGTGGCGACGGCCTGGGTGTGCTGGTATCGCCAAACGCGACCGTTGAGGAAATGTTCCTGCTGGAACGCATTACACGACACCTTGGCAGTCACAATATCGATCACCGGCTGCGACGCCGTGACGTTCGCGATCAGGACAACGACCCGCTCTGGCCGTCACTGGGCTGCAGCATCGCGGAGCTTCAGACGCGCGATGGCATTTTGCTGGTTGGCTCGAATATCCGCGCTGAGGTGCCGATACTGGCGCACCACGTTCGCAAGGCTGCAATGAATGGCGCTGCGATCGGGTTTGTGAATCCGCATCCCTGGGAACAACTGTATCCGGTGGCGGCCACGGTGACGACCGAGACAGGCTCTCTCTCGCGGGCGCTGGCTGGTGTGCTGGTGGCAGCGCTGGAGCAGAGCGGACGCGATGTGCCGGACGAATTCGCCGAAGCCCTGGAGGGCGTAGATACCGACGATGCTGCGCATGCCGCCGCAAGAGTCCTGCTCGGCAGACAGAACGCATTGCTGCTGCTGGGTCACATCGCCCAGCGCCATCCGCGATTCACGGAATTGCGAGCGCTGGCTTCAGCGTTGGCGGAGCTGGCCGGTGCCAAGCTGGGCTATGTGACCGAGGGAGCGAACAGTGCGGGCGCCGCACTGGCCGGGGTGTTGCCACATCGCGGACCGGGTGGCGAGTGGCTCGAGAATCCAGGGCTGGACGCGGGGGCCATGCTGAGTGCACCGCGCCATGCCTATCTGCTGTTCGGCGTGGAGCCCGAACACGATCTCGCTGATCCCGATCTTGCCGGGCAGGCGCTGCAGTCCGCGGACAGCGTCGTCTGCATGACTTCATTTGTAACGGATCATCTGCTTGAGTGTGCCGATGTGCTCTTGCCGATAGGCACGCATGCCGAGACAGCCGGTACCTATGTCAACGTCGAAGGCAGCTGGCGAAGCTTCGAAGCCGCGGCCGAACCGCTGGGGCAGTCCAGACCCGGCTGGCGCGTGCTGCGCGTGCTTGGCAACGAACTCGCCCTGCCGGACTGCGAGTACTACAGTAATGCGGAGATCTGCAGCGAACTGCGCGCGGTGCTGGGCGACATCCGTGCCGACAACCGCTATGAAGGCGCACCGGACCTGAACATGGATACGGCCTCGATATCGCTGGAGGCCGTAGACGTTCCCATGTATTCCGTAGATGCACTGGTGCGTCGCTCCGCGCCTTTGCAACAGACACGTGCCGCGCAGGCCGCGAACAGGGCGGCAGAGGATGATGCAGAGGAGCGTGCCGCGGGATGACAGCATGGATCGAGCTGCTGGAGCCGACGTGGCTGGCCCTGCCGGACATGCTGCGCTACGTGATCGTGACTTTGCTGAAGATCGGCCTGGTCATGGTGCCGCTGATTCTGGCGGTCGCGTATTTCACGTACTGGGAACGCAAGATCATCGGCTGGATCCAGAATCGCATTGGCCCGAATCGCGTTGGCTGGCGTGGCGTGCTGCAGCCCTTCGCCGACGTGATCAAGATGCTGTTCAAGGAGATTGTGGTTCCGAGCAATGCGAACCGCTTCCTGTTCCTGATTGCGCCGCTGTTGTCACTGGTGCCCGCATTCGCGATCTGGGCCGCCATACCGTTTACCGGGAATTTCGTCATTGCCAACATCAATGCGGGCCTGCTGTATGTGCTCGCACTCACCGGCGTCGGTGTATACGGAGTGATCCTGGCTGGCTGGGCGTCGAATTCAAAGTATGCGTTTCTGGGCGCGATGCGCTCCGCCGCGCAGATCGTGGCTTACGAGATCGCGATGGGTTTCGCGCTGGTGGGCGTCGTGATGGCCAGCGGCAGCCTGAATCTTGGAGACATCGTCAATGCACAGGCCGGCGGCACCATCGCCAGCTGGTTCTGGTTGCCGCTGTTTCCGCTGTTCGTCGTGTATTTCATTTCCGGCGTAGCCGAAACCAACCGCGCGCCTTTCGATGTGGCGGAAGGTGAGTCCGAGATTGTGGCCGGATTCCACGTGGAGTACTCGGGCATTGCTTTCGGCCTGTTCTTTCTCGCCGAATACGCGAACATGATTCTGATTACCGCATTGACGGTGATCTTCTTTCTCGGCGGCTGGCTGTCGCCGTTCGCCGGTATACCGGGCCTTGAGGGCACTTGGCTCGCAGAACCGGGTTTCTTCTGGTTTGCGGCCAAGATGGTCATCTTCATGTTCTGCTTCCTGTGGCTGCGCGCGACCTTCCCGCGATACCGCTACGACCAGATCATGCGCCTGGGCTGGAAGGTATTCATTCCGATCACGATCATCTGGATCTTTGTCGAGGGCGTCATGGTCGTCCTCGAGATCGGGCCCTGGGCGAGCTAGGAGGGCGCGACAGGATGAAACATCTGATCAAGACGCTGTTGATGACCGAGCTGCTGAAGGGGCTGCGACTCACGTTCCGCAATCTGTTCGTCAGAAAGGTCACCGTTTTCTATCCGGAGGAGAAGACGCCGCAGTCGCCGCGCTTCCGCGGCCTGCATGCATTGCGCCGCTATCCGAACGGCGAGGAGCGCTGCATCGCGTGCAAGTTGTGCGAAGCCGTGTGCCCGGCGCTGGCGATCACGATCGAATCCGACATAGGCCCGGATGGCACCCGGCGAACCTCGCGCTACGACATCGACCTGTTCAAGTGCATCTACTGCGGTTTCTGCGAAGAGGCGTGCCCTGTGGATGCGATCGTTGAAACGCGCATTCACGAATATCACATGGAAACGCGCGGCGAGAACATCATGACCAAGGACAAGCTGCTCGCGGTGGGCGACAAGTACGAAGCCATGATCGCAGCGGACAAGGCGGCGGACGCGGAATATCGATGATAGGTACCGTGCTTTTCTACAGTTTCGCCGCAGTGCTGGTGCTGGCCGCCATCGGCGTCATCACCTCGCGCAACCCGGTGCACTCGGCGCTGTATCTGGTGCTGGCGTTCGTGCAGAGCGCCGCGCTGTGGCTGCTGCTGGAGGCCGAGTTTCTCGCCATCGTGCTGGTGCTGGTCTATGTGGGCGCCGTCATGGTGCTTTTCCTGTTCGTCGTGATGATGCTGGATATCAATGTGGCCAGCGTGCGGCAGGGGTTCGCTCGCTACGCACCCGTAGGCGGATTGATCGCGCTGATCGTCGTGGTGCAGATCGCCTACGTGTTCCGCTTCCGCGCCGAAGGCACGCCGTTGACCGCGGTGCCGGAGCCGCGCCCGGCCGATTACAGCAACACACGCGAGCTCGGCCTGCTGCTGTATACGGAGCATGTCTATGCATTCGAACTGGCCGCCATGCTGCTGCTGCTCGCCATCGTTGCGGCGATCACGCTGACCATGCGCAAGCGCGCGGGGCTGAAAGCGCAGGATGTGGCGAAGCAGGTGGCAGTGAAGCGCGAAGACAGGGTGCGGCTGGTGAAAGTCGATCCGGTTCGACGTGGCGGTACAGGCCAGGGCACCGACGCGGACTCTGACGGTGCGGAGCACGGCCGATGATCACAATAGAACACTATCTGGTGCTGGCCGCGATTCTGTTCAGCCTGAGCCTGGCCGGCATTTTCATCAATCGCAAGAACGTGATTCTGCTGTTGATGTGCATAGAGCTGATGCTGCTGTCGGTGAACTTCAACTTCATCGCGTTCTCGCGAATGCTGGATGACGCGCTGGGGCAGGTGTTCGTGTTCTTCATCCTGACCGTGGCCGCTGCCGAGGCGGCGATCGGTCTGGCCATCCTCGTCGTGCTGTTCCGCAACCTGCGGACCATCAACGTCGACGACCTTGATGCACTGAAGGGGTAGGCGTGGAGGCGGTATATCTTTCCATCGTGCTCGCGCCATTGATCGCGGCAATCATCGCGGGCCTCGGGGGCGCGAAGATCGGGCGGGGCGGGGCGCACTGGGTGACCATCATCGGTGTATCCATTTCGTTCGTGCTGTCGCTGCTGGTCTTCAAGGACGTGGTCTTCGATGGCGCTGAGGTCTATAACGCCACGCTGTACCAGTGGGCCGTGGTCGGCGACTTCAGCCTGGAAATCGGCTTTCTCGTCGACAGCCTGACGGCACTGATGATCTGCGTGGTCACGTTCGTGTCGCTGGCCGTGCACGTCTACACGATAGGCTACATGCACGACGACCCCGGCTATCAGCGCTTTTTCAGCTACATCTCGCTGTTCACGTTCGCGATGCTGATGCTCGTGATGTCGAACAACTTCCTCCAGCTGTTCTTCGGCTGGGAAGCGGTGGGTGTGGTGTCGTACCTGCTGATCGGCTTCTGGTTCAAGCGCCCCACCGCGATCTTCGCGAACATGAAGGCGTTTCTGGTCAATCGTGTGGGTGACTTCGGTTTCCTGCTCGGCATCGCGATCATCTTCTGGTACACCGGTTCCCTGGCCTACACGGATGCGTTCGCGAACGCCGAGTCCATGGCCGGGCAGACCATGGAGATCTTCCACGGCAGCGCCTGGTCCGTGCTGACCGTGGCCTGCATCTGCCTGTTCATCGGCGCGATGGGCAAGAGCGCCCAGGTGCCGCTGCATGTGTGGCTGCCGGATTCGATGGAAGGCCCGACGCCGATCTCGGCACTGATTCACGCGGCGACCATGGTCACGGCCGGCATCTTCATGGTCGCGCGCATGTCGCCGATGTTCGAGTTCTCGGTGGTCGCGCTGAGCGTGGTGCTGGTGATTGGTGCGACCACGGCGCTGTTCATGGGCCTGCTCGGCATCGTGCAGCAGGACATCAAGCGTGTGGTGGCCTATTCGACGCTGTCGCAGCTCGGGTACATGACGGTGGCCCTGGGCGCCTCGGCCTATGCGGCCGGCATCTTCCACCTCGGCACCCACGCGTTCTTCAAGGCGCTGCTGTTCCTGGCGGCGGGTTCGGTGATCATCGCGATGCATCACGAGCAGGACATCCGCAAGATGGGCGGGCTGCGCAAGTACCTGCCGATCACGTACTGGACCTTCCTGATCGGTACGCTGGCGCTGATCGGCTTTCCGGGGCTCTCAGGGTTCTTCTCCAAGGACGCGCTGATCGAGGCGGTCGCGCTGTCGACGATTCCGGGTGCGCGCTTCGCGTTCTGGTGCGTGCTGATCGGCGTGTTCGTCACGGCGCTGTACAGCTTCAGGCTGCTGTTCGTCGTGTTCCATGGCACCGAGCGCATGGATCCGCACGCCCGCGAGCATCTGCATGAAACCCCGGCCGTCGTGACCGGTCCGCTGATTGCGCTGGCCGTGCCGTCGGTCATCGTCGGCTGGCTGGCCATAGACCCGCTGCTGTTCGGCGGCTTCTTCGCCGATGCGATTTTCGTGCGCCCGGAGAACGATGTGCTCGTCCAGCTTGGCGCCGATTTTCACGGGCCGGGCGCGTTCGTGCTGCATGCGTTCACGCATTCGCCGGCGCTGTATCTGGCCGCCGCCGGTGCTGCCACGGCCTGGTTCCTGTATCTGAAGCGCCCGGATATTCCCGCCGCGCTGGAGCAGCGTTTCGCCGGACTGCATCGCGTGCTGATGGAAAAGTACTACTTCGACTGGTTCAACGAGAACGTGATCGCGCGCGGTACCCGGGCGCTGGGCAGTGCGCTGTGGCGTGTCGGTGATCAGGCGATCATCGATGGCGGGCTGGTCAATGGAACCGCAAAGAGCGTGGGCGTGCTGTCCGGCGTGATGCGCCGGCTGCAGTCCGGTTATCTGCACCACTATGCCTTCGCGATGGTGATTGCGCTGGTCGTGCTGGTTGGCTGGTTCGTGCTGAGGTCGTGAGCGTGGATTTTCCGATACTCAGCACTCTGATCTGGCTGCCCATCGTGTCCGCGGTGGTCGTGATGCTGCTCGGCTCCGGTGAGCGGGCGCAGCTGGGCAGGCAGGTGGCGCTGGTCGCGTCGCTGGCCACGTTCGTGATCAGTATTCCGCTGTTCACGCAGTTCGACAGCGGCACGGCCGCGATGCAGTTCGTGGAGCAGGTGCGCTGGATAGGCGCGCTGAACGTCTACTACCACCTCGGCGTGGACGGCATCTCCATGCCGCTGATCCTGCTCACCACGCTGCTCACGCCGTTCGTCGTGATCGCCGGCTGGAAGGTCATCGAGGTCAAGCCGGCGCAGTACTTCGCGGCCTTCCTGATGCTGGAAGGCATGATGATAGGCGTATTCGCGGCGCTGGACGGCCTGCTGTTCTACGTGTTCTGGGAGGCCATGCTGATACCGATGTTCATCATCATCGGTGTCTGGGGCGGCGCGCGGCGTGTGTACGCGACGATCAAGTTCTTCCTGTACACGTTCCTGGGCTCGGTGTTCATGCTGATCGCACTGATCTACCTGTACATGCAGAGCGGCAGTTACTCCATTCTCGGCTTTCACGCGCTGCCGCTGGGCGCGCTGGAGCAGACGCTGATCTTCCTCGCGTTCTTTGCAGCGTTCGCGGTCAAGGTGCCGATGTGGCCGGTGCATACCTGGCTGCCGGATGCCCACGTGGAGGCGCCTACCGGCGGCTCGGTGATTCTGGCGGCGATTCTGCTGAAGATGGGCGGCTACGGTTTCCTGCGCTTCAGCCTGCCGATCACACCGGATGCCAGCCAGAGTCTGGCCTGGCTGGTGATTACGCTGTCGCTGGTGGCCATCGTCTATATCGCGTTCGTTGCCATCGCGCAGCGCGACATGAAGAAGCTGATCGCCTATTCATCGATTGCCCACATGGGCTTTGCGACACTGGGCTTCTTCGTGATCTTCATGATCGTCGCCAATGGCGGCACCGGCGGGGTGCTGGCGCTGCAGGGCGGCATGATGCAGATGATTTCGCACGGCCTGATCTCCGGCGCGCTGTTTCTGTGCGTGGGCGTGATGTACGACCGCCTGCACAGTCGCGAGATCAGCGCCTACGGCGGCGTCGCGAACACGATGCCGAAGTTCGCCGCGCTGATGGTGCTGTTCGCGATGGCCAATGCGGGCCTGCCGGGTACGTCCGGATTCGTCGGTGAATTCTTCGTGATTCTCGCCAGCCTGCAGGCGAACTTCTGGATTGCCGCGCTGGCGGCCACGATTCTGATTCTCGGCGCGGCCTACACACTGTGGCTGGTCAAACGCGTGCTGTACGGCGAGGTGGCCAATGACGGTGTCGCGTCGATGAAGGACGTGGACGCACGTGAATTCTGGATGCTGGCCGTCCTCGGCGCGCTGGTGCTGCTGCTGGGCATCTGGCCGGCGCCGCTGATTGAAGTCATGGACGTGACGCTGACCGAGCTGCTCGCGCATGTCATGCAGTCGAAACTATAGGGAATCGCGACCATCATGCCGAACCTGAGCCTGGCCGCACCGGAGATCTTTCTCGCCACCGCAATCTGCGTTGTGCTGCTGGTGGACGTGTTTCTGCGTCAGGAGCAGCGCCATATCACCTATACGCTGTCCATGCTGGCGCTGGTCGGCAGTGCGGCGTTCTCGGCCTGGTTCGCGGTGGATCAGTCGGCGACCACGTTCAGTGAAAGCTATGTCGCCGACCCCGCCGGCAATGCGCTGAAGATGTTCGCGTATCTGATTGTTGCGATCGTGTTTCTTTATTCGCGTGATTATCTGAAGGCGACGGGCCTGTACAAGGGCGAGTTCTTCGTGCTCGGGCTGTTCGGGCTACTCGGCATCATGGTCATGATATCGGCGAACAACCTGCTGATCATGTATCTGGGCCTGGAGCTGCTGGCACTGTCGCTGTACACGCTGGTTGCGTTCAATCGTGAGTCCAGGACCGCGGCCGAATCGGCGATGAAGTATTTCGTACTCGGTGCGATTGCGTCGGGCATGCTGCTGTACGGCATTTCACTGCTGTATGGCCTGACCGGCACGATAGAGCTGCCTGAGCTCGCCGCCGCACTTGCGGCCCCTGACGGCGTTACCGTGCCGATACTGCTGGCGCTCGCGTTCGTCATTGTCGGCGTCGCGTTCAAGTTCGGTGCGGTGCCGTTTCATATGTGGCTGCCCGATGTCTATCAGGGCTCGCCCAGCGCGGTCGCGCTGTATGTGGGCTCGGCGCCAAAGATCGCCGCGTTCGCACTGACCTGGCGTGTGCTGGCCGAGGGGCTGGGCCCGTTGCATCCGGGCTGGCAGGACATGCTGATCGTTCTCGCAGTGTTGTCGCTGGCGATCGGCAACATCGTTGCGATCGCACAGACCAATCTCAAGCGCATGCTCGGCTACTCGACGATCTCGCACGTCGGTTTCATTCTGCTGGGCTTCATCGCCGGCACGCCGCAGGGCCTGCAGGCTGCGATGTTCTACACGTTCGCGTATGTACTGATGGCGACCGCCGCTTTCGGCATGATCATACTGCTGAGCCGGCAGGGCTTTGAGGCGGAGAACCTCGATGACTTCAAGGGACTGAACCAGCGCAGCCCGTGGTTCGCGCTGATCATGCTGATGATCATGGTGAGCATGGCCGGCGTGCCGCCGTGGATAGGCTTCCACGCCAAGCTGCTCGTGCTGACATCGGTGGTTGAAGCAGGCCTTCTCTGGCTTGCGATCACCGGCGTGATTTTCGCTGTGATCGGTGCGTACTACTACCTGCGTGTGATCTGGTACATGTATTTCGCCGATGCCGAGGATCGCACGCCGCTGGCGGCTCCGCGTGACATGCAGGTCGTGCTCAGCGTCAATGGTCTGGGTCTGCTGGCGCTGGGATTCGTGCCGGGCATTCTGCTGGACCTCTGCATTCGGTTATTGAGCTAGCGCTGTGCCGGAACCGGGCCTGTCCGCTGCCCGTCACGGTGCCTGCATTCACGTTGTCAAGCTGTTGCTAAAGCGCAGGGGCGTCGGTATAGTGCGCGGCTCTATCCGGTGCGGGGTGGAGCAGTCAGGCAGCTCGTCGGGCTCATAACCCGAAGGTCGCAGGTTCGAATCCTGCCCCCGCTACCAATACCGCTACTTGCTCAGCTCCCTGTAGCAGCGGTGGTTCAGCGCAGTCGCGAACCGTTCCCGGCGACTGCAGCGCTGCCATGAATGCCGCGCGCCTTCAGTGCATCACTCTCGGCTTGCCCGGACCTGCATCACACCCACGCTGTTCTGGCCTTCGGGCGGACCGAGAGTCTCAAGGTTTAGAGACACGCTCACGCCGTGTCCGCTGGCCACCCACGAGGCGGTCCGTGCGCCGCGCGATGCCTCGGGCAGTTCTTCGCGCTCGATTGCCCAGCCGTCCCGTGAAAGGCGTATGGAGAAAAAACGAAGCACTTCGTCCCAGGGCTGTTCGAAGCGGAAATTGACGTAGTAGGTGCCCACGATCTCGCGGTGGTTGCCTATGTCGATATCGGACGGCAGTGGCAGCACCGCGGCCACGCCGTCGGGAAGTTCAAGTCCATGGTGAGCTGCGGTGTCCTCTGTCGCCAGCGTGGTTGTCCACGGGCCGCCCGAGAACAGCAGCAGGCACGTGAGGATGGCGGGGAAGGGGCGTATCGGTTTCATAGGGGTGGCTCCGAAGGGGTGCCAGTCCATTATAAGGGTTGCGCGAGCGGCCTTCCGGCGCCGCAGATCTGCCCGCCGGCACCGACCTGCACCCCTCCCTCAGCGGTCATGTCGGTGCAAAGGATCACTCGTGTGCACCTTGGAACCTGCAGTTCGTCATCAGTGGGAGAGCAGCACGCATGGGCACGATTACCCTTGCGCTCTCAGCTTGCACAACGCTGCTTCGACGTTGCGTTGATAGGAAACAAGGGGCGGCTTCACGTCGTGCGCGAAGAGTTCCTCGCGAATCGCGTGAGAGGTGCCTGTCAGTACAACCTTGATGCCACGATGGCGGACTTTGCGCGCGAGACCTTCTATGGTGTTCGCTGCCGTGGCATCAAGAAACGGTACCGCCGAAAAGTCGATCACCAGTGCACGATGCGGATCTGCCACACGCTCGAGCACGGTCCCGATAGACGCGGCCGCTCCGAAGAAGAACACGCCGGAGATCCGGTAGACGATCACACCAGGATCGTTTGCGGTCGATTCGTCGTACGGGCTCCGCCCGCCGTCGGCTGCATCACCCTGGTCGTCGGCAACGAAAGGCACGTGGCTGTCGACGGCCGTCATCTGCGACAGACGATGGATGAACAGGATTGAGCCAAGCGCGGAGCCGACCACAATCGCCTCTGTCAGATCCCGGAACACTGTAAGCAGGAAAGTCACGAGCAGCACGGCCGCAGATCCCGGCGATGCGCGCAGCAGGGTTGCAAACGCCTGCTTCTCGACCATGGTCCAGGCCACCACTGCAAGCACACCGGCGAGACTGGCGAGCGGGATCCAGCTCGCCAGAGGTGCGGCAATCAGCACGAACGCGAGAAGAAACAGCGCATGCAGCATGCCTGCAACCGGACCGTGTGCGCCGGAGCGGACATTGGTCGCGGTGCGGGCGATCGTGCCGGTCACTGCGATGCCGCCGACGAGTCCGGACGCTACGTTCGCGATACCCTGGCCGACCAGTTCGCAGTTCGATCGGTGCCGGCGTCCGGTCATGCCGTCGGCGACGACAGCCGAGAGCAGAGACTCAATCGCTCCGAGCAGCGCAAACCCGACGGCGTTGGGAAGTACGGCGAGCACCTTCGCGGCGCTGATCTCCGGGAAGGCGGGCATCGGCAGGCCGGACGGAATCCCCCCGTACTCGGTGCCTATCGTCGCGACCGGCAGGTTCAACAGCGCGGTGGCGGCCGCGGCGCCTGCTACCGCAATAAGAAGACCGGGCCAGTGTGGACGTATACGCCGCAGGACTACGATCACCGCAATGGTTGCGACTGCGAGGGCGACGGTTGTGGCATTAAAGGTCGCGAGGCTGGACCAGAGCACTGGCAGTTTTTCAACCAGCGCAGCGGGTTCGGGACCAGGAAGCACCAGCCCGAGCATCGCGCTGATCTGGCTCGCGAGAATGATCACTGCGATGCCGGCCGTGAAACCCACCGTCACCGGGTAAGGAATGAACTTGATATACGCACCGATCCGAAGCAGGCCCGCCAGTATCAGCATCAATCCGGACAAGAGCACGGCGAGGATCATTCCGTCGACGCCATGCTGTACCACAGTCGCGGCGATAAGCACGATGAAGGCGCCCGCCGGGCCGCCGATCTGAAACCGGCTTCCGCCGAGAGCTGAGACGATGAAACCCCCGACGATTGCGGTATACAGCCCCTGGGCCGGGGATACACCCGAAGCGATCGCAATTGCCAGCGACAGCGGCAGCGCGACGATTGCCACGGTCAGGCCTGCCATCAGGTCGGCGCGCAGGTGTGCGAGACGATAACCCTCGCGTAACACCGTTACGAGTTTCGGCGTGAAGAGTTCGACGAAGGTCGGCGTCACGATCTGCGCTCAGTCGAAACTGAAGATGTCCTCTTCAACCGGCCGCTGCATGTCCTGTTCCCAGAACCGCTGCCAGATCTGTGCCCACGGCCGCCCGTACATGTCGGGCACCTCGTATTCGATGATGCGCCCGGGCGTGACCGGCGTCGGCGTGCCTTCAATGGGATAAATGGTCTGTATGCACTCGGTGAACACGTAAGGCGCCGCTTCCGGATCGTTGAATTCCGCCGTCTTCATGAGCCGGTGAATAATCCGTATGGGCTCAACCAATGCTTCCGGGTCGTAGAGGATCGCTTCGTGATTCAGGCCGGTGAATGCGTCGTTCTCGTCGCGAATGGGCGTATAGATCTCGATGGACTGCATCTGGTTCGAATGCTCAAACGACGCATGTGTGATCCAGGCCTGGATGTTCGATGTCCATGTGATCAGCGTGTCCTCGTCCCAGAACCCGATCGTCTCGCCGTACCAGCGCGGCACGTTCTCGCCCAGGCGTGGCACCGGGCCGTCCATCAGGAACTCGCGTCCGACATGAATGTTGGTGACGAAGTTCATTGCGCCGCTCATCAGTAACTGCACCAGATGCGGCGTCACCATGATGTAGCGGTCGTAGGCCGCCCACTCGTGCCAGCGGCGCAGAAAACCTTCCGGCCAGCAGAATGTGGACGGCCATAGCGGTTTGTTCGTGTGCCCTTGATGGTAGGTCTCCTGCACCATTCGGGTCTGATACTCGTCCGTCAGCAGGGAAAGGATGGTCGGTACCTGCGAATGGCGCATGGTGAACCAGTAATCGTTGTCCGGAATGAATCGCGGTTGCCGGTAGATCCCGTTCCATTCATCACCGGGCATGGTTGCCTGGGTGTGTTCGGTGGATCCGCCGCGTTGCCGCGTTTCCTCGAGCAGGGCTTCGTAGTGCGCCTGTGCCGTGTCGAAAGGGTAGGGGCTGACGATGGATTCGCGAGGATAATCCCGGTCGCAATGCCCCCAGGGTGCGGAGGCAGGCGGATCATCACCGATCGCATTTGATGCGCCAACCCACAGGCCCTCGATTGCGAACGGGCTGTTGCAGCGAAAGTAGCGGGGATCGCTCCACAGTTCACGGTCGGCATAGAAGTCCGGTGATGTGAACAGGTCGCGTTCCAGAGGCTCCACGCCGGGCGGTACAGCGCCGCCGCGCGCTGAACCGATGAACCGCCCGCCGGGAAGTATGGTCGCACCCGTCACCTCCATCTCGTTGACGTCGTGAGCCAGCGGCGCCCCGCGACCGACACTGACGAAGCCGATGTCAGCAGCCTGCTGCGCCGCGAGCGGCATTCCGACCAGAGAGAGGGCAGTGAACGCGACTGCCCGGCGCAAGCGTGTGTCGATCAAGCCGTACCCCTTATCTTTCAAGACTGTACCGCAGCGGTGACTGTCGCATGAGTCCGTGCACTCGCCGGTTGCGCTACCGGGCTGCCACTTCGTCCAGCGTCCATGCGAGGGGGCAGCCTGGCATGGTGAGGCCCGCAGCTTCGACGTGCGCACACAGTTCCGCAGCATTGCGGGTCTGCTCCAGGATGTGCGTCCGCACTTCAGACAGCGGCAGTACGCGGCCATGCACGGGCACGTCATATGCAACGTCGAGATTGCGATAATCGACGTTGTCCTCGTAGGTCCTGCCCCAGAAATACACCTCCCAGTTCATGTCGAACAGGTCGCCCTGTATCAGCAGGCGATGCTCGGGAACATAGGCCATCAGGCCATGCGCCATGTGACCGTTCGCGATCATGCGGTACACGTCGACCGTCAGCGCGGCATCCGAAAGTCGCAGGTGATCGTCGACGTTTCGCAGTCGCAGCGGTTGCGGATTGCGGCTCAGCTGGTCGGGAAATGTCTCAACAGGTCGTCGTGCCAGCTCTTCAAACCACTCTGCATTTCCGGTCTGCGCGATGACTGTCAGGCCCGCGGCAATCGCGGTGCGCAGGCCGCCGGTGTGGTCGAAGTGATGGTGGGAGATGATCGTCTCGGTTACGCGCTTGCCCGGCACGAGACTCTCGGCCTTCTCAATCAGTGCCTGCGCCCACGCGCGGGTTGTCGGTACCTCAAAGAGCGTGAGGTGGTTCTCGAACTCGAGCAGAATCGAATTGGCGCCGCCGCTACCATAAAGTAGCCATACACCGGCCGCGACCTGCTCAGCCTCTACGGTGTTGTTGCGAACCGGAGGCGGTGCCGAGCGTACGGGGGCTGGCGCGGCGAGATCCGTGAGAGGCTCATTCAGTATCCAGCGATCCACGTGCAGTCGCAGTTGCACGGAATCCCTGAAGTCGGACACCGTATTGAAGCTCATCGGCAGCATGAGCCCGGACACTGGCACATAGCCGCTGAACTCGGCGCGATACGTCAGTTCACCAAGGTTTTCATGTGGACCGATCCAGCGCACCCAGAGCGGCAGTGAGGTCGACTCATGTACCGCCAGCGTAAATGTTTCGCCGGTTGCGGTGGTGACGTCGAGGAGCGCTGCCTGGTCCTCGTTGCGCAGCCCGCTCAGCCGGTTTTCCGGAGCCAGCGCTGTACGCACGGCGACGACAGGGTTCGCAAGCAACTCCATACGTCGCTGCGCTGCAACTTCGTCAGACAGTCGCCGCGCGGCCCCACCGGCCCCGACGTCGAAGGCGATGTCACCATCCAGCGATCGTGTGACCGGCAGGCCCATCATCATCCCCCGCGAAGCGAATACGAACGCTCGTGACAGTCGTGCCTCAACCCGGGTGCGGTTGTTTTCCAGGTCGATGACGCGCTCATACGCGGTGAGGTTGGTCATCTTTTCCGGTGCGGCTGCTTCGGTCGTGATTTCGCTGCCGCCATCCTGGTAACCCTCGTGCCCATAACCGCGCAGCGTCATTGTCTGCAGGGACTGTATGCGCTCCACGCCGCCGAGCGCTTCGGCGGCGCGCAGGACGAGCTGCCGCTCTGCTGAGGTACTCTGCGCGAAAGCGTCAGCGCAGATTACCAGCGTCGCGGTTATCAAGGCTGTGGCCAGCAGGTCTCGTATCGAGCGTGTCATCTGGTGTCTCCGGTGCATATCTGCGATCGAGAATGGAACGTTGCAGCAACCCTTCAACTGTCTTCGGCGAGCGCGGCCATCCTTTCCGCCACCGTCAGTGTATCGGGATGGGATTCCCCTTCAGCTGCACTGAGGATGGCATGCGACCGGGAATACGCAGCTTGCGCATCGCTGGTGCGGCCTGAGGCCTCGTGCCAGAGGCCTTGCACGTAGATCAACCAGCCGGTCCAGCCATGCTCAGGGCCGAAAGCGATCAGCGCGTTATCGCCCACGGCTTCCAGCATTTCACCGGCGCAATCAAGATCACCGGTCTGCACGCAGGTCATCGCGAGGTTGATCGCAACCATGATCGGCGTGGAATGTTCCGGACCCAGCGATTCGGCCGATGCGTGATAGGCCTCCCGCTGGTAACGGATAGCACGTTCGGTGTCTCCCATGCTGCGATAGATCAGCGCAACGTTATTCAGTGCAGCGATGGTCACTGAGTGGGCATCACCCAGGGCAGGTCGAAGAATGTCGAGCGCAGCAAGGCCATATTCAAGCGCCTCTTCGTTGCGTGTACCTCTATACGCATAGATGAAGGTATATGCCAGATCGTTGGAGACGTTTCCGACCATCCAGTGCTCAGGCCCCAGTGTTGCCTTGAGCCTGCCCAGCGTATCGAGCAGCAGGTTTTCGGCCTCGTCATAACGTTCCATACGCAGCAGGATTGCGCCGATTTCCGATTGTACCGTCAACGAGGCTGAGTGCTCACTGCCGAACTGGGCCACCCGTTCCGCGTGCCGTTGCTCGGCGACCTGAAGAGCGGCCTCGTAGTCCTCGAGATGCCGCAGGCTGTATGTGAGCTGTCGGCGCAGTTCGTCGGCGATACGGCCAGGTATGTTGCTGTTGGTCGCCAGCAGATGCTCTGCCTGCTCCTGAACGGAGCGCCAGTTGCTGTTGGCGAACAGTAACGACACGCCGGTGGCGGCGTGCAGCAGCCGGATTTCATCGGAATCCGGCTGCGTCAGGTTGTCGTACTCGGCTTGTGCCAGCCCCAGGCGTTCCATCTCGGCGAGTGCCAGGATCCGGTTAAGACGTGCGCGTACCTGATCGGCACTGCCTGTCGGATAGAAGTCGATTAACTCATCGTACAGCGAGAGCAGCTCCTCTGATGGTTGTACGGATGCACGTACACTGGCGAGGGTTTCGAGTACCGCCATGCGCGCATCATCCGGCAGCGGATCTCCGCTGCGCAGCGCCAGCTCGGCCCGCTCGGCTGCCTCGCGCACGGTCAGATCGCGGGATCCGCCCAGCAGCGGGTTGGCCAGGGTCAGCAGGTCGTCATTCAGGAACCTGTTCACCGCTGTCGCGATGGCGGCTTCCCGTTCGGCATCGGCACGTGCCTGCCCGGCCTCCCGCCACTGCCATGTGGTGACGACGACTCCGGCCAGCAGCGCCGTCAGCGTACCCAGTATCCAGGGGCGGCGTGCCCGCATGCGTGTGAGTTCCGCATGTGCACGCGCTGCATTTTCTGCAGCCTGCTGTTCGCGCTGACTCGCTTCACGTCGGGTTTCCAGACTGCGCAGGCGCTGCGCCAGCACGCGGGCATCGCCAATGCGCCGTTCGGGATTTCCGTCTGCGGCAGAGGCGATGTCCTCGCGCAGCAGCGGATCGTCGATGTCGCGCTCCCAGCCGGCCGTCAACGGTCGTGTCAGGTCTGCTGTCACCAGCTGGTACAGCAGGACGCCCAGGGAGTAGATGTCCGACCGGGCCGTGGGCATGCCGCCGGCGAGCACTTCCGGTGCGATGTACAGCGGGGTTCCGCTGCTGCTCTGGCTGGGCGAAACGTGAGTCCGGGACAGGCCCAGTCGAGTGATTCCAAGCTCGGACAGACGTCCAGGATCCAGCAGCATGCCGGAGCCGAAGTCAGTCAGCCGCGTTATCGGTCGTCCGTTGTCGTCCTCGTCGATCAGGACGTTGCCCGGTTTGATGTCCTTATGCAGGACGCCCAGAGAGTGGGCATCAGCCAATGTGTCAGCGATGGATGCGACCAGATTCAGGCGCGTAGCAAGCGGAACACTGGCGAGTCCGTCGCAGTCCCGGGCCCAATCGGCGAGATTACCGTTACGAACGAAGTCGCTTTCAACGAAAAAAGGCAGTTCATCGAAGTTCCAGTCGAGAATTCTGACCAGATCGCGCCGTTCTCCCAGTGCGTCGCGCAGCAGGCGATACAGAGTGACCTCCCGCTTCAGCGATCCCAGCTGGCCGGCATCCAGCGAGAACTTGAAAACGCGTTTATCCCGGGTCTTTTCGTGTTCGCCCAGCCACACTTCGCCGTATCCGCCGGAACCCAGTCGCTCGACGAGCTGCCAGCGTGGACGATGGGGAACTGGCGCGCCGGGGCTAAGTTCCAGCGTGGAAGCGTCCGTATGTGCTTTCCGGACGGGTGTGACGTCGGCGACCAGCCGGTAGCCATAACCGTGCACGGTACGGAGCGTGCTCTGATCGTGATCAGCCAGGGCGATCCGCAGTTTGGCTATCGCCTTGGTCAGTGTGGCGTCGCTGATCACCCGGCCAGGCCAGACCTGTTCGATGAGTTCGGCCTTGGTGACCACCTCGCCAGGATGGTTGAGCAGAACCCTCAGCAGCTCGAGTGGCTTGCGCTGTATGGAGACAGGTGACCCGTCCACTGTGAGTGTCAGGGTTGCTGTGTCCAGTTCAGCATTGCCGAATTGCCAACCGGACAGCCGCTGCCCCCCGAATGCGCCACTCTCGGTCATGAATCCTCTGACAATCAAAGAGATAGAAAAGGCTGCTTCAGTCTAAACGCGTGGGCCGGAAAAAAGCCACAGAAAAGTCACCGGAAGTTCAGGACCATCCGGGCGCTGCAGGCTTATATGAGGGCTATTGATTTGAGGTTCGGGAGAAGCGGGCGATGTGCTTGACGGTTGCGAATCAGGTGTCGGTTTCCATTCATGATCGAAGGGGCAGGGCGGACAGGTTCGGCGCATTTGTGCGTCTGGCGGCAATGTCCGGTTTGACCGGTGTATTTCTTGTTGCCGCAGCCTGCAGCAGCGGCTCCAGCTCCCCACCGGCCCCGACTCCAGCGCCAACCCCGCAGCAGTTCACCGTGTCCGTATCTGCAGGTGCCGGCGGGTCGGTCAGCCCGGCCAGTCAGACTGTAACCAGCGGTGCGAATGTAACGATCGCGCTGACGCCGGATACCGGTTTCAGCATCGGGAGCGCATCCGGCTGCGGTGGTTCCCTGAGCGGCAGCAGCTATGTGACTGGCACCATTACTGCCAGTTGCACAGTGTCGGTCGTTTTCGAGATCAATACCTACACGGTGGCGGCTGTTGCAGGTCCGGGCGGAGATGTGGGCCCGGCCAGCCAGCTGGTCGATCACGGCACCCAGGCGACCGTAACACTTGTCCCGGACCCGGGATACGAGATCGATCAGGTTTCGGGCTGCGGCGGCACGGTTGACGGGAATACGTATACCACGGGTGTGGTCACCGGCGACTGTACCGTGGATGCCAGCTTTGCGTTGCTGGCGCTGTCGCCGCCTGACAATGTGCAGGCCGCAGCCGGATCTGCGCAAGTGACTCTGAACTGGGATGAAGTCGAAGGTGCCGCGTCCTACAACGTCTATTTCGGCACGTCACCGGGCATAGACATCACGACGTCGGCTTCCTTCGATCAGCTTCTGCTCCAGCAGCAAAGCCCTGTCATCGTTTCCGAGCTCGAGAATGACGTCGATTACTACTTCGTCGTTACCGCGGTCGCGGGGCCGGCAGAGTCTCTGGCCAGTGCGGAGGTGTCGGCGACGCTTTCGGTCGGTGCGGTTGCGACGTTCTTCGGCAGCAGTCTGAGCGACTGGGCGCGAGCGCTGATCGTCCATCCGGTCAACGGTGACGTGTACCTGATCGGCGTGCTGCAGGATGAAATCCCTGTCACTGCCGGTGCCTGGATCACCAACCCCCGCTCCACGGCCTGTGGCGGCGACAACATTTTTTTCACATGCGCGGGCTTTCTCGCCCGTTTCACGCCGGATCTGTCCGAACTGGTTGCAGCCACTTATCTGCCTTTCAACATTGGAACCTCCGCCGGACTGATTGCTGACCCTGTGAGCGGCGATGTATTCGTCGCAGGTTCAGGTTCGACGAATGCGACCGGAACGGCGGGTGCCTTTCAGCCAGATTACTCGGGCCATATAAGTGGGCGCATCGTGCGTCTCAGTGAAGACCTGACGACGCGAATTGCGATGACTCATTACGGAGTCTCAGGCGGAGACTTTCGTTTCACCGGGCTTGTGCTTGTGCCGACTGATGACGATGATGCCGAGGGAGCACTCTATGCTGTCGGAACCGCACTGACGTCCGGTGCGCCGGGTGTGAGTGGAGGTGCGCAGCCCACCTATGCCGGTAACGGTGACCTGTTGCTCGCGCGTTTCAGTCTCGATCTGGCCAGCCTGCATCAGGCAACGTATCTGGGCGGCAGCAACAATGACTGGACTGCGGACAACTACTTCACCTTCGGCGGTATCGTCGTGCACCCTGAAACCGGCGATGTTTATGTGGTCAACAGTACCGCGTCAGTGGATTTTCCGACCACCATCGGAGCACTGCAGACCACGCCTGGACCGAATTCCGTCAACGGATACGTCAGTAGGCTGAACGCCGACCTGACGGAACTGCTGGGATCGACTTATTTCTCCAGCGCGACGCCCGGCACGAGTTGGAATGTCACCGGCGTGGCGGTCAATGGGAATGGAGAAATCGTCATCGCCGGCAGGGCAGGCAGCAATACCCTGGCCGGCAGTGAAGGCGGTGCAATCGCGACGGTGGCCGGATATCCGCACGGGTACGTGGCCAGACTTACGCCGGCGCTGGATGCGGTGCTGCAGTCCACATTTGTCGCGGTCGGGTCCGGCAGCGGCGTTCTCCATGCCATCAACGGTCTTGCGATCGAGCCGGGCAGCGGCGACGTGCTGGTAACGGGACTTGCCAGTCCGACCAGTGACCTGCCTTCCCTGAGCGGTGCGCAGCTCGAGGCGGTACCGAATGCCGCACAGTTCACGGGCGCAGGTTTTATCACCCGGCTGAACGGCGATCTGACAGAGATCAGGCAGTCGAGCTGGATAGGGCCGATACATGAAGGACCCTACGGCTTCGCCCTGTCTGCGGATGGTGAATGGGTGTACACATCTGCAACCGTCAGCGGGACGTCGACCTGGCCTTTTACGGAGTCCGGAGCGTTTTCGACCAACCCGGGCTTTAACAGTGCGGTGGTGTCAGGCATGCGTTCGACGCTGGCCAGATAGCAGGAGCAGGGCTGACCCAGCGCGTGACTGAGTGGTAATGTCGCCTCCGGCAACCTCAGGTTTCGGTGGCTGGCATGTCGAGAATCCGCACAGCGCGTCTGCAGTGCCCGTGTTGCGGGGAAACCATAGACGTGCTGGTGGACTGCTCGGTGTCCGAGCAGGAGTATGTGGAGGACTGCAGCGTCTGTTGTCGGCCGATCGTCATTTCCGTGTTCGTAAGCGACGAAGCCACGTTTGAGATCAGCGGGCGAGCCGAGAATGACTAGACGAGTGATCGGCATGATCGCTGTGCCGTTGCTGCTGCTCACGGGCTACCTGTTGTGGATCTGGCCGGCACCCGGAAGTGACTTGTTCATCCTGCAGTTGGCGCCATACCTGTTCACTCTTGTGTGTGGAGCGCCCTTCGTCTGGGGACTTGCGTCAAGACCGTTGGCGCGCGCAATGCTGCTGATCGGGTACTTCCTTCTGGGCTACATCGTGCAGTTTGTCTATGCGGCGCTTGTACTCTGCGCTTTTCGCAATATGTGCCTTTGAAAGTAAGTGACGATATTCCTGCACCGATTCGATGGCGAATGTTCACTCAAGCCCATGCCACCGCTTCATGTGTTCGGCATGGGTGTGCAGATAGGCGCCCGGCTGATAGTGAGTGTCGTAGAAGTCAGTGTCCAGGTGCTGGGTCTGAACGACGCCTGGAAAGACAATAGTGCTGAACGTGCCCGGGAAGCGCCCATGTTTGTCATAGACGTACTGTGCAATCGCGACCAGGCAGTCCACGAATTCCTCGCTGTAGGGTTCCACCGTGCGTTTGACGCCTGAGCTGTCCAGCCACGGACCGGGCGTGGCCGGACTGTAAGCTCCGGCGGTACCGAACTTGCGCTCGACAAAGGCCAGCACGGCGGCTCGCATATTAGTGTGCCAGGGCGGGCACAACGCCTCGTAGAAACCGTCCAGCCCGACCGGGTTCGGAAACGGCGAGTCGTCGCTGTGTGTGAAACGAAAGCCCAGACCCTTGATACCGTCATCGGCAAACGCGCCGAGGACGCTGTAGCGGTTCAGGCCGTTGTAATACAGTCCGCCCAGGCCCATGGCCTGCATCGTAAGAACGATGTTGTGTGCCATGAACGCAAGTTCAGCGCAGTTGGCTTCATAGGCCGCCTGCTGCAGGAGGGGCAGCGGGAACCGCAGACTTTCCTTGAGCAGTCCCGACTCGATGAACCGCTTCAGATCGCCGGCAGGCCGACCCGCGGCCGGATCCATCAGCACATAGCCGTGCGCGATGAATATGCACAGCATGCCGAGGAACTCCTCGCTGGCATCGGCCACCGGCATGAACAGTGTGGAGCCGGGTGTATTGGCCATCCACAGGTTCGGATCCAGCAGATGCCCGGGTGCGCGTGGCAAGTCCAGTCGCCGGTCGGAAAGCTGTGTGGTGTGTTCCTGGCAGAGTGCGGCGACCCTGTCCAGAGCATCGTCGGCGTCGTTGAGCGCGCTGATCTGATCCGGCTTCACGTCGCGCGTGTTGGTCAGGTACGTGCCGGAGTCGTCCGTGAAGAACAGAACCGGGGTGCCTATACCTGCCGCGGTCGGTGCCGAGCGTCCGGTGTAGCGCACCGTAAAGTGGCCATGCTCATCGGGGCGCGACGGGCCGTAAGGGACGCCGAAGTTCCAGCCCGTTACGCCGGTTGCTGCGGCGATCAGTATGGCCTGCTCCTGTCGCGTGAGCGGCACCGGTTCGTGGCGTGACTTGTAGGCCAGCGGGCCGGATGGCATCTCCATGCCGAGGCCGAATCGTCGCGAGCGGCGGCCGAGAATGGCCTGCAGCAAGGGAAACTGAAGCAGATCGGGGCGGGGATCGGAGGGTGAGGTCATGACCGGACTCCTGACGATTCCGCGGAATCTTTTCTAGAAATGACTTTAAATTCTGGTGCGAACAGGCTAACACTCTTGAAGCGAGGAATGGCCCCAGATCTTGTCGAAGCGGACTCAGTACCATTGCGGCGAACGCCCGCGTGCCTCCCTGGAACGGGGACTTCGTATCGTGCCCCGCGAACTTGCGTCGCCCCCGCAGGCTTTCTAGTATGCGGGGATATGGCAGGCGGAGCTGAAGGCTCTGGGCTGCGCGGCACGGGCGAAACGACCCGCGGGGGACATGAACAGACACAGCAGACGCGCCTTGCTCAAGGCCGCCGCCTGCGGCGCAGCCGCCTGCGCGGTGCCTCGCCTGGCGTCCGCCCAGCCTGGTGCGGCGGTGGCTGTGACGCGGCTGGGGCCGGATATCGCCGTATTATCCGGTACGGGCACCAACGTGCTGGCGGCGGCCGACGAAGACGGCGTGATTCTTGTGGATGGCGGTCTTGCCGATGGCGCGCCTCGGCTGTTGCAGAGCGTTGCAGAGCTGTTCGACGGCCGTCCCGTACGCACCTTATTCAATACCCACTGGCATCCGGAACAGACCGGCGCCAATCCGGCGCTTGCGCAGGCCGGCGCCACCATCGTCTCGCAGGTCAACACCCGCCTGTGGCTGACTACGGACATCAAGCGGCCATGGGAGGATGTCGTACATCAGCCGCTGCCGCGCGAGGCGCAGCCGCAGGTCACGTTCTACGATCACGGCAGCGACATCGAATTCGGCGGCACGCCTGTGCAGTACCGGCACATGCTGCAGGCGCATACCGATGGCGACTGCTACGTTTTTTTTCCGGAGCGGAATGTGCTGGCCTGCGGCGGCGTGATTGCCGGAGACCGCTGGCCGCTGATCGACTGGTGGACCGGCGGCTGGCTGGGCGGTCTGGTCGAGGGGATAGAGACCATGCTGCAGGTGGTCGACGACGACACCCTCATCGTGCCTGCCGACGGCCCGGTGCTCCGCCGTGCCGACCTTCAGGCGCAGTTCGATATGTATGCCGAGTTGTTCGTGCGATTCCGTGACGAGCTGCTGTTTCGCGGTCTGAGCCCGGCCGAGGCGGTCGAGGCGGAACCGACGGCACGGTTTCATCCTGAATGGCCCTATCGCGATGAATTCGTAACGCTGGCGTTTCAGAGTCTCTGGGGATTCTTTGCGCCGGATGTATGAGGCGGGACGCAGTACTGGCAGGCCGTGCCCGAGTTGTGTGATTGGCTTTAATATAAGTCTATAAGTGACCGAAATTAAACATAAATTAATTCCCATTTCTGCGCTCTCCGGGGTGCTGCTGCTGGCTGGCTGCGCCCAGGATGGTGTGTCGGTCGATAATCCCGGCCCGGTTGCTGCGCACTGGCAGGTGCTGGAGCGCTACTGCTATGACTGTCACAACAACATAGACAGAGCGGCAGACCTGGTTCTGGACCGTCTGCATCCGGACAACGTCGCGGCGGATGCGGCGACATGGGAACTGGTGCTGCGCAAGCTGCGCGGCGACCTGATGCCGCCGCCTGACCGTCCGCGGCCTGACCGTGAGGCACAGGACCTGTTCGTGGCAGCATTCGAGCAGCGCCTTGCCGAGGTAGCCGAAGCCTCCGGACCGCGACCCGGTTATGTGGGTCTGCATCGCCTCAACCGCACCGAGTACGGTAATGCGGTCCGTGATCTGCTGAATGTGGACGTGGATGCGACGACGCTGCTGCCGCGCGATGACTCACGCGACGGTTACGACAACATTGCGTCGGTATTATCCGTGTCCCCGACTTTTATAGAGCAGTACGTGGCAGCGGCGCGTACGGTGGCGCAGCTTGCGCTGGGCGACGCACAGGCGGGACCCGGCAGCACGACCTATGTCAGTGAGGGCTCGGCTTCGGACCGCCGCCACATTGCCGGACTGCCGCTGGGGACGCGTGGCGGGCTGGCGGTCACGCATCATTTCCCGGCCGATGGCGAGTACCGCATCAATGTCGCCGATATGGCGCAGGCACTGTGGGTCTTCAACATGGAGTTCGAGCATACGCTGCTCGTTCTTGTCGACGGCCGCGAGGTTTATCGCACGCTGATAGGCGGCGATGAAGACATGAAGGCGATCGATCAGCACGATCAGAGCGCTGCCGATTTCATCAACGAGCGCCTGAAGAACATCGCGTTCGAGGCGACGGCCGGCCCGCGTCAGGTGGCGGTCACGTTTCTTGCCCGCAGTTTCGCGGAATCCGACGACCGGCTTCAGATACTGGACGCGGGCGGCGGCCAGGACCGTATCCTCAACATCAGCTCGTTCGAGATCCAGGGGCCGTTCAATCCCACCGGAGTCAGCGACACACCGTCGCGACGGCTGGTATTCAGCTGTCACCCGGGCGGGGAGGCTGACAGCACGCAGGCAGCACAGTGCGCGCAGGAGATTCTCGGCCGGCTTGCACGCCGGGCCTACCGGCGGCCGGTCACGGATGCCGACATGGAAAGGCTCATGCGTTTCTATGACGGCGCGGCCGCGAGTGGCGGGTTCGAGAATGGAGTTCGCGGTGCGCTGACCGCCATCCTTGCAAGTCCCGAGTTTCTTTATCGATTTACCTCGCCTGAAGATGTGAGGCCAGGTGCCATTCATACGCTCAGTGACGTGGAACTCGCCTCGCGCCTGTCATTCTTCCTCTGGAGCAGCATTCCGGATGAGGAACTGCTGGCGGTGGCGGAGCAGGGCCGGCTTGGCGATCCGCAGGTGCTGGAGGCGCAGGTGCAACGCATGCTGGCCGATGATCGTGCCGGCGTCCTGGTGTCAAACTTCGCCTTCCAGTGGCTTAATGTCGCGGCGCTGGACGATGTCGAACCTGACCGTCAGGTATTTCCGCACATTGCTGGCGTGGATCCTCGCGATGCGTATCGGCGCGAACTCGAGCTGTTCATGCGCAGCATCCTGCTCGAAGACAGACCCATCATGGAGCTGCTGACGGCAGGGCACACCTACGTCAACGAGACGGTCGCGCGCATGTACGGCATACATGACGTGCGTGGCGATCAGTTCCGGCGTGTCGAGCTTGAGAATCCTTTGCGCCATGGACTGCTCGGCAAGGGCGCGGTGCTGATGGCGACGTCGTACCCGAACCGCACAGCACCGGTACTGCGGGGTGAGTTCATTCTGGATCATCTGATGGGATCACCGCCGGCACCTCCGCCGCCGGATGTGGATACGAATCTGGCAGACGATCGTGGCGAGGCGCCGCGAACGGTGCGCGAGCGGCTCGCCGAGCATCGCCGCAACCCTTCGTGCAACTCGTGCCACGGCATGATGGATCCGCTGGGCCTTGCGCTTGAGAACTTCAATGCCATCGGTGAATGGCGCGAGTTCGACGAACTGGCCGGTGTACCGATAGACGCCAGCGGCGAGCTCGTCACTGGCCAGTACGTGGCGGGTCCTTTGGACCTGCGTGAGGCACTGGTGTCGGAGCCGGTGCGGTTCGCGCGCACGGTCACGGAGGGCCTGATGACCTACGCACTGGGCCGTTCGCTGGAGTATTACGACATGCCGGTGGTGCGCCGCATTGTCAGCGAGGCCGGGCGTGATGATCACCGGCTGTCGTCACTGATCGTGGGCATCGTTCGCAGCGACGCGTTTCGTCTGCTCGAGGTCCCCGATGCTGCCGAAACGCCGGCGGTGGCGTCGGCCACGGACCTGATTTTGCAATAGGGGGCGCTGTAGTGGATAAATACGGCTTCAGCGGAAAGATTCGGCTGTCGCAGTGCCAATCCCGGAATAAAGGCCCGCACGCAGTGCACGGGGCCTGACGGAGAGCAGGAGAACGCTTATGTTTATCAGCAAGAAGCATCTGACGCGACGAACGCTGCTGAGGGGTGCCGGTGTGGCGGTGGCCCTGCCGTTCCTGGAAGCGATGCTGCCGGCCATGGCAACGCGGGCGGAGGCGGCCAGTGCATCTGCTCTGCGCATGGGGTTCTTCTACTTCCCACACGGCGCTGTGCTGCTCGGAAACGACGACCGCTGGACGCCGAGCGGAGAGGGCAGAGATTTTCAGCTTTCCCCTATCCTGCGTCCGTTCGAACGTTTTCGCGACCGCATGACGGTGGTGTCCAACCTGCGTAATCGTCCGGCTGAGAGTCCGGATCCTCACGGCATCGTGCCCGGCACCTGGCTGCGATGTGCGCCGCCCGGTGCCACTGAAGGCGGCACCAGCGCCGATCAGATTGCCGCGCAGCACATCGGTCAGACCACACCATTTCCATCCCTGGAAGTGGCTGCTGAGGGCAGGGCGGGACCTGCCGGGGCGGCGGGCAATTCCTTCGGGAACACGATTTCCTTCCGCACGCCGACGCAGGCTTTGCCCATGGAGTTCAACCCGCGCCGGGTGTTCTACAGTCTGTTTGGCCTGGGTGACTCGCCTGAGCAAAGACGGGCGATCGTGGACGAGACCGGTTCCATTCTCGACTTTACGCGCGAACATGCTCAGGCACTGAAACGGCAACTGGGTCCTTACGATGCTGCGACGCTGGACACGTATCTGGAGTCCGTGCGTGAAGTGGAGCGTCGGGTCGAGGTGCAGCGGGAGCAGGATCTTTCCCATCTCGACCTGCCGGATCCGCCGCTGGGCGTGCCGGCCGACTTTCGTGAACAGCAGACGCTGCATTTCGATCTGCTGGCGCTGGCCTTCCAGGGTGACATCACGCGCATCGCCAACTACATGATGGCCGCCGAGGCCAGCATGAAGGCGTATACGCACATCGGTATTTCCGATGCGTTTCATCCGATATCACATCACGGTGAAGATCCGGTGAAACTGGATCAGCTGGAACGCATCCAGACCTATCACAGTGAGATCTTCGCCGAGTTCCTCACGAAGCTGGACGCGATGCCGGAGGCCAACGGTTCGGTGCTCGATCACTCCATTCTGCTGTTCGGCAGCAACATGAGTGACAGCGATCTGCACAACCAGAATCCATTGCCGTCGGCGGTGTTCGGTCACGGCGGCGGCACGATCCGAGGCGGGCAGCATCTTCGTTATCCGGCCAATACGCCGCTGGCAAATCTGCTGCTCACGCTGCTGATTCGAGCCGGAGTACCCATGGAATCGTTCGCCGACAGTACCGGCGAGCTGACAGAGGTCTGATGCGGCACAGGCGGCAGCGTGGCTGGTTGGCGCTGGCGGGCGCAGTGTCGGCGCTCGCGCTGACGTCTCTGTGTGCTGTCAGTCTGGCCGCTGCCGATCTCACCAGCGCAGTTCACGATGCCATACGGGACGGCCGCACCTCCAGGGCGCTTGCGCTGATCGAGTCCGGCGGCGATGTGAACGCCCGCGCAAACGACGGCACTACCGCACTGCACTGGGCCGCGCACTACGGCGATGTCGACGTCGCGCGCGCATTACTGGCGGCCGGTGCGGAAGCCGATGTGGTCAACAATTTCAGTTCCACGCCGATCTCCGAAGCCGCACTGGTGGGCTCGGTGCCCATACTTGAGATGCTGCTCAGGGCCGGCGTCGCCGCGGATACGGCCAATCATGAGGGGCAGACGCCGCTGATGATCGTCGCTCGCGCGGGTAATGTGGCGGCCGCACGCATCCTGCTCGAACATGGCGCCGATGTGAATGCCGTTGAAGGCTGGGGCGGGCAGACGCCGCTGATGTGGGCGACCGCTCATCAGCACACGGAGATGATCCGAGTGCTGCTGGCACATGGTGCCGACCCCGACATGCGCAGCACTGACCGCAACTGGCAGCGTCGCGTCACGTCCGAGCCGCGCAAGAAGATCATGAATGAAGGCGGCTTCGCGGCTTTGCACTATGCGGCGCGCGAGGGCTGCCTGGCGTGCGTTCAGCCTCTGCTGGATGCCGGTGCGCATATCGATATCAAGGATCCGGACCGGACAACGCCTCTGCATATTGCGATTCTCAATGGACACCTGGACCTGGCTCGTGCGCTGATCGAAGCCGGCGCCGATATCAACCGCTGGGACTTCGCCGGCCGCACACCGCTTTACTACGCGGTGGATATGCACACGCCGCCGACATTCGCCCGGCGCGCACTGCGTAACGGTGACGAAACGACCGCCTGGGACCTGATCGAACTGCTGCTGGACCTTGGCGCTGATCCGAATATTCAGCTGAAGCAGCGCCCGCAATACCGGTCGCGAATCAACGAACGCGGTGCCGACAAGATGCTGTCAGTCGGTGCGACGCCGTTGCTGCGCGCCGCGCGCGCCGGGGATACAAGCGTAGTTGAACTGCTGCTGGAGCACGGGGCGCTGGTGGAGCTGCCGAACCAGTACGGTGTCACGCCATTCATGGCGGCTGCTGGCGTGGGTTTTGGCATTCGTGCCACGCGCGGTGAAAATGCCACCGAAGCGCAACGGATTGAGACGCTGAAGGTCTTGCTCGAGGCCGGCGCAGATATCCATCGGCGGGTGCTGCCGGTCGGTCGTCTGACGCCACCGGATACCGATCACTTCCTGTACCGCATACGCGTCACCGAGATCCTGAACCAGAACTATCACTACAGCTATGTACCGCCCGTGGATCGTACGCCGGTGCATGGCGCGGCGCGTAACGGCTGGAACGACGTGCTTCAGTTTCTGTTCGACCACGGCGCCGAGTTGAACGTGGTCGGACGTGACGGCCGCACGCCCATGGATCTGGCCGCAGGACGCTATCCGCCGGAGATTCTCGTGCCACAGGCCGATCCATTGCCGGAAACCATGGCGCTGCTGGAAAAGCTTTGCGCGCAACAGCCGACTTGCGGCAGCTTCGAATAAGGCCGTAAGCTTCGCGCCGATGGCAGCGAGCAGTGACACCGGGCACGTCGGGAGCGAAGTACCGTATCCGTTCCATGTGATCGATCCTCACGGATTCGACCGTAATCTCCTCGATGAGCTGTGCGAACTGGCGACGCATGTGCGCCAGGTCGCCAAAACGGCCGAAGGCGCCCGCGCGCTGCAGTCCCTGCTGCCCTCACACCGTGCGATGCTCTATTTCACGCAGCCGTCCACACGGACGTTTCTGTCCTTCAACAATGCCTGTCACATCCTCGGCATACGAACCAGCGAGATCCGTGATCCGGCCGTGTCATCCGAGGTCAAGGGCGAGAGTTTCGACGACGCGATACGGACCTTCAGCTCCTACGTCGATGTCATCATCATGCGTACCCTCGAACCCGGACGGGCCGCGCAGGCGGCGCGCCTTATGGACACGATCGGGCGCCCTGTGCCTGTGATCAATGCCGGAAGCGGTGCCGATCAGCATCCAACCCAGGCGCTGCTGGATATCTACACACTTGCGCGCAGTTTCGAGGAACGCGGGGGAATAGACGGCAAGGTCATCGGCATGATGGGTGACCTGAAACGCGGGCGCACGGTGCGTTCCCTGTGCATGCTGATGCGTCACTATGCCGGCGTGCGCGTCGTATTCATCGCACCGCAGCCGTTCGCGATGCAAGAGGACGTCAAGGCCCATCTCAGGGAATATGACATTGCCTTCAGCGAGACGGACGACCTTGCGGCGATGTTGCCGGATCTCGATGCCCTGTACGTGACACGCATGCAGTCGGAATGGGATCAGGCCGGCGAATCGCGTTCCGTCGACCTGTCAGCGTTCACGATAGGTCAGGAGCAGCTGGCACGCATGAAGCCGGACAGTGTCATCATGCACCCGTTGCCGCGCGGGAAAGAGATAGACCCGATAGTAGACAGCGATCCTCGCGCCATGTACTGGCGTCAGGAACGAAATGGCATGTGGATTCGGGTTGCGTTGCTGATGAAGATATTCGGGGTTGCAGGCGGCATCTGAGCTGCCTTAAGTGTCGCCTTTCATGGCGGAACCTCGCTCCTGGACCGGCTTCTCCGGCTGCGCGCTATTGATCACAGCTGTGCCAAGTCCTCTTATGCCTTCCCGCCAGTCCACACCGGAGGGATGCTGGAATACCCGCAGTCCGAACTCCGGAAGTATCGCAAGCAGGTGGTCGAAGATGTCGGCCTGCGTGGATTCATACACTTTCCACACAGTGCTGGCTGTAAAACACCACAGTTCCAGAGGAATTCCTTCCGGCGTCGGATCCTGCTGGCGCACCAGCGTCGTCAGGCCGTGGTTGATGCCCGGATGGTTCTCAAGATACTGAAGCGCATAGGCGCGAAACGTGCCGAGGTTGGTGAGACGGCGGGTATTCGCAGGATCCCTGCCGTGTTCGGCCAGCTTGCGGTTCCACGCCTCGATTTCCTCTTCCTTGCTCCGGAGATAATCATCCAGCAGAAAGAGGCGGCGCAGGCGCTGACGTTCTTCTTCCGTAAGGAAGCGCACCGTGGTCTGATCGATCATCAGGGCACGCTTGATTCTGCGGCCGCCGGTTTCGTGCATCCCGCGCCAGTTCTTGAAGGTTTCGGTGAGCAGGCGGTTGGTCGGGATTGTCGTGATGGTCTTGTCCCAGTTCTTCACCTTGATGGTGTGCAGGGAAATGTCGATGACGTCTCCGTCTGCGTTCAGCGCCGGCATCTCGATCCAGTCGCCCACCCGAACCATGTCGTAGGATGAAACCTGAACGCTGGCAACCAGTGACAGGATCGTGGTCTGGAAGATCAGCAGAATGATTGCCATGACCGCGCCAAGACCGGCGAGCAGCGTCAGCACATCGCGGTCCAGCAGAGTGCCGAGAATCAGCAGGCCGAATACGATGAACAGGATGATCCTGACCATCTGCAGGTAGCCCTTGATGGGCTTGCCCATGGAGTCCGGGCGTCTCTCGTACAGCGCATTGGCAACATTCAGGATTGCCGATACGGTCCAGGCAAGGACAACGAAGATCAGCGACTGTGTGACGGTGGAGATGACGCCTGGCGCATTGCCCGGCAAGGCCGGCACCAGGCCGATGCCCAGCGAAATGACCAGCAAGGGCACGACATAGGCGAGTCGGGCGAGAACGCCGTGTCTGATAATGACTTCTCCGGCTTTCCCGGGCAAAAGTGAAGCCAGCCGGTGCAGAGCGCGCAGCAGCAGCGCGCGCGTGAGAAAGTGCGCAAGCGTGGCAAGCAGAATCAGCGCGGACAGGCCGATCAGGGCGTCCAGCCAGGGCAGGTCGGTGGTCATCATGGCCGGCAGGTTACCGGCCGACCCCGGATAGCTCAACTTTCCCGCTGTATCGAACACCGGGAGGCGTCGACCCCAACCCCGCACGGCAGCCGGGTGTTCAACGTTCCCGCGCAACTCCGGTATCATCGTATTCGGGGCGCAGGGCGGCCAGGTGGAGTTCGAGGCGTTGTTTACTGATCGCAGGCGAAAAGTGTGCCCGGGTGAGTTGCTGAGATCGCTGCTGGTTATGGCTGCGATGACGACGGCACTCGTCGCGAGCGCTCAGTCGCTGGACGGACGATGGGAAGGCAGCCTGCAGGTGAACGACGCCAGCCTGCGCCTGATCGTCGACGTTACGACGACTGACGATGAAGTCCATCTGGCCACGCTGACCAGTCCGGATCAGGGAGGCGCGGAACTTGCGGTCGACGTCATGAAGATTGATGGCGACACCGTGACGTTCGAGATTCGTGCCATCGGTGCCACCTATCTTGGACGGCTGGACGAAGCCAGTGGGCGAATCATCGGGGCCTGGGATCAGGGCGTACCGTTGCCGCTGAATCTTGTCCGCACCCGCGATTCTGGCTCTGAACGAGCGCGTACGAGTGAGCAGACCGCGCCTGTCCAGAGTGCACCGGAACCTTTCGGTGCTCAGTTGCATGTGGACGCGCCATTCGTGCCGCCTGCGTTTGCAGCAGATGGCGCATGGCATCTGGCGTGGGAACTGCATCTGACCAACTTTGGCGTTAATCCGCTGGCCATACGGCGTATCGATGTGCTGGGCGCGGGCAGCGAGGCTGACGGCGCGGGTGAGGAACGGCTGCTCGCACGCTTCGAACGTGCCGAACTCAATGCACTGTTGCGGCCCGTGGGCGGGGCACGTGTGGACGCGGCCGCAGCGGACCGGGCTGCCGACCTTCGTGTTCTGGCGCCGGGGCGCCGTTCAGTCGCGTACCTATGGTTGCGCATGGATGAAACCGAGGCTGTGCCCGGGCGCCTGATTCACCGCATCACGGTTCGCGATCAGGTGTTCACGGTGGCCGATGTAAAGGTCGGCATGGCCGAATTCTCCCCGCTGTCGGCGCCGCTGGCCGGTGGCGGCTGGCTTGCCGTCAACGGTCCCGGCAATTCATCTGTGCATCGTCGCGGGCTGCTGACTGTCGATGGCCATGCACATATCGCGCAACGGTTCGCTGCCGACTGGGTGAGAATCGATGAGGCGGGAAGGACATTCGATGGTGACGCTGAAAACAATGCGTCCTATTTTGCGTACGGTGAGGATGTATTCGCCGTTGCCGACAGCACGGTGGTTGCCGTGCGAGATGATATTCCCGAGAACGTTCCGGGTCTGATGTCCAGGGCAGTTCCGGTCACACTGGATACGCTGGCCGGCAATTTCGTCGTGCTGGATCTGCACGACGGCCGCTATGCGACTTACGCGCATCTGCAGCCGGGGAGTATCGGCGTGCAGCCGGGTCAGCGTGTGCGTCGGGGCGAAGTGCTTGGTCGCGTCGGTAATTCCGGCAACAGCACGGAGCCGCACCTGCACTTTCACGTGTCTGACGGTCCGACGCTTGCCAGCGAAGGCATGCCGTACACGTTCGAACGATTTGAGCAGCTCAGGAACGATGGCAGCTCGGAGACCAGGCTCGCCGAACTGCCGCTACACAACATGCTGGTCAGTTTCCCGGAACGGCGCTGAACTTCAGCTCCCTGGCCGGCTGTCTCCGAGTCGGCTGTCCGTCCAGCCCGCGGCGGAGAGAATATACTCACGCGATTCGGCGGCCAGTCGTGCGACACGATCAAGATCCACATCCAGCAGGCGACCGGCGAACTTCCGGGCGCGGCCCGCTACGAATACGGTATCGACATTGCTGGTGTCCATCCCGAGCACGATCGCGCCATAGGCATTATTCACCGGCAGCACATTGATGGCCTGCATGTCGAGCATGATCACATCGGCATCCTTGCCTGGCGTCAGCGATCCTATGCGGTGATCCAACTGGTTCGCGAGCGCGCCACGAACGGTGGCGAACTCGACCACGTCGCGTACTGACAGCAGTTCCGGCGCGTCATCTTCCTGCCGTGCATGCCGCTCGTTGGCAAACATACGCTGCAGGGTGAAGACCGAGTGCATCTGGCTGAAGAAGTCAGCCGGTTGCTGTGTCTCCACGTCCACGCTGAGGCTGGGACGTATCCCGACATCCAGCGATTCCTGAATGGGCGGATTGCCGTGGCGCATCTGCATTTCTATGGGGCCGGCAATGGAGACGTGCCCGCCGGTGTCCGCGATCATGCGCCATGCGTCGGGTGAGAGGTTGGTGCAATGGATGTAGGTGACATCCGGACCCATGGCTGCCTCAGTGATGCCGCCCATACCGCCGACGATATGAACACTGATGAACGCGCCCACGTCGCGGGCGATTGACCATTGAGCAGGATTGGTGCCGGCGGCCATGGCCAGTGTCAGCAGCTGGTCGTCACTGGCGAAATGCTCGCGACGCAGCCTGTGTATGTCGTCGGGGAACCGGTTGTCCGCACCCGGTGTTCCGGCTCCGAAGGCATAGACACCACGTATACCGGACTCGCGCAGTCCCGCAATTGCAGCGTCCGTGTGTTCGGGACTGTTGCCTATGTGTGACCAGTCGAGAATGTTCGTTATGCCGGCATTCAATGCGCCCAGCGCGCTGATCAGGTCGCCGGCATAGGCATCCTGCGGTCGGTAGACCGCACGTGCCGCGCCGGTGATGTCGCGCGAGTAGTCACTGAGCAGCCCATCCGGAAGGGCGCTGCGCAGCGGCCCCTGCCACATGTGCCGGTGGGTATCGACGAAACCGGGCATGATGATCATGCCGGTGGCATCGATAACCTGCAGGTCGTCGCCGCTTGCCGCCAGGTCGGGTGCGATTGCACTGATGCGACCGGCTTCGATCAATACGTCGGCGCGGTCGAAGTCGCCGATCTGCGGGTCCATGCTGAGCACACAGCCGTTGCGCAACAGGATTCGGTCGCTGGCAGGTGCGGCTCGCCCGGTTCTATTGTCCGCCGCAGGCTGCGCAAACGTGGAGGTGGCTGATGCGGTGAATCCGGCGGCGGCGGCCAGCAGCAAGTGTCGGCGGTTCAGTCTGATCGCGCCTGATCCGATGTCCGCGGATACCGGTGCCATGGAAGCGTGCTGCCTGGGCGGTTTCGGCCGGCATTTCCTGTGGTTTGTCATGATTCTTCTCCATCACCACCGAACGTCGTCCCCCCGGCGGCCTTTGTGTCGCGAACAGCCAGTTGTGGCCTGATCCTGCGCAACTATGTGCCCGGATACAACCCCTCCGGTCAGTTATACTTCGCGGCGGCGCTGCCGGGTCACGTCCCGCGGCCTGAAACCGGGGGGTATCAGAACATGAAATTTTCGAACACCTTTCGAACTGTCTGCTGCGCATTGCTGATTTCGCTACTGGCTGGTTGCGCCGACGAGCGCAACGGGGTCGCCAGTGACGCCGACAGCCTGTCCGCACCGGCGGCGGCCACTGTGTCGGGTGAATGGCTCAGGCACGGCCTAAACGACGCCGAGACCAGGTTCAGCCCCTTGTCGCAGATCAGTGCCGGCAATGTCGACAGACTTGGACTGGCCTGGCATTACGATACCGGCACCTTCCGCGGCCTTCAGGCTACGCCGCTGGTGGCCGGACGCACGATGTACGCCACGGCTCCCTGGAGTGTGGTGTACGCGCTCGATGCCGTGAGCGGCGAGTTGCTCTGGGAATGGGATCCGCAGGTGCCCAGGTCTCACGGTCGACAGGTGTGTTGCGACGTCATCAATCGTGGTGTCGCATTGCAGGATGGACGCGTGTTTGTCGGTGTGCTCGATGGTCGCCTCGCAGCGCTGGATGCCCGCGACGGGCGATTGATATGGGAAGTGCAGACGACTGATCCCGATCAGCCCTACGGCATCACCGGCGCGCCGCGTGTCGTCAGGGACATGGTCGTTATCGGTAACGGCGGCGCCGAGTACGGCGTTCGTGGCTACGTCTCCGCCTACGACGTCGCGACCGGGGATCTGCGCTGGCGCTTCTATACCGTACCCGGGAATCCCGACGAGCCGTTCGAGCACCCGGAGCTGGAAATGGCTGCCGAGACCTGGACCGGAGAATGGTGGGAAGTCGGCGGTGGAGGCACCGTCTGGGATTCCATGGCTTACGATGACGAGGCGGACCTGCTCTATATAGGTACCGGTAACGGTTCTCCCTGGTCGCAGGCAGCACGCAGTCCCGATGGCGGGGACAACCTTTTTGTCGCGTCCATACTCGCGTTACGGCCAGGCACCGGAGAGCTGGTCTGGTACTACCAGGTCGTTCCTGGCGAGAACTGGGACTACACGGCAACGCAGCACATGATCCTCGCGGACCTGGTGATCGATGGCGAGGAGCGCCAGGTGCTGATGCAGGCACCCAAGAACGGCTTCTTCTATGTGCTCGATCGACTCACCGGCGAACTGTTATCCGCCGAACCTTTTGCGCCCGTGACCTGGGCCACGCATATCGACATGGAGACCGGACGGCCGGTGGAAACGCCCGGTGCGAGGTATGGCAGCGAGCAGCCGGTGCTCATCACGCCAGGCCCCGGAGGTGCACACAACTGGAACCCCATGTCCTGGCATCCGGACACGGGTCTGGTCTACATCCCGGTCACCAGCGGTGGCTTTGCCTACCTGCAGAACCCGGACTTTGAGTTCCAGCCCGGTGTCTGGAATCTCGGCGTGGACCTGGGTGCCCGCGCGCTGCCTGATCTGTATCCGGAGCCGGTGCCGCCCGAGGGTGCGCCGGAAGTTCCGCCACAGCCGCCAGGGTCGCTGCTGGCCTGGGATCCGGTGGAGCAGCGTGAGCGCTGGCGCGTGGCGCATCCGGCAGGATCCAACGGCGGTACGCTCGCGACGGCGGGTAACCTTGTGTTTCAGGGCACTTCGGATGGACGTTTCCTCGCCGTCACTGCTGATCGTGGCGAAGTCATTTGGGAAGTGCAGGTGGGTAATTCCATCATCGCCGCGCCAATGACCTACCAGATCGACGGTGTACAGTATGTGACCGTGCTGGCCGGCTGGGGCGGCGCGGTGGCTGGTTACGGGCTCAACCCGTCCGGCATGTACAAGGCAGAGGGCCGGGTCTGGACCTTCAGGCTGGATGGCGAAGAGCCGATTGTCCCTGTCAGCAGCCAGCCACGCCCGCCGCTGACGCCGATCGACGTAACGCTCGATCCTCAGACGGTTGCCAGCGGACGCCGTCTGTACACGCAATGGTGCTATGTCTGCCATGGCGGCGATGCGGCAAGCGGCGGCATCATCGCCGACATTCGCTATTCGCTGCCATCGGTATTCGACAGCTACCCGCAGATCGTCGGGCAGGGGGCATTGGAAAGTCTCGGCATGCCGGCTTTCGGTGAGTGGCTGAGTGCCGAGGAAATAGACGCCATACGCAGCTTTATACTGTCACGTCGCCAGGCATTGCTGGAGGCGAACTGATCGACAGTCGCCTCGCGGCACCAGACAGCGTCACCGACGTACGGATACAGCGGCGGATCAATTCAATCAACACGACTGGACACGGATGGAAACTCTGAAAGACTACGCCAGGCATCCGCGCCAGGAGGTCCTGGATGTGGGGCTTACCGGCGTAGACCTGATTCGTCACCCGATGCTGAACAAGGGCACCGCCTTTACCAGGGACGAGCGTCGCGAGTTCGGCCTGGAAGGCCTGCTGCCCTATCAGTACAACACGATGGAACAGCAGGTCGCGCGTGCGTATGCCGCGTTTCGATCAGCCGGTACACCGCTGGAACAGTACATTAATCTTGCGACGCTGCAGGAGCGGAACGAGCACCTGTTCTACAAACTGCTGGCGCAGCACCTTGAGGAGCTGATGCCGGTGGTATACACACCCACGGTCGGGCTCGCCACACGCAGGTTCAGTCACTATTTCCGTCGCACGCACGGACTGTGGATTACGCCCGACATGCGCGGACGCATTCGCACCGTGCTCGAACGCATTGCAGCGGACCGCGATGTCCGCCTCCTGGTCGTCACTGACAACGAATCGATACTCGGAATTGGTGATCAGGGCTGCGGTGGTTTTGCGATCACGGTAGGTAAACTCGCGCTGTACTGCGCCGGCGCGGGTATTCACCCGGCGCTGACTCTGCCGGTCAGTCTGGATGTAGGCACGGACAACAGCCTGCTGCTTGACGACGAGCTGTACCGGGGATGGCCGCATCCGCGTCTGCGTGGTGAGGAGTACCACTCTCTGGTCGAGGAATTCGTGTCCGCGGTTGCCGCCGTGTTCCCGGGCGCACTGATCCAGTGGGAGGACTTTCGCAAGGACAATGCGCTGCACATTCTCGATCGATATCGGGATACCGTGCCGTCATTCAACGACGACATACAGGGTACGGGGGCCGTTGCCGCGGCCGGAGTGCGGTCGGCCCTGCGAGTCACCGGCGATGATCCTCGCGAGCAGCGTGTAGTGATTCACGGTGCGGGAGCCGCCGGGCTTGGCATTACGCGCCAGTTGCGCGAGATGTTCGCGGGTCTGGGTATGTCCGAGGAAAAGTTGCGCACTGCAGTCGCCGTCCTGGACAGCCGGGGTCTGCTCGTAGGCGGCAAGGACTTTCGCGAGGAGTACAAGCGCGAACTGGCCTGGTCGGTCGAGGATGCCGAGCGATTCAACCTCAATACACCGGTGCGACCGGGACTGGCCGAGGTGATCGCCGCGTACAAGCCAACCGTGCTTATCGGTACCAGTGGTCAGGCCGGCGCGTTTACCGCCGGTCTCGTCACGGAAATGGCCAGACATGTGCAGCGACCGCTGATCATGCCGTTCTCCAATCCTACGGATCAGTCTGAAGCGACACCGCGCAAGGTGATTGAATGGACTGAAGGACGTGCGCTGGTTGCCACCGGGAGTCCGTTCTCGGACGTCAATTTTGAAGGCCGGCGAATTCGCGTCGGGCAGGGTAACAACGTGTTCGTCTTTCCGGGTCTGGGACTGGGGACGCTGGTGGCTGGTGCCCGTCGCGTGACCGACGGCATGCTGAGCGCGGCTGTGGATGCTTTGTCGGCGTGCGTGACGGATGCCGAGCTCGAGTCCGGACTTCTGTATCCGGCTATGAACCGCCTGCGTGAAGTGTCGCTGCGCGTAGCGGCGGCGGTTCAGGCGCGAGCTGTCGAAGAGGGCGTTTGCCCGGCCAGGGACGAGCCGACACAGGCCGCGACACTGCAGGAATCCATCTGGGAACCCGACTATCGCCGCTACCGCTATATCGCACCAGAGATCTGACGACTCGGGCTGCCCCTCAGTGCGTGCGTGATAAGCTTGCTACGCCGTTCCTGGCGCAGCATGAGGCGGGAGGCCTGATGCAATGATGCGATTCAAGTTCCGAACAGCTGCGAAGTCATCGCTTCACACTGTCTTGTCCGCCAGTTTCGTCGCTACCCTGGCAGCGTGCGGTGGCGCTTCCGAGGTTGCCCCTCAGCAGTCGGCTTCGGCCTGGGAAGTCTGGATGATCGATCAGTCCGACAGTCCCGGCAGGAACTATGGCGGCACCCTGTATATATTCGACGGCAGTGGCTTCAGTGCGGAACCGGTCTCACTGCCGGGGTCGGCTGAGGCAATCGATCTTGGCGCTGAGGCTTCGGCGCTTTGCCGCGAGCGCACCGGCGCAGACCCTGTACGTCCGCATATGGTGCTGTTCAACCACGAACATACGCATGCATCTGTCGCATTCGTTGCCAGCGGACATGTCCTGCTGATCGATGCCGCAAGCCGTGAACCGCTGGATTGCATTCGCACGACGCAGTCGGCAACCGGACAGCAGGCACATGCGGCCTATCCGTCACCTGATGGCAGTTACATTCTGGTAGCCAATCAGAACGGTAAACGACTTGAGCGCATCGACACCGACTTCAGTGTGAATCGATTCATCCATAATCCGGATGCCACGCTCGATCTCGCAACATGCACCACGCCAGGCGGGGCCGCCTGTGAAGCGCAGGACATCAGGCCCGACAATGCGCCCATCTGTCCTGTGCTGAGTGACAGCGGCAATCTCGCTTTCGTGACGCTGCGCGGAGGCGGCCTGCTGGTGGTTGATCCGCGGCCCACGCCCATGCGCATCGTCGCCGAATACGACATGACTACGGTAAAAGGTAACGGGTGTGGCGGTGAGCAGGTGGGTAACCAGATGTATGTGAACTCCGGCGGTCGTCCCGGACCCATGGATCATCTGCATCTGTATGGATTCGAGGTGTACCGGTTTTCGCTCGCTGACTTCGCTTCTCTCAGTGAAACGCGATCGCCGAACACACCGGCGCCGGTAGTCGTCTTCTCGCGCGATGGAGAACACGATTCGCACGGGATGGTGGTCACCGGTGACGGACGCTATCTCTGGGTCATGGACCGTCATGGGGATGTGGTGGAGGTGCTGGGCACTGCCGACGACCGCCATATCGGAACCATTCCCCTGAACGGCGTGCATACCGACAATGCGGCACCGGACCTCACGGATCGCTCACCGGATGGTGAACTGGTATTCGTCGCATTTCGCGGTCCGACTCCGTTGAGCGGCGACCCGCATATCGCCACCGGAACCACACCGGGGCTGGGAGTGCTGGCGGTGACCGACGATGGGCGCAGTGGCGACGTACTCGGTATCGTACGCGTCAGCAACGTTGGCGCGGATGGTGTTGAGCGCGCGGATCCTCATGGCCTGCGAGTCCGGTACATCACCCGGTAAGCAGGCAGGTCCGAATTCAGGCTACCCGGATAACCTATAAGGCAATGAAAAAGGCGCCATCCGACCTGCAGTCAAATGGCGCCTTGTCGCTGTCGGCGTGATTTTTCGAATTCAGTTTGTGGCGGCGGCGGCCTCGCGTTCACGCTGCGCTCGCGTGCCGCCCAGCGCCGTGATCATAAGCTCGTTGCCTTCGTGGCACGCATATTCGAAGAACTCGTAGTCGGCCTGCTGGTACCACGGGAACGATGCCGTCCACGAGCGGGTCAGCATTTCCGGATCATCGATCGTGATCTCATATTCGATCGTGTCATAGTCGATACGCGTGAGACGTTCGACGAGGCGCAGGGATTCGCTGGTCGGGTAGTTGCGACGGGGCGACCCCATGTTGCCGAAATTGGTCATATGCGCTTTGCCATTGAAGTTCGTTGTTTCAATGACCAGCGTGTTGCCTTCCCAGTGTCCACGCGAGCTTCCCAGCCAGGTGCGTATCTCGTTGGGCAGCGGCGGACGACCGTCCACCGGGATGATGCGGGTTTCGTGGATCATTTCCAGACGGATCACCACATAACCCGGAACCTGCATGACCTGAATGCCATTGTTGTAATGAAACGGAAGCATGGAGGGCGGCATGCCTCGCGTGATACAGCGATCCCAGTTGTCAAAGTCATCGAACGTTTCGAACTCATTGAGGAACCATGTGCTGCCCAGAGTGGCAGCCTTGGCCTGGCCGGCTGCGGTGAGTTCCGGAAGCTGGCCATTCGGCGGATCGACAATCAGTGAGGTCTGGCGTTCCAGCTGTGCGGTGGCCCGGCTCTCTGCCCAGTGGCCCATGCCCAGGCGATTGCCCTCGATTTCTCTTTCGTAACTGTCACGCTGTGCCTCCAGCTGGGCGGCGCGTGCTTCCAGCTCTTCTTCAGTCCGGAAAAGCCGGTCGCCGAATTCGGCGGGACGCTGCAGCGGCACGTTGCCGGCGAGGTGACCAATAGGCCACATGCCCTGCAGGTCGGGATCGCCCCAGGCCGTGACCGGATGCTGCCATCCGCCTTCTGTGTCTGATGACTCGACGTTGGAACAGGCGGCCAGAGTCAGGGCGGCTGCAGGTATGGTTAACGGAAGCAGTCGCTTGATCGTTGCTCGGTTCATCAGAATCTCCTCACCAGAATTCGCCAGGCGGATTGCGGTTCAAGCCGCTTATGCATCCGATTGTACCTGCTCGGCGGGGAATTTCGAGTTCGGGCGCTGTGTTAACCTCGACTCATGGTCGCCGGACGTATCCTGCTACAGCTGATCGCGTGGATTTTCGGCGCGGTCGGTGTCCTGCTGGGTGGCTTTTATGTGGTGCTGCTCATCGTCAACTGGGGCGATGCGGAGCCGATTTCAGAAGCCGGGGTTCTGGCAGCCATGGTGCCCGACAGTGCAGACCTGCAGAGCGTCGACAATGGCTGGCCCCTGGCGCTTGGTTTCGCGGCGCCGCAAGAGGTGGACGCGAGCGTCGCTGGCAGGGAGCGGCTCGACTGGCTGCTGCGCCTGCGGGAGGAGCCGCAGCGGGCATTGTCAGAGCGTGATCCCCTGGCCGCCCGTGTGCAGGAGCCGGTCGCCGGCAGTGCTGCGGCGTCAGACGTGGCTCGAGTCTTCGATGCCCTGTGCTGGCGAGCGGAGAGTCCGGACGATGTGTGTCTGCAGGGATTGAGCGGACGTGATGCCGACATCGAGGTCTGGCTGGATGAGATGCAGTGGCTGGTGGATCGCTATGAGGATCTGCTTGCTCACCGGGAATGGATAGAGCCGGCCGGCACCACCCGTCTGTCTCCGTGGACCGTAGTCGGTCCCCTGACCGCGGGTCAGCGGATCTGGATGGTACGTGCGTGGAGCGCGGCCGCCGACGGTGACGTGGCACTGGTACGGCAACTGCTGAACGAAGAGCTGGCATTCTGGCGGCGCATGCTGGCAAACAGCGCCACGATGACCGGCCGCAGGCTGGTGGCAGAGCGGCTGATCGATCACTTTCGTCTGGGGGCAATCGTGCTCAAGCGTCTACCGGATGGTCTTGCGGCAGAGGCCATTCCACCGCTGTGGCGGGCGCCTCTGACGGCTGAAGAACTGGACATGAGGCGTGCGATGGTCAGCGAATGGCTGGAAGCGATTGCCTGGGTGGAGCAACTGGCTCGCGGCGCGGACCCGGCGTCCGGCGCTCAGTCGGCGCAGGCACGCGGTTTCGGTGAAAGGGTAGGGGCATCGCTGTTCCGGCCCCTGGTCAAGGTGCAGGACTTCGCAAACCGTTACGCGTTGGAACTGGCTCAGCTGCACAGCCTGCTGAACGTGCCCGTCGAAGCATATCCGGATGCCGTCGAGCTGGCTGGTGATTACCGCATCAACGCGTGGTCGGGCGGTGTGCACCGGGTGCTTTACAATCCCGGTGGCCGGTCCGTGCTTGCGATACTGGATCCGGTTGTACAGGCGCTCGCGCGTCATGCCGCCTATGCGGCGGATGTGGAAGGCATACGGCGCGCGACACTGTTGGCGAGCGAAATGCGATCCGCAGGTATCACCGATGGCCGCGGCGCGGTGCTGCTGGGTCCAGCTGAACTCTACGATCCTTATACCGGCGCACCGTTCCTGTTCGAGCAGGCAACGGGTGCATTGGTATTCGAAGGCCTGGCCCGTACCAGTCGCAGGGGATATCGGATCTGGTACTAGTCCCGGTCCGGCGCATGCAGCCAGCATGCCGCGACATGATCCGCTGCGATCCCGAAAGCGCCCGGTTCCCGCGTGTCACACAGACCCGCCATCGCCTCGGGGCATCTAGGGTGGTAACGGCAACCGGCGGGTGGATTGAGCAGGCTGGGCGGCTCGCCGACGGGCACATCGCGGATGCGATCCGCATTGCCCGGTTCCGGGTCCGGAATGGCATTCAGCAGCGCCCGCGTATAGGGATGCGCGGGATTGCGCAACAGTTCATCCACCCGGGCCTGTTCGATGATCTTGCCTGCATACATGACGAAGATGCGCGAGGCGAAGTAGCGAACCGTAGACAGATCGTGGGTGATGAACGCAAGCGTGAGGTTGTGCTCTGCCTGGATTCGCTTGAGTAGCTGCAGGATCTCGACGCGTACCGACGCATCGAGCATGGAGACCGGTTCATCGGCAACTATCATGGCCGGTTGCAGGATCAGTGCTCGAGCAATCACCACACGCTGTTGCTGACCGCCACTGAGCATATGGGGAAACTTGGTGAGGTATTCTTCCACCGGAGTCAATCGCACCTCATCCAGAACCGCAGCGACTCGTTGCTGCCTTTCGCTGCGCTTTTTTACGCCATGGATGATCAGCGGCTCCTCGAGCAGGCGGCCGATGGTCATGAACGGCGGCAGTGCGCCGTAGGGATCCTGTTGAACGTAGCCCACGCTGGCCCGGTACCGATGCAGCGCTTCGCCGCGAAGGGTCGTCAGGTCCACGCCCTGAAATGAGACTGTGCCGGCTGTCGGACGCGTCAGGCCCAGCAGAGTTCTTGCCAGCGAACTCTTGCCGCAGCCGCTTTCGCCGACGAATGCCACCGCCTCGCCGCGATTGAGCTGGAAGTCGACACCATCAACGGCGCGCACATCACCGATACGCAGCAGGCCCCAGCGGCGCAGTTCGTACCAGGTGCGAAGTTCGCGCGCCCTGACCAGGACGCCGTTCTCCGAATCCGGATCATGTGGCGCCGTCATACTGCGCCTCCTTCGAGTGCCTGCGGCGCCTGCAGCCAGCATCGCGAGTCGGGGCCACCGGGCGATCGGAAAAGGGGCGGGGGCTCTTCACAGGCGGGGAAACGCGACGGACAGCGCTCGGCGAACCGGCAGCCGTGAGGGAGATTCAGCAGGTTGGGTGGTTGGCCTGGGATATGCGTGGGTGCCGTGGTGCCGCGCAGGCGGGGGACGCTGTCCATCAGCAATTGGGCATAGGGATGTGCGGGCCTGGTGAAGAAGTCACTGGCCGGGCCGGATTCCACGAGCTGCCCCGCATACATCAGCGCGACGCGATCGGCAATCTCACTTGATGTGGCCACATCGTGCGTAATCAGAATGAAGCTGGTGCCTAGTTCGTATTTGATCCGCTTCAGCAGGTTCATGATGGCAGCCTGAGTGAGCACGTCCAGAGCCGATGTGGGTTCGTCCAGAATGATCAGCGGTGGATCGGTGACCAGTGCCATCGCAATGACGGCACGCTGACGCATGCCTCCGGAGAGCTCGAACGGGTAGCGAGTCAGGAAGTCGGCCGGCAGCCCGACCAGTGTGAAGACCTCCGCGGCTCGGCGCAGCGCGGCCTTGTGCGTGTAGCCGAGGTGTACGCGCAAGGGTTCTGCAACCTGATCGCCCACACGGATCACAGGATTGAGTGCGTTCATTGCCGCCTGCATCACGACGGAAACCTGCCGCCAGGGGACGGAACTGCGAAATTCGCGATCGGACAAGGACATGACGTCTCTGCCGTCCAGCATGACCCTGCCGCCGTAATCGGCCACGTTGCGCGGCAGGAGACGCAACAGCGCTCGCGTCAGCGAGGTTTTTCCACAGCCGGATTCCCCGAGCACGACCAGGGCTTCATTGCGCTGCACGGTCAGATCCACGCCGTCCACGGCACGGGCGATGCCCCGGGTCGTGCGGTAGTGAAGTCGCAGATCTCGAATTTCCAGCAGCGCGCTCAAATGGTTCTCCTGACCCGATGGCAGCTTCTCAGTGACCTCTGAGTCGTGGGTTGAAAATCCTGTCCAGCGCAAAGCCGAGCATGGCGAACCCCAGGCCCGTCAACATCAGCATCACAGACGGCGCGAGCACCCAGTAGTAGTAGCCGTGATAGAGGGCACTGTTGGTTTGTGCGTCATGCAGCAGCTTGCCCCAGGTGGGCAGGACAGGGTCGCCCAGACCAAGTACCGCCAGCGATGCTTCAAGAAAAACGAAGGTCGGGATCAGGATAACGAAGCCGGGAATCAGCACAGGCAGTATGCGCGGCATCATGTAGCGGAGAATGATTCTGGCGTTTCCGGCCCCATAGGAGCGGGCGGCCTCGATATAGGAAGCGTTACGGACTGGCAGCAGCATGGAGCGGTATATTTTGATGTTGGCGCTGAAGATGCCAAGCGCCACCACGAGTCCGAGCATCAGCCAGATGCTGGTCGAGTACAGTGTGCCGACCATGACGAGCACCGGCAGCAGAGGCAGGATCATGTTGACTTCGGTCAGGCGCTGGATCGCTGCGTCCACCCAGCCACGGAACCACACGCCTATCGCCGCGATGACCAGCGTCGCCAAGGTCGTGCCGACCGCTGCGGCGAGTCCGAATGCAAGTGCAACCGGAGTGCCCCACAACAGTGCGACCATCAGATCACGACGCTGATGATCCGTGCCGGCCCAGCCGTGTACCCGACCGTAGCTCAGCAGGCTGACGTCCATTTCGGCATTCGGATCGAACAGGATGGCGTCGATCTCCAGCGTGTAGTGTCCGGGCAGTACGACAGGCGAACCCTGCTGCTGCGGGTCGGCAAACAGTTGCACGTGTACCGGTCCGTCCAGCCTGCGTTCCAGATCCCAGTTCTGCGAGATCGCGATGCGTTGCCCGTCGCGCGCCCGCTGTCCGCCGAGTGGAATCTCCCGGCCGTCGGGTGTAAACCAGGTCATGCGAAGAAATGGTTCGTGATCTGTGAACCGCGTGGAGACAAACAGGTTGAGCTCGGAAGGGAAGTCATTCCACGTATAGTCAATCGCAAGCGGAATTGTCAGGCGACGCCCGCCGTCGAACGTTTCATCGCTCACGGCTGCCGGGTCCGCTTCTATGTGCAGCGTTGGGGGTAGCTTGCCGGCGCGCAGCCAGTTCACCCACAGTGGACGTGCGTTGACTGGCAGCTGCTGCCACTGGCTGCCGCCGCGCCACAGGGAGACGGCTTCCTGGTGCGGTATCGAGATCAGTGTCCAGGCCGACACCACAACCAGGACGATAATGATCGTCGCGCCTGCGACTGCGGACGGGTAACGTGCAATGGCTCTCGCCTGCTCGCGCCAACGTTTCACGTCCGCCCTTCCAGCTGCACGCGGGGATCCAGGATTGCGTAGATCACATCCAGAATCAGCACGGTCAGCGCCAGCAGGTAGGCGAATATCACGACTGAACCGATGATGACCGGCGTATCGCGATGACCGATGGCGGCAAACAGCAGACTGCCCAGTCCCGGCCAGTTGAAAACCTGTTCGAGAATGATCGCACCACTCCACAGACCGATCAGCATCAGCGCAAAACTGGTGACAATAGGAGGCAGAGTGGGGCGCAGTATGTAGCGACGTTCAATCGTGCGGTCGTCCAGCCCTTTAGCCCTGGCCATTTCCACGTAGTCTTCGCTGGAATGAATCAGGAAGAACGTGCGCCAGGAGTAGATGGAGATGAATATCGAAGACAGGAAGATTGCAGCCACCGGCAGCAGCATGTGGCGCGCCACGCTGTGCAGCCAGGCCAGCGTGTTCTCCGGAGGCGGTGTGGTGACCATGCCACCCGGTGGCAGCGCCGGTATGAGAAAAGCAAACACCAGGATCAGAAATATTCCGTAGAACCAGCCGGGGGCCGCCGAGGTGGGTGCGAGTCCGATGACCGCGCGATCAAGACCGCTGCCATAGCGACGGGACAGGGTCAGCGCGATGACGATGGAAACGACAAACACCAGGATGTTGGCCGTGCCGAACAGGAGAAGGGTGGCCGGGAGTCGCTCGAGGATGATCGCGCGGACCTGGCGCGAGCCGGCGTCACTGTGCATCTGTTCGGCACGGCCGAGGTCCAGGCGAATCGCCTGCCACAAATAATCCACACTGCGACGCAGGAATGGCTGATCCAGCCGAAGTCTCTCAACTTCCAGTGCCACCTGGATCTCGATCAGCGCGTTGCGTTGCTCGGATGCCATGTCCATGAACGCGGGATCGGCACGAATCAGTTCGGCCGCGTTGTTCCGGATCTGCGCCAGGCGAAGTTCGTCGACCTGTCCGCCCATGTTGGCGATGAATATGGCCAGATAAACTCCGACCACGACAGTCAGAAACAGGGTCACGACGCGGGCGATGCCGTAAAGAAGAATCCTGCGCAGGTCCGCCAGCGTCGCGCGACCGCGCTGAGCTGGCGCTGCGCTCAGCATGGGCGCCTCACGGAACGTTTCCGCCGGTTGAGATTTCAGGGTTGCTATGGCGGGCTGGCACGCTGGCGAATGCATGCGTTGCAAACACCGGCATGGCAACGTCAATGGATGTGACCGCGACTTCCAGGCTGTTCGCACCGGATCCCAGTCGCTGCACTACCGCGGCCGAGAGTGTGATCTGCCATTGGCCCGGCGCAGCGGGGTCGGAATCGGCGGGATCGAGCTGACCCTCCGTGACAAGTTCATCCTGGTTGTTGAACAGCAGGTACTGAATCGTCGCTATGGTTTCGGAAGGGTGCGGCGAGTCGCCCAAGCGTATGTCCAGTCTGAAGTCGGCGTCGTCGCCCTGCTCAACAATCAGCGGGCCATCCAGATCGAGAACCGGAATCGGAGCACGTGTGAACCGCAACCAGCGATCGGCCGGATCCGGGTATTGCTCGAACCGCCTCAACACCACACTGCGCTCCACGGGATGCACCGAGTGCAGATAAAACGGCCCATTGCCAACCCAGAAGTGCCGACGGTGATCGTACCAGTCGGCAAGGGCGGCGTAGCGTTCTGAAACTTCACCTTCGGTCAGCCATGGCGACAACGCGTCAGCAAAAGGAACGAACCCTCCGATGGCGGCATTTCCCAGATGCCTTTCCAGAATCCGCAGACTGGGACCTGCCACATAGCTCATCCAGTCGGTGCGCTCGCGGTCGGCTCTGCTGGAGGAGAATGCCAGTTCTCCCTGCCTTTCCGCGAGTATCCCCAGGGCCAGAATGTGCCAGGGTGCTGTCCATGGAGTCATCTCCATCCACATTTCCATGGATGGCGTTCGGGCTGCTGCGATCCACTCTGCGTCGGGAAAGATCTGGTCGCTCCAGGCTTCGACGATCAGCGGTTCAGTCGAGGTGATGCGCCATCCCTTGAAGTGCTGCCGGAATACTTCAAAAGGCGCGGCATGTGAGGGATCGTGGAATACGGATTCCGGTTGTGCGCGTTCGAATGTCAGAATGAATGGCAGAATGAGATCCGCGACAGAATGCCGGGAGCCGTCGTGCCACTGCCTTTGCAGGTAAGTGCTTTCGTAGTGCAACCGCACATGCGTGCGAGCCTCCAGCCCGTCGGGGTGTGCCTCGCCGACTGTGACGAAATCCGAACGGCTGCTGTCCCATCCGTACCAGGCATCGTCGGGTACCTGAATCTGCGCCTGCCGTCCCAGCGTTATCCAATCCAGCGTGCTGTTGACAGGTACGTCCTGCTGCACGGTCACTTCGGCATGCGAGATCCGGTTCGGCTGAAACAGACCCGTGAACGGGTCCGGTAACAGCTCTGAATCGCGCAATGCCCGCAGTGCCATCATGTCGAACACCCAGTTGCTGCCCGCAACCGGATTCCAGGGTTCCGTCAGCAGGTTGGGCAGACCAACCACGACCCGTCCGCCAAGGCGGTCGGTATAACGCAGCGTATACGGCCAGATTGAGGCACCTGCGATACCACCGGCAAGGTCCACACCGATGGCCACATTGCTGGCACGTGGCAGGACGTTGAGACGGTCCACCAGCCAGACGCGCACTGAATCCTGCAGAGCCAGTTCCGTGGCTTCCGCCATCATGGCCAGCCGTTCGTCCCAGTCCACGTAATCGCGTCGCTGCAGTCGGTCGGAAAGTTCATCGAACCTGGGGGTTGGTTCATAGACTTGCCATAGCGGTTCCGGCCGGCCTCTGCGCGTGTAGAAATACGTGAACTGCTCGGCCAGGTCCCGATTGATGGACGGAGACACCCATCCGCCCGTATAGACATGCCAGCGGCCGACGGCCGGATCGGCGGTGATCCAGATCCTCGAGGCCTCGTCAGCGGCGCGATACAGGCGTTCCACCGAGAATCCGATGTCCTCGAATTGATTGGCAACGTAGTCGCCGATGCGCAGGCGCTCGTCGTCTGTGCGTATCAGTATGGTGAGCCGCACAGGAGCCCCGTCATGCTCCCAGCGGCCGTTTCGCAGCGTCGCACCCAGGGCGTGCATCTCCCGATGAATGACTTCGCGCGCACGTTCAGGTGCGTAACGGTAGCGTATCTCCAGTTCGCGAGCGGTCGATGCCAGGCGGGCGTAATCGGGAAATGCGGTGTTCAGGGGCAGGTAGCGGGCTACCGCCAGTCCTCCATAGATCTCATCGACGATGTGATCACGGTCCACCAGCCAGTTCATGGCCTCCCTGATTTCGGGCACATGGAACGGATTGATGCGTCCGTCATTAAAACGTGGACCCACCGGATTGAACGTGAGCTCGGAGGACGATCCGTACGCCATCTCGTATTCGATCAGGGGGGATTCGCGAATCGCGCGGAAAACGGTCGCATTGGTGATGCCCTGCGCGAACAGCTGCTGGTTTCCGCCCGCGATCAGTTCCGTGACCCGCCCAAGGTCGGTCTCCTGCGTGAAAACGACCTCATCGACCAGCGCACCGGTTCGCTGCGCCAGGCCGTCAGTCATGTCGGCAGCGCTGACTGATGCAGGACTGTGGTAGGGCGTCTGTGGCGGGACGAAAACGATGACAAGAACGACGACGATTCCGGTCAGGGCCGCGATCAGCCCCAGCTTCGATGCGCCCCGGTTCCTCAGCATTCGATGCGCACCCTCGTCCCTGTAGTACTGCGGCTTGACGGCACCGGTCTGTCGCTGCGTGTCAGGTGCCGATCTTGCCGCCGTCGTCCTTTGTGATGACTACCGTCGCCGACCTGGGAACGGCATCACCGCCTTCCGGCCAGTGACTGGCGTGTCGACCTGCGGCGAAGTCGGCCGCTGAGGTGACGCCGGCGCCGGGGTGCTGCACGTTGATGAACATCGTGCGCTGGTCCGGGGTGGTGATGACGCCGGTTATCTCCTGACCTATGGGGCCCGTCAGAAAGCGGCGGATCTCGCCGCTGAAGGGGTCGGCGGCGAGCATCATGTTGTTGCCCATATTCTGGTACGGTCCGCGTCCGATGCTGCTTTCGGCGACATCGGTCTGAATCCAGACGCGCCTGTCGGCATCCACCCACAGGCCATCCGGAGATCCGAACATGTTGTCTTCGGTAAGCGCGTTACCGTTAAGGTCCCTACCGTGTTCCGTATCTCCGCCCAGTGCGAAAATCTGCCATGTGTACTGCGTGGAGGTGGGATCGTTGTCGGCCTCATTCCACCGCACGATGTGTCCGTAAACATTGTTTGTGCGCGGATTGGCCGCGTTCGGTTCGGGTCGTCTGGAATTGTTGGTCAATGTGAAATACACGGTACCGTCGGTGCGATCGACTGCGCCCCACTCGGGTCTGTCCATGGGGGTGGCTCCGGCGATGTCGGCGGCGCCTCGTGCATTCAGCAGGATGGAGGGGAGATCCGGAAAGCCGCTCTCGGCTGTGAGGCCATTGCGCCCAGGCGCAAGCTCCAGCCACACACCAGTGCCGTCTTCATCGAAACGTGCCGCAAAGAGGGTGCCTTCGTCGAGCAGCGAACCATTGGCTGTTTCGCGGTGATAGGGGCGTGCCGAAACGAACTTGTAGATGTAGGAGTTCGTCGCGTCGTCACCGGTGTATACAACCACCGGCTGACCTTCGCGCGCCGGTGCGAAAATCGCGCCTTCGTGAGAGAAGCGCCCCAGGTGGGTGCGTTTCACCGGCACGCTGTCAGGATTGAAAGGGTCGATCTCGACAACCCAGCCGAAGCAGTGCGGTTCGTTGCGGTAATCCTCGGCGGCTGATTCGCCTGACGGCGTGGCGTTGAAGCGAATGAATTCGTCGGCACCGTCCGCCGCCAGGTGCCAGTTCCACATGTTCACGCGACCGACGCTGTAGCGAGTCAGGCTTGCAGGCGCAGATTCGACGTCATTGTGGGTGAAATAGAACCACCAGTTTTCCTCGCAGGCCAGATAGGTGTTCCAGGGCGTAACACCATGGGCGCAGTTGTTGAGCGTGCCACGAGTACGTTCGCCAGAGGGACTGTAGCGGGTGATCATCTCCGGGCGTCCACGCATGGGGCCGGATATTTCCATCGCAGTCAGCCCGGTGACTCGACGGTTGCGCGCATCCCGCTGCGTTCGCCAGACGCCATCATCGCCTTTTGCAATTCGTACGACACTGACGCCGTGTGCATTGAGTTCCTTCCTCGCATGATCAGGGTCACGAGTGCCGTCATCTCGCAGGGTTACCTGCATGGCACCCATCTCCTGGCCTGCCGCTTCGGCGTGCAGCAGACGCGGTTCTATGTACTCATGATTCATCACGAGAAAGCCGTCGTCGGAGCTTCCCTGATAGGGATCGGTGCCCTCTATGGGAAAAAAGTGCATGCCGTCGTGGTGCATGCCCATCTGCATGCCCTGCTCGGCGCCGGTATTGTTCAGACTGAATGGCGGGTAGGTGCCGGTGATGGGTTCACCCCAGGGGACCAGAACCTGATAGCTGTAACCAGGCGGCACGACGATGTTATCTGCCGTGCTGACCGGTACCGGATTGAATCCCAGCACGGTCGAGCCGGCCTGCTCGGCGCGGGCGATACCTTGCCGACCACCGGGTGCTGCACCGAAGAAACCGGCCACAGCCACGGCGAGACCGCCCGCGAGCACCTCGCGACGACTCGCATGACGGGCAATAATCTCGGAGAAGTGCGGGCTTGCGGAGTAACTGACATTGGGCTCATTGTTGGCCAGTTCGACCGGGTCGGTGGCGATCTGGTCGATGTCGTGTCGAACGCCTTTATCCTGCATGCCTGTCTCCAGAGGTCGTCGTGAAATTCGTGCGTTGTCGCGTTAACGTGTAGGCCTTATGAGCCCGAGTATAGCGTTTGCGGCCTTTTCAGGCCCGTTTCCGGGTGCCATGAGTCAATGAACGCATTCATGCTCAGGGGCTGGCGCCTGATTCGTGACAGCGTCCTGAACCCGCCGGCAGATCGACACGACGATGAGGCCATAGCCGCCTCTGCGCTCGCACAGGCGCCAGTCGTGTGGATGATGGGCAAGACTCAGTCCGGCAAGAGTTCCATAATCCATGCGATAACCGGGCATCCTGAGGCGCAGATCGGGACCGGATATCGTCCGTGCACCGAATCTTCCAGAGTGTTTGATTTTCCTGAGGACGCCCCCGTCATCCGTTTTCTCGACACGGTCGGTTTCGATGCAGTCGGTTACGATCCCGCGCAGGACCTTGCTTTGCTGGATCAGACCGGTCATGTGCTCCTGGCTGTCGTCAGAGCAATGGATCCCTCCCAGCAGGCATTGAAGGCCGCACTCGTCAGGATTCGTTCTCAGCGCCCGGAACTGGCCGTCATTGTCGCTCAGACGGCTCTGCATGAGGGGTATCCGGACGGGTACGGGCATCCAGACTACGCAGAGCTGATGGGTCGGTCCGAGTTACACGATCTGCAGCGGGCACTGTCGTTTCAACGTGAAATGTTCGCAGGGTTGCCGGGCATGGGTTCCGTGACCTTCGTGCCCGTGGATTTCACCAGGACAGAAGATGGCTATGCCGAGACGCGCTTCGGACTTGAAGCATTCCTCGATGCACTGAGCAGCGCCGGATCGGCAGGCATGCAGACGTTGCTGGACGAGCTGGTGAGTGAACGCGCGGACTCGCGGCGTCGACGCGCGCGTGGCCATGTACTGGGCTACGCGACGGTGGCAGGGGCAAGCGACACGCTGCCGATTCTCGGTGCGATTTCGGTGCCGACCATTCAGGGCAAGATGCTGCACAGCATTGGTCGCATCTACGACGTGCGCTGGGACCGGCGCACCATCGCGGAGTTCGCGGCATCGCTGGGTGCAGGCACGGTGCTGGGCATCGGTCTTGGACTGGGGGCAAGACAACTGGTCAAACTGATTCCCGGTTACGGGCAGACACTCGGCGCTGCAGCCGCCGGCCTCGCGGGCTTCACGGTGACATGGGCGCTTGGCATGGCTGCCTGTCATTATCTCGGTGTGCGTCGCACGGGCAGCAGCGTGCCCGTTCGCGATGTGCGTCGCGTCTATGAGAAGGCATTGAAGGAGGCGTTGGACATGGCGCGCGAAGGCCTGCAGAAACACGTAGCGTGATTAAGACGCCAACATTTCCCGTATGGCGCCTGCTGGCGGTTGCCTGTCTGTTGCTGCTGTTGCTGTTGCCATTTCTCGCGCTGCTGGCAGCCGGCCTGCTGTGGCTGCACACGCAGGGGCTTTTGCTTGGATGGCTGGCGTTGGCCGCTCTGACCGCCAGTCTCGTGCTTGTGCTTACAAGCTGGCGACGTCGTCGCAGGGCGCATGCGGTCGCGTTGGACGACGCAGGTACCGTCACGCAAGCCGACCCACTCTGGTCACCGCGCGAGCAGGTCGCGTGGCATGCAGTCAGTGAGCTCAGCAGGCGCGCCCGGGCCGATGTGCTAACAGACAGGGAAAGAATGCTGGCGATGGCACGCGAGACGCTGGAAACGGTGGCGCGGTGCTATCACCCGGAGCACGAGGATCCGCTGCTGGAATTCACGCTGCCCGAATCCCTGCTTCTGACCGAGCACGTCAGCGCCAGACTTAGGCGTATGTTGCTGGATCAGGTGCCGTTTTCCGATCGGATCAGCGCCCGTCAGCTGGCGCTGGCCTGGGGGTACAGGCCTGCCGTGGAGAATGCGATGCGTCATGGCCGCAAGGCCTATGCGCTGCTGCGTGTGGCGCGCATGGTCAGTCCGCTTAACGCGGTGCTGGCCGAGCTTAGGGACCGCGTCATGGATGAGTTGTACTCCGAACTCAACGCCAAGGTGCGGCATCGTCTGGTGCGATTGTGGATAGAAGAGGTCGGCAGGGCGGCTATAGATCTCTATTCCGGGCGCTTGCGTGTGGATGCCGCGCAGGTGGTTGCGCAGGCTTCGGGCGAGGCATCCGCCGGGGCTCCCGATCGTGAATTGCCGGGCGCATTGCGCCTGCTGGTCGCCGGTCGCAGCAAGGCGGGAAAATCGACTGTCATTAATGCATTACTGGGTGATCTCTCGGCAGGCGTAGACGTTCTGCCCCTGACAACGGCATATGAAGGTTACGAGCTTGTCGTGGACGGGGCGCCGGCTCTGCGGCTGATAGACAGTCCCGGCATCGATGACGCCGCGGCAGGTGAAGAGCTTGTGAGGCATGCGAGACAGGCCGACCTTATCATCTGGGTTGTGGCGGCACATCGTGCCGATCGTCACCTTGACAGACTTGCACTCGATGCCTTGCGCAGTGCCTGGCAGGAGCAGGCCACCCTGCGCATGCCGCCTTTGATCGTGCTGGCGACCCATATCGACAGGCTGACACCGGCCAGGGAATGGAAGCCTCCTTACGATGTCGATACTCCGAAGCGAGACAAGGAGCGTTCAATCCGGGCGGCGCTGGAGGCAATCGCCGCCGATCTGCAGGTGCTGCCGGGATTGATCGTACCGGTCAGACTGGAAGGCGCGGAACCCTACAACCTGGACCTGCTGCGACTTCGCCTGACCGAGGCGTTCGACGATGCTCAGCGTACGCGCTGGGTTCGTCTGCATCGTGACGCGATACGCCGTCAGGACTGGCGCCAGTTGCTGCGCCAGCTTGCCGGAAGCGGCCGTATGGTCGGGAGCCTGATCCGAAGGTAATGCCTGAGCCGGCCCGTCAGCCCGCGTTGTCGCGACGGACCCAGGTGATCTGCTCGAAATTCTCCAGATATGCCTGCAGATGAGCCAATCGGCGGCGCAGTTCAACCTGTTTGCCAATCAGAGTTTCCAGTTCGTTCTGCGTGTGGCGCGCCAGAACGGTGAACGCGGTCACCGCACGCTCGACTTCCTCACGTGAGCAGTCAGCCAGTGGCTTTTCGTTCAGTTGCGAGTCCACAGGCACATCGGCAGGCAGCTCCAGTCGATCCAGGTCGACTTCGACAACGTCCGGCACTTCGTAGGTCGGCATCGGGGCATTTCCGGTTACGGGATGCGGCAATTAAACAACGATCGCGGCATCGACGTCCACGCTGGCGCGCTGTTGCTGCAGGCTTTCCGGCGTAAAGTGTCGGGTATCGGTTAAACTCGCAGAACGTCGCATTTCTGCTTGGGCGAATTTCCGGCGATGCCAGAGATGCACCGCCAGCAACCCGGGCAGCGGATGTGGTGCGGAGATGCCTGCTGGTTTTAATGGAAGGCCGTCAAATGAAAGTCAAGGGAATACGCTGGTCGCTGGGGGCGCTCGCAGTCGCCGCCGTTGTCGTAGTGGTGTGGCCTTTCGGAGCCAGCCACAGCCAGTTGTTCGGTCTCGGCGATTACTCCGGCGAGGAGATCTACCTTCGCTTCTGTGCCTCCTGCCACGGTGTGGATGGACAGGGGGCTGGCCCGGTGGCGGCCAGCCTGAATGTTGTGATTCCCGACCTGACGAACCTTGCGGCTCGCTACGGGGGAGAATTTCCGGCCGGGATAGTGCGCGACATTGTCGACGGCCGAGCCGATGTGGTGGCGCACGGCCCGCGGACCATGCCCGTGTGGGGGTACGAATTCTGGATCGAAGAGGGCGGCGACATTACGGCGGAAGCCGAAGCGCGGGCCGCGATCAACCGGCTGGTGGGCTACCTGGGTGATTTACAGGCCGAACTGCCGGATCCCGCCATGCCGCGCTGATCGGACGCATCACGGATGTGTCATAGGCATGGCCATGCACACAGCCGTTTTCCAGGCATCGTGTTTTTGGTACGATACCGACCGATTTTCGGACTTTGTCCGACCCGGGAGCTATTAGTCAGTTTCCCTGGGGGGCATGTAGTCAGGGCCGGATCCCGACTACGTGATTGAAACGTGGCCCCGGTTGGGGCTTTTTATTTGGCGCCGTTTGCGTGGCGAGCGGAGCGTGATCAGGAGGAAGGAGTGAACAGGAATTGGGCCTTGGGCCCTTTTTTTGTTTCCACTCCCGGTACAGCTGGTGCGACAGACGTCGGAAGTAAAAAGGTTGATTGAATTGCTGGAGCCGCCCATCGAAGCGTTGGGATACGAACTTGTGGATCTGGAGGCGTATTCCGGCCGGAACGGGCTGTTGCGGCTTTTTATCGACCGGGAGCCGGGTGTCACGCTGGCGGATTGCGAGCTGGTCAGTGGCCAGATCAGCGCGTTCCTGGACGTGGAGGATCCGTTGCCGGGGAGTTACACCCTTGAAGTGTCCTCGCCGGGCCTGGATCGTCGCCTGCGAACCGCCGAACATTTCCGGCGTTTTGTCGGCGAAGAGGTGAAAGTGCAGCTGGTCGAGCCGGTGGACGGACGTCGGCGTCTGCGTGGTGAACTGCAGGCGCTCGAGGGTGATGTGGCGGTATTGATGGTCGATGGCGCGGAATGGCGTGTGAAGCTGGATGCTATCGATGTAGCGCGGTTGGTGCCGCGGATATGAGCATGGCAGGGTGATTCGGAATGAATAAAGAAATCCTGATGGTCGTTGACGCGGTGTCGAACGAAAAAGGCGTCGAGAAAGAGGTCATATTCGAAGCCATAGAGGCTGCACTGGCTTCGGCGACCCGCAAGCGCTACGGCGATGATATCGATGTGCGTGTCGCGATTGACCGGGACACCGGTGAATACGAGACGTTTCGCCGGTGGATGGTGTTCGCGGATGACTCTACGGAACTTGAGGAGCCGGATCGCGAACTGCGACTGGAAGATGCGCTCGACATCAATCCTGAAGCAACACCCGGCGAGTACGTGGAGGAACCGATGGAGTCTGTCGAGTTCGGCCGTATCGCTGCGCAGACCGCCAAGCAGGTCATCGTGCAGAAAGTGCGCGAAGCCGAACGCGAGCAGGTGGTGGAGGAATACAAACCCCGCGAAGGCGAACTGGTCAGCGGCATCGTCAAGCGTGTCGATCGCCATGGCGCATATATCGACCTTGGCGCCAATGCGGAGGGATTCATCCCGCGCGAGGACCTGGTGCCACGTGAGCCGATCAAGCCTCAGGATCGCATCAAGTCACTGCTGCGTGAGGTCCGACCTGAACCTCGGGGACCGCAGCTGTTCCTGAGCCGCACAGCACCTCAGTTCCTGGTCGAACTGTTCAAGATCGAGGTGCCGGAAGTCGGGCAGGGACTGATTGAGATTCTTGGTGCCGCCCGAGACCCCGGTCTGCGGGCAAAGATTGCGGTACGCAGCCACGACAGCCGCATCGACCCGGTAGGCGCGTGTGTAGGTATGCGAGGTTCTCGCGTGCAGGCAGTTTCGAACGAGCTCGCCGGTGAACGCGTGGACATCATCCTGTATGACGAGAATCCGGCCCAGTTCGTGATCAATGCGATGTCGCCTGCAGAAGTGCAGTCCATCGTTGTAGACGAAGAATCGCACAGCATGGATGTGGCCGTGGCCGAAGACAAACTGTCCCAGGCGATCGGTCGCGGCGGTCAGAACATCAGGCTGGCCAGCGAACTCACCGGCTGGGAACTGAACGTGATGACCGAGTCGGATGCCGAAGAAAAGAGCGAGAAGGAAGCGAAGGAACTGGTCCAGAACTTCATGAAGGAACTGGACGTGGACGAGGACGTCGCGACTATTCTCGTGCAGGAAGGGTTCTCGTCGCTGGAAGAGATCGCTTACGTGCCGACCAGCGAGCTGCTGGCGATCGAGGAGTTCGACCAGGAAATGGTCAATGAGCTCAGGGCCCGCGCACGTGATGTGCTGATTACGCAGGCCATCGTCAGCGAGGAAGTCATCGATCAGGCTGAACCAGCCGAGGATCTGCTGTCCGTGGAAGGAATGGACAAGGAACTGGCCTACGTACTCGCAAGCCGCGGCATCGTCACCCGCGAGGATCTTGCCGAGCAGGCTGTGGACGATCTTGAAGAGATCGAGGAACTGGATTCGGAACGTGCTGCGAAGCTGATCATGGCGGCACGTGCGCACTGGTTCGAGAGCGAGCAGCAAGCGTGAGGCCTTGGGAGATACTGCAATGGCGGAAGTAACGGTCTCGGAGTTTGCCCAGCTCCTGAAGGTGCCTGTCGAACGGCTGCTGGTGCAGCTCGATGAGGCGGGTATCAAGGTAGCAGGCGCTGAAGACAAGATAAGCGAGGATGCCAAGCTCGAGCTGCTGACGCACCTGCGCAAGTCTCACGGGCGCAAGGACCCTTCAGCGTCCGCGCCACGCCGCATCACCCTGCGTCGAAAGTCGCAGACGGAACTCAAGCTGGCTGGTGGTCAGGGGCGCGCGCGTACCGTCAACGTGGAAGTGCGGCAGAAGCGCACTTACATCAAGCGTGACGTGCTTGAGGAGCAGGCGCGCAAGCAGCAGGAAGAGCTGGAAGCTCAGAAGCAGGCCGAGGAGAACAAGCGGCTGGAAGCCGAGAGGCTGGAACGCGAACGCCTGGAAGCCGAGCAGCGCGCCCGTGAAGATGAAGAGCGTCGCCTTGCCGAAGAACGTGAACGCGAGGAGCAGGAGCGCGCCGCGCAGGAACAGAAACTTCAGGCCGAGCAAAGCGCCGATCAGGAAGAACAGCGTAAGGCGACCGTCGAGAAGGATGCTGCCGCTGCCGCTGAATCGGCACGCAAGGAGAAGGAAGCCCGCGAAGCGCGCGAGCGTTTCGAAGCGGATCGAGCCCGACAGGCCGCCAAGCGAGGGAAGGCAGGCGCAGCACCTGAAGGTCGCGATAACACCTTGCATGTAGCTGACGGCATGGCCGGCCGGCGTCGCAAGAAGCGTCCACGTCGTCGTTCCGTGCAGGTCAGCGTAGACACCCAGCATGGCTTTGAGCGCCCCACGGCGCCGGTTGTGCGCGAAGTCGAGATTCCCGAGACCATCTCGGTCGGGGAGCTCGCGCAACGCATGGCCATCAAGGTCAACGACGTGATCAAGTCGTTGATGAAAATGGGCATGATGGTCACGATCAACCAGGTAGTCGATCAGGATACCGCCGTGCTGATCGTCGAGGAACTGGGCCACCAGCCCAAGCCGTTGAAGGAGTCGGCTCTGGAAGACGAGCTTCTGGAGTCGATGCAGGTGGCCACTTCCGAAGTTGACGAAGTCGGCCGGCCGCCGGTGGTTACTGTGATGGGTCATGTCGATCACGGCAAGACCTCGCTGCTGGACCACATTCGGCGAACACGAATTGCTGCCGGTGAGGCCGGCGGCATTACGCAGCACATCGGTGCCTATCACGTCACCACGGCAAAGGGTCAGATCACATTTCTGGATACGCCCGGCCATGCTGCGTTCACGGCCATGCGCGCTCGTGGCGCACAGGTCACGGACATCGTCGTTCTGGTGGTCGCTGCCGATGACGGCGTCATGCCGCAGACACTGGAGGCCGTGAAGCACGCAAAAGCAGCCGGTGTTCCGCTGGTGGTCGCGGTCAACAAGATCGACAGGGAAGAGGCCGATCCTGATCGGGTCCGTAACGAACTTTCGCAGCATGATGTCTTACCGGATGCCTGGGGCGGCGACACACTGTTCGTCAACGTCTCTGCACATACCGGGCAGGGCATCGATGAACTGCTGGATGCGATATCCCTGCAGGCCGAGATGCTGGACCTGAAAGCCATCAACACGGGACCGGCTTCCGGTGTCGTGCTGGAGGCCAGCCTGGAGCGTGGGCGCGGTGCTGTCGCCACAGTGCTGGTGAGCAAGGGTGAGCTGAAGGTCGGCGATATTCTGCTCGCCGGTCAGGAATACGGCCGCATACGCGCAATGTTTGATGAAACCGGCGCTCCCATCAAGAGCGCCGGACCGTCCATGCCGGTGGTGGTGCTCGGATTATCGGGTACGCCGGTGGCCGGTGACGACGTCCTGGTGGTGGCGAATGAACGCAAGGCCCGTGAAGTGGCTCAGCTCCGTCACGGCAAGGAACGTGACGTCAAGCTGGCACAGCAGCAGGCTGCCAAGCTGGAAGACGTGTTCAACCAGATGGGCGAGGGCGAAGTCACCACGGTTCAGTTGCTGATCAAGGCCGACGTGCAGGGCAGTGCGGAAGCGCTCAAGGATGCCCTGTCGCGCATCGGTACCGATGATGTGAAAGTCGCTGTAATCAGTTCCGGCGTTGGCGGTGTCACCGAATCGGACGTTCAGCTGGCTGCTGCCTCGCGAGCGATCATCCTGGGTTTCAACGTTCGAGCCGATGCCGCTGCGCGCAATGTCATCAAGGAAAGCGGCGTGGACATTCGCTACTACAGCGTGATCTACGAAGCAATTGACGACATCAAGGCGGCGGTCACCGGCTTGCTGTCACCGGAAGTCAGCGAGAGTATCGTCGGCCTTGCCGAAGTACGCGACGTGTTCCGTTCGCCGAAGTTCGGCAGCGTTGCGGGCTGTCTGGTGCTGGAGGGCTACGTGAAACGCTCCAACCCGATTCGCGTCCTGCGTGACAACGTCGTGATCTTCGAAGGCGAACTGGAATCGCTGAGACGCTTCAAGGACGACGTCAACGAAGTTCGTGCCGGCACCGAGTGCGGCATCGGCGTGAAGAATTACAATGACGTGAAGGTAGGGGATCAGATCGAGTGTTACGAGCGCACCGAGAGGGCGCGCACGATAGAGTAGGGATCAACCCGACCGGCTGATCAGATGCCCAGAGAATTCACAAGAGACATGCGACTGGGCGCGGAGATCGCTCGTCTGCTGAATCAACTCCTCCTGGCCGAACTCAAGGACCCGGGGCTGTATGGCGTTCGTGTTACCGAAGTGGAGGTGACGCGTGACCTGGGAACCGCTCGTATCTTCTTCAGTACCCTGAATCCTGACGAGGATGCCGGTCCGGCACTGGAGGCATTCGGCCGCGCGGCAGGATTCGTTCGCAGTCGCATCGGCCGCGAGATCAGGTTGCGCCGCGTGCCGGAACTACGCTTTGTCAGGGACGACAGCGCAAGGCGCGGCATGGAACTGACGCGCCTGATCGCGGATGTAGCGCCCGGGTCGCCGGAAGGCGATAGCGACAACGACAGCGACAGCGACAGGGATGCTTCCCAGCCGCTGGATCCGGATCGACACGAACCTTGAACCGGCACTGCCTTGCCGGCAGCGCCCGCGCAACCTTTCATATGCAGCAATCCCGATCGAGAAAGGGCCGTGAGGTGCGCGGCATTGTACTGTTGGACAAGCCGGGGGGTATGACCTCAAACCGTGCCTTGCAGAAGGTCAAGAGGCTGTTCGGGGCCCGCAAGGCGGGACATACGGGAAGCCTGGATCCGCTGGCAACCGGCCTGTTGCCTGTTTGCTTCGGAGGTGCGACAAAGCTGTCCGGTTATCTGCTCGACGCGGGCAAGACCTACAGTGTTACGGCAACTTTCGGGGTGGCTACCGACACGGCTGACGCCGATGGCCAGGTTGTGGCGAGGGTTGACCAACCGGTGCCTGACATTGATCAGGTGCGCCGGGCACTGGCGCGATTTCTCGGGGACATTGAGCAGATTCCCCCCATGTACTCGGCGCTTAAGCAGGGCGGACGGCGCCTCTACGAACTGGCACGGCAGGGGGTGGAAGTTGAGCGCCCGCCGCGGGCGGTCCGCATCGACAGCATTGCGCTTGATGATTACCACTGGCCGCAGTGCAGTTTCACGGTGCAGTGTTCCAAGGGTACATACGTGCGATCCCTGGTCGTGGACATCGCGCAGGCGCTGGGCACCCTGGGGCACGTTTCGGCGCTTCGCAGGGTGGCACTGGGACCGTTCGATGCCGCCCGCATGGTGACTCTGTCCGCGCTTGAAGAGGCGGCCGGTCGCGGTGAGGAGGTTCTGGACGGCTTCCTGCTGCCGCCCGCCGTGGCCGTTGCCGACTGGCAACAGGTTGAGGTCAGTGGCGAGCAGGCCGTAAAACTGCGCCATGGCATGCGCATTCCGGCGCAGGCGCACTGGCCGCTCGGGAAAGTGGCGATCATGGTCGCCGATGAGGGGTTGATTGGCATCGGTGAAATCACACCAGCGCGTGAACTGGCCCCGCAGCGCCTGCTTTGAGAATTTTGGAGCCCGGATGCTTGGTCTGCAGCAGAAACTGCAGGTACAATAGGCGGCTGATTCCGGGGGTAAAGCATTAGTTGGGCCGGCCCGGTCGGTCTGGAGAAAGCAAGCATGAGTCTGAGTTCGGAACGCAAGTCCGAGATCATTACGAAGTACGCCCGCCAGGAGGGCGATACAGGTTCGCCGGAAGTGCAGGTGGCCCTGCTGTCGGCGCGCATTGAACAGTTGTCGGGACATTTCGGCGATCACGCGAAGGATCATCATTCGCGTCGCGGTTTGCTGCGAATGGTCAATCAGCGACGCAAGCTGCTCGATTACCTTAAGAGAATCGATCAGGCCCGCTATCAGGAGCTGATAGGCAGCCTTGGGCTGCGGCGTTGATCTCCAGTTGGAGTCCAGACAGAGCCGGGTTACCGGCTCTGTTCGTTTTGGCGATATACCAGTGGTTTGAAACTGCATGGAGCGCGTGCCGGCCGGCGTGCGCCCGTGCGCATTTGTTGGTCAGGTAAGGGCAGGAAAAAGTGAAAGTCAGCAGAACGTTCCAGTACGGCGCTCATCAGGTAAGTCTGGAAACCGGTGTGATTGCGCGGCAGGCGCACGGCGCGGTAATGGTGAATATGTCCGACACGGTAGTGCTCGTGACAGCAGTAGGCGGGTCAGTCGATGCGAACCGGGATTTCTTCCCCCTTACCGTGAATTATCAGGAAAAGACCTACGCGGCAGGCCGCATACCTGGCGGCTTCTTCAAGCGTGAAGGTCGTCCCAGCGAAAAGGAAACACTGACCTCCCGCCTTATCGACCGGCCGATTCGTCCCCTGTTTCCCAAGGGTTATGGGCGTGAAGTGCAGGTCATCGCAACCGTACTGTCCGTCAACCCCGAGGTCGATCCGGATATTCCTTCGCTGATCGGCGCCTCGGCCGCACTGGCTATTTCCGGTCTGCCTTTCCAGGGTCCTATCGGTGCCGCGCGAGTCGGTTATCGCAACGGTGACTACCTGCTCAACCCGACATACTCGGAACTCGAGGAGTCGCAGCTTGACCTCGTCGTTGCCGGCACGGCCAATGCCGTACTTATGGTGGAGTCCAGCGCGAAGGTGCTGCCCGAGGACGTAATGCTTGGCGCCGTCGTTTTCGGCCATGACCAGATGCAGAAAGCGATCTCAGAGATCGTATCGCTGGCCGCGGAAGTCGGCCGGGCTGCAGATCAGTGGGTACCGGCTGCTGTTGATCAGGCGCTTCTCGATGCGGTGGCGGCTAACGCTTCCGAACCGTTGACAGCTGCCTACGCCAT
>JBJHBW010000010.1:0-1988 GCA_050485685.1 Gammaproteobacteria bacterium
GCCTGGCGGGTCTCCAGCGCATTGGGTTCTTCGCCGCTGGATTCATACAGTCCGGCAAGGCCCGTGTCATCCCTGTCCTGGTCGACGTAATCGCCACTGAAATAGCTGTCGTCGTAGCGTGGCTCGTCGGTTGCTTCGACCATGAACAGCGGGACAGGGTTGTGTGCCGGAGATCCCGCGCCGCGATCTGCAGTATCCACGGCGGACTCGGGGCCTGTGGCAGCCGCGGTTGGTTCCACGGCGCGTGCCGCAGTGGCCGCCGCTGCCGACGCCGCGACAGCCCCGTCTCGGGTGGGGCCCGCCGGCCTTGTGTCGGTCAGCACGGCCAGCGCCGCTTCGTCGGCCAGTGACGGCACCGTGCCCGTCTGGCCACCTGCCGGCACCTGCAACTGCTGGCCGACGCTGATGCGATTACGGTTGGCAATGTTATTGGCGGCCAGCAGTGACTCCTGATCGACACCAAGGTGACGCGCAATGCGCTCTATGCTGTCTCCGGACCGGACCACGTAGACGCCGTCCACGACGATGGGCTCATCGTTGGCACGCTGGCCGCTGTCCCCCGTGCTGGCGAGCACGGCAGTGGCCTGAGCTTCAGCGTGGCCTGGCAGTCGGATCACCTGACCGGCACGAATGAAGTTGGCGCTGGAGAGGCCGTTCAGACTCATCAGCGTGGAGACACTGGTACGGTAGCGCTGTGCGATGACCGACAGCGTTTCACCGCTGCGCACCCGGTGCTCGACATCAGGCCGCTGGGCCGCAAATGCCTCGCCGGCAGGAATCGCTGCGAGCAGCGTGGACGGGTTCATGCCGGCACGCGCAGGCACGCGAAGGCGAAAGCCGCGCGGGACGTACTTCTCGCCGCTCCATACAAGGTCGCTGAGCGAAGGATTGAGCTGGCGCAATGTGCGCATGTCCGTGTCCAGCGCCCTGGCGATCGTGTCCATGGCAATGTAGCTCGGCAGCGGTGTCACCGTCAGATCGCGAGCCGGGTTCGGTGTGAAGGACTCGAAGTAGCGTTCCGGATTGCTGTCCACATCCAGCGCAGCGAGAAAGGACGGGTAGAAATTGCGCGACGCGAAACCGAAAGTGCGTCCGTCGTATTCGCGAATGATGACTCCGATGTCAGTGGTGCCGAGTTGGGTCACCGCACGCCGCATGCCGCCGGCGCCATGGTTGTAAGCGGTGATGGCGACCGGCCAGCTCTGCAGCAGGGCATGGTTGTCGGCGAGCAGCCGGGCTGCGGCGTCGGTTGAGAAATACGGATCGCGTCGCTCGTCCACGATGTGGTCTATCTGCATGTAGCGCATGCCGGTGGTCCGGATGAACTGCCACATGCCGGCCGCTCCGGCGTGCGAGTAGGCGGTGGGGTTGAATGAGGACTCCACATGAGGCAATACGGACAGTTCGCGCGGCAGGCCGCGATCGGCCAGCACCTGATAGATATAGGGTTTCCACTCGCCGGCGCGTATCAGGCCCTCGCGAAAGCGGTCGGACTGTCCGAGTTGGAAGCGCACGCGCTGCACCGCTGCTCGCAGCTCTGCATTGCTGACGTCGTCCGGCCACAACGCGAGTACGCGGCGTTCATCTTCACTCAATCCTGTGCGCACACCGCTGGCAAGGCGTGTGAGGATGTTGCGATAGCGATCCATCTCCTGGCTCTGGATGCGTCGTCGCTCCGCCTGACTGGCGCCCTGCGGAAACCGCAGGGTGTCGTAGACAACATTCAGATACAGGTTGTCATGGATGAATCCCGAGCGCGTGTTGACCTCGGTGTAAACCCGTGTCCAGAACTCGACGGCCGGCTCAATGGATGCCGGTCTCGGGAACAGTTCATTGCTGGCGACGGCAGGTGCAGCGATGGTTGCAGCGAACGCGACAGCGGTGATCCAGGCGATGCGAAAACACGCGACGGCTTTCATGGATCGTGGGACCCCCCTCTGGTTTTTCAAGTCTTTATAGCAGTATGGTTGGGCGAATTCTACCGCCAT
>JBJHBW010000010.1:2088-74648 GCA_050485685.1 Gammaproteobacteria bacterium
GCGGTCGATAATGCGTTGAACCTGAGCGTCCATCGGTGCGGTTTCGTGCCCGATGCTCAGTCGCGGCCGCGCCAGTGAATGCCATACAGATCGTGACGACGATCTCTGAGATTTCTGACCGTGCCGCTTTGACGCGCAGTGCGCAGGGCGTTCAGGCTGAGATCGGCGAACGCCACCATTTCCACATTCGGTGTGGTATCCGCTGCGATGCCGTCGCGTGCGAAAGGAAAGTCGCACGGCGTCAGGATGCAGCTTTGCGCGTAGTGAATGTCCATGTTCGGCACATTGGGAAGATTGCCGCAGCTGCCGGACAAAGCCACATAGATCTGGTTCTCTACGGCGCGTGCCTGCGCACAGTAACGCACCCTGAGGTAGCTCTGGCGCTCGTCGGTCAGGAACGGCACGAACAGGATGTTCATCCCCTGGTCGGTCAGGTGCCTGGCGAGTTCAGGGAACTCCACGTCGTAGCAGATCAGCACCGCGACTGGCCCGCAGTCGGTGTCTATCAGCTTCACCCGTGTGCCGCCGGCCATGTTCCACCAGTAACTCTCGTTCGGTGTCGGGTGGATCTTGTCCTGGCTGTCGCTGGTGCCGTCGCGCAGGAATACATGCGTGACGTTGTACAGCTCATCGTTCCGAATTACCGGCGTGCTGCCCGCTATGATGTTGATGTTGTACTTGATGGCTGCGTCCTGAAACAGATCCATCAGTGCCGGATCGTGTTTGCTCAGATGCCGGATGGCGTCACTTGGCGAGACCGCCTCATTCTCGATGGACAGCAGCTGCAGCGTGAACAACTCCGGAAACACGACGAAATCGGCACGATAATCGGCCGTGACATCGATGAAATACAGGACCATCTGTCGAAACTCATCGAAGGAACTGATTCGACGCTGGCCATACTGCACGGTGGCGATGCGCACGCGGTTGGTCATGACGCGGCGGGGTTTGCCGGCGCCAGGCACCTCGCTCGCAGGTTCCGTATAGAGCGGGTTGCGCCACACCATATGCGCGGCATATCCGGCCGATTCGTTGTCACCGGGGAGATAGTTGCGGAGTACGCCAACGACCTCGAACCCGTTGCGCAACTGGAATCCGAGTACGGGGTCGCGCACCTTGCGCGCCTTGACCGCATCGATGTATTCCTGTGGCGAGTTGAACTGCTGACGCCGCTTCGCATAGTTGGGAATGCGTCCGGCGATGACGGTGCCTTTCAGCCGCAGGTCCTCGGCCAGTCGTCCGCGTTCACGGTAGAAGCGCTGACCGATGCGATAACGGCGCATGGTCGGGTCCACGCAAATCTCGTAGCCATAAAGGTACTCGCCTTCGCTGTCGTGGGTCGCGCCGTAGCCGCCGCCGGTGATGGAGTGCCAGGTGTGCGGTTTGAGTGCGCGGTCCTCGGAAAGTCTTATCGTTGCGCAATAGCCGACAATCTTGCTGTCGTGCTCGGCGACCCACACGCCTTCCGGAAACGCATTGATCTGCCCCCGGATCATGGCAGGAGAATAGGGCGCCATGCCGGGATAGGCCCGCTCCGTCAGGTCTATGATGTTCTGCACGTCATCGGGCAGTGCGTTGCGGATGATCAGTTTCGGAGAGGTCTTGGGCATTCGTGGCGCATCCTGCATTGGGGCCGGTCTACTGGCGGCTAGAATAGTTCAGCCGCTGCCGGCGGCGCCACCGATGACCGGATGGCTTTCGCTATTGAGCAGAAGAATCCACCGAAGTCAGCAAAAAAATGCCCGGAGCAGCCAGGGGGGAGCGGCCACTCCGGGCGACACGGTCACAGGACAGGTTCAGAAGAAATAGCTGTAGTTCAGGTGAATCGTGCGCGGCGGCCCAAGACGTCGGAACAGGAACGGCTCGGCGGGGTCGCTGCCGACCAGGTTGGCCTGATTCACCAGATTCGCATACGTGCGATCCGTCGCATTCTCGACGCGAAGATTCAGGCGGTGACGTCCGTTGTTACCGTCCAGGTACACATGTGCGCCAAGATCGACAACGTGGGTGTCGCCGTACGTCTGTTGCCCGAAGCTCGCCAGCTCGCGGGTTTTCTCGCCAATGTAACGGAATGCCATGTTGACGCCGAAGGGCAGGTCCGATGGCGAGTAAGAGAGAGATCCCTTGTACTGGCGTCGCGGACGGTCCGGAATCTGCTGGTTGGTACCGCGTGCGATTTCCTTGCTGTAGGTATAGCTGACACCGAAATGCAGAGCCTGGGTGATCGGCCCACGCAGCAGAAATTCGCTGCCGGTGACTTTCACCTGTTCCGGAATATTAAAGAAGATGTTGGTGAACTCCGGTGGCAGTTCAATCGGGTAGTCATCGGGAATCGGGCCCCAGCTGATCAGGTTGTCGATGCGCCGGTTCCATCCCGTGACCTGCCAGCTCAACGGCCTGTCGCCGACATCGATGCGTCCGCCAACCGACAGATTCAGGCTCTCACTTTCTTCCGGGCCCAGCAGCGGATTGCCATGTCGACAGCCCACGCCGGAAGGACAGTGAACCCGGTACAGATTCTCGGCGCTGGGCAGCATGAATGAAGTGCCGACAACACCCTGAACATAGAAGTAGTCGCTGATGTCCCAGATCGCGGACGCACTCCACACGGTGGCGCTGTTGCCGCCGGTTTCGTTGTAGCGGGCGCCGATCGCGAAACGCACGTTCTCGGCCAGTTCGTCGGTGCTGCGCATTTGCGCATGTACGGCATGCACCTCCTCGCGCTCTCCGGCAATCAGCAGCACATCGTCCTCACCCCTGTAGGTCTGAAAGTCGTAACCAACGTGGTATTCGAAGTTGCGATGTGGACGCAGCAATGTCGCGGCGCTGAGCCCGAAATCGTTATAGCCCCAGTAGGCGGAGGGGTTGGGCGGGGTGAAATAATCCGTATCCCAGGAATGATAGTAACCCTTGAGAAAGAACTGGGCGCCTTCCTCCGGCATGTAGTCCAGGCGCATGCTGAGGATGTTCTCTTCGCGGTCATTCACCGAGACGTTGGAGACGTTCGGATAATCCAGGCGTGCTTCAGTGTGAATGCCCGTGACCGTGACACTGAAGTCCCCGGCAAAGTCGTAACCGTACTTCACGCCCAGGCTGTCGACCTGATAGCCGCGATTTCGATGCGTGGCTGTGGGCTGGTATGCGTCGTAGATCTCGTACCCGTCGGTTTCGTCGCGAGAGGCCCAGAACACCAGCTGATGGTCGCCGATACTGCCCCGGCCATAACCATTGAGGCGCATCATGCCGTGGCTGCCCGCGCCTACGGTGATGGCCCCGTCCGGCTGATCGGAGAATGAACGGGTCACGACGTTGACGACCCCGGCGATAGCCTGGGTGCCGTACAGCAGCCCGTGTCCGCCTTTCAGCACCTCGACCCGCTCTATCATGCTGGAAGGCAGCGTGTCGGCCGGGCTCGTGCTGTTGTACAGACGGTTGTTGATGCGAACTCCATCCACTGTCCACAGTACGTCGCTGCCGCGAGAACCCTGCATCTGCAGGTTGACGTAGCTGAACGCACCTGCCTGGGAGCTGACATGCACACCGGGCACCAGCATCTCCAGCGACTGCGCCACATCGACGAAACTGTAGGCACGGATCTGTTCTTCGGTGAGGATCTCCAGATCGGCGCCGTAGCGGGCAAGTTCCAGCGGCGTGGTCTGCTCAAGGCTGCGTGCGCCGGTGACAATGATCTCTTCCAGCGTCGGGTCCAGCGCGCGGCCGCTGGCGGCCGTCTGCGCTGCGGCCGGTGCCGCCAGGATCAGCGCCATTGCGACGGCACCGGCCGTCGCCGTGAGTCGGTGCCCGATGCCCTCGGCCCTCAGTTGTTCGTGGTGTGTGGAATCCGATTCCGCCCGCATACCTGGCCTCTCCCTTGCAGTGTTCGTCGATGGCGGCCAAGTTAGTCGGCCGCTGTGGCCCGGCTCAAGTTAATAACGGTTACCCGCAGCCATCTGCGGTGCCGGTGCCGGGAAAGCTGCACAAACAGAGAAGGTGGGAATTGCCTTCTTCAGTCTCCGTTAACTGTTAGTGCAGACGTTAACGGAAACTGATGGCCGGAAAATCAATCGGATACAGCGCCGAAGCGCAGTGTCTGCAGGCCCTGCCGCAACCGGCGCATATGACGGATCAGACGTTTCAGACCTGGCCATAGCGTGCTTGCGCTGACAATCACGCCACCGATGCTGAGCAGGATCACGACGATGTCCCACAACGGACGGCGGTTATAGAGCCAGGGTATGTCGAGGTTGTGCAGCGCGCTGTACAGCCAGCGCTGGGCACGGCTGCGCCGATGCTGTAACAGGACGTCGCCGGTTTGCGGCACCAGGTACAGCCATGTGGCCTGGTCGTCGTCGAAGCGTACCCGCAGTACCGGTAGCGGTCTTGATCCGTCACGGCTGCGATAGTAGTTGTCATAATCCTGAAGCCACTTGTGGTCGCGGACCGGCACGTCGGTCATGATGTGATTGGCAATCCGTTCCATCTGCTGCGCCGAGTGGGAGGTGAAACTGCCGCGCTGCGGATCGGCCAGCGCCACCATGTGGCGCAGGGGGCGCTCGCCCGCAGGCCATGGATCGATGACCGATGCGGGTCTGGATCCGGTCAGGTACAGCTCCCCCTGGAACTGCCGCATCGTCATCTCTTTTGCGCCCGTATCGGCAACCAGCACGGCAGCAGCGGCCTGAAGTGCTTCCAGGCTCATACCGGAGATATCAAACGCGCCTCCGCTGATGACCTCGCGCTGAGTCTGGGTCAGGCCGCTTCCGGAGAACATCCCGTAGGGGTTCACCGAGAAGGCCCCGCTCAGCACCCAGGTGAACGCAATCAGCCCGAATGCCAGGCCGAAGTAGTGATGCCAGCGCATCAGGCCGGAGTAGGGTGAGCGAGATGGCTGACCGCGTCGCCGGCCGTAACGTGCATTGAGTGAAAGCCTCCACACACCGATGGCCAGACCGGTCACGCACATCAGCGCGCCCACAAATGAGCTCCAGATGATGAACTGGTTCCAGAGCTGTCCGTTCCTGCGCAGCGGCGTGAAGTAAACCCAATGCAGTACGCCGCTGACGTAGCCCTTGAACCGGCCGGGCCGGTCCGTTCTCATGATCAGTTCGCCCGTGCGCTCGGCCACGTAGTAATGCGTGTTCCGGGAATCGCCGACGGCGATGCGATGGACCGGCATATGTCTGCGCTGGGCGGTCTGAAGGGTCCACTGATCGCTGTCTTCAAGGTAGCGATCGTAGCGTATGGTGGAGGCATGCCCGGGCAGCCATGCGCGCACGATGTTCACGGCCATGTCGGCACTGACCGGTTCGATTTGCAACAGCTCGCCGCTGTCGGCATAGACGGTGCGCTGGCCGAACTGATAGACAGGCCGGTCCCCGCGCATGGTGATTTCAAGACTCGTCGGTCGAATGCCGTGCCGCGCGGCGGCCTGTGCGGGCGAATGCGTGGCTGACTCCAGGTTCACGGGCAGCTGACGGTCCAGGCGCTCGCCGGGATCCAGCCGTGGCATGCCCCAGTACATGAAAGCGACACCGGATACGAACCAGACGGTGAACAGCAGACCAAGCAGGATGCCCAGCCAGCGATGCGTGTAGATCAGCGCGGCGCGCCAGTTCAGCAGTTTTCGCCAGTTCATCCGTATATCCGGGGGCGTAAATCCGGGGGTTGGTAATGGGCCGCTCAGGTGCCGCCATGTCAGCCGTGAGGTCATCCCCCTACGTATACGTCACAGCAGGAATCTGCCCGAACCCGATGATGGCGGGCTTCAGCGTTCAGACAAGTTATTAACGGTTGAAGGGCAGGGGTTAACGCTGTGGCTGCCCGCCAGGCTGCCAGGACTGCACTTTCCAGCCGGGTAGCGAGTCGCGGGCGTTAACTGCGAATTAACGTACCGCATCCAGAAAGTGCATGTGCCTTTCGTACTGATCCAGCACATCATGAATGACCTCGTTCGTGGTCCACCCCATGATGTCGTAGCCCTGGCGTCCTTCGCGAAGGAAAACCTCGGCGCGGAAATATTTCAGTGCTTCCTGTCGCGCCGCCTGCGTATCGCGCAGCACGAAGCTCGGTGGCTCATAGGCGCGGGCATGCACCGAATACCAGAAATCGATTTCATCGCCATGGCCAACCTCCACCCAGACCCTGTCATCACTGGACTCGCCGACGCGCGCGTCCAGACCCTGCCTGCGCAGCTCCGCAGCCACTTCGTTCAGCGCCGGTCTGACAGTGTTGGCCAGGAAAGCCTGAACTTCGCGACGACGGGGCTGATGAATCAGGTTGCGCAGCCGCTGGCGCCAGTGTCCGGCTGTACTGCCCAATGCCACAGGCGCGACTCGCGCTTCGCGCAGTGTGGTGCGCTTGACCACATCCACGCGCAGCGCCCTGGCCAGTCCCCAGCACATGACGATCATGACCAGCGTGAATGGAAGCGCGCTGGCGATGGAGGCGGTCTGCAGGGCGCCAAGTCCGCCGGCGAGCAGCAGCGTGCCTGCCACCAGTCCTTCGATCACTGCCCAGAACACGCGCTGCCAGGTGGGCGAATCCTCTCGCCCGCCGGATGTCAGCATGTCCACGACCAGGGAGCCTGAATCCGACGATGTGACAAAGAAGGTGATCACCAGCAGGGTTGCGATCAGCGAGGCGATGGTCGACAGCGGCAGGTTGTCGAAGAACTGGAACAGCGCCACCGACGTGTCGGCAGCCACGGCATCGGCAAGGCTGTTCATGCCCTGCATCATCACCATGTGAATCGCGGTGTCGCCAAAGAATGTCATCCAGATGAACGTGAAGCCCACCGGAACGAACAGAACGCCCACCACGAACTGGCGAATCGTGCGCCCGCGCGACACGCGTGCGATGAACATACCGACGAAAGGCGACCATGCTATCCACCAGCCCCAATAGAACAGTGTCCAGCCGCCTATCCAGTCGCCAGGCTCATAGGCATAGAGATTGAAGGTCATCGCGAACAGTTCGGACAGGTACATGCCGGTGTTCTGGACCATGGTCTGCAGAAGGAACACGGTAGGCCCGGCCACCAGCACGAACGCCAGCAGTGAAATCGCGAGAATCATGTTGAGTTCGGATATGCGGCGTATGCCCGAGTCCAGGCCCAGCACAACAGAGATGGTGGCAATGCCGGTGATGGTTGCGATGAGGCCAAGCTGTACGAACAGGTTGCTGGGCACGCCGAAAAGGTACTCAAGGCCGGAGTTCACCTGAATGACGCCAAAGCCCAGAGAAGTCGCGACGCCGAAGATCGTTCCCAGTACCGCGAAGATATCGACAGCGTGGCCTATGGGTCCGTGTATGCGATCGCCGATCAACGGGTACAGTGATGAACGAATGGTCAGCGGCAGGTTGTGGCGGAAGGCGAAGTAGGCCAGTGACAGCGCGACCACCGCGTAAATCGCCCACGCATGTATGCCCCAGTGAAAAAACGTGATGCGCATGGCCTGCCGGGCCGCTTCCACCGTCGCCGCTTCCCCGGCCGGCGGGCTGGTGAAGTGCATGATGGGTTCGGCTACGCCGAAGAACATCAGGCCAATGCCCATGCCGGCCGAGAACAGCATCGCGAACCACGACAGATAGCTGTAATCGGGCCTTGCGCCGTCCGGACCCAGGCGCACGCGTCCGAAACGGGATGCAGCCAGCACCACGACGAAAATCAGGAATCCGGCCACGGACAGCACATAGAACCAGCCGGCCTTCTCGACGATCCAGGCCTGGACCTGACCGAAGACCGCGCCCGCGCCGTCGGGATTGAGCATCGCAAGCGCGCAGAAGATCAGCACCAGCGCGCCGGAAATCAGGAAAACCGGCGGGTTGATCACCAGACGTGGCCGTGAAGCCGGTGGCGGCGCGTCGCTCATGCCTTGCTCCATGAAACTGCAGACCGGCGCCCCATCCTATAGCCCTGAGAACCCACCGCAACCCTGCAGCTTTACCTGCGGCCGGCCTTGAGGTATGGTCGCGCACCATGCGCGAAACGGCCCACAGCATTACCGGCTTCAAAACGCGCTCCGCTGAGGGGCCGGAGCATTGCGCGCGCTGATCTGAAGCGAACACGATGAATCCGAAGGCCCCGCCGGTCAGCCGTCGGGGCCTTTTCGTATGCGTGTTCAATTGCATGCGCCGTCTTGCGGCGCGTCACCAAGCATTGAAAAATCTGGAGTCTGATCATGAATGCGAACAGCCCTGTCGTAGCAGTCGTCGGAGCGACCGGCGCGGTGGGCGTGGAGCTGGTGCAGTGCCTGGAGCAGCGGCAGTTTCCGTTGTCTGAATTGCGGTTGCTGGCCTCCGCGCGCTCTGCGGGTTCGACGATGAATTTCGGCGGCAAGACGCTGACTGTCCAGGAACTCACCGAAGACGCTTTCGAGGGAGTGGATATCGCTCTTTTTTCGGCCGGCGGCAGCATCTCGCGCAGATTTGCACCGATAGCGGTGGAGAGCGGGGCGATCGTCGTGGACAACTCATCCGCGTTTCGTATGGATCCTTCCGTGCCGCTGGTTGTGCCGGAAATCAACGCCGGTCTGATCGCCGATCATCAGGGCATCATTGCCAACCCGAACTGCGCTGCCATTATTTCCGTGACGCCGCTGTGGCCGGTGCACGTGCACAATCCGATTCGACGCCTGATTCTGTCCACCTATCAGGCCGCATCCGGAGCCGGCGCGGCGGCGATGGAGGAGCTTCGTGAAGGCACTCGCGCCTATCTGGACGGCAAGCCGTTTCAGCCCCGGGTGCTGCCGCATCCGTATGCGTTCAACGTGTTCAGCCACAACACCAGCATCGATCCGGCTACCGGCTACAACGAGGAAGAAACCAAGCTGATGCAGGAAGCGCGCAAGATCATGGCGGAGCCGGACCTCAGCATCAGCGCGACCTGCATACGCGTGCCGGTGCTTCGTGCACATTGCATTTCGGCCACGTTCGAATGCGAGCGCCCGATCGCGGCGGATGAGGTTCGGGAACTGCTGGCCAGCGCGCCCGGTGTCAGGATCGTCGATGACGTGGAGCGCAATTATTTCCCGATGCCGTTGGACGCAACCGGCAAGGACGAAATTCTGATCGGACGGATCCGTGCGGATCTCAGCGATCCCGGCGGTCGTTCCGTGTCGGTGTTCATTGCCGGCGATCAGTTGCTGAAAGGCGCAGCTCTGAACGCCGTGCAGATTGCAGAACTTCTGATCGGCGATTGATGCCGCCGGCAGCCCCCGGTGTTTCCGGGGGCTGCCGGGTTCGCTCAGGCGGACGGGATGCGGAAAATTCTCTCCGCGTTCAGGTGGCAGACTTTCGCGCGTTCCGTATCGGACAGCGGCGCCTGCTCAATCCACTGCACGGCCGGTGCGGTAGGCTGATACGGAAAGTCGATGGCCCACATGACACTGTCGGCACCGAGTTTGTCCAGACTGTAGCGCAGCGCCAGCGGGTCTTCGGTGCCGCTGGTGGTGATCGCGAAATTGCGCCGGAAGTACTCGCTGGGTTTCAGGCGCTGCGGCGTGCGACCGCGAGCCGGGTTGCCCATGAAATCAAGGCGCCAAAGCCAGAACGGAATCGCCTCACCCATGTGGCCGAGCACGATCTTCAGCTTCTCGAACCGGTCCAGCACGCCGCTGAGCATCATGCGCACGCCATGTGTGCCGGTCTCCATGCCGTAGCCCCAGACCGCCGCCTCGATGCGGTAGTCCCTGAACGGTGCCGCCATGCCGTCGGACGGCGCGCGCGGGTGAATGTACAGCGGACGGTCCAGTGCTTCGGCGGCTTCCAGTATCGGCCAGTAGGCTTCCTGATCCAGGTACTCGTTGTTCGTATGTGAATTGACGAGGAAGCCGTTCAGTCCGAGCTCGTTGATGGCGCGTTCCATTTCGCGGACCGCGCGTTTCGGATCCTGGGGCGCGAATGTGGCCAGGCCCGCGAACCGGTCGGGGTGTCTGGCGACCGCTTCGGCGATCCGGTCATTCGCCACACGCGCCAGCTCCGTGCCCGTGTCTGCATCGAACATCTGCACACCCGGCGCGGTCAGCGACAGCAGGTGCATGTCCACACCGTGCTCGTCCATGATCGCCAGCCGACCTTCGTCCAGGTCCAGCAGATGGGGCAGCAGGGGACTCGGCGCATCCGCCGGCGCGTCATAGACCCATGCCAGCAATGGCAGGTCCAGACTCCGTCCGCCACGACGAAGCACGTCCCGCAAGGCGCTGGCGATTTCGGGAATGGAGCAGGCTTCCTCTGTGGCTATCTTGCGAACCCGTTGTCGCCCCGAACCTGCAGTGGCGGATGATGCCTGCGTCCTGTCATCTGGTTTGTCCGAACTTGTCATGTCCTTCTTGCGCCTCCCCTTATGAAATGTAGTCACGAATCAATCTGCCAACTGGGAAATACACACCTTTCGCGTGCAACTGAGTTCAATGCGTCGGTTCCCGGTCCAGCCGTACGATCCAGCCTTCGGTGCCGGGTGCAGCCGCCGGGTAGCGGGTCAGAACTTGCGGGTCGTGTCCCGGGATGATGTGCTGTGGCGAGCTGGCAAGCGCCAGCAGCGTGTCGTAGCCGTCCAGCAGTTCCTGCAGATTGTAGAGAATCGGGAACGCACGACGCTGCTCCATGTGCGCGTAAAGGTGGCTGGCATCAGAGGCCAGGACCACCCAGCCGCGCTGCGTCGGCACCCGGACCACCTGCAGGCCCTTTGTATGGCCCCCGATCCTGTGCACCGTGATGCCCGGCGCGATTTCATCAACGCCGTCATGAAACTGCACATGCCCCTGAAACAGCCGATACACCATGCGGGCGATATCGTCCGGCTCGAACACGCAGCGAATCTGGTGGTGACACATCGCGCGTCCGGTCACATACTCCATCTCCGCGTCCTGAAGATGAAAGCGTGCATTGTTGAACAGCGCCGTGTTGCCCGCGTGATCGTAGTGCATGTGCGTGATAATCACGTCCCGCACATCGGCCGGATTGACACTGATGCGCTGAAGGCCCGCCGCGACCGGGTTCGTGATCTCGCGCCCGCGCGACGCAGCCACCTTCTCGGTGAAACCCGTGTCGACCAGGACAGTGCGGCCTTCACCGCGGATCACCCAGACGAAATAGTCCAGCGGCATCTCGCCGGTGTCGTGCGGGTCCACGTCGGTGAACTGCTGCAGCGCGATGCGCGGATTATGCGCGTAGCGAATCGCGAGTATCTCGTACTGCGGCGAACTCATGGCGGCTCCCCTGTCGCTATGGCTCCATTTCTTCCAGTGCGGCCCGGGCGATGCGGAACGAATCCACTGCCGCGGGCACGCCGGCGTAGATGCCGACCTGCAGCAGAATCTCGCGTATCTCCTCGCGGGTCACGCCATTGCGAATTGCGCCCTGGATGTGCAGCTTCAGCTCATGTGGCCTGTTCAGCGCGCTGATCATCGCGATATTCAGCATGCTGCGTGTCTTGCGCGGCAGTTCCTCGCGTCCCCAGACCTCGCCCCAGCAGTAAGCCGTCACCAGTTCCTGCATGGGGCGACTGAAATCGTCGGAGGCAGCCATGGCCTTGTCCACATACTCCGCGCCCAGTACGGACCGGCGGATCTCCATGCCCCGTTCGAACATCTCTTTGCTCATCGCTTGCTCCCTGACAGGTGACGGTTTGAAACGCCCGCCAGTATAGGGGCTTTCCCTGCGAGTGGCTTGCGGCGGGGAATCGCGTGAAGAGGTGGGCCTGAACGAAACGTGCCCGCAGGATGCGGGCACGTGAGTCATATTGCCTTCAACGGGAGGCGTGTCGCCTCCCGTCGCGAGCGATATCAGTCGTCGTTCTCGAGAATGATATGGCCGACCGCGGTCGACGACGCCGGTACGTGATAGAAGCGATAGACCTCTTTCACCTTGTCGCTGAGCGCGCCGCGCATGATCAGCCACATCACGAGTTCGATCGCCTCGGCGCCGGCTTCACGCAGGTATTCGATGGGCGGAATCTTCGCCAGTCGCTCCGGATTGCGTGACAGGTCGTCCAGAAACGCCTTGTCGAACTCCTTGTTGATGAGTCCCGCACGCGGCCCCTGGATCTGGTGCGACATGCCGCCGGTGCCGAAGATCACGACGTTCAGATCCTCGTCCCATTCCTCCACAGCCTTGCGTATGGCCTTGCCGAGGTTGTGGCAGCGGTTGCCGGTGGGCGCCGGATACTGAATCACGTTCACGGCCAGCGGAATCACGCGCAGCGGCCAGGCTTCAGGCTGACCGAACAGCAGCGTCATCGGCACGGTCAGGCCGTGGTCCAGCTGCATCTCGTTGACAATGGTCATGTCGAACTCGTTCAGCACCAGCGACTGCACCAGGTGTGCGGCAAGTTCCGGGTAGCCCTTGACCGACGGCACCGGGCGCGGTCCCCAGCCTTCATCGGCGATCGGGAATTCCTCGGCGCAGCCCAGGCCAAAGGTCGGCACGATCTTGAAGTCGAACGCGTTGACGTGGTCGTTGTAGACGACGATGGCGACATCGGGCTTCGTTTCCGCCATCCACTTCTTCGACGGCTCATAGCCATCGAACACCGGTTTCCAGTACGGTTCGTTGCGCTTGCCCAGGTCTGCGGCCGCGCCTATGGCTGGTGTGTGCGACGTGCCTATGCCTGCAATGATCTTCGCCATCAGTCCTTCCTCTCCGATTTCGAACGCCAGCCGTCGGGCGAACGACCACCTGCCAGCATCATTTTCACGTATTCCTCTTCCGGCACGCCCACCATCTGTGAAGCCATGAACTGGTAGGACTTCTTGTCCGTGAACGCGAGCTTGGCAAGCGCGTAAGACACGCCGCCAAGCGCCAGCAGATCGTTCCAGGCGCGATTCACGACCGCGTCGCGCTGCGCTTCGGTCATCGGGAACTTCTGCAGGTACTTGCGTTCGTCGGCGAGGAATTCCTCGCGGTTGTCCGCGCTCATCAGCGAATACAGGAACGCATTCAGGTGATAGCCCTTGCGGGCACGCTGGGCGTCGAATACCCAGGTTCCCGGGATGTCCTCGTAGGCTTCCGGTTTCTTGCTCATCATGTCTTCCAGATAGTCTTTCTGTGTTTCGGTGCGGATGCTCGGCGCGGCACGTTACCACAGCTGCGCGCGCACTGCCCGGCGCCGCGCGGCGATCCGGGGCCGATAGTTTGCCACAGACTCAGGCCTTCATACCGGCGCCGGGGCGCGGGTTGCGATGGCGGATCGAGTGCCTCAGGGCCGGAAGAACGAGATCGTGCGTATCTCTATGCTCTCGCGGGGCGGCGCGTCTTCGGCGGTTTCGGGATGCTCGAACGCGGTGTGCGCGGTCCATTGCACGGCTGTCGGGTCGGAGTCGTACAGCTTGAAGACCAGCACTTCCTCCGGGCGCATCTGCGGTGCGTAGTACCAGCGCTGGTCCGGGTTGAAGCTGATCGCATGGCCGTACAGCGTGGGGCGGTTGGGGTCGCCCAGGCCGCCGCGGACTTCGCTGTTGTTCAGGTCCGCAGCGTCTATGGTGCTGGCGTCGCAGACCGCAAACGGTGAACGATGCACCACCGAAATCGGGCGCCAGACGTTGATCAGCATGTAGCGGCCCTGCAGCCAGCGTTCGGCTTCTTCCCTGCCGAGCACGTCGATTGCGAACTGGCGTGTGGTGCGGTCGCCATAGTCCACATGCGCGCCATAGGCCGGCAGGTTGCCCTGCGGGGTGTCCTTGCGGTTGGTGCGCACCATGGTGCCGAACGTGATCACCTTCTCGGCGCCGTTGATGTCGGCCACCAGCCGACACACTTCCGGCACATAGACACGCTCGACCTCGTCCGGGTCGTAGAAGTTCTTCACCGCCGAAGGGCGGTTGACCAGTACGAAGCCGTTGCGCTCCAGATCCAGCCGATCGGCCACGCGACGTGCGTCATAGACATGGACCGGATGCGGCCGATAGGGCCAGTAGGACTTTGCCCGGTCGGTCGGGTAGAAGATGACGGTTTCGCCCGGGATGCAGAAGTCTATGCTGGTGGCCACGCCCGAATCGGCCGGCATGAGCTTCTGGTCGAGTGGATCGGTTGTGGTAGCTGCAGACACGAACGCCCCCCGGGTCACGTTATCCTGTGCCGGCCATTCTAGCGCACGCGCGCAGGGAGCCGGGCTTGCGGATTGTACGGACGGACAGGATACTCCAGCGCTCGCGCCCTTTGGCTACGGGTGCCCGTGAAGCTCTCCTGTGACGTTTTCCGCTGGCGTTGCAGGGCATGCACCCGCCATCGTTGCACAGTCTTCGGGGAAGCAGTCCAGTGATTCAGCATGACTTCAGCGACAGACACATTCTGATTACCGGTGCCGGTCGCGGACTGGGCAGGCATCTGGCGCGCTATCTTGCCGACGCGGGCGCCACGGTCGGCGTGGCCGATATTGCCGGCGACAGTGCCGCGGACACCGCTGCCGTCATCAGCACAGCGGGGGGCAGGGCACACGCCTACGCGGGCGATGTCTCCAAGCAGCAGGTGTTCGCCGACATGGCTGCGGATTTCGCCGACCGTTGCGGGCGCATCGATGCCGTCGTCAACAACGCAATGATCCTGCACTACTGCGCGGTCGAAGACGTTGAGCCGCAACGGCTGGGTGCCATGCTCGATGTCGGCATCAAGGCCCTGTTCTGGTCGGCGCAGGCGCTGCTCAGGCACTACGATCCCGAGCGCGGCGCCTGCATGATCAACCTGGCTTCGCCGGTGGCGGCGCGTGGCTACCCCGGCACATCGGCCTACAGCGCCGTCAAGGGCGCGGTCGTTGCGTTCACACGCGTGCTGGCCGCGGAACTCGGGCCACGCAGGATTCGCGTCAATGCCGTGTCACCGGCGTCCGTGCCCACGCCGGGCGCGATTGGGCTGAATACGGCGGAAGAGTATGCGAAACGGGCGGCGCGCATTCCGCTGCGTCGCAATGGCACCGAAGAGGACAACTCCCGTGCGATCGCGTTTCTGCTCAGCGAGGATGCGGGTTTCGTGAACGGGGAAGTGTTCAACGTCGACGGCGGCGTGGCCGCGACGGCCTGACCGGGGCAACCGCGTCGACGAGTGACGGCCGTTGCGAGGCGTAGTCGCCGTCAGGTTACATTTCGCAGCGGTACAGCGCGTCTATCAGCCGCGCCGCGCGCGGGCCGTTGGTGCCGACAGCGTGCATCCTGTTACACGCGTAGGAGAAGCCGATACCGGCATCCGGGTCGCAGAAGCCGATCGAGCCACCGATGCCGTGATGACCGAAGCTGCGCATGTTCGGCCCCATGTAGACGGCCTCGGGCGTGTTCAGCAGGATTCCCAGCGCCTGACGGTACGGCCTGTCCTGCAGCGCTTCGACCTGTTCGTGCTGCATCGTGATCATGCGTTCAATGCTGTCGCGTCGCATCAGAGTGACGCCGTCCAGCGTGCCGCCGTTACCGAGTGCGCCATAGATGCGTGCAGCGCCGCGCGCATTGCCGTGACCATTGCCGCTGGCAATCTCCACGGTGCGCCATTCGGGGCGGTTCAGGGTCACGGGCCAGGGCTCATCCGGGTTCTGGCGAAACGCCAGCGCTTTCAGTGAGGCCTGATCGGTGCCTTCCTTCGCCGCGAACAGTTTGGCGTTCATGTTGGGCATGACTTCGGCGACCCGCGTCTGTTCGGCCTCGGTCATGCCGCCAATGTAGTATTCGGCATGCAGTGGTGTCGCGACTTCCTCACGCAGGAACGGTCCGACCGTACGCCCGTCCACACGCCGCATGATTTCGCCGAGCAGAAAGCCCTGATGGTGCACGTGGTAGGCGGCCTTCGTGCCGATCTCCCACAACGGTTCCTGAACCTCCAGCGCGCGTACGATGGCTTCCCGGTCCAGCATCGCACCCGGCCACAACGGATCGGTGGTCAGCACCGGGACGGCAGCGGTGTGATCAAGTATGTGCCTGACGCGGGTCTTCTCCTTGCCGTTCTGTCCGTACTCGGGCCAGTAATCGGTCACGAAAGCATCCGGATCGACCAGGCCGCGATCAATCAGCATGTTGAAACAGATCGCCGTGATGCCCTTGGCCACCGACATCATGCAGACCGTCGTCGGCGCGTCCCAGCGCGTGCTCATCGCCGCATCGCGCCAGCCGCCCCACAGGTCCACGACCGTGCGCCCGTCAATTATCACGGAACAGGCCGCGCCGACTTCATCCTCGACGTTGAAGTTCGCTATGAAGGCGTCGACGACGGGCCGGAACTCCGGTTCATGGGAGCCGGCCAGGTGGAAGGTCGCGCCGCGCGCGTTGATCTGTGTGTTCAGCTGTTCGGGCACGCGCGCATTGTACCCGCAAGGGGTGGACCCAGCGCGGGCGGGCAGTGCGCGCGGGACTAATCCCTCCGCCAGCGAGCGAGTCCCTCGTCCAGCGTCGCGCGGTCCAGCCACCGGCCGCGCACCATCACGCCGCGTGGTGTGGCCAGCGCCGACAGATCCTGAAGCGGATTGTCGGCGACGAGTATCAGGTCGGCATCCAGCCCCGGCGCGACCCGGCCGAAGCGGTCCTCGTGACCGAAAAAGACCGCCGGTGCGGCGGTGCCGGAATACAGCACATCCCAGATCGGCATGCCGGCTTCGTGCATCAGCCGCATTTCGTCATGGATTGAAAACCCCGGTACGTTGAATACCTGTGGTGCATCGGAGCCCAGCAATATGCCGGCGCCGACTTCGTGCAGCGTGCGCAGCAGTTGCGCGCGAATATCCAGAAATCGTTGAGCGCGATCGGCGTCCCAGTCGTCACCGGACACGAAATTCCGTCTGGACTGGCTCCAGGCCTGCACCGTCTCTTCCGGCATGTAGGCCATGTCCGGTCGTGCGGCGAACTCTTCAGTGGAAGTCGCCGAAAGAATGTTCACCATCAGCGTCTCGGTAGGTACTACCCAGGTGCCGGCATCGCGTGTCGCGCGTGCAATCTCCACGATGCGGGATTCGTCCACCCAGTCCGTCAGCCCGTAGCCGAAAAAACCGGCCTGAGCGTTCGATGGTGCGTCGGCTGCGATCACCTGCAGGTAGCCGTCAAGGTGGTCTACGGTCGCCGTGCCGCCGGCCATCGCGTGTTCCAGGCCCACCTGCGGCGGGACATGACCTGCGAAGGGCAGCCCGAGTTCGTGTGCCGTCTCGGCCATCGCATCGAACACTTCCGTCGTCATGCTGAACAGCTTCATGAAGTCGTGCCCGGCTGCATGCTGTTCGCGCACGACCTCGCGGGCGCGCTGCGGATTCGGGACCGTGGCCGTGCTCAGCCCCGGGCCGGCGGTGTAAAGGCGTGGACCCAATCGTTCATGGCTGGCGATCTGCTCCTGTAACCCCACATGCCAGCCCGCTCCCAGCATACTGCGCGCGGTGGTCACGCCGTTGGCTACATAGAGGAACAGCACCCGCTCCAGGAACTCGGCATCGTCCTGGTCGGCCGGCACGTGGGCATGCATCTCGGCCAGCCCCGGCAGCAGATAACCGCCGTTGCCATCGATGATGCGGAACCCGTCGGGAATCGCGATCACGTCGACGCTGCCAAGCGCCTGGATGACACCGTCCGCGATCACGACACGCTGATTGCGCAGCACCCGCTCGGCATCCATCGGTATCACGTTCACGCGGTCGAATACGACGCGCTCGGTCTGCGCGTGCGCGCTGGTGAACAGTCCGGTCAGACACAGTGCCAGCAGGAAAAACATGAGTCGGTGCAGTACAGGATTTCGCGACACCTGATGCGGTGTCGCCTGCAGTTTTCTGGCTGGCGTTCTCATCGCACTCTCCCCGTGATCGTGTCTACTTGTTCATGGCATGTCGGAAGGTTCCGTGCATTCAGTCAGCTGGTATCCGGTTCCGACGTCGGGATCGACGAGCGCTTCTACAGGGTGGTAGCCCAGTGCCTCGGCGTCCGGAAGATTCACGCTGCGGATCTCATGAACGAGAATGTCGGGCGTGCCGGCACCGCAGACGGCCGGGTAGGCGATGCCCGTCTGAAAACCGCAGGACGTGGACAGGACGTCCAGCCCGGCAGCGGCAAGAACCGTCGCGCTATCCTGCGGCGACAGGCCGCTGTGTTCGCACTGCACGGCGCCGCGGTTCGTGTATACCATCGCGATGGATGGATCCACGTCGCCATTCACGGCCCCGTCAGGGCCGTTGTCCGTGCAGGCGACGAGACACGCGGCGAGGACTGATATCGTGATAATGCGCATGGTCCGGTCCTCGGGACTCTGACCCGACAAATCCACTTCGGGCAGCTGTCCCTGTCGACGGATTCTAGCGCAACCGGCTCGTGCCCGCGGCTGCATCCTGGTTGACCGTGATGCCGGACATTCGTTCATATGCTGCGACTGTTCCGGATACCCGGAATGACTATACTGACCGGCGTTCCATCGACGGAGACTGTCTTCCCATGTCAGAACCGAACCGCCCCGGACACGCTGCTGGCCTGGACGCCGGCCGGCTCGCACACCTGAAAGCGACCATAGAAGCGGATATCGCCGCTGACCGATATTTTGGCGCGGTCATCGTCGTTGCCCGTCACGGCGAGCCGGGTATCAGCGAAGCGATAGGTTTTGGCGATGAGGGGAAGACGCAGCCGCTCGCATATGACTCCGTCTTCTCGCTGTTCTCGCTGACCAAAGCGTTTACGAACGTGCTGACCTTGCGGGCGATAGAGTTCGGTCAGTTCGCGCTGACCACTCGGGTCAGCGACGTCATCCCCGAGTTTCGCGGCGGAGCCCGCGAGAAGGTGACGTTCTTTCACCTGCTCACGCACACCTCGGGTCTGCCGCCGGTCTGGATACCCAGGCCAGGCATGTATATAGACCGCCTGGACGAAATCATAGAAGCGATCTGCCGGAACATTCATGCCATCGCACCGGCCGGCGAGCACGCGCATTACTCTCCGCTGGTGCATCACGCATTGATGGGCGAGGCGGTACGCCGCTGTGACCCCGCGGGCAGAAGCTACCGGCAGCTGTTGCAGGATGAGGTGCTGACGCCGCTGGCCATGAAAGACACCGCGATAGGCGTGCGCAGGGACCTTGCCGACCGGCATGTGTTTCCCGATTTTCGTGGCAGGCCGCCGCAGGAACATCTGGGACGCAGCGACCTCGGGCCGCAGGGTGCGTTCCGGGAAGAGCACGCGGAAATGCCCTGGGTAGGCGGGATCTCCACGGTGCCGGATCTCTTCCGCTTTGTCGAGATGCTGCGACGGGGCGGCACTCTGGACGGGCAGCGCATACTCTCGCCGGCGACGCTGAAACTGGCGACGCGCAACTTCACCGGTGACAAGCCGAATGAGCTGTATCGCAGCATTGCGATCAATCATGGCTGGGAGCCTTATCCAGCCTACCTGGGCCTGGGATTCGGCCTAAGCGGCGAGAAGGTCTGCCCGAACATGTTCGGCACGCTCACATCACCTGGCACCTTCGGAAACTACGGTGCCGGCAGCACGCTGTTCTGGGTCGATCCTGAACTCGACATGACATTCGTGTGTCTCAGCGCCGGTGTGATGCAGTCCGCACCGAACATCGAGCGGTTTCAGCGACTCTCCGATATCGCCGCTTCGGCCGCGTTGTAGCGGGCCAGGCGCCCGGTTTCCCTGCTCCTGCCTGTATCCGTGCAGGCCGTGACGGGGACGCCTTTTCCCGGACGTGGCGCTGCCCGCGCGAAGCGCCGATATGCTACCTTCAGGGACACAGGCGGCTATCGGAGCAGCACATGGTCTGCAGAATTCACGCAGCCGCGGCCGTGTCGCTGGTGCTCGGTGCGCTGGCCATGGTGCCTGCGGTGGTCAACGCTGAAGTGTCCCGTGACACGCCGGAGGCGCTGTCCGGCCGTGCCGGCACCACATACGACATGCCGCGTACTCCTTGGGGCGATCCCGATCTGCAGGGTGTCTGGGACTACCGTTCGATTACACCGCTGGAACGTCCTCCGGAATTCGGTGAACGCGAGTTCTACACCGATGACGAAATCGCCGAGCTGGAGGCGCAGGCGGCGCGTCGTATGGACGAACCGCCCGATGACGAAGCACCCAACCTCGTCCACGCACAGTACATGACGGATCCGGGACGGCAGGTCGACGAATCGCGGCGCACCTCGCTGATCGTGGAACCGCCGGACGGGCGTCTCCCTGCAATGACCGAAGCAGGCCGGGACAGACAGCAGCGCCAGCGCGAAGAAGTCGCCAGAGCACAGGAAGGTGCGCCCACCCTGGCCTGGCTGGAAAGCCGTTCGCCGCTGGAACGCTGCATTACCTGGGGCCTGCCGCAGGCACTCCTGCCGGGCCTGTACAACAACAACATTCTCATCGCGCAGTCGCCGGGCTTTGTCACCATCGTTCACGAAATGGTGCACAACGCGCGCATTGTTCCGCTGGACGGCCGCCCGTTCAGCGAAATGACGTCGTGGCTGGGTGAATCGCGTGGCCACTGGGATGGCGATACGCTTGTCGTCACGACCCGAAATTTCAATGGCCGATCCACCTACCGGGGAGCCGGTGAAAACATGACGCTGACCGAGCGCTATACGCGCATCGCCGATGACCGGATCGACTTTCGTCTGACGGTAGAGGATGACACCACATGGACTGAACCATGGACGGTGGCATTGTTCATGCGGCCCACGGAAGGTGGCATGTATGAATATGCCTGCCATGAAGGCAACTATGCGCTGAGCAACATGTTGGAGATTGCGCGTCATGACTGGCAGGCAGCGCAGGACGCCGATGCGGCCGCTACGGATGGCAGATGACAGGAGCACCGAACATGCAGCTTCGATTGTTGATGGCTTTCGGTATTGCGACTCTGGCCGCGTATCAGACATCTCCCGTGCATGCTCACCACGCATTCGCAGCCGAGTTTGATGCGAACAGGCCGGTCACGCTGCAGGGCACGATCGTGCGAATGGAGTGGATAAACCCGCATACCTGGATGCACATCGATGTGATCGAGGAAGACGGCAGCGTGACGCGGTGGATGATAGAAGGCGGCACACCGAATACCCTGATCCGGCGCGGTTTCTCGCGCGAGTCGGTGAGGGCAGGAACGCAGATCGTGGTGGAAGGCTATCAGGCGCGGGATGGTGCCAATCGCGCCAACGGCCGCGACCTGATACTGCAGGACGGGTCGCGCCTGTTCATGGGGTCATCCGGTACTGGTGCGCCGCGCGACGGTCGCGATCCGGCGGAACGCTGAACCGACACGTCGTTCTGCTGGTCGCCTGTCTCGCCCCTTTCCCCCTTTCCCCCGGCCCCCGGGCACTCAGGCACTCAGGCGGCGGACTCAGGCGATGTGCCGGGCGGACGCGAAGCTTGTCGCCGATGCGGCGCGCCACCATGATGCGAAAGGTTCAGGCGCGCCGTCCAGCAGGGCGCCGGGCTGCAGAAACGTATAGCGCTCGCTGCCGCTTCGCACTTCCAGGTCACCGCCGCGTCGCTGCAGGTGCTGCGGGTGCAGCTGTTCGGGATGTTCGAGACCCGCCGCGGCGACGATATGCGTCAGTGCTGCCAGCGTGTGACGATGAAAATTCACAACCCGCTCGGCCTTGTCGTCGACTACCAGCGCGCGTTGGCGCCAGCGGTTCTGGGTCGCGACTCCGGTAGGGCAGCGATCGGTGTGACAGGTCAGTGACTGAATGCAGCCGATTGCGAACATGAACGCACGTGCGGAGTTGCACCAGTCCGCGCCCAATGCCATGTTGGCCGCCAGACTATAGCCGGAGGTGACCTTGCCGGAAACGCCCAGCCGAATCCGCTCACGCACGCCGGCCCCCACCAGCATGTTCCGCGCCAGCAGCAGCCCTTCGCGCAGTGGCGTACCGACACGGTTGCTCAGCTCCAGTGGCGCTGCGCCGGTACCCCCTTCGGCGCCATCTATGACTATGAAATCAGGCGTGATGCCGGTCTCAAGCATTGCTTTCACGATGCCGGCGAACTCCACCGGATGTCCGATGCAAAGCTTGAACCCGGCAGGCTTTCCGCCTGAAAGCTCGCGCATGCGTGCGATGAACTCGAGCAGTTCCGCGGGCGTGGAAAATACGCTGTGCGCCTTCGGAGAGCTGCAGTCCTGTCCCTGTGGCACGCCACGCGCTGCCGCGATCTCGGCCGTGACTTTCGCCCCCGGCAGTATGCCGCCCCCGCCCGGCTTGGCGCCCTGCGAGAGTTTCAGTTCTACCATTCGTACCTGATCGTCCGAGGCATTCTCGGCGAACTGCGCGGGGTCGAAGCCGCCGTCGCGAGCGCGGCAGCCGAAATAGCCGCTGCCGATTTCCCAGATCAGGTCGCCGCCGTGCTGGCGGTGGTATCGCGATATGCCGCCTTCGCCGGTGTCGTGTGCGAATCCGCCAAGCTTCGCTCCCTTGTTCAGGGCCAGTATCGCGTTGGCCGACAGTGAGCCGAAACTCATCGCGGAGATGTTGAACACGGAAGCCGAGTACGGCTGTGTGCAATCAGGGCCGCCGATCCTGACTCGTGTACCCACTTCGGCGCGCGCTCTCGGCATCACGGAATGATTGATCCATTCGTGACCGGGTGCGTAGTAATCGAGCAGGGTGCCGAACGGCTGGCGGTCGTCCACATCTTTCGCGCGACGGTAGATCAGCGAGCGCTGTTCCCGATTGAAGGGTTGACCGTCGGCTTCACTTTCGAACAGATACTGACGAATCGCGGGGCGCATCGCCTCGAACATCCAGCGAAAGCGGGCGATCAGCGGATAGTTGCGCAAAAGGTTGTGATGCGGCTGAAGCAGATCCCAGATTCCCAGGCTGGTGAGAATGACGAGCGGGACCAGCAGCAGCAGGGCGACGGGGTAGGCGATTGCCAGCGGTATCAGTGCAATGGTGATTGCGACAACAATCAGAAACGGCAGCATTCGCACGACCGGAACTCCTGGCTGGATTGACGCTGGCGCACAGTGTATCGGCTTGGCATGAAGCGCGTTAATATGCGGGAAGGGAGGATTCGGATATGACTTCAGGCACTACTGCCGGGGAGCTGTCCGGCTGTAAATTTTTTGCCGGCCTGTCTGGGGATCACCTGCAGTTTCTCGCCGACCACGCGCATCGCCGACAGCTCAGCGCCGGTGATGTGCTGTTTCGTCACGGCGATAACGCGCGTTACTTCTTTCTCGTGCTTTCCGGTCACGTCTCCGTGGAGATCGCTGCGATCGAGGGACCTGCGCTGCTGCTGCAGGATCTGGCGCCTGGTGACGTGGTCGGTTGGTCCTGGCTGATCGCCCCGCATCGCTGGAACTTCCAGGCGCGTGCCATGGCGCCTGCCGAAGTGCTCGAGTTCGATGGCAAGGCCGTGCTGGAACATTGCGAGCAGGATTCCCTGTTCGGATACGAACTGCTCAAGCGATTCTCTGCTCTGATGTCGGAGCGCCTGCAGGTCGCCCGCAGTCGCATGATGCAGGAGTGGAAACCCTCAGGTTTCGCATGAGACCGCCGCTGTCCGTTGACAGACCATGATCGAACTCTTCACCGATCTGATTCCGATCTTCTTCTATTTCCTGATCGGCGTGGCGTTGAAGAAATCCGGTCTCGCCGATCGCTCGCATGGCGATTTCGTGTTGCGGCTGGCTTTTTTCGTCACCCTGCCGCTGCTGATTCTGGTCACGCTGCCGAACACGGCGCTGACGGCGGACAAGGCCATCCTGCCGCTGGCCAACATTGTCGTGAATCTCGCCTGTCTGGGCGTGATGCTGCTGTGGACGAAGCGCATGCAGCTGACGAGGCCGCAGCTGGGCGCGATGGCCATGAACACGATGATCCTGAACAACGCCTTCATGTTCCCGTTCATTCTCGTGTTCTATGGGGAAAGCGGATTCGCCGACGCCGTGCTGTTCGACTTCGGCAATGCGCTGATGGTGGCAACCGTGACCTACGCAACGGCATTCCGCTACAGCGACGCGCCGCACGGCCGTCTCGTGATGCTGGGCAGGATTTTCAAGGCGCCGGTGTTCTGGGCGCTGGCGGCAGGTGTGCTGCTGTCGGTCACCGGTACAGCGCTACCGGAGAGAGTCGAGGCAACGATCCAGCCCGTGGCCCAGATGACCGCGCCGTTGATCCTGATTGCGCTTGGCATCTTTTTTACGCTGTCGCTGGAAAGTATACGTCTGGTCGGAATCGCCCTGTTCATTCGCATGGGGCTGGGTTTCGCGTTCGGAGTGGCGTTCGCGAGCCTGATGGGCCTGGAAGGCGAGACCTTTGCGGTGGTGGCCTTGTGCAGTGCCGCGCCGATCGGATTCATGGCCCTGACGTTTTCGTCCATGGCCAGGCTTGACGTCAAACTGACGACCAGCGCGGTGTCGCTGTCTATCCTGATCGGGATGTTCTACATCCCGCTGCTGCGACTGCTGATGCCCTGACGGGTCTCACCGTCAGCGTTGCGGAAATCTGCCGCACGAATCGCACCCCGGCAGTCGCGCGCTACTCGTCGTGACCGGGGTAGGCCTCGGGGGGCAGCACGTGCTCGAACAGCATCAGCTCGGAGAACGGTACGCAGCGGAACTCCATGAGCTGGGCGTTGGGGGCCAGGTCGCGATACAGCAGCATGCTGAACGACCACGGCCGCGTGAACACCTGCGGATTCTCTATCGTGACCTCGTACTGCATGTGCGCGTCGCTGATCGGCGTGAAACGCTCGGTCACAACAGCGGCAGCGCCGGCAAAATTTCCGGCCCTGTCCAGCCATGATTCGCCGTTGAAGCCGGTCGTGACCACGACCAGCGTGTCGCCATCCCAGTGGCCGTTGGATTCGCCCATCCAGGTGTCTATCGGCGGTTCGCGGTGGCGTTGTGTGAACACGACGCGATTCGCACTCGCGTATTCATAAGCGAACAGGATGTCACCTTCACCGTCCTGCACGATCTGGAACGGATAGGGCATGTAGGTGGCGCGAGGAATGCCGGGCAGGTAACACTTCGCTTCCGGATCCGCAGCCGGCCAGGCAGAGCGATTCGCGTCGCGCTGTTCCCGTGCTTCGGGCCGATAGGGGATCTCGCCGCCTTCGACCACGCCGAGCCCGCCCGGAATCGCGCCGATCGCGCCGAGCGGCCAGAAATGCTCCAGCGCCTCGGCGTTCTGCGGCTCCAGGTTCCAGTGGGCGTTGCCCATGGCGCGCCATACACCGTTGATATTGGGCTGATCGAGAATTCGCTGCGGCCGCTCCTGGCCCTGCACGCCAGCTGCCAGCAGGCATAATGCAGTTGCTGCGATCACTGTCAGGGTGCGTCTGCGAAAGGCGGTCTGTTGTGGTTCGTGCATGCTTTATTGTTCCCTGTCGTGCCTTTTCGTGAACGCAGGCCTGGCGCTGTAACGCGCCCGATTTTGACAGTAAAGAAACAGTTTGCCTATTCTTGCCGAAACCTGAGGGGGCTACGACCATGAACAAGCGGACTATCGCATGCGGCGCGCTGTCAGCGGCGCTGCTGCTTTCAGCCTGTTCGGAAACACCTTCCGGCGAGTCCTCTGCCAGCAGTGCGGCGCAGGGAGGCACTGTCGCGGCTGCCAGTGCCGACGGTAGCTGGAGCGTACCGCGCACCCCCTGGGGCGATCCCGACCTGCGTGGCCGCTGGCCGCTGGATGCCGTGGGCGGCACTCCGATGCAGCGACCAGTGGAGCGGGGTGAGCAGGCCTGGCTCACGGATGAGGAATATGATGAGGCGTTGCGGGCGGCAGACGTTTCCGCCGAAGCCTACGAACGCGAGCAGGCAGCGAACCGGATCGGTTCCGGTCACTGGTTCGAGTGGGGACGGCCACTGCGTCAGACTTCGCTGATCATGGAGCCGGCCAACGGGCGTATTCCACCACTCACGGAAACCGGTAGACGCCTGGCTGCGAATATGAAGAGCAGCTGGTCGGAGGCTGTTTTCGACGATCTGTCTCATTTCAATGCGCTGGATCGCTGCATCACGCGCGGCATGCCGGCTTCCATGGTGCCGTTTCCGTATAACAACGGTATCGAGGTCTACCAGTCGCCGGGCGTTGTGGCGCTGCGGCTGGAGATGATCCACGAGACGCGAATCATTCCCGTGGACGGCCGCGGCGCGCCGCCTGAGCAGCTGGAATACTGGATGGGTGAGCCGCGCGGCTACTGGGACGGTGACACGCTGGTGATCGAGACGGCCAACTTCAATGGCCTGTCGCCCATGGTCATCGTCGGCCCCAGCAACGAGCCGGTGCCGACCAGCACCTCGCTGCGCGTCACCGAGAGGCTGACACCCACCGGCCCGAATTCCATGCAGTACGAGGCCTGGATCGAGGACCCGGTCGTACTTACCGCGCCATTCAAGCTGGATTTCCCGTGGACACGAAACAACGAATACGAGATCTACGAGTACGCCTGTCACGAAGGCAACACGGTCGTGCCGAACTACATTGAAACCACCAGCCCGCGTTTCATGGGCGAGGACGCCGGCACCAACTTCCCCGTCATGGAATGGCTGCAGATGTCGGTCGACCGGTTTGCCGAAGATGACGACGCCGCGAATCAGGACTAAAGGGAAGGGTATCGATGAGCAGTTCCACAGCGCCTGAAGGCACCAGGTTGTTTCGGTCATTGGCAACGCTCGGGAAACTCCTGCCGGGGCTGCTCATGGCCTTGCTGGCAGCGGGCGTTTCCGCCAATGAATCCGGCGATCGGCCGGATTTCAGCGGCTACTGGATGCCGAGTGTCGGGCAGGCCACCGTCTGGCCTTCCGCTGATCCGCCATTCACTGAACTGGGTCGGGCGATGTGGGATGCTTATGTCAGTGAGTTTGATCCCGACGTCGACGATCCTGCGCGGCTCTGTGTGCCGGAAGCCATGCCGCGCACGATGACGCAGCCGCCATTTCCGGTTGAGGTGATCCATCGCGATCACGACATCACGCTTTTCTTTGAAGCGTGGTCACAGTACCGCAAGATCTTCATGGCCGATTACGATCATCCGCCGGCAATCCTGCACACGCGCATGGGGCATTCGGTGGCCCGCTGGGAGGGTGACACGCTGGTCGTGAACACCAACCACCTTCAGGAACGGGAAATGGGCAAGATCCTGATGTCGGATCAGGCGCGCATAGAAGAGCGGATACGTCTGGAAGTCGATGACCAGGGTCACAAGCGCCTGATCAATGACATGACGTTTTACGACGAAGTGATGTACACACAGCCCGTGCGTATGCGCGGCGTCTGGGACTACTCTCCCGACACCCCGATTCTCGAGTACATCTGCACCCAGGAGATCTGGGAACTCTATATCGATGCGCTGCGGGAAAGCGGCGAGCGCGTATTCTAGGAATCTGCGCCCGCCGGATTCGCGCGCGGTAAGGCTGAGTCCTTCGTTCTGTTATCCGCGTAGCGCCTCAAGCACCACCTCCGGCCCCATGGGCAGGTGCCGCAGTCGACGTCCTGTCAGTGCATGGAAGGCGTTGGCGATGGCCGGCGCCACGCTCGGAATCCCAAGTTCGCCCACCTGCTGTGGCTGGTCACTGCCGCGAATCACATCGACGTGAATCTGCGGAATGTCGGCCATGCGCATGACCTGGTAGTCACCGAAGTTGGACTGCTGAACACGGCCGTCGCGTATCGTGATCCGTTCCGTCAGTGCGGCGCCCAGCGCGAACACGACTGAACCTTCCACCTGTGCGACCACATTGCGCGGCTGCAGGGGCAGGCCGGGATCGACCGCGATCCAGTAGTTGTGTACGCGGATACGTCCGGTCTGCTCGTTCACCGAGATTTCCGCCACGGCGGCGGACAGTGAATGACCGAAAGCGGCGGCGCCGTATTTCGTGAATGCCACGCCCAGCGCTGTGCCGTTTCGCGCCCGTTCCCAGTCAGACATGTCGGCCACCCGCTCAAGAACTCGTCGGGCGCGCTCGTCATTGACCAGGGCGATGCGGTAAGCGATTGGATCCTCGCCGGCTTCAGCCGCAAGCTCGTCGATCAGCGACTCGTTCGCGAAGTTGGTATAGCCGGCGCCTATACCGCGCCAGGGTGCCACCCGTGCGCCACGGTTTTCGTAAACATGCTCTGTACGCTGGTTGGCGATGCGGTAATAAGGCAGCTCGCTGCCCCAGGTCGCGACATGGTCGAATCCAGCCTGCGCTTCCCATCGCTCGGGGCCGTAGATGTAAGGGACCACCGGCTCGGCTGCGATGCGGTGGTTCCAGGCAACAATGGTGCCGGCGGCATCGAGATAGGCCTCCACGCGCTGCGCCGCCATGGGTCTGAAGCGCCCGTCCAGCAGGTCGTCTTCGCGGGTCTGAATCAGCTTCACCGGCCTGCCGGCCGAGCGTGACAGCTGAACAGCCCACTGCACATAGTCCACGAACAGGCGTCGGCCGAAGCCGCCACCTACCGGCAACTGATGAAACACGACCTGCGCGGGTTCGACCCCACCCAGACGTGCAGCTTCTTCCAGACCGCGGGTTGCCTGCTGCGTGCCGGCCCAGACTTCAACCGTATTCTCCCTCACCCAGGCGGTGCAGGTGGTGGGCTCCATCTGCGCGTGGTACACGTAGTCGTTCGTGAACTCGCGTGCCACGACACGATCGACATCGACGAGCGCACCCTCCTCGAAGCCGATCACCTTGGACGTGTTGTCTACCCGCGCATCGTCGCGAACATGTTCAAGGTATTCGCCAAGGTCCCGCCGGGAATCGATGCCGGTTCCCGCTACCTCACTCCATTGCACGTCGAGCTGCCTTCGTGCCGCAAATATCTCAGGCACACTGCGGCCCAGGATTCCGACACCCTGTTCGAGTGCCACAACGTCAACGATGCCCGGAAGTGCGCGCACCTGTTCGCCATTGAATGACACCGCTGCGGCATCGCGTGCCGGCGGTGGTGCGACGGTGGCAAAAAGCATGTCGGGCAGGTCAATGTCCATCGCATAGCGGATGCTGCCGTCCACTTTCGATGCCACGTCAACACGCGGCACGTCGTTGCCGAGCAGTCGAAATTCCGCCGCCGCTTTCAGATCCTGTTCCGGATGGATGACCGGCAGCTCATGCGGCAAAGTGGCCGTTGCGGCGATCTCCCCGTAGCCGGCGCTCCGGCCCGACGCGGCGTGCACTAAACGTCCGGACTGCGTTGTGACTTCTTCCGCCGGAACCTGCCACTGGAGCGCTGCAGCATCCCGGAGCACTCGCCGCGCCTGGGCGCCGGCAATCCGGCATGGCTCCCAGTAACCGACTACGGTCACGCTGCCCAGCACTACCTGGCCGTTGTGAATCGGATTGTTGAAGGCGGCGTGAATCGCTGACTGCACCACATCCACCTGCGACCAGTCTGCATCCAGCTCTTCGGCGATAATCAGCGGAATCGTGGTCTTGACGCCCTGTCCGAGTTCGGCCGCCGGTGCCATGATCGTGATGCGACCGTCAGGGGTGATGGTCACCCAGGCATTGAGTTCTGCCGGGCCGGTCATCGGACTCTGTTGCTCCCGGTCCCCGCCGCACCCGGTGATGGTGAACGCAAACGTGAGTCCTGCACTGCCGGCCAGAAACCCGCGTCTTGAAATGACCGTGCGCAGCACGGTTTCGGGTTGCTGCGCCATCGTCTAGCCCTCCCGTGCCGCGCGTTCGATAGCGCGTACGATGTTCGGATAGGTGCCGCAGCGGCAGATGTTGCCGTTCATGTGCTCGACGATCTGATCACGTGACGGCGCCGGATTATCGGCCAACAGCGTTGCGGCCTGCATGATCTGCCCCGACTGGCAGTAGCCGCACTGCGGAACCTGTTCCCCTATCCATGCACGTTGCAGCGGGTGATCGGCGTTCGCGGACAGGCCTTCTATGGTCGTGACGCGGCTGCCTTCAACCGCCGACAGTGGTGTGATGCAGCTGCGTACCGCGCGCCCGTCTACGTGCACCGTGCACGCGCCGCAGGCGGCTATGCCACAGCCAAATTTCGTGCCGGTGAGCTTCAGTTCCTCGCGAATGACCCAGAGCAGTGGGGTGTCGGGCGCGGCGTCGATGGTGGTCGCCGTGCCGTTGATGGTGAAAGCTGCCATGCAAGATTCTCCCTGTTCTCTTCAGGCGGAAATCGAGCATGCGCGGGTCCGGCGCGTCAGCAGCGATGTCCGCGAAATCTGTACATGCCAATTGTGCCAGAACGTTGCAGACGGGTGACTGCGTGCTCAGTCGCGGGTCATCGTCAGCCAGGCGACGAGGAGGCGTATCTGCAGCTCGTCCAGCGTGTCGTTGAAGCTTGGCATCATGCCGTCGCGCCCGTAATAAATGGAATCGCGTATCGCTTCCCGCGTACCGCCGTAGACATAGATACTGTCATTCAGTGCCGGCGCACCGAGCAGCGACATGCCTTCGCCGTTCGGTCCATGGCAGGCGGAGCAGAATGACAGATAGGTGGTTCTGCCCGCCGCGACCGGACCGTCGGCCACGTCCTCGGCCGTGCCGTCAGACAGCGCCAGCACGTACTCCACGACATTCGCCAGCTGTTCGTCGGTAAACGTGGTGCCCAGCGGTGGCATGACTGCGCGCCGGCCGTTGCGGATTGTGGTTTCAATGTCTCGTGGCGTGCCGCCCCACTGCCAGACGCCGTGCGTCAGTGACGGAAACAGGTTTGCCTGACCTTCCGCGTTCGGCCCGTGGCACGCGGCGCAGTGGTTCACGTAGACATGGCGTGCTGAACGCATCGCCAGCGGGTCCTGCTGCAGCGCTTCAAGGTCCGCGGCGGCGAGGCGTTCGCGTTCCGGTCCCAGCAGCGTTTCATAGCGTTCGATGCTGTCGGCGATGCGCCCCGCCTGCGACCAGCCCAGCGCGCCGCGGTACGAGCCCAGGCCCGGATACAGCGTCAGGTAGGCCACCGACACCACCATCAGCGCCAGTATGAACCAGAACCACCACAGCGGTGCGGGTGCGGTGCCTTCGCGCAGGGTCTCGTCCCAGCGCAGTTCCTGCATCTCCTTGAGCTCGGCCGCGTCGGGCCTGGAGAAATAGACACTGAACACCAGCCAGGCCAGGGCAATCAGGCTGACGATGGTGACCGCGGCGATCCAGCCGCCCCACAGGTCTGTCGGCAGGTCAGCCATCGCTTGCCTCGTCTTCCAGCGGTATACGCGCCGTGGCATCGAGCTCTTTACGGGTGGCTCGCAGCGACACCCAGATTACGAGCACGACCATGAACGCCATGACCAGCATGTCGCCAATGAAGATGAAGTAGGTCATCGCCGGGCTGATCATGCCGTCCATCAGTGGCTCCGGTGGTCGTCGACTTCGAATGCGCTGGTATCCACGTTGGCACCCAGCGACTGCAGATACGCGATCAGCGCATCCATCTCCGTGCGACCCCTTACCGCGGCCGGTGCCGCTTCGATCTGATCATCGGTGTAAGGATGGCCGAGGCGCTGCAGGGCACGCATGCGGCGCTCTATGGTATTGCGCCCATCGGCTTCACGTTCGTCCAGCCACGGATAGGAAGGCATGATGGAACCTGGCACCACGGCACGCGGATCCAGCAGATGCAAGCGGTGCCAGACATCGGTGTAACGACCGCCGATGCGGGCGAGATCCGGTCCGGTGCGCTTTGATCCCCACAGGAACGGGCGGTCATAGACAAATTCTCCGGCGCGCGAATACGGGCCATAGCGCCGCACCTCGGCAAGCAGCGGCCGGATCTGCTGGGAGTGGCAGGTGGAACAGGATTCGCGAATGTAGATGTCGCGTCCTATCAGTTCCAGCGGCGAGTAAGGTACGACGCCTGGCGCGGCGTCGGCGAGGGAATCCTGAAACAGGCTGGGCAGCACCTGCACCAGACCGCCGATGGAAGACACGATCAGGATGCCGAAGATCAGCAGTCCGGAATTGCGTTCTATGGCCTTGTGCAGCCTGATCATGCACGCACCTCCAGGATCGGCCGCATCGTTTCCGGTGGCGACACTTCGACAGTGGTCTGGCCGGCGAAGGTGCGCCAGAAATTTATAACCATCAGCACGGCACCGGCCAGGAACACAATACCGCCCACCAGACGCAGTGCGTAGTAGGGCGCCATCGCATGCATGGACTCGGTGAAGCTGTACTGCACCTCACCGAGTTCGTCCAGACTCAGCCACAGCAGTGCCTGCGAAACGCCCGCACCCCACATGGCGATCACGTACAGCATCGTGCCGGCCAGCGCGAGCCAGAAGTGCACGTTGGCGAGCTTTACGCTGGCCAGCGGTACGCCGGCGAGTTTCGGCACGAGGTAGTAGAACGTGCCGAAAGTGATCAGCGCATTCCAGCCCAGTGCTCCGGAGTGCACGTGGCCCACGGTCCACTCCGTGAAGTGACTCATCATGTTGACGCTGCGCAGCGCCAGCATCGGCCCTTCGAATGTGGCCAGGCCGTAGAACGCAAGTGCCAGCACCAGAAACTTCAGCGCCGGATCGGTTTTCAGTTTCTGCCAGGCACCGCTGACGGTCATGATGCCGTTGATCATCGTTGCCCATGACGGCGCCAGCAGGATCACGCTCATGACCACACCGGTGGTCTGTACCCATTCCGGGATGGCCGTGTAGTGCAGGTGATGCGGGCCTGCCCAGATGTAGGTGTAGGTGAATGCCCAGAACGCGACGATGGACAGTCTATAGCTCCAGATCGGGCGCTCGGCCTGCTTGGGCAGGAAGTAGTACAGCATGCCGAGAAACCCGCCGGTGAGCAGGAATCCGACCGCGTTGTGACCGTACCACCACTGCACGATCGCATCCTGGGCGCCGGGATACAGCGAATAGGCCTTGTCTATGCTGACCGGCACCGCGAGGTTGTTCACGATGTGCAGCATCGCAATGACAATGATCAGTGCGCCGTAGAACCAGTTCGAGACATAGATGGGGCCGACCTTGCGTTTGGCGATGGTGCCGAAGAACACGATCGCGAAACTCACCCAGAGCACGGCAATGGCGATGTCGAATGGCCACTCCAGTTCCGCGTACTCCTTGCCGCCGTTCCACCCGGCCAGCAGCGATACGAAGCCCAGCGCCATCGTGATCTGCCAGCCCCAGAACAGGAGCCATGCGAGCTTCGGCGCGTACAGCGTGATATGGCTGGTACGTTGCACGGTATACAGCGCAGTGCCTATCAGTGCCGACACTGCGAAGCCGAAAAGCACGACGTTGGTATGAAACGTGCGCAGGCGCCCGTAGCTCAGCCACGGCTGATCGAAGCTCAAGCCCGGCCAGACCAGCAGGGCTGCGACCCAGACACCGGCGGTCATCCCAAGCACCGCCCAGAACACGGCCATGGCCGTGAATGCGGTCGTGACTCGATCCTGATAAATCATCACGTACCTATGAATGGTCCAACGCCCTGACTCCAGAGCACGACGGTGATACCCAGAAAGCTGACCCAGGCGACCAGAAGGTAGGCGACCAGCCACGATGCCATCAGCATGCCTTTCTCGGGATCGATGCCGAATACGACCGGCAGTCCGCGGTAAAGAAGATAAATGCTCCAGATCAGAATCGGTACCAGCACCAGCACGTTGATGAATGCGTGCGGATAAAGGTGCGCGACGCTGCCTACCATCAGCGGTGCGCCGACCATGGCAACCAGCGCAAAGTGGCGACCCAGGGATTGGTCAACGTTGTATGTTCTTGCCATCCAGCGCGCGATCCATGCGGTGGACAGAAAGCCGAACAGCAACAGCGCAAAGTACGCTGCGCTGATCATCAGTGCAGCACCCTGTGTCAGTACCAGCGGCTCGACCCCGAGCAGCCAGCCGAACCGCAGCGCACCAAGGTATGCAAACACCGGTGGGAGCAGGCCCAGCCACAGCGCAAACCCGAAGAAGACCGAAGCAGCGGATGGCGGATTGGCGGCCACGTTCGCAAAGGCGACCTGTGGACGCAGCAGCACTGTCCCTAAATCCAGAAGCGTGAACCTGCCCGCCATTCTTTGTGATTTTCCAGCGCGGAGATTGGCGCACTGTATTTGGGCATGTCGTGCGGACCTATAGGTAGTTTCCGCAATGTTCAATGCTGCCGGCAGTTGCCGGCGAAAGCGTAGCCCACGTTGCGAAATGTGCTGACAGGCAGTGTCAGTCCGGTCTGCTGCTCGACCTTGCCGCGCAGGCGGCTGACCAGCGTATCCAGCCGACGCGTGTCGGACACAGTGCTGGTCCGGTAGATATTGCGGCACAGCGACTCGCGACTGATCGTGTCGCCCGCGACCGCGAACAGTGCGGCCAGCAGGCGGGCTTCGGCGCCGGTAAGGTCAATGATCCCGCCATCCGGGCAGTGCAGACTTCGGGCACTGAGGCGCAGGGTCCACGCGTGCGTGTCATCCTGATCCCTGTCAGGCTTAAGGCGCGGGATCAGTTGTTCAACGGCTGCCTTGAGTTCACGAAGATCCACCGGCTTTACGAGATAGTTGTCGGCACCCAGACTGCGGCCGGAGATTCTGTCTTCAACGTGGCCACGAGCGGTCATGACGATGATGCCAAGCCTGAGGCCATGCTGTTCGCGCAAACCCTGCAGGACCTGCATCCCGTCGCCATCCGGCAGGCCCAGATCCAGCACCACGATGTCCCAGTGCTCCTCGGCAAGCATGTCCTTCATGGCTGCGATACTGCCGACGCCATGTGCATCGAAGCTGCAGACTCTGAAATAATCGACAAGCTCCTGGCACAGGTCCGAGGCGTCCTCAACCACCAATATGCGAATTTCGTTCAATGCACCCACCGCACTTCCACGGGAGTGGATTCGCGCCGTCTGCGTATTTGTTCTGTTGCCGTTCATGGCAGCGTGTTCCGATCAACTCACGGCTGACTGGCCGACCGACGATATCGTACAGCATGTCGCGATCGACTCGCAGCGAGAGAGCCTGCTTGATCAGGCCCTCGTCTTGCGTGATCCCGGCGGAGAATTGACGCTGCAGGACCTGCTCGACTTTGACGAGGCGACTGTGGCGCAGCGTTTCAGTCCGTTGCGAGGTCGCTTCTCCTTCGGCTACACCCGGGACGCCGTTTGGATACGCTTCGTGCTCGCAGCGCCCGAAGTGCAGGACGCCATGGAGCGCCTGGTCGTGGTGAGACCTCCTTTCCTGCAGGACCTGCGCCTTTACAGTCAGACGGCGGACGGCTCCTGGTCGGAGCAGCGTGCCGGCACTGCGGTGCCGGTCGCGGAGCGGGCAATGATCGTCCCGGAGATCGTGATTCCGCTGCATGTGATATCGGAACCCCGTGTGCACTACCTGCGTGTGCAGACGCGCAGCACCATGGTCATGTCACTGGACCTTTGGCATCCGGGTGCGTTCGTGGAAAGGTCGGCCGGGGTCTATACCCGCCATGGCATTTTTCTCGGCATGGTGACGACCGCAATCGTGATCACTCTGTTGTGCGCACTGTGGATGCGCCAGCGTGTTTTCTGGTTTGCAACTGCCTATCTGGTCTCCTATGCATTGCTGCTGTTTGTCCTCAATGGCTACGATCAGATCAGCGTGTATCCGGGCGCGCCGTACCTCAGTAATCAGACCGTTGGCCTATTGTCGGTGGGTGCGGCGGCACTGCTGGTCGGGTTTTCACTTGCCTATCTTGAACCGCGATCGGCCTATCCCCGGTTCACCCGTGTGCTCGAAGTGCTGGCCTGGATCTGCGCAGCTGGGGTGCTGGTGTCGCTGTTGGGAAGATATGGGTCGATAGCGGCGCCCGCAGCACTGCTGATTACAGCAATCAGCGTATTGCTGATGGTGCTGTACTTTCTGATGCTTCGCCATGCGCGCCAGCGCGCAATCATCATGATTGCCCTGTTCGTGTTCCCTTTGATCGCCGTGCTCATCCAGCTGGTGCGCAACATGGGGTTGCTGCCGGTCAACTTCTGGACCACGGATCTGTGGGAAAGGACCGCTTTCTTTCAGATACCGTTTGCGGCGGTTGTCGTGCTGTTACGGGTGCGTGAAGAGGCGATGAGGCACCGACTTGCTATCAACCGCGAGCGCGCGCAACGACAGTTTCTGCACCTGATAGCTCACGAGATCAGGACGCCCCTGTCGGTTCTGACGACTGCGCTCGCGAACCTGCGCGCACGCATGTCTGCCGACAAGGACGATCAGTTGCCGCGTTTCCAACGCATGGAAGCGGCGCTGGGACGCCTCAATGCGCTGGTGGACAATGCCCTTGCCGAAGACCGTCTGCGGCTGCTCTCGCATGAGCCGCGCCTGGAGCCCATCGCACCCTCGCGGTTTGCTGCCCACGTCTGCGAGTTGCTGTCGCTGGATAATGACCGACACACTCTGCGGGTTGCGCTGCCCGATGACGATACGCCGGTCAGCATGGATGTGGAGTGGCTGGTGCTGGCGACGCTGAACCTGCTGGACAATGCCGTCAAGTACTCTCCCGATGGCGGGCAGATCGGGCTTTCCCTGGATAGACAGCGGGGGCAGTTCTGCATCACGGTGTCCGATCAGGGTCCCGGCATAGCGCCGGAGGATCAGTCGCTGGTGTTCAGTCGCTTTTTTCGTGCCGACAGTGTCAGCCAGCGGGCCGACACCCCGGGTCTGGGTCTTGGTCTGTATCTGGTCAGGGAGGTGGTGCGACGCCACGGTGGCGATGTGGAGCTGGTCAGCAGTCCGGGTCAGGGCAGTACGTTCACGATCCGGATTCCGGTCGATGCGACATCGGTCTGAAGGCAGCGGAGGCATGAGCCCGGTTATGTGACGCCATCTCTTCCGGATTTTTTTCCCGGCTGCCGATAGAATAGCGACCCTTCACGGCCTCGACGTCCACAGCGGGTGACACATGCATCTTGAAGCCATTCCCATCGGCAACAATCCTCCCGAGGAAGTCAACGTCATCGTCGAGGTGCCGGTAGGCGGCGAGCCGATCAAGTACGAGATGCACAAGGCTTACGGCACCATGGTCGTGGACAGGTTTCTCTACACCTCCATGCGCTATCCCGGGAACTACGGTTTCATTCCGCACACGCTGTCGGAAGACGGAGATCCGTGCGATGTACTGGTTGCGAATCAGCGCGGCGTGGTGCCTGGTGCGGTCATGGCCGTGCGGCCGGTGGGCGTGCTTAAGATGCAGGACGAAGCCGGAAGCGACGAGAAGATCATCGCAGTACCGGTGACGCGCCTTTCGCGTCGCTACGAGAAGGTTCACAACTATACGGACCTGCCCGACATCACTGTCAGTCAGGTAGAGCATTTCTTCCAGCACTACAAGGACCTGGAAAGCTCCAAGTGGGTGAAGATGCTTGGCTGGGGGGATGCCGACGAAGCGCGCCGTTTCATCGTGGAGGCAATCGAGCGGGCAAGGCAGCAGGGGCAATAGCACCGTCACTGCGGCATGCGTTTCAGCCACAGAATTGCCAAAGCGAGTCCCGCACTCGCATACACAAGTCCGCCCGGTACCCACATGACAAGTCCGGCCAGTTGCTGATCCGACAGGCTGTCGAATCCTCTGAAGCCGGCTGGATGATCGGGGTATAGCACCTGCGGCGCAAACGTCATCAGTGCGCCCAGCATGCCGGTGTGCATCATGGTCAGTACGGCCAGCACGGTGGCGGTGCCGAAACGTGCGTGGCCCATTCTCCCCGGTGCGATCAGGCTCCACCAGAACCACAGGCCCGTCACGAAGAACGACAGGTGTGCGACGTCGTGCAAGGCACGATGTGCAGCGGCCAGCTGATAGAGCACGGGCAGGTGCCACAGCCAGATCACGATGCCATGCGCGACAAATGCCGTAATCGGGGTGTTTGCGGCGGCCTTGTACAGCCGGCCCAGCCACGGTCCTGCGCGCCGCCGCACGGCGCCGGGCAGTGCCTGCATGTACTGCGGCATGGGCCGTGCCAGCAGCAACAGTGGGGGTACCACCGCGAGCAGCAGCATGTGTTGTGTCATGTGTCCGACCAGCGTGGCATGTGCCCAGCGGGCAATCGGTCCGATCAGGGTGACGACAAGCAGTGCCCATCCGCACAGGAATAGCGTCACCCTTGCCGTAGCCGGGCGTTGCAGTGCGCGCTGTACGCCGTAAAGGTAGCCGAGAAAAGACAATGCCAGGGCCCACGTAATCCAGTCAGTCACCAGCGCGGCCGGGGTGTGTGCCATGGCCGGAACCGGAAGCAGCAGTGCTGCGGAGAGGATCAGGCGCTGCAAGGTGTCGCCATCAGGATCGGCAAGGCAATGAACACCAGCGCCGCCAGCGACAGTGAGAGGACCAGGCCCTCGACAGTGTGCCGGAATGTCAGTGTCTGCTGCGGCTCGCCGGGCAGCGCGGAGACCAGTCGTCGTGACCAGCGCAGCAGCATAACGACCAGAGCTGCTCCGTGTCCGATTGCGATGGCTGCCAGAATGACAGTGACGGGATGGGAAAGGCCAGCAGCGCCGGAGACCGGAAGCGCGCGGCAACTGAGCGCATGCCCCGCATATAACGCGACGAACGCGCTTGCCCAGACCATGACGCCGGCGCTGATGCGCACCAGGGCCCCCGCCCCGAGATGCCGATTCTGATCAGAACCGCTCACACTCGCACCGTCACGCCTGAACTCCGAACAGCGCGGGCAGGGCGTACACGAGTCCAAGCGCCACCAGCGTGACCACGGTTGTGTAGCCAGTCCACAGTCGAATGATGCGCAAGTCCAGGCTGCGCTTTCGTGAAACGAATCCCCTCTGCCAGCGCAGCAGGCCGAACCCCGCCATCACGCCGGTCAGCGCAGCGTGCAGGGCACAGTAGCCGAGCAGAAAGGTCGTGACCGCGGCGTACGCGTGCGTTGTCGGCGCGGCAACGCCCGTTGTGATCTGGGTGGCCAGCGTCACCGTTGCGATCAGCGCGCCTGCCAGGGCCAGCAACAGACCAGCAACCGGCCTGGCACCGGCCGCGTTGCTGCGTACGGCGCCGTGCATGCCAAGCATGGATGCGATCACGGCTGCAGCGCCGATCAGCGGCAGTGCGGGCGGGTTGCTGATGTACGACGCCGGTGGCCAGGCGGGTGCGACCACCCACAGATACAGGTAGCCGAACAGCAGGGTGATGAAGAACGTGCCGTTGACGAGCAGTCCCGCCGCCATGCCCCACCAGCCGGGTGCATCGCGCACCTGGGCGTGCAGTGGCAGTTGCAGGCCGCAGCCGGCATCGAGATCAGGCCAGTCCTTCTTAAGGCCCGTGGACCATGCCCAGCGCAGTGCGGCGCCCAGCGCTGTCAGTGCCCCGACGGCGGACAGCCAGTAAAGACCGGCAAGAAATCCGACAAAGAAGACGGCCAGCAATGCAGCCGTGATCAGTGGCAGAAAGCTGGGGCCGGGCAGCAGTATGATCTGATCAGGACGGCCGGTGATCGCGTGCACGCCCAGCGTTTCCTGCCAGCCGTGACGCACCGCGGCGAGATGCCCGCGGCCGTTGTCGATGTCATCCTGAAGCGTGTCCTGATTCCAGAGCGGCTCGCGCGACTCGACTACAGGCAGACTGGCGAAGTTCCAGGCTTGCGGCGGGTGAGACAGCGACCATTCCAGCGTTCCTGCGCGCCAGGGATTGCGCTCGCTGCGTTCACCGGCCCGGCATTGCACGATCATGTCTACGAGGAATGCTGCGAATCCCACGGTGAGCACGAAACCGCCAATGGAGCTGACCAGATTCAGCCACTCCCAGCCCAGGCCCTCGGGGTAGGTGTAGATCCGTCGCGGCATGCCGAGAAGCCCGGTCAGGTGCATGTGCAGGAAGGTCAGATTGAAACCGATGAAGATCAGCCAGAATGCCCATTTGCCAAGCGACGCCGACGGCGCCCTGCCGGTCATCAGCGGCAGCCAGTAGTACGCGGCGGCCAGCAGCGGAAACACGAAGCCGCCGATCAGCACGTAATGCAGATGCGCGACCACGAAATGCGTGTCATGCGCCTGCCAGTTGAATGGCACCAGCGCGAGCATCACGCCGGTCAGGCCGCCGCAGACGAAGATGAACAGGAACCCGAACAGGTAAAGCATGGGCAGCTGTCGCACCGGCCTGCCGTTCCACAGTGTGGCCAGCCATGCGAAGAACTGAATCGCCGTGGGGACCGCGACGAACATGCTGGCGGCGGAGAAGAATACCAGCGCCAGATGCGGGATGCCCACCGTGAACATGTGGTGCACCCACAGGCCGAAGCTGATGAAGCCGGTGGCGATGACGGCCGCGACAATCCACGCATAGCCGACGATGGGCCGGCGCGCGAACGTCGGAATCATCATCGATACCACAGCTGCGGCCGGCAGAAAGATGATGTAGACCTCGGGATGGCCGAACAGCCAGAAAAGGTGCTGCCACAGCAGAGGGTCGCCCCCGAGAGCGGTGTCAAAGAATGGCCACTCGAACGCGCGTTCGATTTCCAGCAGTATCGAGCCGAGGATCAGCGGCGGGAAGCCGACCACCATCATCAGCGCGGTGATCAGTATGTACCAGCCGAACAGCGGCATGCGGTTCAGGCTCATGCCGCTGCTGCGCACCTTGAGCACGGTGGCGACCAGTTCTATGCCAAAAGCGATCGCCGACACCTCGACGAACGTGATGCCTATGAGCCAGACATCGGCATTGATGCCGGGTGAGTAGGTCGCCCCTGAGAGCGGTGTGTACATGAACCAGCCGCTGTCCGGTGCGACGCCGGCAAACAGGGCGATCAGCAGTATCGAACCGCCGAACAGATAGCACCAGTAGCCGAAAGCACTGAGGCGGGGAAATGACAGGTCGCGCGCGCCCAGGAACTTCGGAATGAAGTACAGCCCCAGCCCCTCTATCAGCGGAATCGCAAACAGGAACATCATCACCGTGCCATGCATGGTGAAGATCTGGTTGTAGGTATCGTGATCGAGGAACGGATTGCCCGGAATCGCCAGCTGCGCGCGGATCAGCATGGACAGCAGACCGCCGATGACGAAAAACACCAGGCTCGTGACTATGAACCTCAGGCCGATGACCGAGTGATTGACCGCGGCCAGACGCCCTATGCCTGATGGTGTCGCATACACGGCATCCAGCTCGCGCATCCGCTGTTCCCGGGGTGTGCGCTGATCCTGCTGTGCGGTTGATGGGTCGCTCACGGGTCCGCACCGTACTCTTCAGATGCCGCCTCCAGCCAGCCTGCGAACGCATCCGCTTCATGCACAGTGACTTCAAACGACATCAGCGCGTGAAGTGCGCCGCAGAACTCCGCGCACTGCCCCTGCATGCGGCCGGTGCGTATCGGCCGCAGCCGCAGCGTATTCGTGCGGCCCGGAATCGCATCCACCTTGCCGCCCAGCGAAGGCACCCAGAACGAATGAATCACATCCGACGTCTGCACATGTATGTCCACACGTGCACCGACGGGAAGGTGCAGTTCGTCTGCGGTCTCGGCAACAGGCCCGCCTTCGCCCAGATACTCGAACTGCCACCACCACTGATGTCCGGTGGCGCGGATTTCCAGATCGGCCGGGCCCAGTGGCAGCATCGATTCGCCACTGCGCACGCCGTACACGAGCAGCAGTACGATGACGAGCAGTGGCAGCACGACACCGCCCCCGACAAGAATCTTCCTTGCCGGCCACTGCAGTGGATCGCGGTGTCGCCGGTAAACGGCATGCAGCCACAAAGTGCTCATCAGCGTCATGAACACCAGCGTGCCGATCATCATGATCCAGCTGATGCGCGCGATATCGGCAGCTCCCTGACCGGCCGGATCCAGCGTCGACATTGTGCCGCTGCAGCCGGTCGTTCCCCACAGGGCGATGAAACTGATCGCGATGACGACGATGATACGATGAGCGGATGTTGCGGACTGATGTTCAGTCATGGTGAAGGAACCCCAACCGGACGACGATCGTGGCAGTCGCGTGGCAATTGCCGGTCACCCGATACATGCGATGCTGGTGACTTTCCCGATCGCGTTTCTGATGAGTGTGGTCGCGACCGATCTCGCCTGGATCGCCACCGGCGATTTCTTCTGGTTGCGCCTGTCGATGTGGCTTGCCGGGGTCGGTGCGATTGCCGGTGCCGTGGCGGGTGTGGCCGGCACCATAGAACTGCTGCTGATTCCCGGCGTTCGTCGTCGCGGTGTCAGCTGGAGCCATTTTGTTGCAGCTGTCATGCTGATTTCCGTCGCGTTCACGAACTGGTACCTGCGCCTCGCGGGGGGTGAAGACATGGTCATACCGTGGGCGTTCACACTTTCGGTGCTTGGTGCCGTGCTCGTTGCCGTGGCCGGCTGGCTGGGCGGCAATCTCGTGTTTGATCACCGCATCGGCGTCGTCGACGAGGACGGTGACTGAATCCTGCGCTGCCCTCATACCGGTTTCCAGCTGACCAGGATGATGACCAGCGTGATCAGGATCGCAGCGGGCAGAATCAGCAGCAGGTGGGTAGCCGGTCTGTGCAAGGACGGCTGTTCCAGCAGCAGGCCCATGACCCGGCCCATCCAGACATGCAGCAGCACCATGCCCGCGACGGTAATCAGTTTCAGGACGATCCACCCGGCGATCGATGCAGCGAGAAACACCAGCACGGTGCCGGATACCACGCCGACTACTGCCGCTGGCGACATCAGCGCGACATAGACGATTCGCGTCTGGCGGCGCAGACGTCGGAACGCGACTTCATCGTTCCATGTGCCGGGATGTGCCGCGAACAGGCCGGGCAGGTAGAGCAGGCCCGCGGCCCATATCACGATAGCGGCAATATGAATCAGTTTCAGGCTGACATATGCGCTCACGGTGAGCTGCTTTCTCCGCTTTGCGACGGGCACTTCACTGTACACCATCAGCTGCGCGGGGCGGGCTGTGGCCTGTAGTGATCCGGCGCCATCTTCGGTATGTTGAAATCTGCTGCCATGATTGATGAGTATCGACACGGGCCGATGCGCAAGCCTGCCTCGACTTGCGGCATGCGGGACATGCATCGGTGTGCCCCTTGAGGGGGCGCTACAGTCTGTCGGCAGCGCTTCCCTGGCTGGGGCTGTTTCTGGGCCTGGCGCTGCTGCCGCTTGCGCTGGCTGCCTGGCGGGCACCGGCGCCGAGACCTTTACTGACAGAGGCCGGAGCCGTGGCGGGATTGCTGGGACTGGGCCTGATGATTACGCAGTCTCTGAGCAGCGGGCGGCTGGCGTCGATAGCACCGGAGTATGGCGCCGACAATCTGGCGCACTTTCATCGCCATATCGGCGGTATCGCGGTAGTGCTGGTGCTCTGCCATCCAATTCTGCTCGTTGCCGCAGAACCCGCCTTCGTCGCTTACCTGGACCCGCGAGTGAACGCGATCCGGGCGCTGTCGCTGTGGTCGCTGTTGCTCGCGCTGGCATTGATAGCACTCTCGGGTTTCCGGCGCGAAACCCTGGGGCTCAGTTATGAGCACTGGCGTCTTCTGCACGGGGTGCTGGCGGTTGTCATCATCGTACTCGGCACCGGGCATGCGCTGATGGTGGACCATTACCTCGATGCGCCATGGAAGAAAGCGGCCCTGACGGTTTTGGCGGCCGCTGCGGTGGCGGTGGTCGTTCTCAGCCGGCTGATCCGGCCCTGGCTGGCGCGCCGCAGGCCGTGGCGCGTGACGGCGGTAAGCGAGGAGCGCGGTAACGCCTGGACGGTCAGGCTGGAACCTGAGGGTCATGGCGGTATCACCTTTCTGCCCGGGCAGTATGCGTGGTTCAGCTTCGGTGACACGCCGTTTACATTGCAGCAGCACCCGTTTTCACTGGCAGGAAGCGCGGACAGTGAGCAGTTGTGTATTACCGCCGGCGCAGTCGGCGATTTCACGGCTGCACTCCGGGACATGAGGCCGGGTACGCGTGCGTGGGTGGAAGGGCCATACGGCTCCTTCGTGCCGGATGCCGATGTACGCACCAGCCTGTGCCTGATCGCAGGCGGCATCGGCATTACGCCTTTCATGAGCATGCTGAGAACGTTCTGCGCTCGCGGGTGGCAGCGCAGGGTGGTGCTGATCTGTGCCAATCCGACCGTCGATGACATTACGTTTGCAGATGAATTGCAGGCGATGCACAGCCCCGGGGTCGTGGACGTCGTTCACGTGCTCGAGGATCCACCCGAAGACTGGAGCGGAGAGTCGGGTCGTGTGGACGGCGAACTCGTGGCCCGCTACGCGAAACGCCAGGAAGAACCGGTTCAGTACATGACCTGCGGACCGGGTCCGCTCATGGATGCCGTAGAGTCCGCGTTACGCCGCCAGGGTGTGGACTGGCGCAGGATCTATTCGGAACGCTTCAACATCGTCTAGGGTTGCGATGAAACACAGCCGGCTTTTCAAGAACATCTATCGTGTGGCCGAAGTGCTGTTGCTGATCATGCTGGCTGTTGCGGCATTGTTCGTTCTGCGCTGATTCTGTGGTCACTCAGAGTTTACTTCCAGAGTTCATTTCCAGGGCTCACTTCCAGAACTCACTTCGCGCTGACGTTTCGCCGACGCCGGACTCACCGCGCGCGTGCATGACGCCCGCGCTAGCCGCGAATCTCGACGCCAGCCCATTCCTCTATGATTCGCGCAATCGTCGTGAAATCCGCATCTGCTCCGTAACGCGCTTCGGTGATCGCGATCAGCTGCAATACTGCGCTGCCGGCAATCATCGGCACACCCAGCGCATCAGCCTCCTGAAGGCACAGCCGAACATCCTTGTGCGACAGGCCGATGGAAAAGCCGAAATCGAAGGTGCGTGGGAGTATCGCGCGCGGGAACTTGTCCTGCGTCGCGCTGTTGCGGCCACTGCCAGCGTTGAAGGCTTCTATCATCTGTGTCGGGTCGAGCCCCGCCTTGACCCCCATCACAACGGCTTCTGACGACAGTGCGATGGCAGCCAGCGAAAGCAGATTGTTCGCCAGTTTCATGACCTGGCCCTGGCCTGCCTGTTCGCCCACGTAGAACAGCTTGCCGATCACCGCGAGAGCCGAATGGAACTGCTCGTAGCGCTCCCGAGGGCCTGACACCATCACCGCGACCTTGCCGTCGCGGGCACCGGCGATGCCGCCGCTGACAGGCGCATCCATGTAGACAATGTCGTGCCCGGCCAGCACGCCGGCGACGTGTCTGGCGGTAGCGGGGCCCGTGGTGGAACAATCGATGACGGTGCTGACCCTGCCGCCGATCAATCCGCCTTCACCGATAGTGACTGCTTCGACCGTTTCGGGCATGGGCAGGCTCAGGAACACGGTTTCGGTCATCGTGGCCAGTTCCGCAATGGATGATGCCGGCCTGGCACCACGCGCGGTCTGTGCGGCAACGGCTTCGGGCGAAGTGTCGTATACCGACAGCGAGTGTCCCGCTTCGATCAGGCGCCTGGCCATGTGGGCACCCATGCGCCCGATGCCTATGAACCCGAAATCCGTGGTTTCCATGCTGTTGATTGCTCCCGCCGTTCATCGCACGCGGCAGACCCTTGTCCGCGCGTGGCGGCAGTCTACAACATCGGTTATATCCCCAGCAGGTAGTCAGCAGTGAACTCTGCGATAATCGAGCCGTGAGCAGTCGCACAGCAAGACGTCAGCATATGTGGGCCGCGCGCAGCATTGCGCGTGGATTCGCAGCGCTTGCGCTCCTCTTCAAGCTGCTGATTCCGGTCGGTTACATGCCCGCCTCGCTGGCTGAAGGCGGACCGATCCGGCTGTGCAGTGACGTGTTCGCCACGAGTGGTGCGGCACAGTTGCCGTCGGTTGCAGATGATGTCCGGGCCTCATTGAAGGAACAGTCGTTTCACGACGACCACGACCACGACACGCACCGCTCCGGGCCGGGTCACCACGGCGAACACGCCGCGGACCTTCATGGCGATCAAGGCGACGCTGCCCGGCACGACGCGTTGTCGGATCACGGGACAGCCGGCAGCCCGCACCAGCATCACGATGACAGCGTAGCCGGGCATCACACCTGGGAACGCTGCTATCTCGGTGGTCTGTCATTCCAGGCGGCGCTCACATACGAGTGGCGCATGCCGGAACCGGCAAAGACGCCGTCATTCGTCCTGCCCGCAGACGTCGAAAATCGGGTTCGTTCCGCGATCGTGGCGTTTCGTTCACGAGCGCCGCCCGTCACTCCTGTGTAGTTCGCGAAAAGCCGTTCCTGAAGTACCGGCCACGCTCCTGCGTGTGTCCGGTCACTTTGATATGTATACAGGAGTGATCCATGAAATCTCGAACCGCATGGTCGGCGCGCTGTCGTGCCGACTATTCTCTTCCGCGTGGCGTTGCCATTGCAGCCGCTTTGCTTGTCATCCCTGTCGTCGCGCATGCCGCTGACGACAGCGAAGTGCCCGAACAGGTGGTCGTGCTCGGCCAGCGCGTGTATCCGATCGTCGACAGTGTTTCACCACCGAATTCGGAAGTGGTGGACACGGCCGAACTGCTTCGGCAGCTTCCCGGTGCCAATCTCAATGCCAACGGCACGCTGTCCGGTGTTGCGCAGTATCGGGGTCTTTTCGGTGACCGCGTTGCGGTCAGTGTCGATGGCCTGGGTCTGGTGACCGGAGGGCCGAATGCGATGGACGCACCATTGTCATATGCTTCGCCGCTGCTGCTGGAACATCTCAGTCTGGAGCGGGGTTTCGCCAGTGTCTCCAGTGCGGCCGAATCGCTTGGTGGCCATATCAAGGTCGGCTATGACCGGGGCGAGTTCCTGCAAGTGCCGGAATTCGGATTCTCCGGCGCAATCCGGACCCGTCATGCGACTAATGGCAATCTCGGCAGTACCGCCGCACGCCTGGTTGCGGCAAACCATCGCCATCGCGTGACGTTTCTCGGTCAACGTGACAGCGCCGGAGATCTCGACTTCCCCGGAGGACGGCTCACTCCAACGCGGCTGCACCGCGAGCGCCACGAAATAAGCTATGGGCTTCGCGTTGGACGAGTTCAGGGACTGGTGTTTGCCGGGCGACTCGATACTCGTGATACCGGCACGCCTTCACTGCCCATGGATATCCGCTACATCGATACCGCGCTGTATGGCGCAAGACTTGGTGCAGAGTTTGGCCGCACACGCCTGGATGTCGCGGTCGGCTACTCCGATGTCGAACATGTCATGGACAACCACGGGCTGCGGACACCGCCGGCAATGCCGGCAGCTTTCAGGGAAACGCTGGCGGCAGGTGACGGCTATGACTTCCGGGTGGGAACCCTCACGCGGCTCGCAGCTGGAGAGGTGCGGATTGGTATCGACGGCCGGCGGGCAGATTATTCCGCGATCATCACGAACCCCAACGTGCCGGCTTTTCGCATAGACAACTTTGGCGATGTGGAACGCGATGTCACAGGCCTGTACCTGCAGTGGAATCACGCTGCGGGTGATTTCGACTATGAAGCCGGGGTGCGCGTCAATCGCGTGGCTTCTGCTTCCGGACCCGCCAGTGCCGTCATTCCGGCAATGAATCCAATGATGGAGATGATGGCCGCAAATGCCGCCCAGCTTGCTGCTGCCTTCAACGCGGACGCGACTGATCGTCGCGACACCAACGTGGACGCCGTATTCAAGGTGGGAAGGGTGCTGGGCGAGGGGCGCAGCGTTTATGCCGAAGTGGCGCGCAAGACACGGTCGCCGTCCTATCAGGAGCTGTACCTGTGGTTGCCGCTTGAATCCACAGGTGGTCTGGCGGACGGGCGCAACTATGTCGGCGATCCGACACTGAACGTGGAAGTGGCGAAAGGCATCAATGCCGGTCTCGACTGGACTTCGCAGCGCTTCTGGTTCTCGCCGCAGATCTACTATCAGCGCATCTCGGACTACATTCAGGGTGTGCCCTCGGCTGATCCGGTGGCCAATGCGGTGGCCATGATGATGAGTGGCGCGCCGGCCCTTCAGTTCTCAAATACCGATGCTCGAATTCACGGTCTCGATGTCGGATGGGGTGTGTATGCCGGCAGTTCATTCGTGATCGATGGTGTCCTGAGCTACGTCAGAGGTCGTCGCATGGACCAACGTGACAATCTCTACCGTCTCGCGCCGGCCGGGTTGCGGGTAGGTGTGCGCTATGAGACCGATAACTGGATGACCGGGCTGGACTTCATTGCCAATGCCAGTCAGCGACGCGTCTCCGCTTTCAACGGTGAGCGACCTACCGGCTCGCATGGCGTCGTCAACGTATCATCGCACTGGAACCTGAGGTCCGGCCTGCGACTGTCCGCGGCCGTGAAGAATGTTCTGGACCGGCGTTACCGCGACCATCTCAGCGGCATCAATCGTGTCGCATTGGCCGATGTGCCTGTGGGTGAACGTCTGTTCGCGCCAGGCAGAAGCGTCAGCCTGGGTGCGCAGTTCAGCTGGTAGTCTGGATGATCCGATGCGCCGGCACATGCCAGTGGTGTGCCGGCGCACTACAATGTGCCGATGCATGCCCGAATCTGGACAGGACTGCTGGTATCGCTGTTGCTGGCTTTCGCCGCGGCAGCGGTGGGTTCGCTGTTTCCGCCCGGTGAGTGGTACGCCGGCCTGGAACGGCCGGCGTGGACTCCACCGAACTGGCTGTTCGGTCCGGTCTGGACGGCGCTGTATGCGGCCATGGCAGTTTCGGCATGGCTGATCTGGCGCCGGGCCGGACTCGTTGGCGGGCGGTTGGCCCTTTCTGTCTACAGCGTGCAGCTGGTGCTGAACGCCGCCTGGTCGGGTCTTTTCTTCGGTCTTCAACGCCCGGATCTGGCATTCGCCGGTATCGTGCTGCTGTGGCTGGCGATACTTGCGACAGTGATCCTGTTTGCACGCATAAGAGTGCTTGCCGGCTGGCTGCTGGTTCCCTACCTTCTATGGGTAAGTTTTGCCGCGGTCCTGAATCTGGAATTGTGGAGGCTGAATTCGTGAGATTCCGATCCGCTACCCTGTCCGTTGACCTTCGGGCTGGTCTTGCCGCATCAGCTGCGAAGTCGTCGTGCTGACGCCCGTAGAGGCCCTGACCCGATTGCGTGAAGGCAATCTGCGCTTTGCCGCCGGCAAGGCGAAAGGTTACCCGGTTGATGACATCGTGCAGCGCAAGGCGCTGGCGGCGGGCCAGGAACCGTTCGCAATCATCATCGGCTGTTCCGATTCGCGAGTGCCCGCCGAGATCGTGTTCGACCAGGGTATCGGTGATCTGTTCGTGATCCGCGTGGCCGGTAATGTCATGGCGCCATCGCAGATCGGTAGTGTGGAGTTTGCTGCCGAGCGTTTCGGCACGCGTCTGGTCGTCGTGCTCGGTCACTCGCACTGCGGTGCAGTGACTGCAACGCTGGAGGAACTCTCCCGGCCAGGAGAGGAGCGGTCACAACACCTTGAGTCCATCGTCAGTCGTATACGACCCGCCGTTGAGGGATTGCTGGCCACCGATCTGGTTCATACGCCGGAACTGCTGCTGCAGGAGGCGGTTCGCGCGAACATCCGCGCTTCGGCAGACCAGCTGCGAAGCGGATCGGAAACGCTGAAGCAGCTTATCCGGGAACAGGGGCTGATGGTGGTTGGTGCGGCGTACAGCCTTGAAACAGGGAGAATCGATTTCTTCGACGGCGCGCCCGAGTTGCCGAACCTGTGAATGCTCTCACGGACTCGCCGCTGTATCCCGACTAGACTGCCCTGCTTTCCCTGCCGTTAAACGGAGGCCACGTATGGCCGCGACCACCGCAGGCAGGGGCCTGCGCGGAATCTCAGGCGATACGGTCCGGCGGCTCGGCGGTCTGTTCTTCACGTGTCTCGTAGCGATCATGCTGGCCGCCTGTGGGCAGTCCGGCGATCGCACCGGGGGCGAGATCGAGCTGCCGTTGCCGGATTTCATCGTGCCCGGCCCGATTGCCGCGCTGCCGCAACCACAGCCTTTGGATCCGGCGCGTATTGCGCTGGGACGACAGCTTTTCAACGACGCCCGACTGTCGGCGGATGAGTCCGTATCCTGCGCAAGTTGCCACAATCTCGAACAGGGCGGCGCCGATCCGGGCCGAGTCTTCTCCGTGGGTGTTCATGGCCGCGAGGGACGGATCAATACCCCCAGCGTTCTGAACGCCGCCTTTAATGGTGCGCAGTTCTGGGACGGACGTGCGCCTACCCTGGAAGAGCAGATCGCCCTGTCGCTGGCCGATCCGCTGGAGATGGATCAGAGCGCCGCGCACGGCGCACGGAAGCTGGCAGCGGATGTCGACCTGAATGCCGCGTTCCGCGGCGTGTATCGGGACGGTGTGACCGCCGAAAATGTCATCGACGCGCTTGCCTATTACGTGCGTGCGCTGACGACGCCGGATGCGCCATTCGACCGCTATCTGCGTGGCGATCCGTCTGCAGTCGACGAAGACGTGATCGAAGGTTATGCGTTGTTTCAGACGCTGGGATGCATTTCCTGCCACCACGGCCGTAACGTCGGCGGCAATCTGTTTCAGCGCATGGGTGTAATGGACGATTACTTCGCGGCCGTGGGTGAACGAAGTGTCGCGGATCGCGGCCGTTACAACGTTACGGGCCGGGAACGTGACCGACACGTGTTCAAGGTGCCCAGTCTGCGCAATGTCGCTGAGCGACCGCCATACTTTCATGACGGCTCTGCCCGGACGCTGCAGGAAGCGGTGCAGACCATGGTGCGTTACCAGCTCGGAAGACCGGCTTCGGATGAGGACATTGAACTGATAGTGGCCTTTCTGCGTTCCCTTTCCGGCGAACTGCCCGAGATTGTCAGGTGAGCGAGCAGACACGTGACAACGGCCTGCACCTGCCGGTGGCCCTGGGTGTCGCGTTGCTGGTGCTGATGTTCTTCCTGCTCTATATGGCCGGCAAAACGGGACAGCGTGAGTTCGATCAGGCACAGTCGCGTCTGGATGCAGTGCAGATCTACAACCTGCGTCTGGATGCGGCCCTGTTTCCACTTCTGTTCGAAGTTCAGATCACCTACGACGAGCTGACCGATCTTCAGGCTGAACTGCGTGCCGCGACGCAACGCTATGCGCGTCATGTGCGTAGCGAACAGGGTGACGAGCTGGTCGAGTTGGTCGAGCAGAAGAATGCATTGATCGATGACTTCAAGACCGAGCAGTCTGTACAACGAAATTCCAGGGCTATCGCCGAACAGATGCTGGTGACGCTGCAGGATCGGTTGCTGTCACCGGGCAGTGATGCGATGCAGCGGGTGATGGCAGTGGAGAGGGCGTTGCTGGAGTATCTGACGCAGCGCGACGAACCGGCAACGCAGCGACTGGTGCAGGTGCTGCAGGAGGCACGCGAGGATCTGGTGGAGCTTGCCGGTGTGACGGAGTGGGAGGTGCTGTACGCGCACGGGATGACGCTGGCCACCTCGTCGGCACGCCTGATGGACACCCTGCAGCAGGTCTGGCTGGTACCGCTGCCACAGGCACTGCGCGACAACACCGAACAGCTGGCTGGAGAGCTGGCACAGGCAGCCAGTGCAGCGACTGGCTATCGCCGAGCACTTTTCGGAGTTGCGGTGCTGCTGCTGGCCTTCAGCGCATGGAAAGCGGTTGAGGTGCGCCGTTATATGGCCATGCTGCGGGCTACCAATGAGTCTCTGGAAGCGCGAGTGGAGCGGCGTACGCGAGCGATCGAGCGCGCCAATGCCGCCCTCAGGGATGAGATTACACAGCGACAGGAAGTCGAGTTGCAGCTGCGTCTTGCACAGAAGCTTGAGGCTATCGGTCAACTTGCGGCAGGCATTGCACACGAGATCAATACGCCTGCCCAGTATGTCAGTGACAATGTCAGTTTCTTTACATCGGCCTGGCAGGATCTGGATCCATTGCTGGAAGATTACCGCGCGCTGCGTGCTGGAGGGAGCGTTGACTCAGAGAAGGCAGCACTTCTCTGGGAGCAGGCCGATGTGGATTACCTGCGCGACGAGATGCCGGCGGCGCTGGAGCAGGCTCGGGCCGGATTACGGCAGATTGCCGACATCGTGCTGGCCATCAAGAGCTTTTCCCATCCCGGTTCCGGCGCGCGGCAGGCACTGGATCTGAACAAGGCCGTCGAGAACGTGGTTCTGGTCGCTCGCAACGAGTGGAAGTATGTGGCTGAGCTGACGCTGGACCTCGATCCGGGTATGTCACCGGTGATCTGCGATGCATCTTCCGTGAACCAGGCGATTCTGAACCTCATCGTCAATGCCGCGCAGGCCATAAGCGAAGCTCGCGATCGTGGCGATCACGTGGACAGGAGCGATCACGGCGGGTTCGGTCATATTGTGGTTTCATCGCGCCGGGAAGGCGGCTTCGCAGTGATTTGTGTGCAGGACGACGGGCCGGGAGTGCCGGAAGAGATTCGTGACAGAGTATTCGACCCATTCTTTACCACCAAGGAAGTGGGTAAGGGCACCGGGCAGGGACTGACCATCGCGCACAGGGTGGCAACTGAACACGAAGGCTGGTTGAGACTTGACAGCACAGCAGAGGAGCGCGGTGCCAGATTCTGCCTGGCCCTGCCGCTGTCATCTGCTGCCGTTGCGGAGGAGGTCGACGATGTCCGTCATGCATCCGCGACTGCATGAACAGTCGGCTCGCACGCACGCCTGACGCAATGGTTGCCACTGAAGCCACCCGCGACTATCACTGCGCGTGGACAGTGCTCTTCGTCGATGATGAGCGGCCAGTGCTGGACGGGTTACGCCGCATGCTGCGGCCTTTGCGTCATCGCTGGAACATGGAGTTCTGCTCCGACGCGCGTGCGGCGGCAAAGCGGGTAGAGCCGGGGGACATCGATGCGCTGGTAACTGACATGCGCATGCCGCGGATGAATGGCGTTGAGCTGCTGCACGCGGTTCGGGCGCACAGTCCTCGGACATTGAGATTCGTACTATCCGGGCATGCCGACCGCGGTGCCGCGATCAGATCTGTCGGGCTCGCGCATCAGTTTCTGGCCAAACCCTGCGAACCGGCGACGCTGATAACGGCACTGTGTCGCGGCCAGGAAGCGTTCCGACAGCTCGGGGAACCGGAACTGGCGGTTTCCCTGGCGGGTCTGCCGGCCCTGGCAGGACATCAGGAAGCGGCTCGCGCGATCACGTCCGAAGCCCGACACGAATCCGAAGCGCTGGAACGGTTGGCGCTGGCTGTAGAGGCCGACGTGGCGATGACTACGCGAGTCCTGCAACTTGTCAGTTCATCTTTCTTTGGTGTCGGTCGTACGGTGTCATCGGTGGGTGAAGCGGTGACTGCGCTGGGCAGCGAGGTCATGAGCGTGCTCGCCCGGTCACCTGACGCGTTGGCCGGCGACTTGCCGTCGGAAAGTGCTCCTGAGGTGTTTGCCCTTGGCCGGCATGCTTTGCGGGTCTCGCGGGTGGCTGCAAGGTTTGCAGTCCTGCTGGGTTGCGACGCGGCAGCGCAGAGCACTGCCCGACTAGCCGGAATGTTGCACGACACGGGCCGTCTGGCACTGCTCGGGGTGGCACCGGAACTGAAGGCGAATCTTTCGCAGGGTCACACCGGCCATGTGCAGCTCGGGGCCGGCCTGCTGGCTTTGTGGGGATTGCCTGCTACGATAGTCGATACCGTTGGCTTTCAGAGCGGCCCCTGGAATGCGGACGGTAGTGCTCAGGCGTCGGCAGCTGCCGTGCATATTGCCGATGTGCTGGTGCATGAACTCGATGGCGAACCTGTGTGCAGGCCGGGCTTCGATGAAAGCGGGCTCTTTGCGAGCGGTTTTCGCGCATCGCGGCAGGAGCTGCTTGATGAGGCTGCAGGGGTTCTGGGCGACGGGTAGCGTGACTGCGCCCGCCTGGCCATGGATGGTGGGAGATGAAAGAGCAAGCCGCTGACCAGCGTGCGACCCTGCTGATCGTGGATGACGAACCGCAGGTTTGCGACACGTTGCGGCGCGTGCTGCGCCGTGACGGATTCCATGTGCTGACAGCGAACAGTGCGGCTGACGCGCTCGCAACCCTTGAGAACAATGCGGTGGACGTGATCATCAGTGATCAGCGTATGCCGCGCGAATCGGGCGTGTCGCTGTTGGGCAAGGTGCGTGAACGATGGCCCGGGGTAATCCGGTTTCTGCTCAGTGGTGCCGCAGACGCTGAGGAGGTGGACCGCGCAGTGGCGGAAGGCACCGTGCAACTGTTTCTTTCCAAGCCCGTGCCAGGCAGCGAACTGCGCCGCCATCTGGTCGCGGCGCTGGGATCACGGAGCGCAACCGATCCGTCTCGCTGAACCTGCCTCTTGTGTTCGCTGTGCAAGGCGCCAATATAGCCTGCAATGAACAGCCAGACATTCCCCGACGACATCCCGTTGCTGCTGGCAGTGCTGCCGAGACCGATGAAACGCCTGCTCGAGCATCAGGACCACAGCGTTCTGCTCGAGATCGTGATGGATCTCGGTCGTATTCCCGAAGCGCGAAGCATGCAAGGAGTGATGACGCTTGGGGAGCAACCTGTGACCCGTGCGGATCTCGACCATGTGGTACACGCGGTGGGGGAGTTCGGAGACGATAACCGGGCCGGAATAGAAAACACGCTGCATCGCATCTCCGCAATTCGCAACCGCAGGGGCGAGGTCACTGGCCTGACCCTGCGTGTGGGCAGGGCGATTTCAGGCACCATAGATGCAATACGCGATCTGATCGAGAGCGGACGCAGCCTGCTGCTGCTCGGACGCCCGGGCGTGGGCAAGACCACCCGTCTCAGGGAGACTGCGCGCCTGCTGGCAGATGAACTCGGCAAGCGGGTCATCGTGATCGATACGTCGAATGAGATCGGCGGCGACGGCGATATACCGCATCCCGCGATCGGTCGTGCCAGACGCATGCAGGTGCGCCGTACCAGCCATCAGCACGCCGTGATGATCGAGGCGGTGGAAAATCACATGCCTGAAGTCATCGTGGTGGACGAGATTGGCACAGAGGCGGAAACGCTGGCGGCCCGCACTATCGCCGAACGCGGTGTGCAGCTGATAGGTACTGCGCATGGGGTAACGCTGGAGAATCTTGTCTTGAATCCCACGCTTTCCGATCTGGTCGGTGGTGTACAGACCGTGGTGCTCGGCGACGATGAAGCACGCATGCGCGGCACGCAGAAGACGGTCACGGAACGCAGGACTTCGCCGACCTTCGATGCAGTGGTCGAGATTGTCGACTATGACCGGCTGGTTGTTCACCAGGACACAGCCGCGGCAGTGGACAGGATTCTGCGTGGTCGGCCGGCCGCGGGTCTCGAACACGCCTCCCGCGGTGAGCAGACGACATTGCCCCCGGGGCCGCAGGTCATGCAGGTTTCGCGTACTGCCGTCGCCGATTATGACCACAGCTTTCCCGATGCGCGGGTGGCTGCTGATCAACCGCCAGCGCGTCTTTATCCATACGGCGTCAGCCGTGATCAACTGGAGCGCGTGATACGCGAGTTGCGGCTGGATGTGCGCACCGTGATGCGGCCGGAGCGGGCGGATGCGGTCATTGCCTTGCGCAGCCGTGCGGAGGATGGACGGCTCAGACGGGTTCTGGCCGAGACCGGGCTGCCACTTCATCTGGTGCGAAAGAATACCGCCGCGCAGCTGCGGCGCGTGCTCCAGGATATTTTCGCGATCCTGCCGGGCAGTACTCGTAATGATGTCGAAGCGGCGCTGCATGAAGCGCGCAGCGGCGTTGCCAGGGCCCGCAACGAGGGCATAGAAGTAGCGCTGTCCCCACGGTCGGCGCGTCTGCGAAGGCTGCAGCATCGCGTTGTCATTCGCGAACACATGGTCGCCGAAAGTCGCGGACGTGAGCCGGGCAGACACCTGGTCATCTATCCCGGCGATGAAGAGTTCTCCGGCCAGGGCGCCTGAGCCGGGCGCCTGCCTTAACCCTGTGCTTCCGGAACTCGACATCGCGCCTTTCCTTCGGGCGCCCGGCAGTCCCGAGGCCATGCACTTCGTGACCGCGTTGCGCGAAGCCTGTCATGGTCCCGGGTTCTGCTATCTGCGCGGACACGGCGTCGCCGGGCAGCTGGAACGGGACCTTTTTTCCGTGGCGGCAGAGTTTTTCGCGTTGCCCCAGGCCGACCGTGAAGCACTGGCGATAGATCGGTCTCCACATTTTCGTGGCTATACACGGCTCGGTGATGAACTGACTCGCGGCACGCCGGATTGGCGCGAGCAGCTGGATCTGGGTGCGGAGGAGCCCGCGCTGGCCGTCGCACCCGGTGATCCGCCGTGGAGACGTCTGCGCGGGCCGAACCAGTGGCCACACGGACTCCCGTCCCTGAAGCCGGCGGCACTGGCATGGATGACTGCGATGCAGGGCCTGGGCTCCGCGGTATTGCGGGCATTGGCAGTGGGTCTGGAACTTGCGCCCGACTATTTCCAGCGCTATTACACACCGCGCGGCGATCCGCATCTGAAAATCATGCGTTATCCGCCGCAACCGAGCGCGGACCGCAGCGATCAGGGTGTAGGCTGGCATCACGATTCCGGCTTGTTGTCGTTCGTGCTGCAGGATGACGCGGGTGGTCTGGAAGTGCGTGCGGCCGATGATGTCATCGCCGCATTACCGAGGCCCGGGACCTATGTCATGAACCTCGGTGAAATGCTGCAGGTAGCTACCGCCGGCTATCTGCGCGCAACGCCACACCGGGTCAGAAGCCCGTCCGCGGCAAAGGCGCGTCTTTCGGTCGCGTGGTTTCACCATCCGCGACTGGAAAGCGTGTTTGAACCGATCACGCTGCCGCACTCACTGCGCGCACAGGCGCGCGGGAGCGACAACGCCGATCCTGATGATCCGGTGTTTCGGCGGTTCGGAGAGAATTACCTGAAGATCCGGTTGCGGTCGCATCCGGATGTGGCAAGACGCCACTATGCTGACTTGATCGGCTGAAAACGTCTGGCGACGTCTTGAATCGATGCCTTGTGCCTGCACTGACTGTCGACGTGACAGGGCAGGGAGAGGTCAGGTCGACCGGCGGCCATAGCTGCCGGTCGACCTTCCGAAAAACCGCGATCAGGCGGCCTTAAGGTTTCCGGCTGCGGGGCGACCGCGTTCGGTAAGCACCTCGAACTCTACACGCTGACCTTCGTTCAGCGTGCCGAGACCGGCGCGTTCCACGGCGCTGATGTGCACGAATACGTCGTTTCCGCCGTCTTCAGGTGCAATGAAGCCGAAGCCCTTGGTGGTATTGAAAAATTTTACAGTTCCTGTAGCCATGTCTGGCCCTCCGGATAGATATTTATCGCGCACAATCGGACGCGAAGGACGAACAACCTTATCGTATGGATGTCTTGAGTCGCGCGTCCGGAGCCGGACGGGTAGCTAAGAGGCAGGCCAAAACGTAGATCGCGGGGGCATCCTGCGCCTATTCATCCTGAAATGCAAGTGCGCAGGGTCCTGCGAAGCGGTTCAGGGGTTGTCAGGGTCGGCAGGTCCGGCGAATACCCAGATGCCGTGGTCACAGCGAAGCAACGCGGTTCCGCTCTTGACGATGGCGCCGTCTTCAAATGTCGCGGCGTTGAAATAGCACACCGGACCGTCGTCGACCATCTCCCTGAGGGTATCCACGTCCTCGTCATCGTCGCGCAGAATCGGGGAGTTGCGCAGTTCCGGATCCTGGGCGCCGACTTCGGTTGGTTTGGAACTCATGCTGGTTACTCCTCGCCGCGGAATCTGCCGACATAGGCAGCCTTGGCCACGACCTTGCCGCGCATGGCCTCCAGAAGTTCCGCCCTGCCCGCCGTTTCAGGAAGGTCCAGGTTTTCCGACAGCGCGTAAAGTTCGAACACATATTTGTGATAGCGCGGGCCTGCCGGTGCACCGGGACCGAAGTAACTGTTCTGACCCGCGATGTTGCGGCCCTGCACGGCACCATCAGGGAGACCGCCTTCCGGAATGCCGCCTGCCGAAGCCGGGATGTTCCAGACTAGCCAGTGCAGCACGTCATCGGGATTACCGCCGATAGCGACTTCTATGTCATGGAAAATGATGGCGTAACTGACCGCGTCTTCCGGGGCGTTGAGAAAACGGAAGCCCGGCTGTACGTTACCGCCGCGGGCCGTGTAGCGGGCCGGAACGATTCCTCCATCCTCGAAGGCATCCGTCTCCATATACAGTTGTGGCAGCTGGAACTGCTGTGCCAGAAGCTGCGGCGCCGCCAGCATCGCAGTCATCGCAATGATTGCACCGGTGTACAGAATCCTGTTGATCATGCTGATGTTTCCCTGAGGGTTGTCGTCGACTGTGGCATGAGTATAACGCCATGCAGGCGTTCAGAGGTTCAGGCAGACAGCGGCCTGCTCCAGTGGCTTTCTGCAAGCTCCATCGCGAGTGTGGCTCTGGCTCGTGCGTCACGTTGCTCGGGTGCGTCAAGTGTGTCCACGAAGGCAAGCCTGTGGCGCAGCCCGGCCTTGTTGGCGATCTGAATGGACAGGCCGGGACGCGCATTGAGTTCCAGCACCTGCGGCCCGTGAACAGCATCCAGAACGATATCCACACCCAGATAACCCAGCGGCACCGGATCGAAGCAGCGTGCCGCCAGCGTCACCAGTTCAGGCCACTCGGGTACAGCAAAGCCGGTGATGTCGGCGCCAGTGTCCGGATGCTTGGTGACGACCCTGTCGTTCATTACCGCCTGCAGCGTGTGTCCCGATGCCATATCAATGCCGGCACCGATGGCACCGTGATGAAGATTGGCTCGCCCGCCTGAGCGTCGTGTGGGCAGTCGTGTCATGCCCATGACCGGAATGCCGCGATAGACGACGATGCGCACGTCCGGAACGCCTTCCGGGGCGATGGCACGCATACGGGAGTCGGTGCGGACCAGCGCTTCCAGCAGGGCCGCGTCCGGATGTCCGCCCAGGGAATACATGCCGTTAAGAATCCCGGAAACGTGAAACTGCAGATCTTCCAGCGAGTACATGGACCCGGAAGGAGAAACCCACCAGTCGTCACGTCGACTGCCGATCACGACAATGCCGTCACCGCGACTGCCGGCAGCAGGTTTGATCACGAATTCGCCCAGCGGCTGCAATCGTGACGCCAGGTGACCGGCTTCGTACTGAGTCCGGATCGTGCCGAGCATGTCCGGGGCATTGATGCCGTACTCGCGCAGCGCAGTCTTGGTCCTGATCTTGTCGTCGACCAGCGGATAGTACCGTCGCTGGTTGTGCGTCATGATGTAGCGGCTGTTGCGCGCGTTCATGCTCAGCACGCCGGCATCGCGCAGCGCGCGAATCCTGCGCAGCATCTACGGTCCCCTCTGCGGGATCGTGAGGTCGCGGAACCGTGACAGCTCAGTCAGCCGGTAACCGGAGTATCGACCCAGCATGACTGTGAAGCCCAGCAGTACCAGCAGCAGTTCCGGATAGACGACAACCAGATACTGCACCAGGGCAAGACCCATGACCAGGTAGGCGATTACTGCGATCAACGCCGAGCCTGCACCTTCCAGCAGCGCATCACGAGGACCGCGCTCCTCCCAGATGATGGACATGCGTTCTATGACCATAGCCAGTATGACCATGGGGAACAGCCCGACCGAGAGGCCCACTTCCCAGCCTATGCGATCACTGAACATGCTCAGCCCCACCATGAGGATTACGACCACGGTGAGCACCGCGGTGAGCCTGGGAACCAGCGTGAGATGCAGACGCTCCAGATAGAACCGGCACAGCAGTCCCATGGCGACAACCAGCGTGAACAGAATCAGTCCGCCAAGAAGGCCTGTTTCGCGAAACGCCAGCGCTATCAGCACCGGCATGAATGTCCCGAAAGCACGCACACCGACCACGTTGCGCAGCAGCACCAGAATGAAGGCGCCAATTGGAACGAGCAGCAGCACCGAGTAAACGGACTGTGTATGCACCGGCAGATCCAGCAGCGAAACGTGCGCGAAAATGAAACGGTCCTGCCTGGCGCGCTGTTGTGCCAGAGAGAGGCTGCCGACTTCGTTGCGCCGCACCGACCACTCTATGGACGCCAGTTCCGCGCCGTCGATCTCCAACGGGGAACGTTCTCCCCGCCACCAGACCAGAAGGTTGTCGGGAAGGTACTGACGTCCGGTCGAGGGATCGAAGAACAGCCACTGCTGGTCGTTGTGAACGGAAAGCCACTGTACAGGCTCATTGCGTCGGTCGTTGTCGACCAGCAGCACGGCATTGATCGCCTCAGTGGGAATGCGCGCACCGGCCAGCAGGGTGCGGGCGAGCGCAATCCTGTCGTTCTGAAAACGCGCATCGTTAAGGAACAGCTGCATCTCCGCACTCGGGGAGGCCGAATTCAGTCGTGACAGCAACTCGGCAGTGAACGTGGCGATGTTGGCTGAGCGCTGCCGGACTTCGTCAGTAATGGACTGCAGTGCCGTTGCGAACGGCTCTTCCAGGTCCGGAACAGGCGGGTAGTCCGGGCGTGGTGCGAAGTCCCGCTGATTCGGGTCACGAAAAAACTGCGCCCGGTAGTAGAGCGTCTGCAAGCCGCTGGCGCGACGAATGGCCCAGGTGGCTGAGCGTCGGTAGGTCGCTTCCTGTACGTCAAGGCCGAAGCCGCGCGAAATGAAGTCCTCGCGCAGCCTGCCAAGTCCTGGTGTGGCCGCGGGAAGCTCCAGCTCCACCCTCACCGGACCCTCGCCCGGGCGGATCTGCAGCCTGGCCTGTACGGTCCACGAATCTTCGGTGTTGCCGGGTGTCAGCGGATAGCCATAAACCTGAGATTTCCAGGCTGTCAGTGCGGTGCCGACGAGTATCAGCAGCAGTGCGAGCGCCGTCCAATGGCGCAATCGGATCATTCAAAGTTCCCGGCGTCGGAATACTCGCACGCAGGATAGTTTGTGAAGGTCGCGGCCGAGTCCACAAGTGCTCGCTCTTCCAGCGCGCGACGACCGAGCAGTACCGGGTAGATGAAGTTGCTGCGATCGATCAGGCTGAACTCCAGTTCATCGTGGAAATGTCCGAAGCAGACCGGCAGCGTGACGACCGGCCGTCGCTGCGATTCACCGCTGTGACGCACAATGCGCACGTTGCGCACCAGCGGTCGTTCGATTCTCAGTGACAGTTCAGAGTCATCATCGGTCACTGTAAATGCGACCCAGCGCTCGCCGTCGCGACTGAAGCGTTCGATTTCCGTCGCGTCCAGGGAGGACGTCAGTGCGCCGGTGTCCAGCTTTGCCTTAAGACTGATCTTGCCGTCCAGCAGTTCCACCCGCTCGACCCAGCCGAAGATCTCAAGCGCGCGCGGTGGCTCGATGGCTGAGGCCGGGCAGGCCAGCGCCAGTGCGGCGATTAACGCGAACAAAGGGAAGCGGATCAGTCTCGTGCTGTTCATGGGTCAGTCCGTGGATCCTTCACCTGAATCGTTAATTATACCGTCCGGGCGGCGGAATACACGGGCCGCCGCGGCGAGCGGCCGCGGGACCGCAAACGATTCCAGACGCTGCGCCCCGCACGGTCGGGTCCGATGTGCGGGAAATGGCGCAAGCCGTATATACTGCGCGCGCTGAAGCGCCTGCCGACCCGCGTCCCCGGTTTGCAACCCTGCGCGGCCCTGTCGTTCAGCCTGTGCCGCGTCTCGGGGAGCCTCGTTCGGAATACCTCACATCGTGCAACCGATTATCCAGATTTCAGGGTTGTCAAAGACCTATGCGTCCGGTTTCCAGGCGCTGAAGAACGTTGATCTCGAGGTCCGGCGCGGCGAGATCCTGGCGTTGCTCGGCCCGAACGGGGCCGGCAAGACGACGCTGATCAGCATTATCTGCGGTATCGTCAACCCCTCCGGCGGAAGTGTGCTGGTCGACGGCCACGACATCATCACCCGGTATCGTGAGGCGCGCTCACTGATCGGCCTGGTGCCGCAGGAACTGACTACGGACGCATTCGAGAGCGTATGGGCTACCGTGTCCTTCAGTCGCGGCCTGTTCGGCAGGCCGGACGACCCCGATTACCTTGAGAGGGTGCTGCGCGATCTGTCGTTGTGGGAGAAACGGGACGCCCGCATCATGAGCCTTTCGGGCGGCATGAAGCGACGCCTGCTGATTGCAAAGGCACTGTCGCACCAGCCACGCATCCTGTTCCTGGACGAGCCTTCCGCCGGCGTCGACGTGGAACTGCGTCAGGAGATGTGGGCCCTGATCCGTTCGCTGCGTGATGCTGGCGTGACGATCATCCTGACCACGCACTATATCGAGGAGGCCGAGCTGATGGCCGACCGGATAGGCGTGATAGACCACGGGGAAATGTTGCTGGTTGAACGTACCGGCGATCTGATGCGACAGCTGGGCAAGAAAGAGCTGACGCTGCACCTTAACGACAGGCTCGATGCCTTGCCTGAGCGGCTTCGGGGATACGATCTGGTTCTCTCAGATGATGGTACGGAAGTCACTTATACCTACGACACGCAACGGGACCGCACCGGCATCACCGCACTGATCAATGACCTGAATGAGGCCGGCATCCGATTCAACGATCTGAAAACCCGGCAGAGTTCGCTGGAGGAGATCTTCGTGAACCTGGTGAGGCGAAGACGATGAATCTTCGTGGCGTGTATGCAATCTACCGCTTCGAAATGGCGCGCACCGCACGCACGCTTTTTCAGAGTATCGTTTCTCCGGTGGTGTCCACGTCGCTGTATTTCGTCGTGTTCGGTGCGGCGATAGGGCCACGCATCGCGGAAATCGAAGGGGTGAGCTACGGATCGTTTCTCGTGCCCGGGCTGATCATGCTGATGCTGCTCACGCAGAGCGTATCCAACGCTTCTTTCGGTATCTACTTCCCGCGATTCACCGGCACGATATACGAAGTGCTGTCGGCACCTATTTCGTTCTTTGAAGTCCTGCTGGGTTACGTGGGTGCTGCGGCGACCAAGTCCATCATCCTCGGCCTGATCATCCTGGCTACGTCCAGCCTTTTTGTACCGCTTCAGATCATCCATCCGTTCTGGATGCTGTTGTTTCTGGTGCTGACCGCCGTATCGTTCAGCCTGTTCGGTTTCATTCTCGGCATCTGGGCCGACACGTTCGAGAAGCTGCAGATTGTGCCGCTGCTGATCATTACGCCGCTGGCATTTCTCGGTGGCACGTTCTATCCCGTCAGCATCCTGTCCGAAACCTGGCAGACGATCACACTGCTGAATCCGGTCGTCTACCTGATCAGCGGTTTTCGCTGGAGCTTCTACGGCATTTCGGATGTCAGCGTCGCGATCAGCCTGTCCATGACGCTGGTGTTCATGTTCATCTGCCTGATGATCGTCTGGTGGATGTTCAGGACCGGCTATCGCCTCAAGACGTGAGGCGGGCGATCAGCGCAGCAGCAGCACGAACGGAATCGCGCTGACGGCGAGGACCAGCGCGATCGCGGCAATCAGGCCGACGACGCGCAAAGGCTGTTGTCGCGCCAGTTCCATCAGGGTAGGCACTTCGCCGGCACGCTGCGCCTCGGCAAAGGCTGCCCGGGCCCGCGACTGGCGTGTTCGCTGATAATCCGCCATCAACTGCCCGGCCCTGTCGGCGTCATCATTGTTGCGCAGCCAGATGCCGCCAGCGGATATGCCCCAGCGACTCGGCCTGGTCTCGTAGCAGGCGATGCCGTGCCTGTCCAGCAGTTCCCGGACCTCGGCCGCCTCGTCGTCAGGCACGTAGCGCAGATTCAGCAGAAGTTTCGCCATGCCCCGGATAATACCTTGGATGGGGGACGTCGGCCGTGCCCTTCCGGGAAACGGGGATTTGCGCTAAAACTGCGTTTCGGGGGTGCCGATGACAGGCTTGGTACACAGTGAACTGGCGGTCAGAAGCGCGGCGGTCATGCTGGTCGCCGTGCTGCTGAGTGCCGTCGCCAGCAGCCAGCCGCGCGCTGCGCGGGAAAGCGATCCGCCGGAGGCGGAGTTCCATATGGCAAGAATGGCCTATGCCACGCGTGGCTGTGCCGGCTCACGCGGCTGGTGCAACCCGTGGTGGGCCGTTGATTACCCGGAAGCCGAGCAGAATTTTCTACCGGCCCTGCGCCGCTTTACCAATCTGTCGGTGGCCGATGACAGCCGTCACCTTCCGCTCACCGATGACCGCATTTTCGATTATCCCTGGCTCTTCGTTCAGCAGGTGGCGCGAGGTAACTGGAGCCCGTCGGAAGCTGAAGTGCAGCGGCTGCGCGAATATCTGCTGCGCGGCGGATTCATGGTGGTCGACGACTTTCACGGTACGCGTGAGTGGGCGCACTTCGAGGCGGTCATGAGGCGGGTTCTGCCGGATCATCCCATCCTCGAAGTGCCTGAAGACGACCTGCTGATGAACGTTTTTTTCGAGCTGAATCAGGACACACCGATTCCCGGGGAACGGCACCTGCGCGGCTGGGACATGTTGGGCCCATCGACATGGCGGGGCATCTACGACCGCCACGGGCGTCTGATGGTTGCGATCAACTACAACATAGACCTGGGTGACGCCTGGGAACACGCTGACGATCCGAACTATCCTGCCAGCATGACCGCGCTGGCGTACCGGTTCGGCGTAAACTACGTCATCTATGCCATGACACGCTGAGCCGTCGGGATGTCATCTTTCGCAGGAAGGCGCCGGCGCAGCATGCGCGGCACGAAAGGGAATTCGAAGTAATCGGCATGAGCACGGATGGCCTGAAACTGGTAGAGGAGCTGCGCGGGCACGGCGCACTGGAGTGGCGCGGCAACCGCTACTGCGAGTGTCGTTATGAGGTGCGCCGGTTCCAGGGCATGACGCCGTATGGCCTGCCCGTGCCGGGCATACATCGCATAGAAGGCAGGCTGGCCCCGGACGCACCGGGCACCCTTGAGTCGCTGGTCGGCGCGGATGTCGTGCTGCGACTGGAAGATGGGCGTGCACTGGGCATCACAGTGGCCAACCCTCAGGGGCAGATTCTCTCCACCGGCCACGGGCCTTCGCGCTGTTCGTGCTGCTGAGTTAGCATAGCGCGTTTGCTCGGGCCGGAAAGTTGCGGTGTCCGTTTGTTTGAGACTGCGGGCACGGATTTTCGGGCACCGGAATGGCGCTTAATAACATTCACCATAAGGAGCGTGACATGCAATTCGTCAGGGGCGGAGCCGTTATGGCGGCCGGTATTGCGGGATTGGTTTTCGGATTGGCTGTTTCGGCCGTACAGGCGGAAGTCGTGCCGCCGGTTGTAGTCGATCAGCCCAGAGCCGAAATGCCCAGGGGGCCTTTCGGTCCGGGACCCGAAGGCTGGGTGAAAGTCCGTTATTCGGTGACTGCCGATGGCAGGACAGCGAATGTGCGCGCGGTGGATTCACAACCGCCGCAGCTGGACACACGCGTGGCGGTCGCGGCCGTTGAGCAGTGGCGCTTCCAGCCTGCATCCGACAATGGCACACCAGTGGAATGGCACAACAACGTTTCGTTCGTGGTGTTTGAAAACCCGGATGCGCCGAGAATCCCCAATCCGATGTTTCGCGGCGCATTCGACGAAACCGGCCAGCTGATTGCCGGCGGCCGCCTGGACCGGGCGAAGAGCCGCAATGAACGCATGCAGCGCGAATCCACATTCAGGCTCTTCGAGATGGGGGTTGCGAACATGCAGCTGGCCGAGATCGAAGCGGCGCTCGGGAATCTGGCTGGTGCCTACGCTTCCGCGGTGCGCGCAACCATGCCGGAAGTGAACATGCTGGATGGCGAGGATCTCATCTACGCGCTGGACTACAGATTTCTTGCGGCAGCCGAGATGGGACGTGTCCCGGACGCGCTGGACACCTTTGAGCGCCGCGCGGCGATCCAGCCTTACGATGCCGGCTCACCGATTCCGGAGCATGCGCGCCGATTGCGGGATGCGTTGCCCGGGGTGACGCTTGCCGTCAACGGTGAGATTACCCGTGACCCCTGGAGCTTCGAACCCTCCCGACGGACATTCACGGTGGAAGATGTCGACGGTCGCGTTGACGACATCCTCATCGAGTGTAACCGGCGCACTGCCACGCTGCCCTTCCAGGAAGATGCGGAATGGTCCATCCCGGAATCCTGGGGTGACTGCCTGCTGACGTTCAACGGTCGCAGAGGAACCACGTTCACGCTGTACGAGTTCCTCTAGGCGCGACCGATGTCGCACCATGACCGTGCAGAGGTGAGGTGATGTCCGAGTCGCGATCCGCAGCTGCCGTCGATGTGTCATCGACACTGGGCATAGGGCCCGGCGGCAGGCGGTCGCGGCGGCGCTGGCTGCGGTGGGTGGTTGTGCTTGTCATACTGGCGGGCGCGGCCTGGCTCTACATGCGTGCGCAGGAGCCGGTCAGTCCCGCTTACGTGACTGACAGCGCGCAGCGTGGTTCGCTGCGCGTGACCGTCACCGCAACCGGCACCCTGCAGCCGACCATTCAGGTCGATGTGGGCAGCGAGGTTTCCGGTCTGATCGCCGAAGTGTTCGTGGACTACAACGCGCTCGTGAAGGCAGGCGACCCGCTGGCGCGTCTGGATACCGAGACGCTGGAAGCGCGCGTGGCGTCGGCGCAGGCGTCGCTGGCGGTGACGGAAGCCTCGCTGTCACAGGCTCAGGCCACGGTGGTGGAAGTTGAGGCGCAGCTCAACCGCACGCGCGAGCTTGCCGAGCGCAATCTGGTATCGCGGCAGAGCCTCGAGACCGACGAAGCCGCCGCGCTGCGCGCCCGGGCGTCGGTGGAAAGCGCGCGTGCCCAGGTCACCGCGTCGCGCGCATCATTGCGCGAAGCTCAGACCTCGCTGGGCAAGGCGGTGATCCGTGCACCCATAGACGGCATGGTGATTGCGCGGGAAGTCGATCCCGGCCAGACCGTGGCGGCCAGTTTCCAGACGCCGCTGCTGTTCCGGCTGGCCGAGGATCTCGGCCGCATGCAGCTGCATCTGGATCTGGACGAATCCGATGTCGGTCAGGTAAGTGAAGGCCAGGTCGCGGAATTCCGCGTCGACGCCTATCCGGGCCGGACGTTCAGTGCCGAGATCGTGTCGGTACGGTTCAATCCCCGCACCGTCAATAACGTCGTCACTTACGAAACCGTACTGGCCGTAGATAATCCGTCGCTGCTGCTGCGTCCCGGAATGACTGCGACGGCGGAAATCATCGTCGAGGAGCGTCCGGACGCACTGCTGGTGCCCAACCGTGCACTGCGGTTCCTGCCGCCGTTCGCAGAACGCGAGGGTGCGGCGCGCGCCACCGATGAGGGGCCTCGCGTCTGGGTGCTGCGTGACGGGCAGGCACAGCCCGTGCCGCTGGTCACCGGGGTCACTGACGGTCAGTTTACCGAAGTGCTGGAAGGCGATATCAGTCCGGACAGCGTGCTGATCGTGGACATCGAGCGCACGCCCCGGCAGCAGGGGGGTGGTGGTCCTTTCGGATGAGCGCGCAACCCGAGTCGGCGCCGGTTTCCATTGCACTGCGCGGCGTCTCCCGCACCTACGGTCACGGTGCTTCGCTGGTCAGGGCGCTGGACAATGTGGATTTCGACGTGCAGTCCGGCGAGTTTGTGGCGCTGATGGGCCCAAGCGGTGCGGGCAAATCCACCTGCCTGAACATTCTCGGCTGCCTGGACAGGCCCAACCGTGGCCAGTATCTGTTTCAGAACGTGGACGCCGCGACCCTCAATCGCCGTGAGCGGGCACTGCTGCGCCGCTTCTTCATCGGCTTCATATTTCAGGGATTCAACCTGCTCAATCGCACCACGGCACTGGAGAACGTGGAGCTGCCGCTGATCTACCGGCGCATGCCGCGTCGCGAGCGTCTGGAGCGCGCCCGGCACGTGCTGAAACTCGTCGGCCTTGAAGGGCGCGAACGCCACACACCGGGCGAACTGTCGGGTGGCCAGCAACAGCGCGTTGCGATCGCCAGGGCCATTGTCACCGATCCGAAGCTGGTGCTGGCCGACGAGCCTACAGGTAACCTGGACAGCGCGATGAGTCGTGAGATCATGGGGTTGCTGACACGGCTCAATGAGGACCATGGTCTGACCATAGTCATGGTGACGCACGAGACAGATATCGCAGCCTATGCACAGCGCGAGGTGCATTTCCTGGACGGACGCATCGTGCGCGACGAACCGGTGTCGCCTGCGCGCCGCTCGGGGGCGCCGCCATGATCTGGAACACCGTGCTGCTGGCTTTTCGCGCGCTGCTGCGCAACACGATGCGATCGGTGCTGACCATGCTGGGTATCGTGATCGGCGTGGCCGCGGTGATCACGATGGTCACGCTGGGTTCCGGTGCGCGCCAGAGTGTGACGGAAGGTGTTTCCAGCCTCGGTGACAGACTGCTCTTCATATCGCCGGGTCTTGCCGGTGGCGGCGGAGGGATGCAGCGCAGCGCGACCATTCGGCAGTTCACGATGCGCGATGTTGAGGCCATCGAACGGGAGGTCACCGGACTGCAGGGCGTTTCGCCGTCCACATCCAGCGCCGTCACCGCGATCGCGGGCAGCAACAACTGGAACGTCAGCGTCACCGGGGTGACACGGGAATTCTTCCCCGTGCGCAACACCAATGTGCTGCGCGGTGAGGAATTCAGCGAGACGCATTACCGCAGCGGTCGCCTGGTCTGCATCATCGGCAGAACGGTGCGAGAGGAGCTGTTCGGCTCGGCCGATCCTGTTGGCGCCGAGATCCGCCTGGGGCGGCACGCGTGTCCGGTGATCGGTGAGCTTGAGCCCAAGGGTCAGACGGGCTTCGGCCAGGATCAGGACAACGTGATTCTCGCGCCTTTGCGCGCCGTGCAGAGTCGCCTGACCGGCAACGAGGATATCTCAACAATTGCGGTCTCCATGACACCGACAGCACAGACGTCGGACGTTATCGATCAGCTCACCATGCTGCTCAGGGAACGACGCAACATCGGGCCTCGTGATGCCGATAACTTTCAGATCATGGATCTGGCGGAAGTGGCCGGGGTGGTTGCCACGGTGACCGGTGTACTGACGCTGTTTCTGACCGCGATTGCCGCGGTAAGCCTGCTGGTCGGCGGTATCGGCATCATGAATATCATGCTGGTGTCGGTCACCGAGCGCACCCGGGAGATCGGCATACGCCTTGCGATCGGCGCGATGGAAGGGGAAGTGCTGGCGCAGTTTCTGGTCGAGGCGGTGATTCTGACGACGCTGGGCGGGGTCATCGGTGTCGCGCTGGGACTGGGCGGCTCATATCTGGCGGCCGGTGCACTGGGCTTTCCTTTCGTTCTTGATCCCGCGGTCATCGCCATTGCATTCCTGTTTTCCGCGATGATCGGCGTGCTTTTCGGTTTCCTGCCGGCACGACGCGCCGCCAGTCTCGATCCCATAGACGCACTGCGTCACGAATAAGGACGCTGCGGATGATCTGCATGCCAGAGCCTGATCCGGCGGTACTGCGCAGACGCGGCGAGATTGCCGCCGCGCTGACCGAACTGGTAGGCGCGACGCATGTCATCAGCGAGGTGCCGCGACTGGCGGCATACGAGACCGATGCGCTGACTGCCTATCGCCAGACGCCACTGGTTGTTGCCCTGCCGGGCACGACCGAAGAGGTGGCCGCCGTGCTGCGCTTCGCACACCGCGAGGGTCTGCGTGTGGTGCCGCGAGGTGCCGGCACGTCCCTGTCGGGCGGTGCGATTCCGGCTGCGGATGCCATCGTGCTGGGTCTTGGCCGCTTCAACCGGATTCTCGATGTCGACTATGACAATCGCTGTGTCGTTGTACAGAGCGGCGTGACGAATCTCGCGATCAGTCATGCGGTGGCCGACCGCGGCTGGTATTACGCGCCGGACCCTTCCAGCCAGATCGCCTGCACCATCGGCGGCAATGTCGCCGAGAATTCCGGCGGAGTGCACTGCCTGAAGTACGGTCTGACGACCAATAACGTGCTGGGTGTCACGATGGTGACGCCCGATGGCGAGGTCATGACCCTGGGCGGACGACACATGGACAGCGGCCATTATGACCTGCTGGGCCTGATGACCGGTTCGGAGGGGCTGCTGGGGGTCGTCACCGAAGTGACGGTGCGCATTCTGCGGCGTCCGGAAACCGCGAGCGCGCTGCTGATCGGTTTTCCGGCCGTTGAACAGGCTGCGTCCTGCGTGGCAGCTGTGATTGCAGACGGCATCATCCCGGCCGGCATGGAAATGATGGACCGGCTGGCGATCGAGGCGGCGGAGGCTTTCGTCGGGGCAGGTTATCCGCTGGACGTGGAGGCGCTGCTGATCGTCGAGCTCGATGGGCCTGCTGCCGATGTTGCTCAGCTGGTGGAGAGAGTCCATGCGATTGCGAGTGCGCACGGCGCTTCCAGCTGCCGGATCTCGGCTGACGAGCGTGAGCGGCTGGCGTTCTGGGCCGGTCGCAAGGCCGCGTTTCCGGCAGTCGGTCGCATCAGCCCAGACTACTTCTGCATGGACGGTACGATCCCGCGTCGCGAGTTGCCGCGCGTGCTGGGCGAAATTGCCGAACTCGGCCGACACTACGGCCTGCGCGTGGCCAACGTATTTCACGCCGGCGACGGTAATCTCCACCCGCTGATTCTGTATGACGCGAACCGCCCGGACGAACTCGAGAGGGCCGAGGCTTTCGGCAGCGACATATTGAGGCGCTGCGTCGATGCCGGTGGCGTGCTCACCGGAGAACACGGCGTGGGGCTTGAGAAGCGCGACCTGATGACCTATCAGTTCAGTGAGCCTGATCTTGAAGTGCAGCACCGCATCAAGCGCGCCTTCGACCCCGATCTGCGATTCAATCCGGGCAAGGTGTTTCCTGCGCTGGCAAGGTGTGCCGAAGGCAACCGTGAGCACGTGCACGCAGCGGCAGAGCGGTTCCCCGATCTGCCGAGATTCTGATGACGGCCCATGGCGACAACCAATCGCCTGTCGGCGTGCTGCGTCCTCGTGACGAACAGGACCTCGTGGAACTGATTGCCAGGTGCGCACATGCACTGGAACCGGTAGCGCTCGGCTCCAAACGTGCCATCGGTCAGCCGGTTCAGGCCCAGCCACTCGCACTGGATGCGTTCAGCGGCGTCGAGACCTACGAACCAGAGGAGCTGGTGCTCACAGTCCGCCCCGCGACGACGATGGCGGAGATCGAGTCTCTGTTGGCCTCACAGGGTCAACGACTGGCGTTTGAGCCTGCGCCGCTCGCGCTTTGGCCGGATCACCCGGAAACGCAATCGCTGGGCGGTGTGCTGGCAGCGAATCTTTCCGGGTCGCGGCGTGTCTGTGCCGGCGCGGCACGGGATCACTTCCTCGGTTTTACGGCGGTGAATGGTCGCGCCGAGCGTTTCGTCGGGGGCGGCCGGGTGGTGAAGAACGTGACCGGATACGATCTGCCCAAACTGCTGGCCGGCTCCTGGGGCACTCTGGCGGTGCTGACCAGCGTGACGGTACGCACCGCGCCGTTACCGGAGTCGGAGCTGACCCTGCGAATCGATACGAGTGACGTCGACGCCGGCAGCGACATGTTGCGCAAGGCGCTGGGCAGCATCTGCGAAGTGTCGTCGGCAGCCTTCACGCTGTCCGACGGGGTGGCATTGCGACTTGAGGGTCCGCGCACGTCGGTACGTGAACGTGCGGCGGCGTTGCTGCGTGAACTGGGTGTGAGCGCCAGTGATGAGCGGTGCGATGAGGAATCGCGTGGTTTCTGGCGGCACGTTGCAGGTGCCGGTGCGCTGGCCTCATGGCCGGTGGTGTGGCGGTTGTCGGTGCCCCCGGCGAGTGCAGCGCAGACCGTTGCTCAGCTTGCCCCTGCGCAGTGGCTGATGGACTGGGGCGGGGGGCTGATCTGGGCTGCGTTCGAGGAGGTGGACGCAGACCGGGTTCGTGGCGCCCTGTGTGCCGGTGGTCATGCGACCCTGTTCAAGGCTCCGCAGGAGAAGCGCGGCAGCGTCGCCGCATTTCATCCGCCCGAGCCCGCGATTGCGCGCATGATGCAGCGTGTCAAAGCCGCTTTCGATCCGGATCACAAGCTGAACCCGGGACGCATGGATCCGGATTGGAGACGCGATGCTGGCCCTCACTGAGCCTGTCACAGGCAGAATCTGATGCAGACCCGTTTCACGCCTGCGCAGCTTGCCGACCCCGATACCGCTGCCAGCGAGCGTATCTTGCGCGCCTGCGTGCATTGCGGTTTCTGCACCGCAACCTGTCCCACCTACGTCCTGCTGGGTGACGAGCTCGACAGTCCGCGCGGCCGCATCTATCTGATCAGGAACATGCTGGAATCAGGTGCCGGACCTTCGCCCGATGTCGTCAGGCATCTGGACCGCTGTCTGTCGTGCCTGGCCTGTATGACCACGTGTCCTTCCGGTGTGCATTACCAGCACCTGATCGACCATGCGCGTGTGCATGTGGAGCGCACTTTCCGCAGGCCCTGGCCGGAGCGGCTGCTGCGTGCATTGCTTGCCGCGATACTGCCTCATTCTCGCCGCTTCCGGCTCGCACTGCAGCTGGCGCACAGAACCCGGCGCCTGCATCGCTGGCTGCCCGGCAGATTGCGTGCGATCGGCGCGATGGCGCCCCGGGAGCTGCCACCGCGAGTCCTGCCGCCATCGGCTCACGCCGGAGCTGACGCTTCACGGCCGCGGACTGCCGCGAAGGCCAGGGTGGCCCTGCTGCATGGCTGTGTGCAGCCGGTTCTGGCGCCCGACATCACGTCAGCCGCCGCGCGGCTGCTGGAAAGGGCCGGTGCCGAGGTCGTTCATATAAGCGGTTGCTGCGGCGCGCTGGTGCATCATCTGGGTCGCGAGCCCCAGGCTCGTGTTCAGGCGGTCAGCCTGATCGAACGCCTGCGGGAGGAACTGGCGGGGCCCGGTCTGGACGCCGTGGTCAGCACGGCCTCAGGTTGCGGTACGCACGTGAAGGATTTCGCATGGCTGTTCCGCAATGATGCTTCCA
>JBJHBW010000010.1:74748-95647 GCA_050485685.1 Gammaproteobacteria bacterium
CTGGCCGCGCGCCTGCGCGATCGCAAGCTCGGACATATATGCGCCAGCCGGCCCGATCTCGTAGCCACCGGCAACATCGGCTGCATGACTCAGCTGGCAGATCACTGTCCGGTTCCGATCGTGCATACGGTTCAGCTGCTGGACTGGGCAACCGGCGGGCCGAAACCCGCACGGCTTGGTACACCCGCCGGGACCGATTGAACAGTTGAAAGCCGGTAACCCAGGCTGTCGCGTGCACACGCGCTCCGCCTCCGCTGGTGCCGGCGCGACACGGCGTTTATTCTTGATCCGCTGATCAGGAGGTGTACGCATGAGCAGAACCCGTATTGCGGTCATTCCCCGACGTACCGTCCTTGCTGCCGGCCTGGGCCTGATACTGGCGCCGCTGGCACGTCTGCGCGCACAGGCAGGTCCGGATCTGGCGGGCACGACAGCGCTGGTGACAGGCTCCACCGACGGGCTGGGCCGTGAAGTGGCGCAGCAGCTGGGTGCACTGGGCGCCATGGTCATCGTTCACGGTCGCGATCAGGAACGCGGTGCTGAGGTCGTCGACGCCATTCGCTCCGCGGGACCGGGCGATGCCGTGTTCTATCGAGCGGATCTGGCCTCGCTGGATGATGTCCGCACGCTTGCCGATCGCGTACTCGCTGGCCACAACCGGCTCGATCTGCTGATCAACAACGCCGGCATCGGCGGCGGCGGTCCGGAGCGGCGTGTCAGTGCGGATGGTCATGAACTGGTATTCGCGGTCAATTACCTGTCGCATTTCCTGCTCACGCACAGGCTGCTGCCGCTGCTTCGTCGCAGCGCTCCGGCCCGCATCGTCAATGTGGCCTCCGTGGGCCAGGCCCCCCTGGACTTCGACGACCTGATGCTGACGCAGAACTACTCTGCGCTGCAGGCGTATTCGCAGAGCAAGCTGGCACAGATCATGTTTACGATCTCGCTGGCGGAACGGGAAGGGGACAGCGGCGTGACGGTGACCAGCCTGCATCCTGCCACCTTCATGCCCACAGGCATGTTGCGAGGCAGCGGGCGCGAGGCGCTGTCCACGATAGAAGAGGGGGCTGAGGCGGTCATGCAGCTGGCCGTGTCTGAAGCACTTCAGGGTCGCTCCGGTCTGTATTTCAACGGTCTGGAAGAGGCCAGGGCCAACGACCAGGCCTACGATCGTGATGCGCGCGAGACGTTATGGGCCATGAGCATGGAGCTGTCCGGTCTGGAAGGCGACCGGTGAGCGCGCCGTACGTGCAAGGGTCAACCCTGGGCCGCCTTGTTGCTCTGGCGCTGGCCGCGCTGGCCGTTGCCAGTTGCGCTGACAGCGGTTCGCAATCAGCGCCGGAATTCGTGCTCAGCGATCCGCAGGGAAGGGAGTTCCGCCTGCCCGATACCACGCGGGAGGGTGTGGACATCTACTATTTCTGGGCCACATGGTGTCCTTTCTGCCGGCAGATCAAGCCGTACCTTCAGGCGCTGGTCGATGAGCATGGCGACAGCGTCCGGGTATTCGCGATCAATTTCCGTGAGTATGAGGATCGCGATCCGGTGGCCTATCTGCGGAATGGCGGCTGGGACTTCACGCTGCTGCTGGAGGGGGAGCGCATCGCCGACGACTACGGTGCCTGGGTGCTGCCCGGCGTCTACGTGGTCGATCGCGAGGGCATGATCCGTTTCAATCTCTATGACAACCGCATGCCCAATCCTGAGGGCTATGAACGGCTGAGCTCCGCGGAGCAGGCAACGATTCGCGCGCCCTGGTGGGGACAGCGGATTCGTGAGGCGGTGGAAGCGCTGCTGTAGAGGCGTCGTCGTGCAGGCCTTTGGGACGGCCGCCCGGCCTGGATCCCGGCGCAGGGTTCGTCCAGCTCAGATCTGTGCGAGCAGGTCGTCCAGCGCTATCGGCAGGTCGGCAAAGCGCTGCATGATCGCAATCGCGTCGTCCTCGCGTTCGTCCAGGGCCGCACAGTATCCGTAGCGCGCCCAGATGAATCCCGCGTAGCCCGCTGCCCGGGCGGCATGCAGGTCGTGGTAGGAGTCACCTATCATGATGGCCCGCGTGCAGGGCACACCCAGTGATTCGGCGGCACTGATCAGCGGCATTGGGCTGGGCTTTTTCTCCGCCAGGCTGTCACCGCCCAGAACCAGTTCGAAGCGGTCGCGGATGCCGGCCTGTTGCAGCACGTCTTCGGCATAGCTGATGCGTTTGTTCGTGATGCAGCACAGTTTTGCTCCATGGTGCCGGTAGTGATCGAGTATCACCGGCACCGCAGGGTACAGGCGGCTGCGTACATAAAGATTCTCCCGGTAGCAGCGACTGAAGGTTTCCAGTGCCACTTCAAAATCACGGGTGAACTTCGATGACGCCGGTTCCCCGGGCGACAGTTCGCGGAGCGCCCTTTCAAGGAGCGTCTCAATACCGTCCCCGATCAGTTCACGTGTGAGCGCTTCACCCGGCGCCGGTCGTCCCGTCGCCTGCATCGCGACACCCAGGCAATGCGCTATATCGGGGGCCGAGTCGATCAGGGTGCCATCCAGATCGATGGCAAGAAGCATGGGCATCATCGCGGATTCAGTTTCAGGAGTGAGGTCGGGGAGGGTAGCGCGCGGTCCGGGTCCGGAAAACAACGCGCTGTAACGGCCGGAGGAGGCCGCAGAAAAAAGGCGGGGGCGCGCCAGCTGCGCCCCCGCCTGTCATCATCAGAATATCCGGAACGGAATGTCCGCCGGTGCCTTGATGAGTTTCTCCAGCTCGTCGTCCAGACGCAGCAGCGTCAGCGAAGCACCTGCCATTTCCAGCGAGGTGCAGTAGTTGCCGACATAGCTGCGGACGATGTTCAGGCCGGTTTCCTTCGCGCGTTGTGCGGCACGCCGGTACAGCACATAGAGCTCACTGGGCGGCGTTCCACCGAGGCCGTTGATCATCAGCGCAACGCGGTCGCCAGACTTGAACGGCAGATCGCCGGCCACTGCGTCGTACAGTTCGTCGATGATCGCGTCGGCGTTCTTCATCTTGTCGCGGCGACGCCCGGGCTCACCGTGGATGCCGACACCGACTTCCATTTCGTCGTCACCGATTTCGAATATCGGCGCACCCTTGGCCGGTGGCGTGCATGAAGTCAGGGCCACACCCATGGAGCGAACCTGGCTGTTGACCTTGGCGGCCAGTTCCAGCAGTTCGTCCAGGCTGGCGCCTTTCTCCGCGGCGGCACCACAGGCCTTGATCACGAAGAAGTTGCCGGCAACGCCGCGGCGGCCAACCGTGTGCGTGCTGTCCTGCACGGCGACGTCGTCATCGATCACGAAGGACTTCGCATTGATACCTTCCGCCTGGGCCATCTCCACGGCCATGTCCCAGTTCATGCGGTCGCCCTGGTAGTTGTTGATCAGCACCAGAACGCCCTTGTCGGAGTTCATGGACTTGATGCACTCCAGGCAGTTGTCCATGGGCGGCGCGGCGAACACGTTACCTGGAGTCGCAGCGTCCAGCATGCCCGGGCCAACGGCCATGACATGCGCGGGCTCGTGGCCACTGCCGGAACCCTGAATTACCGACACCTTGTCTTTCTGCGGACGATCGACGCGACGAATGAGCGCATGCGTGGGCTCATAGACGACGAGTTCGGGCGCGGCCAGCGCCAGACCCTCGAGCATCTCGGGTACGAAGTTCGCGGGATCGTTGACAAATTTTTTCATTGTTGGCCCCCAAAAAGGCTGTTGATTGGAATGGTTATTGAGTTGAATCGGCAGCCCGAAGCGATGGTATGCCGCCGCTCCTGTTACGAAGCTGCCTTGGCAGCCTGATCGTCGGCAACACCAAAGGCCTGACAAACATCGTCGAGCATGGTCGCAATTGCGACGATGCCGGGATCCTTGGTGCCCTTGCTGCGGTCTCCGGTGAACGACTGACGGCCGCGCCTTGCCACCATGTTCAGCGTTTCCTCGATGGCATTGTTGGCTATGCGTGCAGCTTCGCGGAGCACTTCGGAAGTGGAAGCGTTCGGATCGGCTGCGCGCTCGGCGATCATCTCGTGAATCGGAATCAGCGCGTCCAGCAGCGTCTTGTCGCCACGCTGCGCGCCGCCGCGCTGCTGTATGCCTTCGATCGCGGCCTTCAGCATCTGCTCCAGCTCGGCGAGTGTCAGGGTCTTGCTCTCCCGGCACAGTGCAGCGGCACGCATGAAACCGGTGCCCCAGATAGGACCGGAGCAACCACCCACGTTACGGGTGATGATCATGCTTACGCGCAGCAGCAGGTTGCCTATGGAGCTGCGATCGAGTTCTTCCCAGTCCTTTTCCACAACACGAAAACCGGAAGCCAGCGAAACACCAAAGTCGGCATCGCCCGCGGCAGCATCCAGATCGGAAAAGTACTTTTCGTTTCGAAGGGCGGTGGCTGCCACTGTCTTCAGTGCGAGCTCCACGTCCTCCTGCGTGATTTGACTCATTTAAGATTCTCCCCGTGTACGGTGTGTTTGCATCATTTCGCGCTGCGCGCCACCAGCTCCTGCAGATCGGCCAGAGTGATCTGAACGCTGGGCGGATCGCCCAGTTCCGGAACCACTTTCACCGCTTCCTTGAAGTCTTCGTCGGTGGTGTAGGTGCTGGTCGTAATCAGACACGGGAATCCCGCACCGGTGGCCGCCAGCAGTCCGTTGCGACTGTCTTCTATGACGATACCCTCACTGGCCGGCAGGCCCAGTGACTTCTTCGCCAGTTCGTAGATCTCCGGATCGGGCTTCTTTTTCGAGACCACGTCCCCGGCATGCACGAACTCGAACCTGTCCCTGCGCTCAGGGCCCATCAGATCGAGCACGCCCATGACCGATTTCAACGCCGAGGTCGTGCAGACGCCGAGCCGGACGCCGGCCGCCAGCGCCTCGTCGACGATGCGCAGAATGCCCGCACGCAGCGGCAGCTGGCCGGTCGCGATCATCTCGGCGAAGATTTCGGTCTTGCGCTTGTGCAACGCGACGATCAGTTCGTCACGGTCGGCTGCGCCCGTGCCCTTGAGGTCGGGCCAGCCTGCCGTGTCGAAGTTGTGCCGCATGCGTTCCTTGCCACCGGCCACCTTCAGCAGTTCACCATACAGTTCAACGTCCCAGGACCGGTCTATGCCGAAATCCTTGAATGCCTGGTTGAACGCGACGCGATGACCGTCCCTCTCGGTGTCGACCAGGACACCGTCACAATCGAATATAAGTGCCTTCATGTTGTTGTCAGTACTCAGGCGACTTTCGCCAGAACCTCCTTGCCGCGATTGGTGCCACCGAACTGGGCGATCTTCTCCTTGAACAGGTTCTTCATCGCGTCGAACTGGGCGGTGAGCACACGCAGCGGCTCATAGTCCTTCGGATTGTCGCGGTGATACTGGACAAAGCTGTCGATGAACACATGCTTGAGGTTGGTGGAGATGTTGATCTTTGCGCAACCTCGCTGAATGCACTTCTGTATGACTTCGTCGGACAGACCGGTGCCGCCGTGCAGTGCCATCGGCACGTTCGTGCGGCGGTTGATTTCAGCGATCAGGTCGAACTGTACGTCCGGCTCACCGTGGTAGTAGCCGTGAGCGGTGCCTATGGCCGCTGCGAATGCCGCCAGGTCCAGCTCCCTGCAGAAGCGCTCGGCTTCGTCGGGATCGGTAAGCTGCGACTCGTGTTCCTCGACGACCATGTCATCCTCGACGCCGAGAATCTGGCCGATCTCGGCCTCGATGCCGATGCCGGCCGCTTTCGCCCAGTCGTTGACCTGGCGCGTCAGGCGCAGGTTCTCTTCGAACGGCTTGTCGGATGCGTCGATCATCACCGACGTCCAGCCCGTGTCTATGCACTTCCTGATCATGTCCATGTCCTTGCCATGATCGAGGTGCAGCACCACGGGGACCGGTGAATCGCCGGCAATTTCCTGCATCCAGCCGTAGATGGCTTCGTGGCTGTAGTAGTTGATGGTCTTCGCGGACGACTGGATGATGACCGGAGCGTTAAGCTCCTCGGCCGCCTTGACCATCGCCTTCATGGACGCGTAGTCCAGCGGATTGAACGCGGCGACGGCGTATCCATTTGCCTTCGCTTCCGCGAGTACGGGGGTAATGCTTACCAGTGGCATGTCTGTTTCTCCTTTGGCCGCCGCGACGCGGCGGTGACTGGCACGGACTCTACTCGAGTTAAACCCGTAATATACGTTAACGGGCGCCGGTTTGTCCCGCCGGGCGGCGGGACAAACCGGGCTTCAGCTCACTCGCTGACGGGCAGGGCGAACACCTTGTAGCGGCCAGGTGCGGGCGCAGGAAAATCCAGCTGCGGCGGGAACATGCCGTTGCCGGCGACCGGAATGGCGACGTACTGACGGCCGTCGACCTCATACACCGCCGGCACTCCCTCGGTGGCTGCCGGCAGGTCGAATTCCCACAGCACTTCACCGTTGTCGGCGTCGTAGGCCCGCATCTTGCGATCCGAAGACGTGCCGGCGAAAACCAGTCCGCCTGCCGTCGTGACGACGCCACCGCGAGGCGCGTGGCTCCCTGTTCCTTCCGGAAGTCCGAGCACGCCGCCGTGCGGACGCTGCCACATGATCGTGCCGGTGTTCAGATCGTAGGCAGTGATCTGCGACCAGGGCGGGCCAATCGCCGACAGGCCGTTGCTCTGCAGCATGAAGTCCACCGGCGAGGTGTAGGGAATGACGTCATCGCCGGTCACACCGGGTACCACCTGCGGCTGGCCGCCACCGGGTCCGCCACCGCCCTGGCCGCCGCCCGGCTCGACCAGGCGTACGAAGGTCGGCAGTTCCTTGGACACGACATAGAAGCGGCCGTTGACCGGATCCACGCTGGCACTGCCCCAGTTCGCCCCGCCGTTGTGTCCGGGCATCATGATCGTGCCCTCCAGACTTGGCGGGGTGTACAGGCCCTCATTACGCGAGTTGCGAAGCTGCTCGCGAACGCGTGCCTGGTCTTCCTCGGAAATGTACGGGTTGATATCGGCCTCGGTAAACGACTGACGCGCGAACGGCGGCGGTACGGTGGGCAGTGGCTGGGTGGGCCAGGTCTGCTCGCCCGGCACGTCAGACGCCGGCACTTCGATCTCCTCGATCGGCCACAACGGCTCGCCCGTGTCGCGATGGAAAACGAACACGTATCCCATCTTCGTGCCCTGCACGACGACATCCACATCCTCGCCGTTGTGGCGCACGGTCAGCAGCTTCGGTGCCTGCGGGATGTCGAAATCCCAGACGTCGTGGCGGATCAGCTGGTAGTACCACAGCCGCTCGCCGGTGCGTGCGTCAAGGGCCACCAGGCTCTGTGAGAACAGGTTTTCGCCGGGACGGTTTCCTCCGTAGAAGTCATAGCGCGGCGCGCCGAAGCCGGCGAAGAAGATTCCGCGTTCCACGTCCACGGTGGACTCGCTCCAGTTGTGCGCGCCGCCAAACTGCTCAAGCCCTTCGGCGGGCCAGGTGTCCGCACCGTATTCGCCCGGTCGCGGCACGCTGCGAAACGCCCAGCGCAGCTCGCCGGTGCGCACGTCATAGGCGTGAACGTCACCGGATGTGGAGGCGTAGGCGAACGCCCCGGCCGGCAGCGAGACGATCATCAGATCCTCGAAGATGCGTCCCGGGTTGCTGGGCTGCAGCGCGCGAACTCCGGTCGTGTCGCGATCCATGGCTTCGCGAAGGTCTACGCGGCCGTTGTCGCCGAAACTCTCTATGAATTCGCCCGTGCGTGCGTCCACGGCAGTCAGATGTCCCTGCACCATGTACAGCAGACGGCTTTCGGAGCCATCTTCGCTCTGCCAGTAGTTGATGCCGCGACCGCTGAACGATCCCTGGTTCTCGCGCAGCCAGATTTCCTGGCCGGTGCGTGCATCGAGTGCCACCAGGGCACCACGTGCTCCCTGCACGTACATCACGTCATCGACGACGATGGGGTTGAAGGTGGTGTTCTGTCCGGTCTCGTAAGTCCACGCCACTTCCAGATCGGCCACATTGGACTTGTTGATCTGTGAGAGCGCGGAATACTGCGAGGAATCCGGCCCGCCCAGATACTGGTTCCACGAGACGAAGTCGAGTGCGGGGCGCGCTTCGCGTTGCTGCGCCTGGGCTGACAGGGTGCCGATGCAGATGGCGGCACTCACCCCCAACACTGCGGCTTTGCGCAGGGCTGCGGCAACCGGCCGCACGGTCAGCGCCTGTGGCGCCGATGTTGTCGTTATAACGGTCACTTCTGATCCATCCAAGGTTTTGTGTGTGAAATGTCTATTGATTTGTGTCTGAAAAGGTTCGGCATTCGCCGGCAATAAAAAAGGGCGGTCAGCGCTTTCGCACCGACCGCCCCCTTTGGTTATGCGCCGAGTCGCGCTGGGACGTTATCAGCGACGCCCGTCAGCCTCACGCGCACGCTCTTCGTACGGAGCACCGATACCCGAAGAACCGACGAACATTGTGGTGCCGTCCGGGAATGTGATGTCACTGGCGTTGGCGCGCAGCGAACCATCCTTGGCCTGGAAGCCGTCCACACTGATTGCCGTGCCTGCAGGCAGGGTGTTACGTGTCCAGCCGCGGCGCAGAAGGGCGCTGGGCGCACCGCCCTCGACCTTCCATTCTTCAACCGTGCCGTCTTCCAGAGTCACATCGATGTGAATCCAGGAATGCGGGTTGACCCACTCAAAGAGTGTTACAACGCCTTCCAGCTTGACCGGGCGGTCACGGTCGAACTCCGCAGCAAACGAGTGATGAGCAATTGCCTGACCCGTTCCCACCGAGGCCAGCATCGCCGCGCTCGCAACTATTCCGAGAGTTCTCATTCGCATCGGATTGTCTCCTATCCTTCCTAAATCAAACCTGTCTGAACCGTGTCGGCCACCCTTGTACGGGCAGCTCTATTGTAAAGATTAGACCACATGGGGCGTACCCCGTTCCGTTAAGAGTAGTTCGCCCGGCGAGCCGGTGCAACTTCGGAAAACCCGTGTAAGCCTTGAATTCATTGACTTGTCGGGGCGTCGGGCGGTTCTCGCGGAACCGGGGTAAAGAAATCTTGAGCTGTTTGGCTCATGCCCGAGAGGCTGCTGCACCCCGCGAAGGCGAAGGTGCAGCAGCTTCAGGGCTTCACTCACTCGTTCGTCAGCAGCAGGTCGTGGTACAGCATCATTTCCGAGAATTCCACACAGTTGAATTCAAGGATCTGCGCGTTCGTCTCCACGCGACGATACAGCGGCATTTCGATGGTCCAGGGCTCCGAGAACGTGTTCGGATCCTCGATGGTTGCCTCGTAGTGCAGGTGATCCGGGCCCATCACGCGGAACCGCTCAACCACGCGCGTGGCCGGGCTTGAGTGATTGCCGGCGCGGTCGAACCAGCTGCGGCCGTTCAGGCCGGTGGTCTCGATGACCAGCGTGTCGCCATCCCAGTGGCCGTTGGACCAGCCCATCCAGCCGTCCACCGGCGGCTCGCGGTGGTTGCTCATGTGGATCAGACGGTTGGCGTTCGCGAATTCATAAACAAACAGAATGTCGCCGCCGCCCTGCACGATCTGGAACGGGTAGGGCATGTAGGTTGCACGGGGAATGCCCGGCAGGTAGCAGCGGGCTTCCGGATCCGCCTCGGGCCACTCTGCGCGCAGTTCATCGCGACGCTGGCGTGCCTGCGGAAGATACGGAATGCGACCGTCGCCCGAAGTGATCACACTCTGGCCGGCCGGAATGGCGCCGATCGCGCCGAGCTGCCAGAAGTCTTCGAGCTGTTCCGCCGAATGCGCTTCCACATTCCAGTAGGCGGTGTTGAGCGCCTGCCAGATGCCGTTCATGTTCGGCTGACCGGCGATCCGCTCCGGCCTGTCCTGTTGTGCCTGCCCAAATACGGCACTGGGAGCAGCGACCAGTGTCGCCATCGCCATTGCCACCATTGCGCCTTTAAACCGGTATCGCATCTGCCAAGTCTCCTGTCTAGTTCGTGTTTATAAGCTGAATACTTATTTCTTATGAGGTCCTTGCGGACCGTGCGGCCTGCCGCTGTGCCGTGATTCTACGGCAATGCGTAGGCCATTACCGTACCGCCGCCAATCACCGCGACATGCTGGCGACCGCTGCGGCCCTGGTAGCTCATCGGATTCGCGTTGGCGTTGCCGCCCAGTTCCGCGACCCACAATTCCTCGCCGGTACGGGCATCGAACGCCCGGAAGCGCCGGTCGTTGGTGGCGCCAACGAACACCAGGCCACCTGCTGTCGCAGTGGCGCCGGCGCTGCCGACGTTGCCGACCAGCTGCTGGCCTTCCGGCAGGTTCTCGTTCAGGCCCAGCACCGACTCCCACTCGATCTCGCCGGTACGGGCATTGACTGCGACCAGCTTGCCCCAGGGTGGGCGATAGCAGGGCGCGGTCGGTCCGACCGGACGGCCATTGTCGTCGAACTCTCCGCCCAGCGGACCATTGAATGAAAAGAACGGACCGACGCCGAGGATGCTCGCGCGGTCGGCCCACTGCGGCGACATCGGCGCTTCGAAGCTGTAGGTGACGTTCGGGTCCTTCTCTTCGACCCAGCCGACCAGCGAAGTGTTGTTCGTGGTCACGTAGAAAATGCCGGTGTTCGGGTCCGCCGTGACGCCGCCCCAGTTCGTGCCGCCGGTGCCGCCGGGGAACTGTATCGTCGAGCGCACCGGATCGGTGGGCCCGAACAGGAACGCGGTGAACGGGCCGGCGTTGTAGTAACCGCCGCTGCGTTCCATGAATTCGCGGCATGCGCGGGCGTGATCCGGATTGGTGTCTTCGGGCCGGATCAGGTCGCGTTCGGGGTCGAAGCTGACCTGGCTCAGCGGGCCCGGCCGTACCGGGAACGGCTGCGTCGGCGAGTACCACTCATCCGGCACGTTGCCGATCGGCACCGGGCGTTCCTCGACCGGAAGGTGCGGCTCTCCGGTGGCCCGGTTCAGCACGAACGCGTAGCTGGTCTTGCCTACGTGAGCGAGCACCGGGACGGGATTGCCGTCGTCACCCGGGATCTCGAACAGCGAGCCGGTGGACGGCAGGTCGATATCCCACAGGTCATGGTGAACCACCTGGAAGTGCCAGCGGCGTTCGCCGGTCAATGCGTCCACGGCGACGATGGAGTTGCCGTAGACGTTGTCTCCGGGACGGCCGCCACCGTAATAGTTTGGTGCCGGGCCGGCGATCCCGAGATAGACCACGCCACGTTCCACGTCTACCGGGGCGGAGAACGCCCACATGTTCGTACCGGAACGCTCTTCCCAGCCGTCGCCCCAGGTGTTGTTGTAGGGTTCGCCCGGTTGAGCAACGCTCCAGAATTCCCACAGCTGCTCGCCGGTACGTACGTCGAATGCGCGCGGGTTGCCGGGAGGGCCCTGCGGCAGTTCGCCGACCGCAGCGCCGATGATGGCCGCGTGACGGTAGATGGTTGGTGTGCCGCCGTAGCCTACGCCGACGTTGACGATGCCGTCGTCGCCGAAGTCGGAGATGGATGCGCCTGTGGCGGCATCGATGGCAAACATTCTCGAACCGGCCATGAATACGATGCGCGGAGCGAGATCGCCCTCACCGGGCCAGTATGAAACGCCGCGGCTGGAAATGCCGCCCGGCCCCTGGGGCATCTGGAATACCCAGATCTCCTCTCCGGTATCGGCATCGAGCGCGATGACCCGGTTGGAGGCATTGACGAACATCACGCCGTCGACAACCAGCGGCACTGCCGTGGTGTTGCCGCCCAGCGAATAGGTCCAGGCTTCGCTCAGGTTGCTGACGTTGTCGCGATTGATCTGGGTCAGCGGTGAGAAGCGTGTCGCGGCCAGGTCGCGATTGATGGTCCGCCAGTCTCCGTCCGGCACGGTGTGTGCCGTGATGACAGGGTCGGTGGTCTGCGTCGTCGCCGGTGTGGTTGCCGGTGCCTGCGCCGGAGGTTCGGATGTGCCACAACCTGCCACCGCAACAACCGCTGTGCCGGCAACGGCAATACCCAACTTCAGTTTCATCGAGCCCCCCTGGGTCGTCAGCAGATCTCGCCGTCAGGCGGCGGTCGTGTCTTGTATCCGTCTCGCCGGTGCCGGCGGTGTTCGGGTCGGTCTACAGACTCCCGCCTGTTCTTGTGTCGGCCCGTCGGCCGCGTCAAAAAACCAATCCTACGCTACTCGCCAGCGAAGTCCCAAATTCCGGCTGCGACTGTGCGCCTGGAACCGGATGCGCTGCGAACGGGCCTGGTGCATGGCCGCAAACCCTGTCACCGCCCGCAGGGACTATAGGTCACGGCGTCGTGCTGCGCTATCCTTCACCCCGCTGCATGCCCCCGGACAGGCGGGCAAAAACCTGAAGAATGTTGAAGATCGCCGCAACAGGACGCCAATGCACATGAACTCAACGACCCGCGCCGCGACGATCGCGGCCCTGGCCTGGCTGGTAACGGCCTGCTCGTCACCGCCCCCGCCGCCGCCACCACCGCCGTTCCACACCGTCTACACGGTGGATGATCTGATGGATTACGTGATCACACCGGCGGCCGAAGTCTACTGGGGGTCAGTGTCGATCATTGTCGACATGGATGGCGTTACGGAGAACTTTCCGACCAGCGATGCGGAGTGGGAGCGCGTGCTTGCTGCCGCGGTCATGCTGGCCGAATCTGGAAACCTGCTGATGATGCCGCAACGGGCGCTGGGAGGAGACGACTGGATGCGGCTGTCGCGCGACATGGTTGACGCCGGTATCGTCGCCGCCAATGCTGCGCGGGCGCAGGATGTCGATGCGGTCTTCGAGGCCAGCGAACAGGTCTATAATGCCTGTCAGGCGTGCCACAATCAGTACCTGGTGGATCCGGCCGCCTTGACCTTTCCGCCTCTGGACTGATAAGAAAGCGCACGTTGCCGCCGGCCACGCGAGTGGCTGATAGAGAATAACCATCATTACCTCAAGGGGGCATCCCTGGTGTTATTGACGTTACTAGAGTGGTTGCGTGAAACCACATTCAGCACGAGCCTGCGTGAGTCCATATATATGTGGGGCGTCATCAACGGCATACACGTGCTTGGGCTTGGCATGTTCATGGGCGTGCTGCTGTTCTGGGACTTCCGGCTGCTCAACGTCGGGTTGCGCAATGTGTCGGTCTCCGAAACCTGGGACAGGTTGTCGCCGTGGATTGGCCTTGGATTCCTGATCATGGCCGTGACCGGAATCGTGCTGTTCGCTTCCGATCCGGTGCGCTTCTGGGGCAACGTATTCTTCAGGATCAAGGTGGTGCTGCTGGTAATGGCCGGCATCAACGCGGCGGCTTTCCACTTCACGATTGGCAAGCGGCTTGTCGACTGGGACCGACCGGGCGGTGATCTGCCTGCGGCGGCAAAGTTCGCCGGTGTCAGTTCTCTTGTGCTTTGGGCAATCATCATCGTGCTTGGGCGGCTGATTGCGTATAGCTGGTTCCCGCCGCTGGTCTAGGAGCTTGATGATGAGTCTGTTACCTGTATTTGAATGGCTTCAGATGACCGGCCTCGGCCAGGCCATCAATCAGTCCACCTACGTGTTTGCGTTCATCCAGGCAGGTCACCTGCTGTCGCTTGCCGTGCTCGGTGGCGCGGTGCTGCTTGTGGATCTGCGCATACTCGGTTTCGGTCTGAAGAATCAGCCCGTCGCCTATGTCGCGCGGGTCGCTCAGCCCTGGCTGATCGGCAGCACGATTGCGATTCTTGTGAGCGGCTTTCTGATGTTCATGTCCATGGCCGGCAACCGTTACTACTGGAACGAGGCGTTCTGGTTGAAGATGTATGCGCTGATCGGGGCCCTGATCATCACGTTCGCAATCCGCAACCGGTTTGCTTTCGGAGATCCGCAACGTGCGGAGACGGGGCTCGCGAAATCGGTCGCGGTGGTGTCGGCGCTGTCCTGGCTGCTGGTAGGCGCGCTCGGCCGGGCGATCGGATTCATCTGATCGCGGATTCACCCTGTCGGCACTGCTTCCGTGCCGCAGGTGCGCAGTAACACGCCGGTCTGCAGCTGCAGGCCGGCGTGTTAAGAAAAATTCAGAAATTCGCGGGTTTCCCGCCCGCATGACCGCGGTGCGCACGGACAGGAAACAACGCGAGCGCCCCGGGCCGACAGGGTCCGGTGTGCAGTCAGGCGCGAATATTGCCGCGCGGCGGTCATCAGGGTAAGTTGGTCCGGATAAGTCATTATCAGATCCGCATGGCTCCCCGGACCATGCGGTTCACCAGACGGAGGTTATCGATGAAAGAGCGAATAGCAACACTGGCCGTTTTGTCTGCCGGGCTGGCGGTGGCCGGGTGCAGTGACGCGCAGCAGTCACCGGGTTCGACGGCACAGTCCGCAGCCCCGACAGACGCTTCCGGCTGGGCGTATCCGGTTACCGAATGGGGTGATCCCGACCTGCAGGGCATGTGGCCGATCGGTCACCTGGCCGGCAACGTACCGCTTCAGCGGCCCGCCAACCTCGGAGACCGTCTCTTCCTGACCGACGAGGAATTTGAGCAGCGCATGCGTCAGATCGAGCAGCGCGCCGCCACGTATGAGCGTGAGATCCAGGGCGATCGCATGGGCATGGGCCACTGGTCTGAAGCGATGCGCACCGCGGCGCCCCAGCGTCAGACCTCACTGATCGTCGACCCGCCCAACGGCCAGCTGCCCGCGCTGACCGAGGAAGGCGAGCGCATCAGCCCGACCATGGGCAGTTCATGGTTCCAGAATACCTGGGATGACGTCACCGATTTCGATACCTGGGACCGCTGCATTACCCGCGGCCTTCCCGCCTCCATGTTTCCGTTCCAGTACAACAACGGCATCCAGATCGTGCAGGCGCCCGGCTATGTCGTGATCAACCTGGAAATGATTCACGAGGCACGGGTGATCCCGATCGACGGCCGTCCGCCGCTGCCTGGAGAAATCAGGCAGTGGCTGGGTGAGTCGCGCGGTCACTGGGAAGGCAACACGCTGGTCATCGAGACGACCAACTTCAACGGCGTGCCTGAGATGGTGAACATCGGTACGTCCGGCGCGCCGCGTCGCAGTATTCCGACCAGTACGGAACTGCGTCTGGTTGAGCGGTTGACGAGGGTGGACGACGACACCATCGAGTACCAGATCACGGTCGAGGATCCGGTCATGATGACCCAGCCGTGGACGGCCTCGTTCACCTGGGAGCGTGATCCTGAATACGTGTTCTTCGAATACGCCTGCCACGAAGGCAATACCGCCATCCGTTACTACATCGAGACCTCGCGCGTAGAGCGCGGACTGATGTCGGCGATTGACGAGCGTTGATTGCACGTCAGCAGTCGCCTGCCTGCAGGGTCGGTCGCCCAGAGGACTGATCCCTGCAAGAGGGGTTGATGTGACTTGTCAGCAAAGGCGCGCTGCAGCAGCAGCGCGCCTTTTTTTCTGAGCGCTGTTTTCCGGTGTATCCATGAGCCTCAGGAGTCGTGCTTCGCGAAAGGAGATCGTCGGCTGGGCGATGTTCGATTTCGCGAACCAGGCCTACACACTTCTGATCATTACCGTTGTCTTTGGCGATCTGTTCACGCGGGTCATCGTCGGTGATCGCGGTGACGATTATCGGCTGGGCAATCTGCTGTGGAGCATCGGGCTCTCCGTCAGCTATCTGATGGTGGTGCTGGCGGGTCCGCTGCTGGGCGCCATCATGGACTACACGGCAGCAAAGAAACGCTTCCTGTTCGCAAGCTATGTGCTCACCATCATCGCGACCGCAGCGTTGTACATGGTGGCGCCGGGCTACATTCTGCTGGCGCTGCTGCTTCTGATTGTGTCGAACTTTGCCTATGCGGTTGGCGAAGCCTTCATCGCCAGTTTTCTGCCCAGCCTCGGGCCGCCTGAAGACCAGGGGAAGATTTCCGGTTTCGGCTGGGCGCTCGGCTATGTGGGCGGACTGTTCGCGGCCGGCTTCACGCTGGTGTTTCTCGGCGAGGTCAGCGAGGAGAACTTCGAACGCATACGCTGGGTGGGACCGTTTGCGGCCGGATTCTTCCTGCTGGCGGCCATACCCACCTTCCTGTGGGTCAGGGAGCCGGGCGTGGCCAGCAGCCTGCCGGCGGGGAAGAGCTATCTGCGAGTGGGTCTGGAGCGACTTACCGAAACGGTGCACAGCCTGCTCAGGTTCCGTGATCTGGCGCTGCTGATGGTGTCCATCTTTTTCGCAATGGCCGGGATCTACATCATCATCACGTTCTCGTTCATCTATGGTGCCCAGGTGATCGGATGGGATCCGGGCGTGCGCAACATCATGTTCATCGTCGTGCAGATCAGCGCCGCGGTCGGGGCACTCGGGTTCGGCTACATTCAGGATCGCATAGGCGCCAAGCCCACCTATGTGATATCGCTGTTCATGTGGATTGCCGCCATCACCTGCATCTATGCGACACCGCAGTTCACGGAACTTGCCAATCAGTGGTTTGGCGTGAGCTGGGAGGCCCAGTACGTATTCCTGGTGGTGGGCTCCATTGCCGGGGCCAGCCTCGGTTCCAGTCAGTCCGCGGGCCGAGCTCTGGTCGGCATATTTTCTCCGCGCGACAAGGCGGCGGAGTTCTTCGGCTTCTGGGGCACTTCCGCGAAACTGGCTGCGGTATTCGGGATTCTCGGTCTCGGCCTGCTGCAGGCCGTGGTCGGACTCCACCTGTCGATCCTGTTCTGCATCCTGCTGTTCGCGATGGCCGTGGTGACCTGTCTGCCGCTGAGCCAGGCACGCGGTCGTCGCGCCGCGGAGGACTGGGACGCTCGTAACGCGGCTCCTTGAACTTCATTGCGCTGACCCCATCCAAATAATCCGGAGGGTCGCAAGCCGCCGGACGTGTTGCGCCCGGAGCGACCGCAACAGGCAAGGGACCGCATGGAGTTACAGCCTATGACAGCAAGACGATTCCTGTACCAGATCATTCCGCTCACGCTGCTGGCATTCGCGGCCACCGCCGCGCAGGCGCAGTGGCCGACCGGCCCGGACGGACGGCCGAGTCTTGCGCCGGTGCTCAAGGATGTCACCCCGGCCGTGGTCAATATTTCAGTCACATCGCGCCAGCAGATCCGGCGCGACCCGTTTTTCGACTTCTTCTTCGGGTCTCCTTCTCCCGGTCAGCCCCAGTCGCGGCTGCAGCAGAGCGTCGGTTCCGGCGTGATCATCGATGCGCAGAACGGCTACGTGATGACCAACCATCACGTCATTCAGAATGCGGAAGAGATCATCGTCACCCTGACCGACATGCGACGTCTGCAGGCCCGTGTCATCGGCAGCGACGCGATGACCGACATCGCGTTGCTGCAGGTCGAAAGTGACGACCTGGTGGCAATTCCCTTCGGTGACGCGTCACGCCTGGAAGTGGGCGATTTCGTTGTCGCGATCGGAAATCCTTTCGGGCTCGGGCAGACGGTGACGTCGGGTATCGTCAGTGCCCTGGGTCGCAGCACGCTGAGAATGACTGCCGACACCTATCAGGATTTCATTCAGACCGACGCGTCCATCAATCCGGGCAATTCCGGCGGCCCTCTGGTCAACCTTGCCGGCGAGGTCATTGGCATCAATACGGCGATCGTGTCTCCCGGCGGTGGCGGCAATGTCGGCATCGGTTTCGCCGTGCCAAGCTATATGGCCAAAGACGTCATGAACCAGCTGATTGAATTCGGTGAGGTTCGCCGCGGGCTGCTGGGCGTCACAGGCGATGACGTCTCTCCCGACCTGGCGCAGGCGCTGGATCTCCCCGTGCGCTCAGGGGCCATCATCACGTCCGTCACGCCCGGGTCAGCGGCCGAGGCCGCCGGACTGCGCAGCGGTGACGTGATCGTCGAGCTCAATAATCGTCCCATCAACAGCTTTGCGGACCTGCGTAACCGCATTGGTGTGAGTCCGGTGGGCGCCGAGCTGCAGATCACCTATATCCGCGATGGCAGCCGTCACAGCGCGCGCGCTGTGATTGGTCAGGCCGAGGCGGTGGCGGCCGCGCCGGGACAGCGCATAGAGCGACTGCGTGGCGCGGAATTTCGCGCTGTTGATCGCAGTCATCCGCAGTACGGTCGCCTACAGGGCGTGCTGGTGGACAGCCTGGAGCAGGGCAGTCCCGCCGCCAACGCAGGGCTCAGACAGGGCGATGTGATCGTCGCGGTCAATCGCGTTGCGGTCCGCTCGGTCGAAGAGCTGGGCAGAGTGCTGCCCGAGGATCCGCGGGCGACCATCGCGCTGGACATCATTCGCGGCAATGCGAGGATGTATCTGATCCTGCGCTGATGCGCGAATCGGACGTTGGCAGCGGTTGAAATGCGGTGCTGGTCCGGGCGTCTCTCAGGCGCGAGTCTTGAACTCGCGCCGGCGCCGGGCCAGCACATGTTCCGTATAACCGTTGGGCTCGTTCCTGCCGCTGAACACCAGATCCAGTGCCGCCTGAAACGCCACGCTGCGATCGAAGTCGGATGCCATCGGCCTGTAGTTCGCATCGGCCGCGTTCTGACTATCGACGACAGCGGCCATGCGTTTCAGCGTGGCGATGACCTGCTCGCGGTCCGTCAGACCGTGATGCAGCCAGTTGGCGATATGCTGCGATGAAATGCGCAATGTGGCGCGATCTTCCATCAGTCCGACATTGTTGATGTCGGGCACCTTCGAGCAGCCTATGCCCTGTTCCACCCAGCGCACTACGTAACCGAGTATGCCCTGGGCGTTGTTATCCAGTTCGCGCTGGATTTCGTCAGGGCCGAGTTCGCGGTCACCGAGCAGCGGTAATGTCAGGATGGCCGCCAGCAGTTCCTGGTGTGTGCGCTGCGGTTGCTTCGCGAGCAGCTGCTGGCGCTCAGCCACATTGACGGCGTGGTAGTGCATCGCGTGCAGGGTTGCTGCTGTCGGTGACGGCACCCAGGCGCAGCTTGCGCCGGCCATCGGGTGCGCCTGCTTGCCATCGACCATCGCTTTCATGTCATCGGGGATGGCCCACATGCCCTTGCCGATCTGCGCGTGGCCGGGCAGGCCGGCTTCAAGGCCCTGGCGCACGTTCCAGTCCTCGTAAGCCACCATCCAGGCGGCATTCTTTATCTCAGCCTTGGGAATGACGGCGCCGGCTTCCATGCCGGTATGGATCTCGTCTCCGGTGCGATCGAGAAAGCCGGTGTTGATGAAGATGATGCGTTCGGCCGCCGCGTGTATGCACGCCCTGAGATTGACCGTGGTGCGTCGTTCCTCATCCATGATGCCGATCTTCAGCGTATTGCGTGGCATGCCCAGCCCCCTCTCAACCATCGCAAACAGCTCGACTGACAGCGCCACTTCTTCAGGTCCGTGCTGCTTCGGCTTGACGATGTAGACGCTGCCGTTGCGGCTGTTGCGGAAGCGGCCGCTGCCGTTGAGATCGTGCATGGCCGCCAGTGCCGTGATCACACAGTCAAGAAACGTTTCGGCAATGGGTCCGCCATCGGCGGTGGTCACTGCGTCGGTTGTCACGTGGGCGCCGACATGGCGGACCAGCATCAGGCTGCGGCCGGGAATGTGAATCGTCGTGCCGTGCGGTGCGGTGTATTCGCGGTCCGCGTTCAATACTCGTTCGATCGGCTGTCCGCCCTTGGACAGGCGGGCCGACAGCGTGCCACGCATCAGCCCGTTCCAGTTGCGGTAGACGCGACATTTGTCGTCGGCATCCACGGCGGCGACCGAATCCTCGCAATCCATGATCGTGGATACGGCACTCTCCAGCACTACGTCACGGATGCCGGCGGGATGCTGGCGGCCTATTGGATGCTCCGGATCGATCAGCAGCTCCACATGCAGTCCGTGATTGACCAGCAGCAGATGCGTTACGCGGTTGCCGGATCCGCGGTAACCGGCGAATGCCCGTGTCGATCGAAGTGTGGTGGTCGCCTCGCTGCGCAGGGTGATCTGCAGTGCGCCGCCGGTTACGGTCAGGCCCGTCACGTCATTCCAGCTTCCAGCCTGCAGCGGAATGCAACGGTCGAGAAATTCACCGGCATAGTCCATGACCTGCCGGCCACGCTCCGGATCGTAACCAGCCGCAGAGCCTGAGTTCGCAGGGGCGATCACGTTGGTGCCGTAGAGCGCGTCGTACAGGCTGCCCCAGCGGGCATTGGCGGCGTTCAGCGCATAGCGCGCATTGTCCACCGGGACCACGAGCTGTGGTCCTGCCAGTGTGGCGATTTCGCGATCGACATTCGAGGTCGTGACGGAGAAATCGGGCACGTCGGGAACAATGTAGCCGATGTCAGTCAGGAAGCGTCGGGTTGGTTCCGGTCCGGGCGGTGCGCCCTGGTCGCGCAGCCATTGGTCGATCGCCTGCTGCAGGGCATCGCGTTTCTTCAGCAGCGCCGTGTTGCGAGGGCCCAGCGTCGCGACCACGTCGGCCAGCAGTTTCCAGACATTGTCCGGTTCGATGCCGGTGCCGGGTGCGATGTCGTCCCTGACCAGCTCGTAAAGGCAGCGAGCGACTTCAAGGCCGAAGATGCGCACGGTGTCAGTCATGCGTTGGGCTCGGCTACGTATCCGGCCTGCGCGATGCCGTACTGACAGATCGCTTCGTCTTCATCGCCGGTGCCGCCGCTGGCACCGGCCGCACCGATAATGGTGCCGGAATGGTCACGAATCAGCACGCCGCCAGGCTGTGGCAGGAAACGTCCCTGCGCCGTGGCGGCCAGTGTGATCATGAAGTTCGGATTGTCCTGGGCGCGTCTGGCCAGTTCGCGGCTGGAAACATCCATTGCCACCGAACCCCACGCCTTGCCGCGTGCAACATCGAAGCGGAACATGCTGGCGCCGTCCTCGCGCTGCATCGCTTTCAGCTCACCGCTCTGGTCCAGCACCACGACCGTCACCGGCCGTATGCCCATCTCGCGGGCCTTCTGCAGGGCGTGCTGGATAATTGTGTTGGCGTCGTTCAGCGTGATCTGTGACATGAGGCGATCCTGCGTGGGGAG
>JBJHBW010000010.1:95747-100734 GCA_050485685.1 Gammaproteobacteria bacterium
GCCGTCATCGTCCGTGACATCCATGTGTATCCACGAGTGCGGGTTGCTCCAGCTGAACGTCGTGACCACACCTTCGATCGTGATTATCCGGGTGCGATCAAAAACGGCCGGTGAGTGATGCGCACGGGCCGCGTCTGTGACCAGTGCAAGGCTCAGAAGTGTGCTGACAATCAGGACCGGCATGAAGCACCGGCAATCCGTCATGACTCCCCCTGTAGGCTTCCGATGGCGTGCAGGGCCTGATTGTAGCTTACTCAACGCTGCGCCATGCGGCGTCGCTTCTGCACTCGGGTCCGCCGCGCTCAGATCTCGCCCTTGCGTATGCACGCGGCCAGATGCTCGCGCGCCGGATCGGTGGCCGGGGTGCCGTAAGGGGCCAGCTCGGGCACCGCTTCGCGGCATGCATCCACCGCGAATGGGCAGCGGGGATGGAATGCGCAGCCGGCGGGCGGGCTGATCGGACTCGGCGTCTCGCCGGCCAGCGGCACGCTTTGTCGGCGACGACGCGGTTCCGGTCTGGGGATGGCGGCGATCAGCGCACGTGTATACGGATGCATGGGGGTGGAAAAGATTGCATCCACAGGCCCCTTCTCAACGATACGCCCCAGGTACATGATGGCGATTGTGTCGCTGACATGCTCAACGACCGACAGATCGTGGCTGATGAAGATGTAAGTGAGCTTCAGTTCCGCCTGCAGTCGCACCATCAGGTTCAGCACCTGACTCTGCACCGATACGTCCAGTGCCGACACCGGTTCATCGGCGATGACCATGCGCGGATCCAGCGTCAGCGCACGCGCAATACCGACACGTTGCCGCTGACCACCCGAGAACTCATGCGGATACCGCTGCAGCATGTCTCCGGTCAGTCCGACGATTTCAAGCAGCGCGCGCACTTTTTCGGTCTGCTCGGCGCGATTGCCCATGCGATGCACAACCAGCGGCTCGCGGACGATCTCTCCCACGGTCATGCGCGGATTCAGTGAGGAGTAGGGATCCTGAAAGATCATCTGAATGTCGCGGCGCAGACGGAACAGTTCTGTTCGCGACGCGCTGGTGATGTCGTTGCCGTCGAACAGCACGCGCCCGTCCGTGGGCTCTTCCAGACGGATCAGTGTGCGTCCCAGCGTGGACTTGCCGCAGCCGGACTCGCCGACCAGGCCCAGTGTTTCACCGGCCTGCACTGTGAGGCTGACGTCGTCCACGGCGCGTACATCACCGATTCTGGCGCCGAAAATACCGCCGCGCACCGGATAGAACTTCTTCAGGTGCTCCACCTGCAGCATCGCCGGAGAGGCACTCATGCGCTCACCCCGCTGTCTTCCAGCGGAAAGTGACAGGCAACCCGGGCGCCCGCTGTTGCATGCAGCGGCGGATCGACACTGTCGCAGCGCTGCTGTTCCGCTGTCGAGCGTTCCCGTCGCCGCTTGCAGCGTGGCGCGAAGCGACACCCGGGCGGCGGCTCGCGCAGGGACGGCACCACGCCTTCAATGGTCGGCAGCGTGCCCTTGTGGCCCACGCCCTTGCGGGGAACGCTCAGCAGCAGGCCGCGCGTGTACGGATGCCGGCTGCGCTCGAAGATGTCGTTGACATCGCCATGTTCGACCAGCCTTCCGGCATACATGACCGCTACCTCATCGCACATCTCGGCGACCACGCCCATGTCGTGGGTGATGAACAGCACCGCGGCGCCGGTGTCGGTCTGCAGTTTGCGGATCAGGTGCAGGATCTGCGCCTGTATGGTCACATCCAGTGCCGTCGTGGGTTCGTCGGCGATCAACAGCTTCGGCTCGCACAGCAGCGCCATGGCAATCATCACACGCTGCTTCATGCCGCCGGACAGTTCGTGCGGATAGGCGTTAAGACGCGAGTCGGGATCCGAAATTCCGACCGTGGCCAGCATGTCCGCCGAACGGCGGCGGGCTGCTTTCCTGTCCATCCCGAAGCGGAACCGCAGCACCTCACCGAGCTGTTTTTCGATCGTGAAGACCGGGTTAAGCGACGTCATCGGGTCCTGGAAGATCATCGCGATCTCCTTGCCGCGCACCTGCACCAGCTGCTCGGGCGACATCGCCAGGATGTCGCGACCTTCAAGTCGAATCGACCCGCCGGTGATGCGGCCAGGCGGGCAGGGCACCAGACGCAGGATCGATGATGCGGTGACGCTCTTTCCGCAGCCGGACTCGCCGACCAGTCCCAGCGTCCTGCCCGCGGCGAGTTCCAGCGATACACCATCCACGGCGTGCACGAAGCCCGCCTCGGTATCAAAGCCCACCGTCAGTTCATCGATCTGCAATATGGACAAAGTCGTCCCCCGGGTCTGGTAACCGAGAAAAAGTGGCGGCCCCGGCCGCGTGGATTATTGGCGTCGCTCCCTGATACCCCAGTAGTCGCGGTCAATGTCCGGATCCACCGGGAACGCTTCGCCGGTTCGCATGGCACGCTCCAGCGCCGCCCTGCGGTCGGGATCTATCCATTGCACGAAGTAGTCGGTGATACCCTGGGTGCGGGGTGGAAAGTAGGATTCGGGAAAGCGGATGTAATCCCAGTAGGCAATGCGAATGTAAGGTGCCGACCAGAAGGGGATGTAGAACGCCTCGTCGTGCACGATCTCATCCACCCGCCACAGCGCATCGCGCCGCGTCTCGAAATCCAGATCCTCTTCGTAGATGCGGATCAGCTCATCCACTTCCTCTGTGCCGAAACCCCAGATGTTGTTGTTGTTGATCGCATCCCGGAAATCCGTGTGCAGGTACTGGCGCGGCACCGGATAGAACGCGGTGGTCCTGCCCGTCACGATCATTTCATACTTGCGCTCCAGGCCGCGCTCGAATGCGGTGCCCGGCTCCAGCAGACGCAGCCGCATGTCCACGCCGGCACGGCGATACTCCTGCTGCATCACGGTCAGGTGTCGCTCCAGGCCCTTGCTGCCGTAGATCACGGTGAAGCTTGCCCTCTCGCCGCGTTCGTTGACGAGAATGTCATCGGTGTTGGAACGTGTGAACAACAGGCCGCGCACCGCACTGCCCAGGCGCGTCAGTGCTGATGGGTCGCGAATCGCTTCCGGTCGCCGGAAACCGGCACGCTCCAGATGCTCGCGCGCCTTCACCGGGTCGAACGGGTAGGACTCGATGTTCGGGTTCGCGTATTCGGTGCCGTCAAAGAACGAAACCTGGCGGAAGTGTTCGTCGAACATCAGGTTGCGGTTCAGGCGTTCAAAGTTGAACAGGTACTGCATGGCCTTGCGGAAATCCTTGTTCTGGAAGATCGGCGCCTCCAGATTCATATGCAGGCCATAGATGCCGTTGGGCATGTCCACGAAAATTCGCGCACGTCGCAGCCAGCCGTTGCGCACGGCATCGAACGTGTAATCCTCGTTCCAGGTCTTGGCCGTGCTTTCCACGGCCATGTCGATCTCGCCGCGGCGCAGGTAGTCGAGTTGACGTTCCCGCGGAATCACGCGCAGGTGAATGCGATCGAAGTTGTACAGGCCCTGAAAGTAGTGCTTGCCGTCCCCCCACCAGTCATCGATGCGTTCAAACGTGACCGATTCGCCACGTGAAATGTTGGAGACCACGTAAGGGCCGACCGCGATCTGCGGCTGGTTGGTGGTGCGGCTCACCCAGGTCTCATCCAGCTGGACCGCATGCTTCGGTGAGGGCCACAGCACCGCATAGTCATACAGCGGACGCCAGCTCGGACGTGTGCCGACGATGCGCAGCGTGTATTCGTCCACCGCGTCCACCGATTCGAAGTACTGCTGTGCGTAGTTGTTGTAGAACGGATCGACGATGTGGTCCGAGCTCATCATCTCGTAGGTGAACACATAATGCTCGGCGGTGATGGGTGTGCCATCGCTGAAGCGGGCGTCCGGATCCAGGCGGAAGAAAATCGTGCGCTGATCGTCCTGAACAGACCAGTGCGTGGCCATCTTCGGGTAGAAATTGTCGGTGATCGGGTGCAGGTCCACGAGTCCGAAGTTCATCGTGAATGCCCGGTTCCAGCCGGCAAACGCGTCATTGGAATTCGGCCCCATGAGCCGGAACGTCATCGGGAAAGAATCGATCAGGTAGTTCAGCGTGCCGCCGCGCAGGGCTTCCGAAGAGCCGATGGGCGGATCGTCATAATTGGTTTCCCAGACGATGTCGTCGGGCAGCGCCACGGTCCGCGACTCAGCCGGTGATCCGGCCTCCTGTTGCGCGAAAGTCCGTTCCACGGGCAGCGCCAGTGCCGCGATCGCCGCCGCCGCGGCGGTTGTGATCAGTCTGTTCATGGCCGACCTCCGCATGTGCTGTCCCGTCTTCTTCCTTCCGCAATCACTATTCGTAGCGCGCCAGCTGCTTCGGGTCGAATGCTTCACGCACCGACTCGCCGATGAAGACCACCAGCACCAGTGTGACCGTAATGGCCCCGAAGGGTGCCAGCGTCAGCCACAGCCGGTCGCGGTTCTCCGGCTGCAGTGCCTGGTCTATCAGCTCGCCCCAGCTTGGCGTGGGTGCGGGCAGTCCGTAACCCAGGTAGTCGAGTCCCGTCAGTGCGAACACCGCGCCCACGACCGCGAACGGCGTGAACGTGACAAGTGGCGTCATACAGTTGGGCAACAGATGGCGGAAAATGATCCGTAAATGTGAGGCGCCGTAGGATCGTGCCGCAAGACAGTACTCCCGCGTCTTCTCGCGGTACATCTCGGTGCGCATATAGAAGGTGATGGTGATCCACTGGAAAATGGCCATGATCGCGAGCAGCATCCAGAACGTCGGCGCGAACAGCGCCGCCATGATGATCACTACATACAGGAACGGTACCGCGATCAGCACCTCGATGATGCGCTGGCTGATGATGTCGAAGCGCCCGCCCAGGTAGCCCTGCAGACTGCCTATGGCAGTGCCTATGGCCTGCCCGAACAGCACCAGGAACAAGGCGAAGAATATCGAGATGCGGAATCCGTACAGCAGTCGTGATGCGACATCGCGCCCCTGCGAGTCGG
>JBJHBW010000011.1:0-93530 GCA_050485685.1 Gammaproteobacteria bacterium
GCGGTGTCCATTGCAGAGGCATACGTACATGGTGCGCACATTAATGCGAATGAGAATTATTGTCAATTAGGGGCGCAAACGTTCTGCGCGCACTGCGATCCGGCTGTTGTGGACCCGAAACGCTTGTCGCCAGCGGTGTCCTGTGCCCTGTTGCCGGGCATCAGGCTGGTAGTAAAAACAGGACTGTTTGAAATCAGATAACATTGTATGATTTCCCCATGACGCCCCGAATTGCATCGACGCACGCAACGACGCCTGTCCGTCCGCGTGTTGAGCGGCGTCGGCAGCGCATGCGCGATGCCCTGATACAGGCAGCTGCGAGGCAGTTCGTGGCGCGCGGTGTGAGTGCCGTCAGCGTCGAGGACCTGATCGCCGAGGCGGATCTGAGTCGCTCCACTTTTTACGAGTTATTTGATAATAAATACAATTTATTAGAGAGCATTGTTAATCCAGTTTTTGATGCTGCGGTTGCGCGCCTGACTGACCTGACTGCGGCCTCTCCTGCCGAAGCGTTGCACGGGGTGATCGATACCTACCTGGCGCTGTGGCGAGATCATCGCGACGGGCTGCTGCTGATTCCAGTCATCGATGCGGAGACGTTTCAGCGCTTTGAAGTTCGGCATCGGGCCCTGAACGATGCCCTGCTGGCGGTGCTGCTGCGTGCCGAGCAGGCAGGGTTGCTGCGCAATGGCAGCGCGCATTACTCGCTGAAAGTGATTGCGCGCACTGCGGTTCCGTTGCTGCGGGTCTATGACGGTCATCCGGGTGCCGAGGCACTTTTCCGGGACGCCATGGTCAGCCTTCTGTTGCGTGATGGAGCCACGTCATGACGCAGGGCAAGGACGGGCTGCGTACGCATCGCCGGCTGCTGGTCGTGCTGTTCGCCGGCGTCCTGATCGGAGCGCTGGATATCAGCATTGTCGGACCTGCGTTGCCCGCGATCGGCGCCGGATTCGATGTCGACACCCGCGCGCTGGCCTGGGTATTCAACACCTACGTTCTGGTTTATCTGATCTCGGCGCCACTGATGGGCCGGCTGTCGGACCGTTACGGCCGCTATCCTGTCTACGCAACCAGCCTTGCGCTGTTCGGTGCAGGGTCGGTGCTGATCGCAATCTCGCCTTCGTTCGAACTGCTGCTGACCGGTCGTGTCGTGCAGGCGGTGGGCGCTGCCGGTCTGTTTCCGATCGCCAGCGCCGTGATCGGCGATGTGATGCCTGCCCATCAGCGTGGTCGTGCACTGGGACTGATCGGCGCTGTATTCGGTGTCGCGTTTCTGCTCGGACCTCTGCTCGGTGGGCTGCTGCTGCGCTGGGGCTGGCAGTGGCTGTTTCTTGTCAATGTGCCGATCGTTGCCGTGCTGCTGTGGCAGTGCCGCGCCGTGCTGCCCGGGCGGCCGGGCGGCGCGGGGCGGCAGCCGCGATTCGACTGGGCCGGTACGCTGGCACTGACAGTCATGCTCGGTTCTTTCGCGTGGGCCGTGACGCAGCTCGATGGCGAAGATCTGTTGCGCAGCGTGCTGGCGCCTGACGTACTGTTGTTCCTGGCCGTCGCGGTGGTGGCCATGCCGTTGTTCTGGGCGGCGGTGAAGAAGGCAGCCGATCCGGTGCTGCCTCCGGAGCTGCTGCGTCGTCCGCAATTGCGGCTGGTGGGCGCGCTGGCGATCGCGGCCGGGCTGGTCGAAGCTGGCATGGTGTTTCTGCCTGCGATTGCGATTCTTTCGATCGGTGTGGAGCCTGCCACCGCCAGTCTGATGATGCTGCCATTGGTGCTGGCATTGTTGCTGGGTGCGCCGTCCGCGGGTCATCTGCTGGACCGTATCGGCGCGAGACCTGTTATTCAGGCCGGGCTGGTCCTGACCGGCGCAGGACTGGTCGTTTTCGCCGTGCCCGCGCTGACGCTGCCGGTGTTCTACGTGGCTGGTGTGCTGGTTGGTCTTGGGCTGTCTGGCCTGCTGGGTGCGCCATTGCGGGCCGTGATGCTGCGCGAGGCAGGCGAGGCGCATCGTGGCGCCGGTCAGGGACTGCTGACCCTTTGCCTGAGTACGGGTCGCCTTGTCGGGGCGGCCCTGATCGGCGGAACGGCGGCAGCCGCCGCGGACGAGCTTGGTGGCTATCGGCAGGCGCTGCTGCTGCTGGCGGTCGTAATCGGCGCTGCGCTGCTTGCCAGCGCGTGGTTGCGCCGAGACGGCCCGGGATTGTCGGCCGCCGGTGCGCGAGGGTGAGCCCACCGGCGCTTCGTGAAATAATGCGCCGCGCCTGATGCCTGATGCCTGATTCCTTTCGCGTGGAGCACCTTATCCGTGACTGATACCTGGATAGCCCCTTCCATCCTGTCCGCGGATTTCGCCCGCCTCGGAGACGAGGTACGGGCCGTCCTCGACGGTGGCGCCGACATGATCCATTTCGATGTAATGGACAACCACTACGTGCCCAATCTCACGGCAGGTCCGCTGGTGTGCAAGTCTCTGCGCCGTCACGGCATCGCCGCACCGATCGATGTGCACCTGATGGTCAAGCCGGTGGATCGCATCATTCCGGACTTTGCCGAGGCCGGCGCGACCTATATCAGCATTCATCCCGAAGCCACCGAACATCCGGATCGCTCCCTGGCGCTGATTCGTGAGTGCGGGTGCCGCAGCGGTCTGGTGTTCAATCCCGGCACGCCGCTGCAGTGGCTGGATCATCTGATCGACCGCGTCGATCTGATTCTCGTGATGTCGGTCAATCCGGGATTCGGCGGTCAGAAATTCATTGAATCCTCGCTGGACAAGATCCGGGCAGTGCGACAGCGTATCGACGCGACCGGCCGTGACATTCGCCTGGAAGTCGACGGTGGCGTCAAGGTCGACAACATCGAGCAGATCGCGGCTGCCGGTGCCGATACCTTCGTCGCAGGCTCCGCCATATTCGGGGAGGCAGACTACGGCGCGGTCATCGCCGCGATGCGCAGGAAGATCGAGAGCGCTGCCGGCTGACCGCGAAAAGGTGGGATGCGGGCGCGCTATGCAGGCACGAAGCGCCGGTTCTGCTATCCTCGCGACCGCCAGAGATCCCCGCTGAACCTTCCGGTGCCTGCCGCGCGTGGCTGGCCGGTGACCGGGCAGGCCGCAGGTCAGGAACATTGACCCGGTCTGGCGGCGGGGCGGCATTTTCCAAAGGCACGAATTGAGAGCAGCTATGGTCTGGACGGTTCATAAATTTGGTGGAACCAGCGTGGCGGACGCCGCCTGTTTTCGCAGGGTTGCGGACATTGTCGGACCCGACGACGGAGGCAACAGGGCCGTTGTCGTGTCCGCGATGAAGGGATTTACGGATCAGCTGCTGGGACTGATAGAGCTGGCCGCGCGCCGCGAGCCTGTGGACGAAGTACTGGCCGCCCTGACTGAGCGCTATGCCAGTGCTGCATACGAATTGCTGTCCGCGCCCGCCGCCGATGCGTTGCTGAGCGAACACGAAGCCGACATCGGTGACATTCGCAGTGTTCTGCAGGCCCTGGCGCTGGTGCGTTCGGCGTCACATCGCAGTCGTGACCTGGTCTCCGGTTTCGGGGAGCTCTGGTCAGCCAGGCTGCTGATGGCATTGCTGCAGGAGCAGGTGGGTGCCAGCACCGGCGTGCGCTTCATGGATGCGCGCGACGTGCTTGTCGTGGAACCGGGCGAGATGGGACCCATCGTCGTGTGGGAAACCTCGCGTGCGAAGCTGGCCGAAGCTGTGCCGGCCGATTTCTACGGTATTGTTGTGATCACCGGTTACATTGCCAGCAATGCAGAGGGATTGCCGACGACGCTGGGACGTAACGGCAGTGATTACTCTGCCGCGATCTTCGGAGCGCTGTTCGGTGCCCGCGAGGTCAACATCTGGACCGATGTGGACGGGGTCATGAGCGGTGACCCGCGCCGTGTACCCGAAGCCACCGTGATCGAGGAGATCTCGTACAACGAGGCCATGGAGCTGGCTTATTTCGGCGCCAAGGTGATTCACCCGCAGACCATGGCGCCGGCAGTGGCGCACGGTATCCCGCTGCGCATTCGCAACACTTTCAATCCCGACTATCCGGGCACCAGAATCTCCACGGGCACTCGCGACCAGGATGTGCTGGTCAAGGGTGTCAGCGGCATCGATGGTGTGGCGCTGGTCAATCTGGAAGGTGCAGGCATGATCGGAGTGCCGGGCACGGCGGATCGCCTGTTCGGGGCGCTGCGCGATGCCGGCATTTCGGTGATGCTGATTTCCCAGGGCGGTTCCGAGCACTCCATCTGTTTTGCGGTGCGCGAACAGGAAGCCGACACAGTGCGGCGGGTTGTCGAGCGGGCTTTCGCGTTCGAGCTGACTCAGGGCCAGGTGCAGAAAGTCGAAGTCACGAAGGGCTGCGGGATCATTGCCGTGGTCGGTGATGGTATGGCGGGCCTGCCGGGTAGTGCGGGACGCTTCTTCCGCACCCTGGGTGCGGCCGGTATCAACGTGCGAGCAATCGCCCAGGGCGCATCGGAACGCAACATTTCGGCCGTAATTTCTGCACGTGACATGACGCGCGCATTGCGTGCCGTGCACAGCAGTTTCTACCTGTCGGCCAAGACGGTGTCCATCGGCCTGATCGGGCCGGGTCTGGTCGGCGGCGCGCTGCTGGATCAGATCGCAGCGGCCTGTGAGCGGCTGCGTGTGCGATTCAATCTGGACCTGCGTGTGCGAGGTATTGCCAGTTCGCGGCGCATGCTGCTGGGCGAACATCGGGTGGATCTCGCGTCATGGCGCGATGCCTGGGAGAGTGCACCGGCGGCAGACCTGAACGCATTCGTCGAGCACGTTCAGGCCGATCATCTGCCGCATGCGGTGCTGATCGACTGCACGGCCAATCAGGATATCGCCGGCCGCTATGGCGAATGGCTGCAGCGCGGCATTCATGTCATCACTCCCAACAAGCGTGCCCACAGCGGTCCGCTGGCGTACTACGACGAACTGAAGCGGCTGAGTCATGCACACGCCACGCATTTCCTGTACGAGGCTACAGTCGGTGCCGGTCTGCCCGTCATACAGACGCTGAAGGATCTGGTTGAGACCGGCGACGAGATCGACAACATCTCGGGCATCTTCTCGGGCACGCTCGCTTACCTGTTCAACGTGTTCAACGGCAGTCGTCCGTTCTCCGAGATCGTCCGCGAGGCGCGTGCGCGGGGTTATACGGAACCGGATCCGCGCGATGATCTGTCCGGCATGGACGTCGCGCGCAAGGCGGTGATTCTGGCCCGTGAAGCCGGCCTGCAGCTGGAGCTGGATGACATCGAGGTCGAGAGCCTGGTACCGGCGGCACTGGCGGACGCGTCCGTGGACGAGTTTCTGGAGCGGCTGGTGGATTTCGATGAACCCATGGCGGAGCGGGTCGCTGCAGCGGCGCGTGACGGCAACGTGCTGCGCTATGTCGCTGACGTCGATATCAATACCGGGACCGCCAGGGTGCGATTGGGTACGTTCGCGAAGGACCATCCATTTGCAAACATCAGCCTGACCGACAACATCGTCCAGTTCGTGACGCGGCGTTACTGCGAGAACCCGCTGATCGTGCGTGGTCCTGGAGCAGGACCGGACGTGACGGCGGCCGGCATATTTGCTGACCTGCTGCGCCTTTGCAGTATGCTCAGCGGCCAGCAGGACTGACGGGGCGGAACATGCGTTACTTGAGCAGCCGCGGCGGTCAGGAGAGCGACCTGGCCGGTGCCGTAATGCAGGGACTGGCCACCGACGGCGGGTTGTTCGTGCCCGAGCGCATGCCGCGTCTGGATCCTTCCGCTATCCGGGGCCAGACCTTGGCGGAAATCGCCGCAGAGGTGCTTGCACCTTTCTTCGAGGGTTCAGATCTTGCCTCAGAATTGGGCGATATCTGCCGGGATGCATTGAATTTTCCAGTTCCCTTGCGAACGCTTTGCGGGGCGCCGGAGCCTTTGTCCGTGCTGGAACTGTTTCATGGTCCCACGGCGGCCTTCAAGGATGTGGGCGCACGCTTTCTCGCCGCACTGATGGAGCGCTGGCTGTCCCGCGGGCGGGATACGCGGCCGCTCACCATTCTGGTGGCTACCTCGGGCGACACCGGCGGTGCGGTCGCGGCTGCGTTCCATCGTCGTCAGGGCGTTCGCGTCGCCGTGCTGTTTCCCCGGGGGCAGGTGTCGCCGCGTCAGCAGCATCAGCTCACCTGCTGGGGCGACAACGTGCGTTCGTTCGAGGTCGATGGATCGTTTGACGACTGTCAGGCCCTGCTGAAGGCGGCGTTCGTGGATCCGCAGCTCGGCGCCAGGCATCGTCTCAGTGCCGCCAACAGCATCAATATCGGCAGGCTTTTGCCACAGGTGGCTTACCACGCTGCGGCATCGCTGTGGCACCAGCGCGAGCATGGCGCTGCGCCAGGATTCATCGTGCCCACCGGCAATCTCGGCAATGGTCTGGCCTGTGTGTGGGCTCAGGCCATCGGTATGCCGGTGCGTGAAGTGATTCTCGCGGTCAATGCGAATCGCACGATCCCGGAGTTCCTCGCGACCGGGCAATGGCAGCCGCGGCCCAGCGTACATACGCTGGCATCGGCGATGGATGTCGGAGATCCGAGCAACATGGAAAGGCTCAGACATCTGGTGCCGGATCTGGCTGCGTTGCGCGCTACCGTGGAGTCGTACCCGGTGGACGACGATGAGATCCGCGAGCAGATCAGACTGGATCATGAAAGGCGCGGTGAGGTCTGGTGCCCGCACACCGCCACCGGCTTCTGGGTGCACGATCACCTGCCGCCGGAACGTCGACGCACCCCGTGGATCGTTGCAGCCACCGCACATCCGGCAAAGTTCGATACCATTGTCGAACCTGTCATCGGGCGTTCCGTAGAGGTGCCGCCGGCGCTGGCTGATCTGTTGCAGCGGCCGGCGAATGCAGTGCCGCTGAAACCGGCGTTGCAGGCCTTGACCTCAGCGCTGGATAACTGGAAATAAGAATATATAAATTAAAGTCCTACAGATCATAGTGCAGGTTTTTTCTGATCATTGGCCGCTGATCGTTGCTGGCGCAGCATTGCTGCTGCTGGCGCTGATCCTGGGTGTGCTGCTTTACCGGCGAAGACAGCGCGGGCCTTCGCTGCGCGAAGCGATCGATGCGGTGTCCGTGGACCGACTCGAGAATATTCTCGTTCCCGACGGCATGGGTGGCGAGATCTTCATCGAATGCCTGCTGCTGACCGGACGCGGCCTGGTGGTCCTGGATATCAGGGAGTACACCGGCGCGGTATTCGGCAGTGACCGCATGGATGAATGGACGGTCATCGGCAGCAATCGCCGCTTCGCGTTTCCCAATCCCCAGAGTGCGCTCTACGACCGCATGGCCGCGCTCAGGCAGTTCGTCCGTGATGTGCCGGTGAACGGTCACGTGCTGTTCGCGTCCGGAGCCGACTTCAGCAAGGGACGGCCCCGTGAAGTTGTATTCCCCGAGGAGCTGGAAAGATTCTATGGCCGCCCTGACCGTTCGGAGGCGCAGCGGTTGCTGGACGCGTTCGCGCAGCACTGGGATCGAGTCAGGGAAGCCGCGAAACCGGCCGGAGTCGGCGGTGCAGGTATGCGGCTGTAGGGGCCGGGTGTCATCACCTGCGCTATGTCGCGCCTTCTTCGCTTCGCACCCGATTCAAGCCGAAAAGCCGACACGCATTAGTCGTAGAGTGCTCCGCGAGCAATTCAGGCGGATGTCCGGTCAGTGCCGCGACGCGTGCAAGCACATGCGGCAGAAAGCGCGGTTCGTTGCGCCGGCCACGCGGTCGCTCCTTGAGGTCGCGGGGCAGCAGATAGGGAGCGTCGGTTTCCAGCAGCAGACGGTCAAGAGGAATCGACGGAACGGCCTCGCGCAACGCATGGCCACGGCGTTCGTCGCAGACCCAGCCAGTCACGCCGATATACAAATCCAGATCAAGATAGTCGTGTAATTCTTTCTTTCCATTCGTAAAGCAGTGTGCGACGCCGCCGCTCAAGCGGGCGCGTACCGGGCTCAGGATGCGCAGCAGATCGTCATGAGCGTCGCGCTGGTGCAGAAAAACCGGGCGGCCGGATTCGGCGGCCAGCTCCAGCTGGGCGGCGAAGCAATGCTGCTGGTCTGCGTGCGGGGAATAGTCGCGAAAGTAATCCAGACCACATTCGCCGGCGGCGACGACGTGCGGTTGCGCCAGCAGGGCACGCAGCCTGTCCAGATCCGCGCTGCGGAAATCAGCGGCATGGTGGGGATGAATACCGGCCGTGGCGTAAAGGCGACGGTCGCGGGCTGCCAGTGCCGCAGCGTGTTCGCTGGCCGATACCGAGGTGCCGGTGATGATCAACCGTGTGACGCCGGCCGCCTCGGCGGCCGCAATCACCTGTTCGCGGTCGTCATCGAAGCTGTCATGAGTCAGATTCAGACCGATGTCTACCAGCTGATGCATCTTCAGGTCCGTCTGATGATGTGCCCACACACCGGACCGGGGCGAGATGGCTCGTCCCGGTCCGGTGGCGCATCAGGTTCAGCTGCGTGCAGCGAGCTGCCTCAGCACGTAGTGCAGGATGCCGCCGTGACGGTAGTAATCCTGCTCCTTGGGCGTGTCGATGCGCACCCTCGCAGCAAATTCCTTCACTGTCCCGTCATCGTCGGTTGCGCGTACGGTAACCGTACGGGCAGTTTCATCCGGGCTATCTATGTCGTAGCGTTCGCGGCCGGTCAGGCCCAGGCTTTCAGCGCTGTCGCCGTCCTGAAACTGCAGCGGCAGCACACCCATGCCGATCAGGTTGGAGCGATGTATGCGTTCATAGCTTTCGGCGATCACAGCACGCACGCCAAGCAGCTTGGTGCCTTTCGCTGCCCAGTCGCGTGATGAACCTGCGCCATATTCCTTGCCGGCCAGCACGATCAGCGGCACATCGTCCTGCTGATAGCGCATGGATGCGTCATAGATGGAAATGACGTCGCCGCTGGGAACATGCGTGGTCCAGCCGCCTTCGGTGCCGGGCGCGAGGCGGTTGCGCAGGCGCACGTTGGCAAACGTGCCGCGCACCATGACCTCATGGTTACCGCGCCGTGACCCGTATGAGTTGAATTCGGCGGGTTCGACCCCCAGTTCGCGCAGGTAGCGTCCGGCCGGGCTGTCTTTCGCGATGCTGCCGGCCGGAGAGATGTGGTCGGTGGTCACCGAGTCGCCGAGCAGGGCGAGGACGCGCGCATCGCGCAGTTCACCCGGGGGCGTCGGCTCCAGCTGCATGTTCTCGAAGTAGGGCGGATGCTTGACGTAGGTGGACGCGTCGTCCCACGTGTAGGTTTCCCCGGCAGGCACATCCAGCCCGTTCCAGTTCTCGTCGCCGTCGAACACGCTCTCGTAGCTGTTGCGGAACATCTCCGATGTGACGTTGGCTGCGATCAGTTCGTGAATTTCCGCGGACGTCGGCCATATGTCGCGCAGGTATACGGGCCGGCCTTCACTGTCTTCGCCCAGGGGGTCGCGGTACAGATCCGCGCGCATGCTCCCGGCCAGCGCATAGGCGACGACCAGCGGTGGCGATGCGAGAAAGTTCATCTGCACCAGCGGGTGAATGCGGCCTTCGAAGTTGCGATTGCCGGACAGCACCGAGCAGGCGACCAGGTCGTTGTCGCTGATGGCGTTGGCGATTGCTTCCGGCAGGGGGCCTGAATTGCCTATGCAGGTAGTGCAGCCGTAGCCGACGACGTTGAAGCCCAGCTGTTCAAGATCATCGAGCAGCCCGCACTTGACCAGATAATCGGTAACCACCCGCGATCCTGGTGCGAGGCTGGTTTTCACCCAGGGTTTGCTGCGCAGACCGCGCGCGGCCGCGTTACGTGCCAGCAGGCCGGCGCCGACCATGACGGCCGGATTGGACGTGTTCGTGCAGCTGGTGATCGCCGCGATCACCACCGCGCCGTCGTCCAGTTCGAATCTGTCCGTGCCGCTGACCACCGACGCCTTGCCGCCCTTGCCGCCGCGGTCGGCGGCCGCCTGTTCCAGCAGCCTGCCGGTGGTTTTCGCGGCAGCACTCAATGCGATGCGGTCCTGCGGCCGTTTCGGCCCGGCCAGGCTGGGTTCCACGTCGGCGAGGTTCAGGGCCAGTCGCTCGCTGTACTCGGCCGGCGTGGAACTGCGCCACAGCTGCTGTTCCCTGGCATAGGCTTCGACCAGCGCGATCTGTTCGGCAGGGCGACCGGACAGCTTCAGATAACGTAGCGTTTCCGCATCGATGGGGAAGATCGCGCAGGTGCTGCCGAACTCCGGCGACATGTTGCCCAGTGTCGCGCGATCGGCCAGCGGCAGGTGATCGAGACCATCACCGTAGAACTCGACGAACTTGCCCACCACGCCGTGCTTGCGCAGCATTTCCGTGACGGTGAGCACCAGGTCCGTCGCGGTCGCTCCTTCGGCCAGCGTGCCCTTGAGCTCAAAACCGACGACCTGCGGCACCAGCATGGTGACCGGCTGCCCCAGCATGGCGGCCTCGGCTTCTATGCCGCCTACGCCCCAGCCCAGGATGCCAAGGCCATTGATCATTGTCGTGTGCGAGTCGGTGCCGACCAGAGTGTCCGGATAGGCGACGCGGACGCCATCCTGTTCAGCGTCAAACACGACGCGGCTCAGGTATTCCAGGTTGACCTGGTGGACGATGCCGGTATTCGGCGGTACGACGCGGAAATTATGAAAGGCATTCTGGCCCCAGCGCAGGAATGCGTAGCGTTCCCGGTTGCGTTCGAATTCAATCGCATTGTTCTCGGCCAGCGACGTCACCGTACCGAAACGGTCCACCTGGACCGAGTGATCGATCACGAGTTCCGCCGGTGACAGCGGATTGATCAGTGATGCCTTGCCGCCGAGCTTGACGACCGCGTTGCGCATCGCGGCCAGGTCGACCACTGCCGGCACGCCGGTAAAGTCCTGGAGTATCACCCGCGCCGGAGTGAACGCGATTTCCCGATCGGGCGCCGCTTTCGGATCCCAGTTGGCCAGTGCGCTGATGTCGTCGGCGGTGATGTTTGCGCCATCTTCATGCCGCAGCAGATTCTCAAGCAGAATCTTGACGGTGTAGGGCAGTCGGTCGAGATTCGAGCCGACGGCGCTGAGGCGATGGATCCGGTATTCGGCATCGCCCACCTTCAGTGACTGGCGGGCGCCAAAGCTGTCTGTCATAGGGGGACCTCTGAAAGGATCGCGACGGGAAAACCGCAATTATAGCAAGGGGCCGGTCCGGCAAGGGGCAGACGCAGCCCTTCAGTTCAGCCCGTGGCGCGCAGATCCGATGACTGGCGCAGCGCTGCGGTGATGACGGCGCCGCCCAGACATAGCTCGCCGTCATACAGCACCACGTACTGGCCCGGTGTGACGGCGCGCTGCGACTGATCGAAAGTGACCAGCAGGCCGTTGTCGCCGCTGCGCATGACCGTGCACGGCTGGTCGGGCTGGCGATAACGCGTCTTGGCCGCACAGCGCAACACACCGTGGTCGTGCCAGAACGCCGGTGCCGGCCCTGTCCAGTGCAGGTCTTCGGCGGTGAGGCTGTCATGGAAGAGCAGGGGATGCTGTTTGCCCTGCACGACCAGCAGTTCGTTGCGTGCGGCATCCTTGGCCGCTACATACCAGGGCAGGGCGTCGCTGTCCCGACGCCCGCCGATGCGCAGCCCCTGACGCTGGCCCAGCGTGTAGAACGCCAGTCCCTGGTGTTCGCCGAGCACGCGTCCGTCCGGATCGACAATGGGCCCGGGCTGCGTTGCCACGTAGCGGCTGAGAAATTCGGCGAAAGGTCTCTCGCCGATAAAGCAGATGCCTGTGCTGTCCTTCTTGGCCGCGACCGGCAGCCCGGCGCGGGAGGCAATGGCGCGCACCTCGGTCTTGTCCAGTTCGCCGACCGGAAACAGCACATCGACCAGATCGTCGCCGGCAACGCGGTGCAGAAAATAGCTCTGGTCCTTGGACGCGTCGATGCCCTTCAGCAACTGTGGCGGCGCGCTGCTGTCGTCAGGCCGACCCTCAACGGAGCATTCATCGGCGGGCGACACCTGACGAAGGCGCGCGTAATGGCCGGTAGCCACCCAGCGTGCACCCAGTCGCTTCGCGTACTGGCGCATCACACCAAACTTGATCTGCCGATTGCACAGGACATCCGGATTCGGTGTTCTTCCGGCGCGGTATTCGGCAAGAAAGTGTGCGAACACCTGATCGCGATACTCGTTCGCAAAGCTGACGCGGTGCAGCGGCAGGTCAAGCTGCCGGCACAATGCGCGGGCGTCCTGAAAGTCGGCTGCCGCCTCGCAGTAGCCGTCGTCTTCCCAGTTACTCATATGCAGGCACTGCACTTCGTAGCCGAGCTCCTTCAGGCGCAATGCCGCGACGGCGGAATCCACACCACCGGACAGCGCAACCATGACAATGCCATTGCGATCAGCCATGGCTGCCTATTCTACTTGTCCGGCGCTTCGGCGTGCCCTTCAGCCCACGCGGATCTGCAGCCCGGACAGGACATCCAGTGTCTGCAGGACGTCCAGCGGATGACGGGTGCCGGCGCGATAGTCGTCTATGCACCGCAGCACCAGCGGACTTCGCAGCCGCCCGCTGTGGCTGAATAGCTGGTTACGGGTCAGCCAGTGAGTGGCGATAATCCCTTCGTCCAGGGCAGGTGAAACGGCGGGTGGTGTCGCAGCGCCGGTAAACGCGATGCGCAGCAGGGTCAGATCGTGCTGCGGATGACGCCACAGGTAGATGCCGAGCAGATATTCGGGTTTGAAGCGGTATCCGGTCTCTTCCAGGGTCTCCCGGATGACGGCATCAACCAGCGTCTCTCCCGGCTCCAGATGACCGGCCGGCTGGTTGTAGACGATCTGGCCGGCTGCCCGTTCCTCGACGACCAGAAAGCGTTCGCCGGTCTCTATGACTGCGGCGACGGTGACGTCTATACCGCTCATCAGTAACGTCTCACGATCGATGCCTCACAGCATCATCTGGCGGAGTTCCGGTTCCAGTTCGCAGGCAAGCCACAGTTCGTCAAACTCATCCAGGTAACGTCGCGCCAGAGCCGGGGCGCGGATATCGGCTACGCCTTCCCAGCTGCCTGCACGGGCGCGGTACACCAGCGCTTGATCGTCGGCGATGCAGAACGCGTCTGTTCGATTGCGATACTGGGGTTTGACGTTGCGGAATTCAATGTAGCTGTTCAGGCGGCGGCCCATGGTCACGAAGCGATTGCCATCCTTCATGGTGCGATTCGGGTTGACGATGAGCACCCGCACGCGAGCGAACGTGCGCGCCAGGACGAATTTCTTTAGCGGCTCGAGGAAATCGTCATGATCGTAGATTGCCGGTTCCAGATCCGGTGTCAGTATCGTCAGTGAGCGGTTCGCCGAAGCGACGACACGCGACACGGCTGCGCGAACTTCATCCTCGGATGAAAGCACCTGTCGCATGGTCGGGTTGTCGGCGTTTGCTGCTTGTGCGCTGTACTGCATGGTCATCGGGTGCCCGTTGGGACGATTTCCGCATGTTATGTCTGCCCGACAAGCCGAGATCGGGCAGCTTGTACGCGGTTCACGGGAGCAGTTTAGAGCAACGTCACATTCGTGCTGTGTCACAGCTCACGTTTTCAGGGGCCGCGAGTCCGGTGACGACGGATCAGCGCAGAACCTCCGGCAGCGCGAAGACGAACATGGCGGCACCGCTGCCCGGGCGCAGTTCCGGCGTCATGCGCAGCGAGGCCATTGCGGACAGCGACGCCCCGGTGCTGACAGCGATATACTGGCGTCCGTTGACGGCAAAACTGACGGGGAAGCCGCTGATGGGGGCCCCGAGACTGGTTTCCCAGAGTACCCGCCCGTCACGCTGATCCAGGGCCTTGAAGCGGCCGTTGACGTCGGCTGCGAATACCAGATCGCCACCCGTGGTCAGCAGGGACATCGTGCCGGCCCGTTGTTCGTGCACCCAGAGCACCGCGCCGGTTTCAGCGGAAATCGCCCGAACGGTGCCCACGTTGTCGTGACCGGGAGCGATTTCGTAGGGCATGGAAATGCCGTAAACCCGTGACGGGTCGCGCTGATCGGTCTGGCTCACGGATCGCATGCACAGGTTCTGCAACGGGAAGTACATGGCGTTGGTCAGCGGGCTGTAGGCACCGGCCGGCCAGTTCCTGCCGCCGTTGCTGCCCGGACAGACCAGCAGCTCTTCGTTGGCTGCGGTAAAGATCCGTTCGGGATCCACCCTGACGGCGCCGGTGGCTCCATCTATGCTGCTGACCACGTTCTGGTCGACGGTAGGCGTTGCCCAGAGGAATTCGCCTGTCTCCCGGTCCAGCGTGTAGACGATGCCGGATTTGCCGGGGATGCCCGTGACGACGCGTCGTGTCTCCCCCGGATTCAGGTCGGGATTTATCCACAGCACCTGGTCCGGATCCGGTGCCACCGCCGTGTCCAGCAGCAGTCGTTCAAAGACGTGGTCCAGGTCCCAGTGGTCGATCAGGTGCTGGTAGTACCAGACGATGCGGCCGGTCTCGCCATCCAGCGCCAGCGTTGAATTATGGTAAAGATGCTGCAGGTCATTGCCGCCCAGCAGGAATTTCGGTGCGGGGATGGTGACCGAGGTGCCGATGAAGATCAGGTCGAGTTCCGGATCGTAACTGGGCACCATCCAGGTGCCGACATGCCAGCGCTCTTCCAGCGGTACGTCACCCCAGGTTTCGTCACCGGGCTCTCCGGGAAGGGGTATCGTGCGCGTGCGCCAGAGCTCGGCGCCCGTGCGCGCGTCATGCGCGGTAATCACGCACGATTCGTGGCCGGCGTCGGGCTGACACTGTCTGCCGGCGATCACCCGGCCGTTTGCGACCAGCGGACCTGCACTGGTGCGGGCGCGGAGCGTCGGGTCCATCACCGGGGTTTCCCAGACCAGGTCTCCGGTGAGCGCACTCAGGGCATAGATCTGATTGTCGGCGCCGGCGTTGATCAGTGTGTCGCCCCAGATGGCGAGATTCCGGTTCGTGCCGCCCGTGACGCCATCCGGATAAGGTCGGCGGTATTCCCACAGCAGTTCGCCGCTGGCGGCGTCCAGCGCCTGAATATAGTCATTGCTGTTCGGCACGAACATGATGCCGTCGTAGATCAGTGGCGCAGCCTGCTGCATGCCCTCGCCCAAGGTTCGCGTCCAGACCAGCTGCAGCGTGGCCACATTGTCCGCGGTGATCTCGTCCAGCGGGCTGTATCCCCAGCCATCCAGGGTGCGTCGCCAGCTCAGCCAGTGAGCAGGATCCGGATCCGCGAGCATGCTGTCGGTAACCGGCACGAATGGTCGGTCGTTCGCATGCGCGCTGATCGTGCAGCATGCGCACATCAGGGCAACCGCAACCGGCGATGTTTTCATCATGACTCCCCCTGACCGATGTGTGGGAATGTCCGACGCCGCTGTGCGCCGTCATGCCCTGTGTTTTCAGACTGCGTTCTGCAGCTTCGTCAGACCTCGCGTGCGAGACGTGCGGCAAGGCCTGTGTACTGTGCCGGCGTCAGCGCCAGCAACTGCTGTTTTTCCGCGTCCGGCAGGTCCAGGCCGGCGATGAATTCGTGCAGTGTTTCGCGCGTGATCTGTTTTCCACGCGTCACCGCTTTCAACTGTTCGTAGGCGTCGACGATGCCGTGGCGCCGCATCACCGTCTGAATCGGTTCAGCGAGCACCTCCCAGCTGCCATCGAGATCGGCCCCTATGCGCTGCTGATCTGCTTCGAGTTTGCCAAGTCCCCGCTGGCACGCGTCGATTGCCACCAGGGTGTGGCCTATGCCCACCGAGAGGTTGCGCAGCACGGTTGAATCCGTCAGGTCGCGCTGCCATCGGGATACCGGCAGTTTGTCGGCAAGAAAGCCGAGCACGGCGTTGGCCATGCCGAGATTGCCTTCGGCGTTCTCGAAGTCGATGGGATTCACCTTGTGTGGCATCGTCGAGGATCCGACTTCGGAAGCATTGGTACGCTGTCGGAAGTAACCCAGGCTCACGTAGCCCCAGATATCGCGGCACAGATCGATGAGGATGCTGTTGAACCGGCTGAGTGCATGGCAGTACGCGGCGATCCAGTCATGCGGCTCGATCTGCGTCGTGTAAGGCTGATAGCCAAGATCCAGTGAGCTGATGAATCGGGCGCTGACGTCCGGCCAGTCCACATCCGGATAGGCAGCGACGTGCGCGTTGAAGTTTCCGACCGCGCCGTTGATCTTGCCGAAGATGGCGACATCGCGGAACGATACGAGCTGCGCATCCATGCGGTGCACGAAGTTGGCCAGTTCCTTGCCCAGGGTCGTCGGAGTTGCCGGCTGGCCATGGGTGCGGCTCAGCATGGCGACATCGGCAAGACGCTGCGCGGCGTTACGCAGTTCGGCTGTCAGGCTGCGGGCTGCCGGCAGCAACACGCGATTGCGGGCATCGCGCAGCATCAGCGCGTATGACAGGTTGTTGATGTCCTCGGAGGTACAGGCGAAGTGCAGGAACGCCACGATGTTCGGCGCCGATCCGGAGATGCCTTCCAGCTTTTCGCGCAGGAAGTACTCCACCGCCTTGACGTCGTGATTGGTGGTGGCCTCAAGAGCCTTGACCCTGCGCGCATCCTCCATGCCGAAGTCATCGACGAGTGCATTGAGCACGTCCTTGACGGGCGGAGCCAGCGGATCCAGCCCGCTGATGGATGGTTCTTCGGCGAGCAGCTGCAGCCAGCGCACCTCAACCAGTGTGCGATAGCGGATCAGCGCGAATTCGGAAAGATACGGCCGCAACGCAGCGGCACGGGTGGCGTAGCGTCCGTCAAGCGGTGACAGCGCGGTTAGCGTTGAATGGTCCACGGTGCCCCGGTATTCCCAACCTATACAAGCGTTTTCGGAGTGCGCATCATACACGCTGGTGCACCGATCGCCGACACCGGCGACGGTTCTGACAATGGACCTAAGGAGCAGGGAATGACGGGCGAATTTCGCATCGAGCGAGACAGCATGGGAGAACTGAAGGTCCCGGCTGATGCGAAGTGGGGCGCGCAGACACAGCGCGCCGTGGAGAATTTTCCGATCAGCGGGCTGCGCATGCCGCGTGAGTTCATTCGTGCCCTGGGTCTGATCAAGAAGGCCGCGGCGCTTGCAAACCGTGATCTTGGCCTGCTGGATGATGCGGTGGCCGAGGCCATTGCCGCAGCCGCAGGGGAAGTCGCGGATGGTCTGCACGACGCCCAGTTTCCGGTGGACGTATTCCAGACCGGTTCCGGCACCAGTTCCAACATGAATGCAAACGAAGTGATCGCCGGACTCGCTTCGGCGGCACTCGGAAGTCCGGTGCATGCGAATGATCATGTCAACATGGGGCAGAGCAGCAATGATGTGATTCCGTCGGCGATCCATGTCAGCGCCGCACTGGCATTGACTGAGCAGCTTCTGCCGGCACTTCAGCACCTGGCTGTGACAATAGTGAACAAGGCCGGTTCACTGGCTGCCGTGGTCAAGACCGGTCGCACGCACCTGATGGATGCCATGCCCGTGCGATTCGATCAGGAGCTCGGTGGCTGGGCCGCACAGGTGCAGGCCGACTACCAGCGTGTCGCCGGTGTGCTGGCCCGGTTGTCGGGCCTGGCCCAGGGTGGGACCGCGGTCGGCACCGGTATCAATGCCCACCCTGAGTTCGGCGTGCGCGTCGCCGCGCACCTTGCCGGCATGACGGGCATCGCCTTCCGCCCGGCGGACAACTACTTCGAGGCACTGAGCAGTCAGGACACCGCGGTGGAACTGTCGGGTCAGCTGAAGACCACCGCAGTCAGCCTGATGAAGATCGCGAATGATCTGCGCTGGATGAACAGCGGCCCGCTGGCGGGCCTGGGCGAGATTGCGCTGCCGGCGCTGCAGCCTGGCAGCAGCATCATGCCCGGCAAGGTCAATCCCGTCATTCCGGAAGCGGTGGCCATGGTCGCCGCACAGGTCATAGGCAACGATGCGACGGTCACCGTGGCGGGGCAGTCGGGCAATTTCCAGCTCAACGTCATGCTGCCAGTCGTTGCTTACAATGTTTTACAAGGCATTGAATTATTGGCAAATGCCTCGCGGTCTCTTGCCGATTCCGCGATCAGTGGCTTTGTGGTCAATGAAGCGCGTCTTGGCGATGCGCTGGAACGCAATCCGATTCTGGTGACGGCGTTGAATCCGGTGATCGGGTACGAGAAGGGAGCGGCCGTGGCCAAGCAGGCCTATGCACAGGGTCGTGCCATCCGTGAAGTGGCCGCACAGGAAACGGGGCTGGACGCCGCTGAACTTGATCGGCTGCTGGATCCGGCCGAACTGACTCGTGGAGGCATAAAGGGCTGAGCGGGGAGCGACTTACAGCCACGCACGGACAAATCGCCCGGGCGAAGCTTCACGACCGCATCGTGCAGCGGTTGCGTGATGCTGAGCAATCTTCCGACCCGCTGCAGCGGGTGCTGCGAAGTGCCGAGGGACCGGTATCGCAGGCCTTTCTCGACAGCCTTGCGGTTCCTGCGCGAAGGGCGGCAGTGCTGCTGGGCCTGATCGACAGACCGTCCGGACTGACGGTGCTGCTGACCGAAAGGGCGACCCACCTGCGTTCTCATCCCGGACAGATCAGCCTGCCCGGTGGCGGTGTTGCCGATACCGACAGCGGACCGGAAGCGACGGCATTGCGCGAGTCCAGCGAGGAGGTCGGGCTGCACCCGGCGGACGTGTCAGTCATCGGTACGCTGGATCTGCACCTGACGGTCACCGGATTTGTGGTCACCCCGGTGGTGGGTTTTGTCGCCGGGCACTTCCGGCCGCGGCCCGATCCGGCTGAAGTGGCGCGAGTCTTTGAGGTGCCACTGGACTTCATGCTGCAGCCTGGCAGTGTGCGCTACACGGTCAGGGAGCGCCTTGGAACCCGATTCCGCACGCCGGAGATTCTGTACGAAGAGCATCGCATCTGGGGTGCAACCGCAGTCATACTCAGCGCATTCCTGGAGACTATTTCTACATAATAAACAAGAGAATAAGGTGGATATCGAGAAATTGATTGAGGTTATGGCGGCGCTGCGTCATCCCCGTCATGGTTGTCCCTGGGATCTGGAGCAGGACTTCCGCAGCATCGCTCCATACACCATAGAAGAGGCCTACGAGGTCGCGGAGGCGATTGAGCGCGACGCTCCGCTGCACGTGCTGGCGGATGAACTCGGAGACCTCCTGTTACAGGTCGTGTACCACGCCCGACTGGCCGAGGAACTCGGGGCGTTTGAATTCGGCGATGTGGTCGAGCGGATCTGCGACAAGATGATACGCCGCCACCCCCATGTATTCGGCGACCAGACTGTCGACGGGGCCGAAGCCCAGACCGTGGTCTGGGAGGCGATGAAGGCGTCCGAGCGCGCATCGGCACGGGAGTCCGGCATGCTCGCCGGGATTGCGCTGGCACTGCCGGCGTTGACAAGGGCGGTCAAGCTGGGCCGGCGTGCTTCCCGGGTCGGTTTCGACTGGCCGGATGCGACCGGTGCCCGTGAGAAAATAACCGAGGAACTGGCCGAACTGGATCAGGCCGTGGCCGCCGGCGATCGTGAGGCGATTGAGGCCGAGGCCGGTGACCTCCTGTTCGCGGTCTCCAACCTGTGCCGCCATCTGGACGTGGATCCGGAACAGGCCCTGCGTGGCTGCAACGCGCGATTCGAGTCCCGCTTTGCCGAAGTCGAGGGGGCCGTGGAAGCCGGGGGCGGAGACTGGGGACAGTTCCGCCCGGAGGAGCTCGAGGTGTTCTGGCAGCAGGCGAAGCGGCGCGAAAGGTAGGGCAGCGACGGCGTTCAGCTTCGATTCAGCGCAGGTCCGTAATCTGTGTCTCCGGACGATCCCGACAGTCGCGGATCGCAGGAGGTGTGAGATGAGGATCAGGAACCTGGCCAAAGCAATCACGGTCGCGGCATTGGCCGCGGGGTCGGCCACTGCGGCGCACGCGGCAACCACAAGCTATGTGTATGCGCGAGTCGTGGATGTGGAGCCTATCGTCCGCCATGTCACGGTTCAGCGTCCGCGTCAGGAGTGCTGGGAAGAAGTCGTATACCAGCGCGAATCCGCCGCACGTCCTGGCAGTGTCGCCGGACAGACCCTGGCTGGCGGTATCGTGGGCGCGGCAATCGGCAGGCAGTTCGGTGGCGGCAGCACTCGCGACGCCCTGACGGTCATGGGCGCGATAGCGGGATCTGCAGTGGCCAACGACCGTGCGCATCGCAGGGCGGCCGAGCAGGGTCCGGGCACTGTACGCGCCGTACCCGTGCAGCACTGCCAGACCGTCAGTGAGCGCTTCGTAGAGGAGCGGGTCGAGGGCTACTGGGTGACGTACCAGTATCAGGGTCAGCGGTATCGCATGAGGACGTCGCAGCCGCCCGGCGATCGTGTCCGGTTGCAGGTCAGCGTACAGCCGGTGGCATTCTGAGCATGACGGACCGGAGTGTGATCGGATACTCCGGTCCGTTCCGGTGCGCTTGACGATGCGGGTAGCCGAATCCAAGCTTGCACCAGGACATGGGCAGCTCGAGAACCAAGGCGGACGCATGGAGTTGATACGGGCGTGAAACGCAACATGAAAATCGCGACAGTGACGACAGCGCACACCGCCGGCGCGCGATACCTGCGCAGGCGGCCACGCGGCGTCGGCATTGTGTCCGTGATCGCATGTGCCGTTGCGATGTTCACGCTGCTGCTGACTGTCAGCGCAGGCACCGCGGTGGCCCGCGTGGTTCCCGAGCCGTTCACGCCCGCCGTTTTCGATCATGACCATCCTCCGACCGCACGAACCGTTCAGCGCAGCGGTGTTTCCCTGCAGCAGGCCACTCAGCTGGCGACCCGCCGTTTTCCTGGTCGGGTGGTTCGTGCCGAAACCATAGTGACCGGCGGCAGGCAGGTGCACGTGATCCGCATCCTCAGTGAGGATAATCGCGTGCGCACCGTGCGCATCGATGCCGACACCGGCAACTTCATCTAAGTGCTGCGATGAGACTGCTGCTCGTCGAAGATGATCAGGGCCTGAGCCGTTCTCTGGCATTGCAGCTGGAGAAGGCTGGTTACTCCGTGAACTGCGCCGAGGATGGCAGGGAAGGCCTGTACTACGCACGCGAATATCCGGTTGACCTGGCGATTGTCGACCTCGGTCTGCCCGGGCTTTCGGGTGTGGATCTGATCAGCTCCCTGCGCAAGGACGGCAAGGACTACCCGGTGCTGGTGCTGACGGCGCGTGACCGCTGGCAGGACAAGGTGGAGGCACTGAAGCTCGGTGCCGACGACTACATGGTCAAGCCGTTCCATATCGAGGAGCTGATTGCGCGCGTCGACGCGTTGTTGCGCCGCGTGGGCGGCTGGGCACAATCGGAGCTGGTCTGCGGTCCGGTCAGACTGGACACTCGGGCGCAGCAGGTTGCAGTGGACGGACGGGAGCTGGAGCTGACCAGTTTCGAGTACCGCCTGCTGGAGTACCTGATGGTACACGCCGGCGAAGTGCTGTCTAAGACACAGATCACCGAGGCACTGTATGACCAGGATTTCGAACGCGACAGCAATACCATAGAGGTGTTCATAGGCCGTCTGCGTCGCAAACTTGATCCGGACGGCGTGTTCAAACCCATAGAAACCCTGCGTGGTCGCGGCTATCGCTTCGCGCTTGCGCGAGGTACCGCCGGCGCCTGACCGGGGCGTCGCAGGGCCCGTGCTTCGATCCCTTCGCGCCCGGGTACTGTTGTGGGTCAGCGTCGCGCTGACCATCCTGTTTGCGCTGACGATCGTCGGCCTCGATATTGCATTCCGGCAGAGCACCGACAGGGCGCTGGAAGAACTGCTGGACGCTCAGATGCTGGGGTTGATCGCGCTGGCGGAGCCCGATGATCAGGGCCACCTGTTGCTGCCCGGCGAGCAGCTGAATCCTCGTTTCGATGTCGCTGAATCCGGTCTTTACGGTTTTCTCTGGGACGACCAGGGTCAGGTGTTGTGGCAGTCGCTGTCACTGGTCGGTCAGGCTGTCAGTGTCAATGCCCTGCCTGCATCCGGGCAGCAGCAGCGGCTGACGATAGATCTCCCGGATCAGGCGCCGCTGGCCGGATTGCTGATGGGTATCACCTGGGAGTTTGACGACGGTCGGGTCGGTGACTACACACTGGGTGTAGCCGTCTCCCTCGCGCCCTATCTTGCCCGGCAGCGATCGTTTCGCCGCAATCTGATCGGCTGGTTCTCCGGCATCACGCTGACCATGCTGGTCGTGATCACGGGCCTCTTGCGCTGGGTACTTAGCCCGCTGCGCACGCTGGAGCGACAGGTGCGGGAAGTTGAAGCCGGCAGGCGCACGCAACTGCAGGGCGCATTCCCACTGGAGCTGTCGGGTCTGGCCGATGACCTCAATGCGCTGATCGAAACCGAAAGGCGCCGCCAGGTACGCTATCGCAACACGCTGGACGATCTCGCGCACAGTCTCAAGACACCGCTGGCCGTGATGCGCACAGTGCTGTCGGAAGGCGATGATGCGCACCAGGACACACTGAGTCGCGAACTCGAGCGCATGGATCAGCGTGTTTCCTATCAGCTCCGTCGTGCGCGTGCGACCGGCTCTACCGGCCTGGGCATGGAGCCGGTGGCCGTTGCACCCATCGTTCAGGATCTGCGCATGGGGCTTGGCAAGGTCTATCGCGACAAGAACGTGAGTTGCGACATCAAAGTCGCCGAATCGGAAACCTTCCTCGGCGACAGCGGTGACCTGACCGAGGTGCTCGGCAATCTGATGGACAATGCGTACAAGTATTGTCGCGGCAGGGTGCGGGTTTCTGTCGCCGTGACGGATGGCCGCCTCGGAATTCGTGTCGAGGATGACGGTCCCGGGATCAGTCCCGGCGAAGCGGAAAAACTGTTCGAGCGTGGCAGTCGTGCTGATGAGTCGGTGCCTGGGCAGGGTATTGGCCTTGCGGTCGTGCGCGAGACGGTGGCTCTCTATCATGGAACGCTGGATGTGCAGCGGTCCGAACTCGGCGGTGCGTGTGTGATTGCGGAGCTTTCCAGAGCCGGCGCAGCGGAACTCGGTCGCCCCGGCGCCCGCTGATGCCGAAGGATTCCGCAACACAGGCTGGCGCAGACTTGACGGTGCCGCCACATGCCGATGTCCCGAGCGGGCCCGCACTGAATCTCGACTCACCGGCCGAACTCCCGATCACGGCCTGTCGTGACGAACTGATCGCGTTGCTCAAGAGGCATCGTGTCGTGGTGGTGTGCGGTGATACCGGCAGCGGCAAGACCACCCAGCTTCCCAAGATCTGCCTTGCAGCCGGTTTCGGACGGCGAGGCATAATCGGCCACACGCAGCCGCGCAGGATTGCAGCGCGCGCAGTCGCGGCGCGGCTGGCGGAAGAAATGGGTGCCGAAGTCGGCGCTGCTGTTGGCCTGAAGACGCGCTTCACCGATCGTACCCGTCGCGGCAGTGTCGTGAAGGTCATGACCGACGGAATACTGCTGAATGAAATACGGCAGGACCGCTGGCTCAAGGCCTATGACGCGCTGATCATCGACGAGGCGCACGAACGCAGCGTGAACATTGATTTCCTGCTCGGCTACCTGGCGCGCATCAGGGATCGCCGGCCGGACCTGCGTGTCATCATCACGTCGGCGACCATGGACACGGCGCGGCTGGCTGCGCATTTCGACGATGCGCCGGTCCTGAATATTCCCGGCCGCAGCTTTCCTGTTGAAGTTCTGTACCGCCCGCCGGAACCCGATACCGAGTTGCCCGCAGCGGTGGTCGAGGCCGTGCGGGAACTGGCGGCGATGGACGTGGACGGCAGCGGCGGTTCGCGTCATCGGGACATGCTGGTGTTCCTCCCCGGTGAGCGCTGGATACGCGACACCCGTGAAGCGCTGCTGGAAGCGCGCCTGCCGGATTTCGAGGTTCTGCCGCTGTATGCAAGGCTGACCGCGCAGCGCCAGGACCGGATATTCAAACCGGGCCGGGCACCGCGCATCGTTCTGGCGACCAACGTTGCCGAAACCTCGCTGACCGTGCCCCGCATCCGGTTCGTGATCGATTCCGGACTGGCCCGCGTCAGCCGCTACTCTGCGCGTCACCGGTCACAGGGACTCGCGGTTGAGCCGATTGCCCAGGCGAATGCCGTGCAGCGTGCCGGCCGGTGCGGCCGTCTGGCGCCCGGTATCTGCATACGCCTGTTTGCCCTGGAGGACTTTGAACGTCGCCCGGATTTCACTGATCCGGAGATCCTGCGCACGAACCTCGCCAGCGTGCTCCTGCGTCTTGAAGCACTGGCGCTGGGCTCGGTCACGGATTTTCCGTTTCTCGATCCTCCGCCGGAACGCTCCGTCAATGATGCCTGGCGCCTGCTGCAGATGCTGGGTGCGCTGGACGATCAGCGCCGGTTGACGCGACGGGGCAGGGCAATGTCGCGCCTGCCTGTGGATCCGCGTCTGGCGCGCATGCTGGTGGCAGGTCACGAAGGTGGCGTGTTGCCGGAAATGCTGGTCATGGTCGCGGCCATGAGTGTGGTTGATCCGCGGGAACGTCCGCCGGAGGCAGCGGAAGCTGCGCAACGGGAGCAGGACAAGCTCGCGGATCCGCGCTCGGATTTCGTGACTTTCCTGAACCTCTGGCATGCCTGGCAGCGTGAAAGGCGGCAAGGGAGGAAAGCCGCGCGCGCCTTCTGTGAATCGCACTTTCTGTCCATGGCGCGCATGCGCGAATGGGAAGACGTGCGTTCACAGCTGGCCGAACTCACGCGTGCGCTGGGCTGGCGCCATGAGGAGAGAACGAAGGAGCCGGACCCGCGCAGTCTTCATGTTGCGGTGCTGACCGCTTTCGCGGACAGAGTCGCGCGTCTCGGGGATCGCAGGGAGTATCACGGCGCGCGCGATGCGCGGGCAACGCTTTTTCCGGGCACGCCGGTCAGTCGCAAGCCGCCGCGCTGGATAGTGGCGGGCGAACTGATGACCACGCAACGCACCTGGTTGCGCACGGTGGCAGCTATCAATCCGCGCTGGGTGATGGACGCCGCCCCACATCTGGTTAAGCGCGAGTTCGTCGAACCCGCCTGGGATCAGAAACGCGGTTGCGTCAGCGCGCGTGAGGTGCTGAGTCTGTTCGGCATGGTGATCAGTGCGGAGAAACGCGTGGACTATGGCAAGGTCGCGCCGCAACGGGCGCGCGAGGTGTTTATTCGCGATGCGCTCGCAGCGGACAGGTTGGGTGCGGAGGTCGGGTTCCTGACGCATAACCGTGCCCTTCGTACGCAGCTGTTGTCCTGGGAGGCACGCATGCGATCACGGGACCTGTATGCCGGTGAGCGTGCCGTGATGGACTTCTATGACAGGCGGTTGCCGGATCGCGTGTTCGACAGGCGCAGTCTGTTGCGCTGGTGTCGGGTAGTCAGAGGCGATCCCCTCAGGATGACGCTTGAAGACATTGCCACGCGCGTGCCCGGTGATGACGAAGCACAGTTGTACCCGCTGCGCATGGAAGTCGCAGGGCACAGTCTGGCGCTGGATTACTGTTACGACCCGGCTTCCGAGCGGGATGGTGTTTCGGTGACCGTACCGCAGGTGTTGCTGAATGCCGTTCGCGCGGAGGAACTGGACTGGCTGGTGCCGGGGCGGCTGACTGAGAAGGTCGTCACGCTGCTGCGCTCGCTGCCCAAGCCGCTGCGCAGGTCACTGGTGCCGCTGCCCGATACGGCGGCGTCGCTGTTGCCGTCGCTTGAAGCACTTCGTGGCACGTTGCCGCTGGCCGTTGCGATCAGCAAGGTGCTGCGGGCGGTGGCCGGCGTTCAGGTCGACGCTGATGCCATTGCGGTCTCCGGGCTGCCGGGATACCTGCGCATGCGCGTGGTGGTCGTGGACGAAAGGGGGCGTGTTCTGGGGAGCGGCCGGGACCTGCTTGCCCTGCAGCGCGGCCTCGCGGTACCGGACATATCGAGCGTCGCGCAGAACAGGGAAGGAAAGGGCGGAACGAATCGCGGACCCGAGCGGAATGTGCGCTCAACCTGGCTGCGATCGGGCGTTACCAGCTGGAAATTCGGCGATCTTCCGGACAGCGTTCCCGTCGCTCAGCATGGCCAGCAGGTTCGGCTCTATCCGGCGCTGGTGGATAGTCGGCACCGTGTGGACCTCACTCTGCTGCCTCCCGGCCCGGCGGCCGAGCAACGACACCGCCTGGGGACGCGGCGACTGATGCTTGCTGCTGTCCCGCAGCAGTGCGCATGGGTCAGGGACAGGGTGCGCAGCGATCGCGCGTTACAGCTCTCTTACCACGGTATTGGCGATAACGATGCGCTGATTGACGACATCGTCGGCGCTGCAGCCGATGAGAGTTTTGCCGGTGACATGCTGATCCGCGAGCGGACACGGTTCGACGAGGTGTTGCAGCGCGGCAGGTCGGAGTTCGTCGCCACTGCCGAAGGAATGCTTGTACTGATGTCGGCCATCCTGGCAGCCTACCGCACGGTGCGGCAGATGCTCGCTGAAGGGCATGGCATAGGCGAGACCGCGCGCGAGGATGTGGAGATGCAGCTGGGCAGATTGATCTATCCGGGCTGCCTGACGGCGACGCCGGCCGAATGGCGGCCGCACCTGCCGCGCTATCTGAGAGCGATCGCGATGCGGCTGGAAAAACTCGCCCAGCGACATCCGAAAGATGCTGAGTTTCAGGCCCGCATCGCCAATGCCAGTGCGCGTCTGGATGCATGGCAGGCGAATCATCCGCCTGGCTGGCCATGGCCGAAAGGCGTCATTCGTTATCGGTGGCTGCTGGAGGAGTTTCGGGTGTCCCTGTTCGCCCAGTCACTGGGCACCTCCGTCCCCGTGTCGGAGAAGCGCCTTCAGCAGTACTGGGAGACACAGGCTTCAGCGGAGTCAACGAAGACCTGACGATCGGCTTGAAGAGAAGCCGTCAGGGAGCGGGCCGCTCGACTTCGGCCGCATGATGTTCAGGGTAGGCCTGTGCCTCGGCCAGTTCCAGCGCCTCATGCGTCGTCGCGATCGCCGGTACGAACTGACTTTGCGCTTCTGGCGGCATCGGCTCCGACAGGCGCATTCGGTGCGCGCTGTACAACGACAGCAGGACGAATACGATCGCGATCCATCCGAACAGCGCCCAGGCGCCCAGTGCCGACATCACCAGGCTCGCAAGGAACGGGCCGAAACTGGCGCCGACGCCAAACACCAGCAGCAGACCGCGCGTCGCCTCCAGTGCCTGTTCCGGCGTCAGCACGTCATGCGTGCGTGCGACGCTGAGTCCGTAAACCGGAAACATGAATGCCCCGAACAGGAATCCGGCCGCGGCGAGCACGCCGAAAGGCGCGAACGTGGCGATCATCACCAGTCCCGCGGCGATTGCGCTGAGCACGGCAACCATGAATATCACGCGGCGACGGTCGCGGCCATCCGAGTAACGGCCGATTGGCAGCTGCGACAGCATGCCGCCGATGATGGTGACAAACATGAACGTTGCGACCATGGAGCCTGGATGACCGATCTGCGTCAGATAGACAGGTGCCATGCCCCAGAACGCACCACCGACGACGCCTGCCGCGAAGCAGCCGGCAACGCCCACCGGCGAACGCCGGGCCAGTTCCCCGGCGCCCAGGCCGGTGGGTTCATGCAGAACGGGTGCCTGAACCCTGATCATCGATGTCGGCACCAGCGACAGCGCGAAGCAGATCGCGGTGACTGCGAACAGCACGAACGTGGCCGGATCACCTGCCGTGAGCAGCAGCTGGCCGCAGGCTACAGCCGAAAGATTCACGACCATATATACCGCGAACGTGCGACCGCGGTTCTCCGGGCGGGCCTGCGCATTCAGCCAGCTCTCGATCAGCAGGGCGAGACCTGCGAGCGCGATGCCTGAGACGAAGCGGAAGATCATCCACGGCAGCACGCCCACCCAGATCGAGTGCGCGAGCGCCATCGTTGTGACGACCGCAGCGAAGGTCGCGAACGCGCGGATGTGGCCGACCTGCGCCGCGATGCGTACGCAAAGGTGGGTGCCGACGATGAATCCGACGAAGTAGGCTGACATGATCAGCCCCACCAGGGTGGTCGGGATTTCCTCGAGACTTGCACGTACGCCGATCAGCGTGCCGAAAAGCCCCGACCCCAGCAGCAGAATGGCCGTGGTCAGCAGCAGGACCGTGAGCGTGCCGCGCGAGGAAATAAACGCGGCATCCGCGGGCGGAACGATGGTGCCGCCGGGACTGCCGTAAGGGGTGTCAGTTGGTTGTGTGTGCTGCGAGTCGGTCACGGTCTCCTGCGGTGGCCTGTTGCGTTTCAGCTGCGATCGGGGTCGGCTTCCATGCCTTCGCCGCCGACAGGGCCGGTAAAGATGCCGGTATCGTCGTTGTCGTCATGATGCTGCACGATCTGATCGTAGATCGGCTTGAAAAGGTCCAGCGGCATCGGGAACACGATGGTGTTGGAATTACGTTCGCTGGCGATCTCCGTCAGGGTCTGCATGTAGCGAAGCTGCAGGGCCTGTGGCTGCTGGGCGAGTACGTGTGCGGCCTCTGCCAGCTTCTTCGAAGCCTGGAACTCGCCTTCCGCGTGGATCACCTTGGCGCGACGTGAACGTTCCGCTTCGGCCTGTGCGGCAATCGCGCGAATCATGCTCTCGTCCAGATCCACGTGCTTGATCTCAACGTTCGTGACCTTGATGCCCCAGGTCGCCGTGGTCTGGTCGAGAATCTCCTGTATGTCTGCGTTGAGCTTGTCACGTTCGGCCAGCATGTCGTCCAGCTCGTGCTGGCCCAGCACCGAGCGCAGTGTGGTCTGTGCGAGCTGGCTGGTCGCCTCGACACGATTCTCCACCTGGATGATGGCTTTCTCCGGGTCGATGACGCGGAAGTAGATCACGGCGCTGACCTTGACCGACACGTTGTCGCGCGAGATCACATCCTGGGTGGGTACGTCCATGACGATGGTGCGAAGGTCTACCCGCACCATGCGCTGAATGCCGGGAATGACAATGATCAGGCCCGGGCCCTTCACCTTCCAGAAGCGTCCGAGCAGGAAGATCACGCCGCGCTCGTACTCGGCAAGAATCTTGATCGCGCTGAACAGGAACAGGGCGACGATCGCGATGATAATCAGAGTCGGTTCAAACATGGCTGTTCCTTACGTTCCTGGATAGTGCGTCTGAGTCGCTGTTAGACGAAGCCGTGCGCGGGATGGGTCAGTGTCCGTCCTGTTCGGCCGGTTCCACATGCAGCAGAAGGCCATCCATTCGTGTGACCTTCAGCTTCTGTCCTTTCTTTACCGGCACTGTGCTGTGTGCCCGCCAGCGTTCGCCGTGCGTAAAGACCTGACCTTCGGTATCGAAATCTTCAAGCGCTTCGGCCATCTGGTGTGACATTTCCTCAGCGCCGCTGACGACGGGCCGCATGCGCGACTTCATCGCGAACCAGATGATGCCGAGCAGGGCCAGGGCCCCGGTTGTGGCAATTGACACGATCAGCGGAATGGAGACACCGTAACCGGGAATGTCGGTATCGATCAGAATCACCGAGCCGATCACGAATGCGACGATGCCGCCTATCCCGAGCGCACCGAAACTGGGCACCAGAAATTCGGCGATCATCAGTATGACGGCGAGCAGAATCAGCGCGAGTCCCGCATAGTTCACCGGCAGCAGCTGCAGCGCGTACAGCGCCAGCAGCAGGGAAATGGCACCGACCACGCCCGGCACGATCGCGCCCGGGTTATAGCCCTCGAATATCAGCCCGTAGATGCCGAGCAGCATCAGCATGTAGGCAACCGTGGGATTCGTGATGACGGCCAGCAGCCGGGTGCGCCAGTCGGGCTCCACACGGTCGTACATCAGCCCGGCGGTTGCCAGCGTGATCTCGCGACCGTCTATCGTCACGGTGCGACCGTCCAGCTGAGCGAGCAGATCCGACAGATCGTTCGCAATGAGATCGATGACCTGCATCTCAAGGGCCGCACGGGCACTGAGGCTTGCGCCGGTGCGCACTGCACTTTCGGCCCAGTCGGCGTTGCGGCCGCGCTGTTCGGCGAGGCTGCGTATATAGGCCACGGCGTCTTCCACGGCCTTGCGCTCGGATGCGCTCATGGAGTCGCCGGAACGTCGTTCCGCACCTTCCTCGCCATCGGCTTCGTCGTCACCTTCATCGGCCGTGCCCGAACCGCCGATCGCAACTGGTGTGGCGGCGCCGAGATTGGTGGCTGGTGCCATCGCGGCAATGTGACTGGCGTAAAGAATGTATGTGCCGGCGCTGGCGGCGCGCGCACCCTGCGGGTGCACAAACGTGGCGACCGGAACCGGCGAGTTCAGAATGGTGCGAATGATTTCGCGCATCGATGAATCAAGCCCGCCGGGCGTGTCCATCGCGATCACGACCAGCGGGGCGTTCCTGTCGGCGGCGCCCTCTATGCCGCGTCGCAGGTAGCTGCTGGTGGCCGGGCCTATCGCATCGTCCAGCGTGAGCAGCGTCACCCCGGCGGCGTTTCGACCGGTGTTCTCCTGGGCGCTGAGCAGGGCGCTGAGGCCCATCGCCAGCAAGGCGAGCGGCAGCAGGTGTCGGTAACGCATGCGTGGCTTCTGCATCACATGATCGATGATAACAGCAAATCGTCTGCTCCCAGCATCGGATCGGCGGACCTGGCCGGGGGTCAACGCGCCGTTTGCGCGGCTTGCGCGCGCCGGTATAGTGCCCGGCATGACAACATCGAATTCTCACGGTCCGGCAGGCGGGCAGTCAGACAGTCCGGCAAAGTTCGGGACGACTATCGAGGGTCCGGCATCGAACCCTCCAACCGGCGACTGGAACCCGGCCAGCTGGAAATCCCGTCCGGCCGCACAGCAGCCGACGTATGAAGACCCGCAGCGCCTGGCTGGCGTACTTGCAGAGCTCAGCCGACTGCCGCCTATCGTGACCAGCTGGGAAGTGGAACGGCTGCGTGAGCAGCTGGCGCGTGCCCAGCAGGGCGATGCCTTCCTGCTGCAGGGTGGCGACTGTGCCGAAAGCTTCGACGAATGCACCTCGGAAAACATCGTGCAGAAGCTCAAGGTGCTGTTGCAGATGTCCCTCGTGCTGGTCACGGGTCTGAAAAAGCCCGTGATCCGCGTCGGCCGTATGGCAGGTCAATATGCCAAACCGCGAAGTGCGGACATGGAAAGCCGCGATGGCCTGTCGCTGCCGAGCTACCGCGGCGATCTGATCAACCGTTCGGCCTTCACGGCCGATGACAGGGTCGCGCAACCGGAGCTGATGTTGCGCGCCTATGCACGCGCGGGCCTGACATTGAACTTCGTTCGTTCCCTGATCGATGGCGGGTTTGCCGATCTGCACCATCCCGAGTACTGGGATCTTGATTTCGTCGGCGAATCGGAACTGGCGGCCGAGTATCGTGAGCTGGTGAAATCGGTGTCGGACGGCCTGAAGTTCTTCGAGACCATCACCGGTGAGCCGCTGCATCACACCCGACGTGTCGAGTTCTACACCTCGCATGAAGGTCTGCATCTGCCTTACGAACAGGCACAGACGCGTTTTCTGCCCCATCGCGGGCGATGGTACAACCTGACCGCGCATCTGCCGTGGATAGGCATGCGCACCGCAGATCTGGACGGCGCGCACGTGGAGTACTTCCGGGGCATCGCCAATCCGATCGCTGTGAAGGTCGGCGCGGCGTTCAGTGACGAGCATCTGCAGGCTCTGGTGCGTACCCTGAATCCTGAGAACATTCCCGGCCGACTCACGCTGATTACACGATTCGGAGCTGCCGGTATAGACAAGCACCTGCCGCGCGTGATCCGTGCGGTCGTCGCAACCGGATCACCCGTGCTGTGGGTTTGTGATCCCATGCACGGCAATACCGAGACGACGGCACACGGCTTCAAGACGCGACGTTTCGAGAACATTGTCTCGGAACTTGAAGCGGCATTCCGTATTCATCGTGAACAGGGAAGCTATCTCGGTGGCGTGCATCTGGAGGTCAGCGGTGACAATGTCACGGAGTGTCTGGGTGGCGCGCGCAGACTGGTTGAGTCCGATCTGGGTCGAGCCTACCGGTCCTGTGTGGATCCGCGGCTGAACTACGAGCAGGCAATGGAAATCGCCATGTTCATCGCCGGTCGTCTGCAGGCCAGCGATCTGGTCTGAAGTTCGGGTGCGGTCATGAGCTTTCCCGGCAGCTGGTTCGATCCGGACTGCGTGCAGTGTCCGCGTCTGGCGGGTCATCTGGCGGAGATGCGTTCGCGGTACACGGAATATCACAATGCGCCGGTGGCGCCCTTCGGGGACGCGCGCGCGCAGCTGCTGATCGTCGGCCTTGCACCCGGGGCGCATGGCGCGAACGCGACCGGTCGCCCTTTTACGGGAGATCACGCCGGCATACTGCTGTATCGCACCCTTTACGAGCTGGGCCTCGCCACGCAGCCGGAAGCCAGGTCGGTGGACGACGGACTGCAGCTGATCGGTTGCCGAATCAGCAACGCGGTGAAATGCCTGCCGCCGGCGAACAAGCCGACCACGGCAGAGGTCGACCGCTGCAATACCTATCTGGACGCCGAACTGAATGCTCTGCCGGACGGGGCGGTGGTGCTTGCGCTGGGCGCCATTGCCCACCGCGCCGTGTTGCGTGCGCTGGGACTCAAGCTGTCGGCGGCCCGTTTCGCTCATGCGGCAGAACACGCGCTGCCTCGTGCCCGTACGATGGTGGACTCCTATCACTGCAGTCGCTACAACACACAGACCAGGCGACTGACTGATGAGATGTTTGCCGCCGTGGTCGGGCGTGCGAAGCGGCTTGCAGGGCTTTGATGCCGGCGTGAGTGCAGTGACAGGTGATACCGCCATGGAAAAGTCCGTTGACAGACCAGGTGGTGACAGCAGCGCGTCCGATGAATTCGATGCGGCGGATTTCGTACGCCATCTGACACCCAGGCCGGGTGTCTACACGATGATGGATCAGGCAGGTCGCGTGATCTATGTCGGCAAGGCGCGCAACCTGAAGCGCCGCGTAGGCAGTTACTTTCAGGGTCGTGCGCTGGATGCCAAGACCATTGCGCTGCTGCGCCAGGTGCGCGATCTGCAGGTGACGGTCACGCGCACCGAGACTGAAGCGCTGATTCTCGAGTACAACCTGATCAAGCAGCACAAGCCGCGCTTCAACGTGTTGCTGCGCGATGACAAGAGCTATCCGTATATCCGCCTGACCACCAGCCACGAGTTTCCGCGGCTGACGTTCTATCGCGGCCCGCGAACACGCGAGGACCGTCTGTTCGGTCCTTACCCGAATGCCGGCTCGGTGCGCGAGACGCTGAATCAGCTGCACAAGCTGTTCCGATTGCGCCAATGCGAGGACAGCTACTTCGCCAACCGTACGCGACCGTGTCTGCAGTATCAGCTCGAGCGTTGCACCGCGCCCTGCACGGGACTGATCTCCCGTGAGGATTACGCACGTGATGTGGACAATGCGGTGCTGTTCCTGCAGGGCGATGAGGATGCGGTGACTGCCAGTCTCGCGCAGCGTATGGAATCCGCCGCCGCGCGGCTGGATTTCGAGCGGGCGGCGCAGTATCGCGATCAGCTTGCCCGGCTGCGTCAGGTTCAGACGCAGCAGCTGATGACCAGCGACAGGGGTGAATTCGATGTCATCGGCGTGGTCGGAGAACGCGGTGTCTACTGCGTTTCGGTCATGTATTTTCGCGGCGGTCGCTCGCTGGGCAGTCGGTCGTTCTTTCCGGCCACGACCGAAGGATCGGATGAAGCCGAAGTGCTGCGCGCTTTCCTTCTGCAGTACTACGGCGGCCGCGAAGCGCCACCCGAGATCCTGGTCAGTGGCGAAGTGGCTGACGCTGAAGCAATCGCCGGTATGCTCGGTGAAAAAGCCGGGCGCCGTGTCCAGGTGCGCTGGCGTGTGCGCGGCGACAGGGCGCGCTGGGTCGATCTCGCCCTCACCAACGCCCGCCATGGTGCCGAACAGCGGCAGCTGTCGGGAGCGACCATGACCGCGCAGCTGGCCGCGCTGGCTGAAGCACTGGATCTGGACGAGGCACCAGGCAGACTGGAGTGTTTCGATGTCAGCCACACGGGCGGTGAGTCCACCGTGGCCTCGTGCGTGGTGTTCGGGCCTGAAGGTGCGCGCAGGTCGTCATATCGCCGCTTCAACGTGACGGGCGTGGAGGCGGGGGATGACTATGGCGCGCTGCGGCAGGCGTTGATGCGTCGCTATGCGCGCCATCAGGGCGTCGCGGAGGAGTCGACCGCCGGTGCTCTGCCCGACCTGCTGATCATTGACGGCGGGCGGGGGCAACTGGCTGAAGCGGTGCGCGTGCTGGACGAACTTGGGCTTGCTCTGCCGGTGGTTGGCGTGGCCAAGGGCAGTGCGCGCAAACCGGGCATGGAGCGGCTGTTTCTGCCCGGCCGGCGCGAGCCGCTGCGTCTGCCGGCGAATTCACCGGCGCTGCATCTGATCCAGCAGATCCGTGACGAAGCGCATCGCTTTGCGATAGCCGGGCATCGTGCCCAGCGGGGCAAGCGGCGTTCGCGCTCGCCGTTGGAAGACATACCCGGGCTGGGACCGAAACGTCGCAGGGCGCTGCTGACCCGCTTCGGGGGGCTGCAGGCGCTGTCACGGGCAGGCGTCGATGAACTTGCGGAAGTGAAGGGAATCTCGCGCAAGCTGGCCGAAGCGATATATGAACACTTTCATTCCAACTGAATGCGTTGTAAAACGGCCAGCCGGAGATCCAATTGGTTTTTAATCTTCCAAATACGCTGACCTGGTTTCGCATTCTTGCGATTCCGCTGGTCGTGGTCGTCTTTTATCTGCCGGTACCATGGGCGCGACCGGCGGCGGCGATCCTGTTTGCGCTGGCTGGCGTCACCGACTGGCTGGACGGCTATCTGGCGCGGCGCCTGGGCCAGACGTCCAGCTTCGGGGCGTTTCTGGATCCGGTTGCCGACAAGCTGATGGTCTCGACCGCGCTGGTGATCCTTGTGCAGGCCGATCCTTCGCTGCTGATGGCGGCGTTGGCGGCCGTGATCATAGGCCGGGAGATCACCGTCTCGGCACTCCGGGAGTGGATGTCACAGCTCGGTGAGGCCGCACGTGCGCATGTCGCCGTGACGTTTTTCGGTAAGTGGAAGACCACAGCGCAGATCGTCGGTATCGCCATGCTCTTGTATCACCAGCCGATTCTCGGACTGCCTGTGTATCAGACCGGCCTTGTGCTGCTGGTGGTGGCCGCCGTCCTGACGATCTGGTCCATGCTCGATTATCTGCGTGCCGCGTGGCCGACCCTGTCGGGCCGGCGCTGAGGCAGGCAGACCGGTCCGCCGCCGGCAGGCAGCGGACCGGGCAGGGCCAAGGCGTACTCAGCTCCTGACTGTTTCGGGATCACTGAAGGTATCCGCGATCGGCGCTTTCAGTCGATGCGTCCCAGTGAACGCAGCACGTCCTCGCGTGTGATCGGACGATCCGGGTTCGGAGCATGCACCGAAATCAGGGTCTGCCAGTTCAGGTTCAGCCTTTCCATGTTGTCCGCGAATACCATGGTGCCGACGACCGGCGGATCGGGTACCGGATCGTTTGCCGGCGGCAGGTTGAACATGTCGGCATAGGCGACGATGCCATGCGCCGGCACGTAGGCGACCAGCATGCCGTCGGCATGCGGCAGCCCCTGGATATGGTGGATCTCCACAGTCTGGATGCCATCGGTGAATAACCGGAAGTCGCCCATGCCCTCGATGATCGGCCGCCGGCCCGACCGGGTGATCGCATCCGGCGCCAGTGTGCGAGGCGCATTCAGTGCGCGTTCGAAGAACTTCACGTTGACGTCGTGGGTAACGATGATCGCGCCCTCAGCGACCACCGCCGGCAGTCCGCCGGTGTGATCGAAGTGATGATGCGACAGCACGGCATAGCGAATCGGCTTGCCCGGAATCGCTTCTTTCGCCGCCGCCATCAGCGCCGCGGAACGTTCTTCGTTCTGGCCGGCCGGCTCGAACAGCAGGATGTGGTCGTTGAACTCCACGGCCAGGGCCACATAGCCGCCGGTGATGCGGTAGACGCCATCGGCCAGCCTTTCGGCCTGATAGTTGAGCGCCGGCGCGCCACCGGGTCCGCCGCCGCCAAAGCCCGGCCCACCCTGCGGCGCGGGTTCAGGAAACAGGGAGTCGGGCAGGTATTCCGGATTGGCGCGTGCCGCCAGGATCTCGGCTTCGAAAACGGGCCAGCCGGCGCGGTTCTGCAGCATGGTGGTCGGATATTTCAGCCCGAAGACATCGCGGTAATTCGTATACACGGCTTCAACGTGCATATCGCCGAAAATCGGGTTCTCCACCCAGGTTTCCACGCGGTCAACCAGATAGGTGTCCTGGTTGATATAGCCGACGACGGTATACGGAATGCCCGACGGCGCCTGCTGCGGCGTGTTCCACGTCAGAACGTAGTAGTGCTGGCCATCAAGGGAGCGTGACTGCACGGTCGCGCCGTTGTGCGCAGCGCCCTTAAGGAAGCCCCACGGAGTGGTCCAGATCTCCAGCTGCTGGGCCCAGGCGTTGTTGGCCGGCGAGATGTTCTGGCGGAACTGCCCGGTCGTGGCCGGGCCGCCCAGCACGGAGACCTGGTAGGTCTGTGCCGACGCACGCGAGGAAGGTTCCGTGAAGTTTATGTAGCGGCGGTAGTCGTTCAGATTGGTGCGCGGCCACGGCCCTTCGGCGTTGTTGTTCTGACCGACGGTGGCGTTGGCCGCCAGACCGTAGAACAGGATGGAATCCAGCGTATCCACGCCCATCACGCGCTTGGACTCGGCGATGATGTTCTCTGCAGTATCGGAATAGGCCGTTTGGACGAGCAGCGCCGTCGCGGCGATTGCGCACCAGACGATGCGTCTGTAGGTCATCTCAGTACCCCCTGCGAGTATTCAGGTTCCGGTCGGTTCCGGCATCTGAAGCAGACCCGGCAAGGGTCGGCAGGGCGCCATACCGACGTTGTTATCAAGCCGCTATTATGACGACTGGCCCGAAGCTGTCCATTGCCGTTCCGGCGCAGGAGGGGATGATGAGGAGTCTGGCGACGTTTCGAGTCGTTTCTGGTGTGCCACGACGGCTGTCGCGCCGCATCGCGGCAACGCTCGCCGTGTTCGCGGTGTTGCTGACGGGTACCAATGACGGTCTGGCGCCGGCGCATGCACAGGCCACAGACGAGCCGCTGCGCATAGGCATCATTGGCACCGGCCGCATTGGCGGTGCGCTGGCCCGGTACTGGGCTGAAGCGGGGCATGAGCTGGTGATTTCATCCCGCAATCCGCAGGATCTCGTGGATCTGGCCGAAGAGCTGGGTGACCGCGTTCGTGCAGGGACGCCACGCGAAGCGGCAGCTTTCGGTGACGTGGTGCTGGTGTCCGTGCCTTACGGGGCCGTCCCTCAGATCGGTGAAGATTACGCCGACGAACTTGCCGGCAAGATCGTGCTGGATACCAGCAACCCCATCGCCGGCCGCGACGGAGATCGTGTCGAGGAATGGCAGGCGATGGGCGCCGGAATGGCCACGCAGATGTTGCTGCCTGGAACACGGGTGGTGCGAGCGTTCAACTGCATTCCGGCCGCGACGCTTGCGAACGAGGCCAATCGAAGTCCGGAACGTTTTGCGATTCCGCTGGGTGGCGATGATGCCGAAGCACTGGCGATGGCCGAGCGTCTGGTGCGCGATGCCGGATTCGATCCGGTGGTGATCGGTTCGCTGCAGCGCTCCCGGGTGTTCGATCTCGGCCAGCCGCTGGCCAGTGGTTCAATGACGGCGGCGGAGATGCGTGCTGCGGCAGCGGAGCTGCCATGACGCGGTGGAATCCCAGGGCCACGATGTGCGATTCAGGGCTGTACGAATCCGACAGACTGCTCTAGAATCACGGCCCCGAGCGGGAATAGCTCAGTTGGTAGAGCGCAACCTTGCCAAGGTTGAGGTCGCGAGTTCGAGCCTCGTTTCCCGCTCCAATTTTCCCTTCTATTCAATAAGTTACGCGATCCACCGGTTTTTCGTCAGGAAATTCTCAGGGAATATTTCCTGACGGTTTGAGAGCGAGGTCGGTCGGTACACGGCACGTTCTTCCCTGACGCCATCAGGAGTTTCGCGCTCGTCGGTCGCAGATGCGTTGAAGGGCAGCACACAGGACTCAAAAACCGCGCGCGATCGCCAGGTCAATCGCCGCGATAATCGAGTCGCCGTCTTGCGAGAGGGATGTCACATGCTCGCCGAAAGCGTCTTCCGGAAAACTGCCAAGATCGAGCGTGGAGAGGACCACGCGAGTTCCCTCGATTGTGAACTCTGGGAGGATTGTGCCGACGGCAGCCGACATAACATCTCGGCGCAGGAGCGGAATGGCAAGCCGACGCTTCAGCGCCCGGAATGCGTTCGATTGAACGACGACAAGATTAAGGAAAGGCGCTGCGTGTTCGTCCCTTGGAGCGATGCACGTCGAACTGTTGAAGCACTGGCTCAGCGATCAAGGTACTCGTCGATGGGCGAGCCGTGTCGTGCATGGACCTCGTTCAAGGCCTCTGCAACAGTTTCTGCTTCCCGTCGGTGGGTCTCGCGTTGTCGAAGCACCACCTCCTCGGCGAGCCGCTCTTCCAGAAGGGCCGACACATTGACGCCGAGCGCGCGCGCCTTATCGACGAGATCCTCGTTCACAGTCAAATTGATTGCGCGCTTTCGCGCAGTTGTGTCGTAGCCGACCATGCTTCATCACTTTGCGAGTAGATGCGCATAATCTCATGCGCGTCGTTACGTGTCGATGGAGCGGAGGAAGCCGTAGCGCCGATACTGATTAACTGCCCGCGTCACTCCCGGTATCGGTCCGGAATGCATTAATGCTCTGCTCGACAAATTCTGCGATGGACACCGCGGCTTCCACGTCCCCGTCAGCGATCGCCTGGGCGCGCTCGAACAGCACCTCGAACAGTCGCCGCCCCTCAACGGTCGAGGCCAGCTCGATGCGGTCATGACGGTCCATCTCGCGGACCCAGTAGGCGCGAACTTCCGCCCAGAAATCCGCCGTGGCCTCGTGGTATTCATCACCCGCGCGCGTATCGAAGTCGCGCAGCCGTTCGTAGCGCGCCAGGCCCATCTCACGCGCCAGACGCGAGTCGACCTCGCCGTCGTCGGTCAGCGCCGCCTTGACGTTGTGCTCCTCGTGAACCCATCCCGTGGGCAGCACGATATGGGTATTCGTCGCGATCAGCACGTCATAGTCGTCACGCACCGAAAGCTCCCGCATGGGCAGCGGCCGCCATGTTTCCCCGCCGGTCCACGATGAACGTTCCGGGGTATGCTGCCAGCGGCCCCAGGCCGCATAACGGGGCGAGTCATCCACCTGCCAGACTGTCTGCGACCAGTGGCCGGCACGTTCTTCCTCCGACCGCTGCTCGCGTGCCCACGTGGCGTGTCCGCGGTAGGTGTGCACTTCAGGATTCTCGTACACCCAGTCCTGACGCCAGTGCTTGGTGACGAACGGACCCATGACCTGGCCATCCTCTGCCACGACGGACATGATCAGGATGTGTTGCAGCACGATCTGATCCCCGCGGTCGGAGACCACATAGACCCGCTCAGTGGCCCAGCTGCGATACGGTCGGGCCGGCTCGAAGCCCGGCGCGAAACCGACCACTTCCAGAAAGTCGAAGCTGACCCGGTAGGTCCCGGCCATGGCCAGGATCGCTCGTCGGTCACGCTCGAAGTCAGACAGTCCCGGCTCGGTCAGGCGTTCGAAATCCGATGAGGGGTTCGTGTCCAGGGTCACATCGGGCCCGCGCGTCGTTCCGCCGCGCGGGCTCAGATCGCGCTCCACGAAAGGCCACCCGAACACATAGCCGTTTCCGGACTGCTCGGCCAGTACCGGATTGATTGAGCCGGTGATCAGCAGGAACGCCAGCGGCATCAGCAAACGGCGCATGGCAGCCTCCTTTTCATGAGTCGCAATCGGCCAAGGCTGCATTGTAAACGCTAGGGATGACCATTCATCCGGCCGGATTCGTCCTAACGATCACGAGCGGCGGTTTCCCGCCGCGGTCGTCCGCGCGGCCGATGGCGTGACTTCGGTACAGGCGCAGTCTCGTATCGCGCATGATCCTCGGCGACAGAGTGTTTGAACGGGTTGCACACCGTCACACCGTCGCATTGCCAGCCATCATGCAGGTCTTCCGTCAGCAGCAGGGTGCAGCCCTGAAGTTGTGCGGCGGCGACTATCATTGCGTCCCACCAGCTGATGCCGTGACGACGTTCGATGTCGCGCGCGCGAAGCACGAGATCTCGATCGACCGGCTGAGGATCCCAGGCGAGCAGGGCATGCACGTCTGCCCAGGCTTCGTCCGGCGACATCCCGGGTCGCAGTTTTCTGGTGACGGTGACGTAGTACTCGTTCAGTACCTGGATGCTGGTCCTGCCAGTCTGCTCTGTCCACAGCCGTTCGATCCAGTTCGCGGCGGCAGGCTGTTTCGCTGGTTCGCCGGCGTCACGAGCGTAAACCAGTACGTTGGTGTCAACGAAGACGGCCGCGGTCATACAGTTGGTCGCGTGAAGGGTAGGGAGCGCTGCTGCCTCTCAGCGGGACAGGTTCGCGCGCGAGGTACTCACGCATCGAGCGTTCATACTCGCGCGACTCCCGCATCGTGGTCTCCAGGAGTTGTCCGACGAATCGCGACAGGCTCATGTTGTTCTGCGCCGCATGCTTGCGCGCCCATGCGGCGGCTTTCTCGTCCAGTGTGATCGTGACATTCTTCATCGCAGGCATATTAACACGAGAATCGTGTAATTAATCGGTTGCCACTCGCGCCCGTGGAGAGAATGCGGCACGGAGGCTGCGACAACCCAATGCATTACTTGACCGGCAAGCGCCGCACTAGTTAGAGTACTAGAAATATTACATGTAAATTCGACGGTAATGACGATCAAGCGCAAGACACCTGGTGAGCACGTGAGTGCGTACCGATCGAGGATGAAGAAGCGCGGGCTGCGCCAGGTCAATCTTTGGCTTCCGGATACGCGCTCACCGGAGTTTCGGCGGGAGTGCCGGCGACAATCGCTTCTGGTTGCCGCAGCCGAACGGGCGCAACCGATCGACGCGCTACTGGATACCGCAGCGGGCGCCGTAGAAGGCTGGACGTGAAGCGCGGCGACGTAGTCACCGTGGCCGTCCAGGGTGATTACGGCAAGCCCCGGCCGGCCGTCGTCGTTCAGTCCGATCTCTTCAACGACACGCACCCGAGCATCACCATCCTGCCGTTAACCACCACAATCGTCGATGCCCCTCTCATTCGGCTGACCGTCGATCCAGGACGAGAGAACGGCCTCACTCGGGTCTCACAGGTTATGGTGGACAAGGTGCTCACGCTGCCACGCGAGAAGATCGGGAAACCCATCGGAAGTGTCGACGAAGACCTCATGGTTCGCGTCACGCGTGCATTGTCGATGTGGCTCGGCATCGCCTGAAGCGCGAGTACCTGGAGGCCATGCATCGGAACGCGGCCGGGCTCGACCTGACTCTGGTGGATTACAGCGAGATCGCCATCCTGATCCGAGCCCCTGAGTCGGCGTGCGTCGTCCCCTGCGGGGGAGGGCAACTCCGGGCTTCGTTGACAGGGAAATTCGCGACACTATTTTCCTGTCCCGATCCGGTCCAGACTTCAGGACAGTCGGTTGCCATGACTTGATTGCGCCGAAGAGTCGCGATCACGGGGTCTGCCGGAAAACAACCACTGCCACGGGAGCGAGAATGGCAAGCAAGCGTGCAACCATCGTGATCGTCCATGGTGCCTGGGTCGGAGGGGCTCGCTGGCGGCCGGTGGCGAACGACCTGATTGATCGCGGTCACCATGTGTTCACGCCTTCGCTCACCGGTCTTGGCGAGCGCGCGCACCTGAACAGTCCCGACGTCAATCTCTCCATGCACGCGCAGGATGTTGCGAGCCTGATCAGCTACGAACGGCTGCAGAACATCCTGCTCGTCGGCCACTCCTACGGCGGCATGCCGGTCTCGATGGCAACGGAGCTTGTGCCCGAGGGCGTGATTCAATCGATCATGTACATGGATGCGTTCTTCCCCGAGGACGGGGAGAGCCTGAACGATCTCGTTCCGGGTCCGCCGCACCTGCCGGCTGACGATGACGACTACCTTGTGCCACCGCCCCGCGTTACGCTGCCCGGGTTCAACGCCCACCTCAGCGAAGAGGACCGTGCCGCCTACGAGGCGATGCGTACGCCGCAGTCGGTCTACTGTTTTTCCGAGAAGGCGCGCCTCACGGGCGCACGTGAACGCATTCCGCAGAAAACCTACGTGCTTGCGACCGGCTACGAGAACACGGTTTTCACGAAGTTCGCGGACAAGCTGCGCCAGCGTCCGGGCTGGAGAGTGGAGGAGATGCCTTACACGCACGATCTTCAGTTCGTCGCGGTCAAGGAAGTTGCCGACATGATCGAGTCAGCCATACCTTGACGATCGCGCACGATCAGTCGAAGTTTCAGACGGAGCAACGATGCAGATCAATCAGCTTCACCCGCGGTTTGTCGGGGAAATCATTGGCCTGGACACAGCAGCGCCCGTGACTGCCGACACCATTCAGGCGCTCGAGGATGCGATGGCGCAGTACGCGGTCTGCGTGATCCGCAACGCGAGCCTGAAAGATGAGGATCACATCCGCTTCAGTCGCGCCTTTGGCTCGCTGGAAATGCCGCCGCCGGGAAACAGGCGCCTGGCGCCGGAGCTTTTCGACAGCGGCAATCTCGACGCCGACGGGGAGATCCGGCCGCCCAACGCGAAAGGGCCCAATCCGGCGGATTTCGAGCGGTTCCACACCGACAGCCCCTTCAATACGCTGCCGACCAAATGGTCCTTTCTGCTCGCGCATGTCGTGCCACCGGAGGGCGCCAATACCGACTACGTCGACACTCGCGCCGTCTATGAAGATCTGCCGGCAGAGACTCAGGAACGAATCGCTGATCTTGTGGCTGTTCACGATTTCTTCGCTGCGCTGAAACGCAGTGGCGTCGAGTTCGGCGATGAGGCGGTGCGCAAGGCCTTGCCGCCGACGCCGCACCCGCTGGTGCGCACGTCCGCAAGTGGACGCAAGGCGCTGTATCTGGGCTGGCATGCTGTCAGCATTGTCGGATGGAGCGAAGAGGCGGGTCAGCAGTTGCTTGACGAACTGTACGAGTTCGCAACGCGGGACAGATACGTCTATTCACACAAGTGGCGGCCTGGCGATCTCGTGGTCTGGGACAATCGCTGCACGATGCACAGCCCGACGCCCTTCGACCGCTATCGCTATAAGCGCGACATGCGTCGCACCACCATCAACGAAGTCTAGAATTCCGGCTTTCTCGCGCGTCAGATAGGCCGGCTGCGGCTCATCTCCAGCATCAGTGCGGCGGCCTCGGCCTTGGCCTGTGCGAGACCGGCAGCGTTGCCGATGGGCATGCGCTCCAGCAATCCGCGCACGAGCCGGAAGTAACTGCGATGGGCGCTGGCGGGCAGTCGCTGCGCGAGGGATGGACGGAACCGCGCCTCGTAGGCCGCCAGACACCGCGAGAACAGATCGATGATCGGACTGTCCGCAACTCTCGATACGCATTGCACCAGGCACAGCAGATCGTAGCGATCGAAAGGATCGGAGGCTTCCACGCGCGACAGTGCGGCCTGAAGCTGTCGTCGTCGGGTTTCATCCGCGCGGCTCACCGCGAGCGCCGGCACGAAGCAGTTCAGCTGGAACAGAATCGTGCCTGCCGACATCGGATCCATTCTTTCGCCGATCAGATAAGCCAGCACCAGCCGGATGCTGCCTGCGGCGCGCCGATCGCGCACGATCAGTCCGTTGCCGCGGCCGCGGCGGCATTCGACCAGGCCGCTGTCCTCGAGCAGACGGATGGCCTGCCTGACGGTCAGCCTGCTGACGTTGAAGCGTTCGCACAGGGCCCACTCCGAACCCAGCCGCGCGCCGGCACTGCCGCGCCTGGCAATGTCCGCTGCCAGTTCGCGTGCGATGGCGGAGGCCAGCGTGCCCGATGCAGGCGCCTCTGCCGCATTGGAAGGCATCCTGGATGTGGTGTGGGCGGCAGTAATGGAAATTGTGCCGGAAGCAGTACCGGAAGCCGTTCCGGAGACTGAAACTGTACGGGAGTGCGTGGAATCCGATCGCTCCGTGAGCCGCTCTGCCAGTCCACGATGGGCACGTGCGGCTTCTGCGACCGCGGCGTCGATATCGCCGCTGCGCAGTGCTTCGCACATCGTGCCGCCACCGATCGAATCGCGTGAGGTGGGGGCCGGCGCTCCGGTTCGGCGGAAGTCCGTGGTGAGGCTGTTGAGGCACTCGACGAACGGCAGGAGTACGGGCTCACCGGCGAGCCGCGCGATTTCGATCCGTGCAGAAAGTTCGTCGCCGAGGCTGTCGGCGCTGCCGGACCTGCGCAGTGGCACCAGATCGGCGGCGGACGGTGTGACGGTAGCCGCGAGCCTTGCCGCCATCAGATCGACGGCCTCGCGCGCGTCCATCAGTTGCCGCAGGGTAATGCCTGTGCAGCGAAAGTAATCCGCCAGTTGTTCGCCTATGGCCTGCGGTTGTGGCTTGGCAAGAATGAATCCGCCACAGGGACCCGGGCGCAGCCGGCCCAGGCCGCGTCGCTCGAGCAGCCCCACGGCCTCGCGGATCACGGAGCGCCCCGCTGCATAGCGCTCGGACAACTTGCGCAGCGTTCCCAGCGCACTGCCCGCAGGCAGATCCCGCGCTGCGATATCGTCCTCAACGCGTCTTGCGAGTTCTTCCGCAAGCCGCGATGGTGATTCGCCTTCGCGGGTCGAGGCGACGTAGATGCGCTCCGCCGCGTTCATCGCACCTCCCCCTCAGTCGGTGACGCCGTATGGAATCACGATCCATTTCGGGACGCAATCTGCTCATCCTTCGCGGGATCGTAAAGGTCGGCTTGCAGGCTTCGCGCAGCCAGAAGGTAATGCACGGCAGCCCACACAAAAGCCACCAGTACGGTGATCAGCGCGTAGCGCAGACCCGTGGTCGATGCGGCAAGACAGGCGATGTCCATGGCACTGCCCGGCCCGTCCGGGCTGCGACCGCCCGGGCAGCTGGCGATGAAGTTGCTGCCCGCAATGAATGCTCTCTTCGCATAGAAGTCGCTCAGCATGCCCAGAACCGTTGGTCCGAGACCTGTGCCCAGCAGCCCGCCCACGAGGGCGGTGATTGCGGTGGTGGTAGCTCTCATGCGCGGCCCGACAAGGTTCTGGATGGTCGCCATGGTCGGAGCCATGAACATGATCACGAAGAAGTTCGCAAACCAGATGAATGCGAGCGAAATGAGTACTGTCTGGCTGATGAAGGCGCCGAAATAGATCGGTATGCACAGGGTCATGACAATGGCCGGGCCCCACACCATCCAGCGTCTGTCCCTGCGGGAGAGCCAGTCGAATCCGAAGCCGCTCACCAGCATGCCCAGGCCATTGGACGTGAAGGTCACGAAACCGAACAGCACGCCCAGCGTGGCCAGTGGCACGTCAAACCCGCGCAGATAGAAAGGCAGCACAAAGTTGGCGATGGAGTTCAGCGCGAAACCGGACACCGTGAATGCGGCGAGGACGTGCAGATAGGAACGCTTGGACGCCAGTGTGCTGAGCACCGCTTTCAGGGAAGGGGCACTGGTCACCGTCGTGTAACCGTCGGCCAGGCCGCGCGGTGGTTCGCGCAGGGTGAGCCACGCGATCAGGGCCACGATCAGGCCGGGAATGCCCATCGCGTAGAAGCCTGCACGCCAGCCCCATTCCGAAGCCACCCAACCGCCAATTGCCTGACCCATCAGGAAACCGAAAGGGGCTCCCAGGGCGATGATCGCCAGCACTGATCCCCGCCTGTCCGAGGGAAAATGATCCGACAACAGAGAGTTGGTGCACGGCTGGGCGCCGGCCTCGCCGATTCCCACGCCGATGCGTCCCAGCAGCAGTGTGATGAAATTGGTTGCAAGGCCGCAAGCGACCGTCATCGCAGACCACACGGCAATACAGGCTGCGATCAGGCGCGTCCTGTTTACGCGCTCCGCCAGCATGCCCAGGGGCACCCCCATGACCGAATACAGGATCGCGAAGCCCAGTCCCTGAAGAATGCCCAGCTGCGTGTCGGTCAGCAGCAGATCTTCCTTGATCGGTTGCGCGAGTACGGCCAGGATCGCCCGGTCAGAGAAGTTGTTGATACTGACCAGGAACAGCACGAACACCAGCCAGTGCTTGTAGCCGGACGCCAGCAATGGATGATCGCCATTCGGCGAGCCTGCTGCCTGCGGTGCCGGTGTCTTCATGAAAGCGCCTTGTCAGAGTTTCACGTTGTTGTTTTCATTCCGCGCAGCGGCGTCAGCCCTGCGCAGCATCAGCTTTCAGTTGCAACCGCTTCCCCTGCGTGAGGCACTACCGTGACATTGTGTGCCTGCAGCCTGGGCAGGACTTCTGCCCCGATGCGTCGGATCTGCTCAAGGTACATGTGGTGCGGCATGTGCCCGCGATTGCAGACCAGCAGGACGTTATTGGCGCCGGCGTCATTGCATTCGGCGACGATGCGTTCGACGACCTCGTCGGCAGTGCCGATAGGCATGTTCTCGGCCGCGGCGTGCACCATGTCGATGTTCCATTCGTTGAACACCGTATCGTCTGCGGCCAGCGTACCCTTGGCACCCTCGCGCAGATGTTCGAACGCGGTTGAGCTGTAGTACTTCGTCTTGTTCACATCCTTCTGCCAGACCTGGTCGTAACGCAGCAGGGTGTTGAACAGGTACATCAGATACTCCGCGTACTCGTTCACCGCCTGTTGCTTCGAATCCGATACAAAGCAGTCCACCATGATGCTGATCTTGTCCGGATCGACCTTGCGCCCGTACTGCTTCTGGCACTTCGCGAAGTAGCGGATCGTGTCTTCCCGCATCGGTCCCGGGAAGATGCCGGGCGTGATGCTCGCATCATGCGCTGCGGCCCATTCGATGGTTTCCTTCGACCCGGTCAGCGGTACCCATATGGGCGGATGGGGCTGCTGCACGGGTCGTGGCCAGATCGATACATTGTCGAACTTGTAGAACTCGCCATCGTAGGAGAAGCGGTCCTGCGTCCAGGCGCCGTGAATCACATCAAAGGCCTCGTTGAAGCGGCCGCGCGATTCGCTCATGGGCACGTTGAAGATCCGGTACTCGCGCGGTGCTCCGCGTCCGACGCCGGCGATCAGGCGTCCGTTGGTCATGCAATCCAGCATGGCCAGCTCCTCGGCGAGCCGAAGCGGTTCGTGCAGGGGCAGGAGGTTCGCGTAGATCAGGATTTTCAGTTGACTGGTGAGCTGGGACAGCGCCGCCGCCATGAGGTTGGGCGAATTGCCGAGGCCGAAGGGCGTGCCATGGTGCTCATTGATCGCTACGCCGTCGAATCCGAGTCTTTCTAGTTCGACCCAGGCTTCGATATGGTTCGCGTATGTATTGACGGCGACATCTGGTTCAAAATGCTCTCTGGTCAAACGCGGCATTTCGCCATCAATACGAAACTTGTCCACGTTTTCAGCATAAGCTGTCCAGTCAAATACAAAGACCCGCATAGCCAACTCCGCATCTGTTTTCAGGGAAACGCATTAACTACAACCTTGACGATTGCCCGTAACACTCGAAAGGAGAGTCTTGTGAAGAAGAATTTTTTTGCCATCGTGAAGCGCACGGAAGCCTGGGATCATTCCAGGGAAGCCCATGAACAGGACGGCTTTGCAGACCACGTGGCATACATGGGCAAGCTTGAGGCGGACGGTTTCATTGCCGTTGCCGGTCTGCTGCAGGACAGCTCGGACATCGTGTTCGTGTTTCGCGCCGACAGCGAGGAAGAGGTGCGCGAGCGACTGGCCGGCGACCCCTGGCAGCAGGACGGACATGCCAGGCTGTTCCGGCTTGAAGAAATACAATTCCGAACCGGTGCGCCGCAACCGGTCGCCTGATTTGGATCTGGCAAAATCAGATTTCCGGGCCATCGCGGTCAGTGATCGAACACCGCGATGGTCCGGACCTCGAAGCTCTCTCGCTTGGGCGAGTCAGGGCTGCTGGTCGGATCGACGAAGGCGCTGTGGGCTGACATCTTCCAGTCGGGGTTGCCGGTATCGAACAGGCGAAAGACCAGTGCCTCGTCCGGCTGCATATCCGGATAGAAATACCACTCGTGCTTCGGGTTGTAGGCCAGGTTCAGGCCGGCGGGCATGCCTCGTTTGAAGCCGCCTTCCGGCTTGCCGAGGGAGACTTCGAGGAAATCGCTCTTCTCCACCGATCTCGCGTCGCAGACGGCGAGCGGCATGTTCTCGACCCGTTGCGTACCTCGCCACACGTTCACGTTCATGATGCGCTTGGCCGCGTACTGTTCGGCCTTTTCCGGGGCCAGGCGCGCCAGCCACTGGCGAAGTGCGGCTTCATTGAAATCGACGTGGGCACTGAGCGCCGGGCCGCCGCCCTTGTCATCGTCACCGCCGCGAAGAATGCCCATGAAGGCAAAGACTTCCGTTGCGCCGACGATGTCTTTCACCAGGCGGCTGACGGCGGGGTAGTACCGCTTCTCGACATCGTTCATGTCGGTGAAGTCGATGTCCACCGGATGCCGGACAAGCGTGAATCCGTGGGTGTCGAACGAGATATCGGCGAGCCGCGCATTGCGAACGACCACATCGTGGTCTTCCATCTCGAAGGAATAGCTGCCGTTCTTCTCGATCCAGCCGCCGTCAGCCGCGCGCTCGGAGTAGCGCATGAAACTCGCCACCTGCGCCGGAGAATCCTTGAGTAAAGCTTCTTTCGTGCCAGACACTGTCCGTTCCTCCCCCACGCAGGGTGCACGGACCCCGGGGGCGCAGCCCCGACGGGAACCGAACTTCCTCCGTCCCAACTGCAGCCTGTCAGGAACGATTCCGGAAAAATAGTGGCGACATTGTCAGCAACCTGCCGACCGTTCAGCTCCTGTGACTGCGCGACAGAGACTTTTCTACGGTCGTGGCCTTATGATCGACATCGCGTTCGTTCATCTGCGGGATAGTCGAAGCGCAAGTGCCTGAACCGCCCTGCACGACAGGCGCCCCGAAACCGAAAGCGACACACACAATGCAAATGCCACCGGTACGGTTCGTAACCACGCAGGATGGTGTACGGCTCGCGTGCGCTGTCTATGGGGAAGGCCCGCCGCTGATCTGGGTCGCGAACTGGCTGACCCACCTGGAGCTGGACTGGACGAGTCCGGTCTGGAAACACTGGCTGGAGTTCCTGACTCGCCATTTCACGCTGGTGCGCTATGACGAGCGCGGTTGCGGTCTGTCCGACTGGACGGACGAGGGCTTCGATCTGGACCATTGGGTTGCGGATCTCGAAGCCATCGTCGATGCGCTGGAGCTCGAGCGATTCTCGCTGCTGGGCCTTTCCCAGGGTGGCCCGATCGCGATCGAGTATTCGGTGCGCCATCCGAAGCGTGTCAGCCAGCTTATCCTGGTCGGTACGTTTCCCAGCGGTCAGTTCCTGCAGCGAAATTCCGTGGTCGCGACGCATACCGAACTGATGGCGGGTCTGGTGGAGACAGGCTGGGGCGCGAGCAACCCGGCGTTCCGGCAGATGTTTACGTCACTGTTCGTGCCAGGCGCGACCGAGGAACAACGCGACTGGTTCAACGAACTGCAGCGGCGTTCGACCACGCCGAAAATTGCAGCGGCGCAATTGCGCGCGTTCCGTCAGATCGATGTGCGCGAACGGCTCACACAGGTGCGTGCCCCGACCCTGGTGCTGCATGCGCGACATGACGCTGCGATTCCGTTCGCGGAAGGCCGCTCGATTGCGGCAGCAATACCGGGCGCACGTCTGGTGCCGCTGGACAGCGATAACCATATTCCTCTGGAGCCGGATCCCGGCTGGCCTGTGCTGCGTCGGGAAATTGCGGCGCTCGTGGGGGGCGATGACAACGCGGCAGGCGATGCGTCCGGACGTGTCACCGTCCGTAAGCCGGACTGCTGGAAGGTCGGAGAGTACACCATCGATCTTCGCGCTCGCGAAGTCAGGCATGGCGGTGCGGCGGTCGCTGTCGAGAACCGTGCCTTCGATCTGCTGGCGTATCTGCTTGAGCAGCGCGATCGCGCCGTCTCCAAGGGTGAACTGCAGACAGCGCTCTGGCCGTCAATGATCCTGACCGAGAGCGCGTTGACACGGTGCGTCATGAAAGCGCGTCGTGCAGTCGGTGATGACGCCACTCGACAGGCAGTCATCAGGACCGTGCATGGTTATGGATACCGCTTCACGGGGGCGCTTCAACCCGGATAGATCTCCTTACTGCCATCGCGGCGGTTTGTCACGAATGCGTCAGCAATTCGTCGCGTCGCGGTCAGGACTCCTCAGGCCTTGTCCCCCGACACTGTTTCCCGTGCTGCCGGCGCCCCTGGCGGGCAACCGGAACACGCAGGTGTCAACACAATGTGCATGAGGAGATATCGACATGATGCGCAATGCAGTCACGACCGTGCTCGGACGACTGATACTGATGGGGATATTCGTTGGCTACGCGGCTTGTCTGGCGCGGCTCGCGGGTGGCGCGTTGTAAGCGGCATCCGCGGCTACTCGCAGGTCTATCATGGCGAATGTGTCGCTACGTAAAACTGCTTATAGGCTATTCTGTGGGTCCCGGCATCATGGATGCCGGACTCACATTATTGAGGATTTCGACGTGCGATTGAGAGTGGCTTGGCTGATTCTGTTGTCCGTGCCGGCGGTGCTGGCGTCGGGATGCGCCTATACGCCGACCTTCGGCTTCCCGATCCATGAAGGCGACCTCGACGCCGGAAGGCAGGCCTTCATCGATCACCGCTGCCATCAGTGCCACAGTGTCGCCGGCGTGGAAATGCCAGCTCTGGCAGGCGCTCCTCCCGTGATGCTGGAACTCGGCGGTGAGACGCAGTACATCAGAAGTTACGCGGAACTGGTGACCTCAATCATCAACCCTGACCATGCCATCTCGGAAAGGTATCGGGATCAGCAACTGCGCGAAGGGGCATTGCCACTTGAGTCGCCGATGCCGATGCCGCACATCGGCACTATGACGGTACGTCAACTGATTGATCTGGTGGCGTTTCTCGATTCGAGGTACGTGCTGGTGCCGGGGTACGTGACTGCCGATGAATAGGATAGAGTGGGTGCCGCCAGACTGATGCCCCCGTCGCTCGCTCAGCCGACCTGCAGGTAGCATAAAAACGATTTATCGGTTAAATGGATATCTGGCGGTCTGTTGAATAGGTCATCTCATGCGGTTCAAGCGTTTCGACCTCAATCTGCTGGTCGTGTTGAACGCGTTGCTGCGCGAGCGCAGCGTATCGAAGGCTGCGGAGCAGCTGCATCTGAGCCAGCCGGCGATGAGCGCCGCGCTGCGCAGGCTTCGCGAGTATTTCAACGACGACATCCTGGTGCAGCAGGGCAGGAGTATGATGCCGACCGCGCATGCCCAGGGTATTGCGCCGATTGTCGAGAAGGCACTGGCCGACATCGATGCGCTGATATCCGCTTCGACGGTGTTCGATCCGGCAACCTCGCAGCGCACTTTTCGTGTCTGCGCGTCGGACTACGTGACAGTCGTACTCCTGTTGCCGTTACTCGCGGAGTTTGCGAAGACGGCACCACAGGTACGCGTCGAAATCCGACCGCCATCTCCGGAAGCGCTGCCCGCGCTCGAGCGAGGGGAGATCGACTTTCTTCTGACGCCGGAGCAGTTCACGGCCAAGGAGCACCCGAGCCAGCTGCTTTTCGAGGAACGCCATGTCGTTGTCGGCTGGAAAGAGAATCCCGTGTTCCGCAAGCCGCTGACGGAAGAAACCTTCTTCGATCAGGGTCAGGTCGTCATTGCGCTGAGTCATGCGCCGTCGTTTGCTGAGCAGGAGATGGGTGAGCTCAGCCGAAGGCGGCGTGTCGACATTGTGTGTTCATCATTTCTGGCCGTGCCCTGGCTGTTGCCGAACACAAACCGGCTTGCGCTGATGCACGAGCGGCTTGCCGAGATCATGCTGGAGAAGCATCCGCTTGCGATGGCACCCACGCCTTTCGAGTTTCCGTTGATGCGGGAGATGGTTCAGTATCATGCCACGCGGGTGAATGATGGAGGGACTCGCTGGTTCCTGGATCGTCTCCTCGAGGGCGCCGCGAACTTGCGTAAGGAATCCATTTGAATACTACGTTTGGATCAAAACTATAAATCCAGAGCGTTGATGCTCAAGCGTACACTTCCTCCCAACGAGCTCTCGAAGGTGGAGCATCGATCTGCGCAGATATTACGGCATTGCTGACCGTGGCGATTGGTGCGGATCTGATACGTAAGCCGCTCACGGCGCTCGTGAATAATGCGCTGCGTCACAAGGACAGGGGCGTGGCATTCGCACTGGTGATGCAACCGGGGGGTATTGTGCACATCAGGGTTGATAACGATGGTCCGGGGATCTCCGACGCGAAAGCCGGACAACTCCCGGGGCGATTCCGGCGCGGGTCCACGCGCGGGGCTGTCACGTGACCTCGGCTCTGCTGGTCGAGGATGACGAGCGCGTGCGACGGTTCGTCATCCGCGGTCTGGAGTCGGAAGGGTATATCGTCTCGACCGCTGCCGATGGCCTGCAGGGGCTGGAGCTGGCCTGTCGCAAGCCCTTTGACGTGCTGATTCTCGATCTGGTGCTGCCTGGCATCTCCGGCAAGGAACTGTGCCATCGGTTGCGTGTAGCGGGCGTGCAGGTGCCGATCCTGATTCTGACGGCGCTCGACGCGCTGGAGGACAAGGTGGAGGGGCTGCGCACCGGTGCTGACGACTACCTCACAAAGCCGTTCGATTTCGAGGAGCTGCTGGCGCGCATCGAGGCGCTGGTGAGAAGGTCGAAGGGTGTGATGCCGCACCCGGAAGTCATGCTTCGGGCAGGCGACGTGACGCTGGATCGCGAGGCGCATATCGTGCGACGTGCCGGCAGGGTGGTCGAGCTCACCACGACGGAATTCCAGCTGCTGGAGCTGCTCATGAGCAACGTCGGCAAAGTTCTGAGCCGTGCCCGGATTCTGCTCGAGATATGGAACTACGACTCCGACCCGCTCACCAACGTGGTCGACGTATACATTCGTCACTTGCGTGCCAAGCTGGGATGGGATGCCGAACACGGGCCGATCCGTACGCTGCGCGGCTACGGGTACAAGCTCGAAGTCGACTCCGGTGTGTGCGCACCTTCCGATTTTTAATGAAACATTAATCGCAGGCGATGTATTAATACTGCCCTTGCTGCTGCAAAGTCGCTGCGTGTCGGTGGCAAACCGTGCATGAGAAAAACCGGAAGCAGCTCGAGGCTAATAATGTTTGAATCCCGACCTCCAACCATCACGGCAGCGAGCGCGACAGTGCTGTTGCTGGCGGCTTGCACTCCGCAGGCACCCGATGCGCCGACAGGCAGCACTTACGGCGAAGACCGCGCGCTGATCGAAGACCTGCAGGCACGTTATCTGTTCGCGATGGATTTCCGTGATCCGGAAAACTATGCAGCCACGTTTACTGAAGATGGTGTGCTCGACTACGGTGGCGGACAGGTCACCGGTCGACAGGCGATCCACGATGTGGTGGCGCGGACCCGCGACAACGCCGCGACACAGCAGCCCGGCGAGGGCGCGCCGATGGGTCGGCACAGCATCACGAGCATGGTGATCACGGTTGACGGTGACAAGGCCACTTCTGTCGCCTACTGGTTCCTGATCGGGAACGACAATTCCGAGCAAAGGGCGGAAGTCAGTTCCTTTGGTCACTACGAGGACGAGCTGGTGAAGGTGAACGGCGAATGGCTGTTCAGTCTGCGCAAGATCTATAACGAAGGGATACCCGTGTGGTCCTGGAACTCGGATGGGAATCCGGCAGTGACGCCAGGCGCGGGTCCGGGGCGAGGCGCGGCAGTGCGCTGATCGCGGCGCTGTCCGACACCGCCTCATTGTTCGGCGGGTCGACAGCACCGCGCTCCATCCACGCTCAGATTACGATCATGGGCCGAAATTGAAGTCGACGGTCAGACCAAAAACACGCGGTGGATCGAGGTAGCCGTAGTACAGACCAGGGTTCCCATAGGCGGCAGCGAACGAGGCCTTGTTGGTCACGTTGTTGATGAAGGCCGTGACCTGCAAGCGCTCTGACATGTTCTGGTACGAAATGGCCGCGTCGACTTTCGTCACGCTGTCCTGACGGCTGTGCGGCGCGACATAGGTTCCAGCCGGTCCCCAGGTTCCTGCCGTCGCATACTGCCGTGAGTCCTGGTACGAGTCAGAGCGGTAGTTCACGGACAGTGAGGGTGACAATGTTCCCAACTGCCTGAGCGGAATAAACCGCCGATAGGAAGCTGACATCTTCCACCTGGGCGGATGAATCCTCGTGCCTGAGTAGTCAAAGGAGCCGCCCATTCCAAGGCCATCCGGCACGATGTAGGTCCCGAACCTGCCTTCGGTGTAACCGACGGAGGCTGAGAACAGGTCGTAAGCGGAGACGAGGAAAGAGGACTCGATCTCGCCACCCTTGATCTTGGCTTCGCCGGCGTTGGCTATGATCCGGATGTTGCCACCGAAAGCCGGATTCAGTGAGGTGTAAGCCGCCTGATAGTTTCCATAGTCGTAGTAGAACAGCTCAGAATCAATCGATAACCGGCCGTTCAGAAGACGATTCTTTATCCCGAACTGATACGCCGTGAGCGTCTCGGGATCGAACGCACCTTCCGGCCCGATGCTCAGCGAGATGCCGCCTGCCTTGAAGCCCGTCGACACGTTGGCGTACAGCATCGAGGCATCGAGAATGTCGCGCTCAAATCCTACCTTGTAGGTCCAGGAGGTCCAGCTTGAGTTGGCATTGCGAACTTCGCCGAGCAGGTCACCGCCGGCCGTATAGTTCTCGCCGTCCTGGGTCTTGGCGTCGCGTGTGTAGCGCAGGCCTGCTGTTACTCTCATGAGGTCGTTGACTGAGTAGTCGATCTGTGTGAACGCTGCGACCGACTCCGTGGCAACGTCCTGAAAGATAGTGGCGAACGGAAACCGCAGGCCCTTCAGGTTTCTGGCATCGTAGTGGAAGGCGCCGGCCTGCCAGAACAGCGGCGAGTCGGTGTTGTTAGAGCTTACGCGAAGCTCGTACGTATACTGCGTATCGTAGATATAAGTTCGCGACAGAAACGGGCCGCTCGTGGCCTGGTTGTCCCAGTCGTTGGACTTGTACGCGGGGATGAATGTGACCGTGGCCGGACCGGCATCCCAACTTACCAGACCGGAGTACCCGACCGCATCCACGTGCTGGAAGGGTGGAGCAAGATCCGGCAGGCCAGTCCAGGGGTCGCTGGCAAAGGGCTGTATGGCAGCCATGCCGGTCCCGTTGCCCCAATAGTCTCCGGTGTCGAGATTAAGGCCCAGCGTCAGCGTGTCGGTAGGTGTGACCAGCGCCTTGACGCGGTAGGACCTCGTGTTCAGGTCATCGTTACCGTTGCTCAAAAAGCCATCGCGCGACTGGTAGTTGCCGGCAAGCCGGATGGATGCGATGTCCGCCACCGGCAGGTTCGCGACGGCGGTCACCGTGCGCGCGCCATAGTTGCCAAAGCTTACCCGCGTATCGCTGCGAAAGTCGTCGAAGGTCGGGTCATTTGTGACCACGTTCACTACACCGGAAATCGCGTTGCGGCCATACAGCGTGCCTTGCGGGCCGCGCAGCACCTCTACGCGGCTCACGTCGTAGAACGACATCAGAGCAGCACTGGAGAACGGGTTGTAAATGCCATCGACATTGAATGAGATGCCGGGATCGATCTCTCCGCCGCCCTGAATCGACGAGATGCCGCGGATCGTGAAGAAGGACCCCGCGGGGCCGCGGGCCAGGGTGACGCCCGGAACGTCGTCGAGAATATCGTTGATCTGCTGCAAGTTGTTGCGGTTCAGATCATCCGCCGTAATGGTCGTAATCGAGATTGGCGTCCGGGCGACTGTCTCCTCCCGGTATTGCGCGGTCACCACGACTTCGTCCAGCGTCGCCGAGGACGCATCGCGCTCGCTCTGGGCCAGCACCACGGGCGAGAAGGCCAGTCCAGCGCAGCCGGTCAATACCAGGCGGATGGCCTGGTTGAGGGAAGTCCGTGAAGGGAAGGTCGGGTTGTCATGAGAATGCATGGTTGTCGCCTCTTGCGCTGACCGGTCTAACGTTTGCAGATCTGCACGGAGGGACACTGATTCGTTATGCCTAGCGTCCCCCACGCGCTTCCTGACACTCTAGCCGCTACCTTGTTGAGGCGTGCGGTCCCAGCGTGCACGAATTGGGGGGCTGGAAAGGAGCGCCGGATTAACGGCGGACTACTGGCGCAGCGCTGCGGGCGAAGTACTGAAGTGCTGGCTGAAGCGCCGCCTGAAATGACGGCTGTCGGAGAACCCGCAACGCCGCCCGATCTCATCGACCGACACCGATCTGAACCGCTCGTCGAGCAACATTGCCCGGGCACGCTCCAGGCGCAGGCGGATCAGCTCGCAGCGGAACGTGGTGCCATGTGCGGCGTAGATATGATGCACCTGGCGCGCGGAGATCTGGTGAACGCTCGCGACTTCGTCGGCGTGCAGGTTCGGTACCGAAGCGAGTGCAGCCAGCGTCAGTTGCAGCGCCCGGAAGCCATTGCGCGAAGCGGGAGAGGTTGTTTCGATACTGGCACCGGCTGCAAGTGCCAGCGTCGTACCGAAATGCTGCTCGATCAGGCCGGCGGAAACGCTGTTCGGATGGATCATGTGCACTGCGCTCATGAGTCCCACAAGCCGGCCGGCCCAGGGGCTGCTGCGCGAAAGCGGCGTGGCCACTGCAAGTCGAGCGTCCTGAAACCGCTCCATGAGCCACGTCGCAGGCATGTGTATGGAGAGGCTTTCGCCGCGACCGACGATGGCGATCTCGTAAGGTTCGCGACTGTCCACGAGAACGCAATGGTCCTGACCAAGGGTCACTTCCCGGCCGCACTGACGCAGCCAGCCCTGTCCAGAGATCATGCGGATTACACTGAACAAAGCTGTGTCACGGCGGGCAATGATTGAACGTGTGCGGCGAACGATCTGCGTTCCATGAACGTCGATGTGACTCAGCGCCAGCGGACCGAGTCGGCGCTGACGCAACGAGGCGCTGAAGCTGCCGCTGTCTTCTATGCGTATGTCGACATCGTTGATGGCGCGCCCCACGGCCTCCAGCCAGTAGTCTCGCACTCTCGACCGCGGTACCCCATCCGTACTCCAGCAAGATTCGTTCGTAATCGTTGGTGAATCGGATAGCTCCGATCTGCCGAAGCCGTTCACGTTCGGCTGACGGATGGCCGTTACGGACATCGGTGTGGCGATGCGTCGGTACGCATCTCTGACGGAGAAACGCCGAACAGGGCGCGGAAGCGACGCCGGAAGTGACTGGTGTCGGAGAAGCCGCAATGCCAGGCGATATCGTCAATCTTGCGGCTGGGTTCGGTAGGATCGAGCAGGAGCCGCTGTGCGCGTTCGAGCCTAACGCGCATGAGTTCGCGACCGCAGCTTGTGCCGTTCGCGGCATAGATGGCGTGCAGGTAGCGCAGTGAGAGGCCATGCGTCTGAGCGATGTCGCTGGCGGTGACATTGCAGTTCGATGCCAGGTCGGCAAGCGTCTTCTGCAGAGATTTAAAGACCTTGCGAGAGTGGTGAGTGGCCCGGACCTCGATCGCATCGACGGTGAGCGCGAGCGCAGTGCACAGGTTCTCGGCGATCAGGAACGGCGGTGATGTACCGCTATCGGCGTAAATGGCCTCCATGACGTCGCGTAGCATACCGGCCCAGGGTTGTCTGCTACCCAGCGAAACCGCGACCGCGACCTGCGGATCCGGCAGGTGCGATTCGACCCAGTCCACAGGCAGGTGAAAGGAGAGGCTCTCGCTGCGACCGCCGATAGTGAGTTCGTAAGGATCACGGCTGTCGAGCAGCACGCATTCATCCTTCAGGAGCGGGGTTTCGCCGCTTCGATGACGCAGCCAGCCCTGTCCGGCGCGCATGCGGATCAGCACGTACCTGGGGTGAGCACAGCGGGCGATGATTGACGGCGTCCGTCGCAGGATCTGGGTGCCTTGCACCGACACCAGATTTACCTGCAGTCGTCCGATCAGTCGGCGCTGAATGGTCCCCGAGAAGCCACCAGTCACGTCGACATCGATATCCAGTGCCAGCAGCGAGCGCCGGACGCAGTCCTGCCAGTAGCTTTCGATCTGCTGGTCAGGCACTCCATCGGTGGTCCATCGATCGCCGTGCATGACTGGCTCCGGGCAGCAGGCGGGCGTTACCGCGAGCCTGGAGGTACGTCGTCGCCAGGGTTGTCGCAGATGATGCGTGACAACTCCATGCCATCTCCCTGAACGGCCTGGCAGACCGGACGGTAACCCTCCCTGAGGAACATCGTGTGTTCGATCTCTTCGGCGCGCGGGTTTTCCATGCAGTCATACTCGAGAGGATGGCGCCGGTCGGTGGCGACCCAGCCGCGATCGACCGTGAACGGCTCGCTGTAGTACTCGGGATCCGTGATCGTCACTTCGATCGCGACGCGACTGCCATCCGCCGACTTCGTGAGTCGTTCAACAGTGTGCAGCCGCGTGCTCGTGGGCTGTGCCAATGCATCGAGTTCGAAATTGCCGTTGAACCCGATAGTTTCGATCACCAGGGTATTGCCTTCCCAGTGGCCGACCGAGTGTCCCATATAGCTGGGCTCCAGGTCTGCGGGATGCTCGGTGTTCATCCGGATGCGACGCGTCATCCGCGGTTGCTCCAGACTGATGGTGATCTCATCATCGGTTTGCAGGACCACGAGTGAACCCTGCACCATGAACATCGCACTCGGACTGCCGGGGCGGCAGGTGGTCCAGGCGGTGCCGAGAATTCGGCCGCTGTCAGTGGCCCGGACATACTCCTGGATCATTTCCTCTGTTTCAGGCAGCCTGGGCGTGCCGCCTATCATGACGAAGAATCGTTCGGAGTCCCATATCCCGCCCAGATAGCGCGGATCGGTGCGGCCATCTTCGGCCAGCAACGGCGCAGTGATGAAACAGGCCAGCAATGCCGCAGTCGCACAGCCGCGGGCGTGGTTTCGCGAGACCTTGCAGGTCATGGCAGCTCTCCTCTGACAGCGGGCTGCCCCTGCGCTATGCGATCAGGGCAGACGTCATCTCCGACGGTCATGTCGACCTGTCGGCGATACGTCATCACGGCAGTCCACGGCGCAGTGAAATAGGCCTCGTCTTCGAACGTGAAGCGTACTTCCAGTCGTCCATCCGGCAGTACGCGCAGCCTCTCGGTAATTACCAGGTCTTCGGAATGGGGGAGGCCGAAGCCATCGAGGACTGTCTCGCGTGCGAGCCCCACAGTTTCGATGACGAGGGTCTGGTTTTCCCAGCGTCCGACGGGATAACCCATCGTCAGCGGAATGGTCGGATCGGCATCCCGCCCGCTCATGTCGACCATGCGGTGCCAGCGGTACCATCCGTAGATGAAACCCACGTAGCTGCCATCCGCGCGAATCTCGAACGGGTAGGGCATGAACATGATCCGCGGCATGCCGGGACCCGCACACCAGCGTGTGCGATCAAACTGGGGTTGCGGCTGGTTTCGCTCGGCCTGGTGCGCACGGTAAAGCTCGGCGCCTTCGGCATTCAGCGGTGGTGCGTCGCCGCTTTCCGTCAGCAGACGCTCGGCATGACGCTCCGGAAGCCACACGCCAAGCATGGCGTGCATGCCAGGTCCGAAGGCCGGTCCATCGCGCGCAAGCAGGGGCAAGGAGCAAAGGAGCAGCCCCGTGGTTATGCAGGCTACCAACAACGAACGATGCTTCACGGTGATTCCTTTTCTAACCTTGCCAGCGGCGCGTCGTGCGCCCCGGATGCTACCTGTCGACGCCGGTATCTCTGAACGATGGCTGCCCGCTGATATTGACCGCCACGCCGTCCAGGCGACTGCCGTCCTCGAGAGTCAGGTAGCGCAAGGTGCCGAAGGGGCGGTCGTCACGCGCCGGCGCCACGTACATCTTTACCGTGTCGCCGATCTTGACGCTGTCCCTGCGCCAGCCCATGCGCACGTTCATCGCGGGAGCGCCGAACTCCACGCCCCACTGCACGGTGTCGCCGTCCGGCGTCGGCACCAGGACCTGCAGGTAGGAATGCGGGTTGGTCCACTGCACCTCCTTGACGACGCCCTCGATGATGACTTCCCGCGTGTAGTCAAATTCGGCGGTGGAGTGATGTGCCAGCAATCCGGGTGCGGCCAGGAGTGCGGGAAGGCCCAGAATTGCGACGATTCGCAGCATGGCAGCAGGCATACGACTTCCTCCGGATGTAGCTGAGATTACGGTAGCAAGGTTGCAAAGCGTGGTCATCGCGCCGGTGCATTAAAAACACGTGAAAACCCGGTGGAGTCGTCCCGGGAGATCGGTTGTGAATCGATGCGGCGGGTGTTGCCGACGTGCGGTAATCGTCAGAAGATGCAGCCCATGAAGCTCCTGCCAGTCACCGTAAGGATGAAGCTCGCTCTGACGGCGGCTGCCGGATTGGTGCTGATGGGACTGATGACCGCCATGGTCCTGAATACCAGTGGTGCGGCTTTGGAAGTCGCCGCGCGTACGCAGGCAGATCATGAGCGCATGCGCAGGTTCGTCCAGCTTCGCTTTGCGGTCGACCGACTGCAGAGTCGAGCCTATGACGTGGTGCGTGGTCAGGGAGAACTCGCAAACATCGCACGTGACAATCTTGCGGTCGCTCGGACCGAGTTCCGTCACAGGCTCGCACGCGCCCAGGAGGCGGCGCCTGACACTGACTACGGCCGCGCGCTCGTGGCTGCGCTCTCTGCAGAGGGCGAAGACGTCCTCAAGATGTTTGAATACGGGACCGAGTTGCAGGAAGCCATCAACGCAGCGCAGGCGGAGGGTGGTGGCAGCTCGGCGGTGAGCGCGATGCGGAGGTTGTCCGCTCCCTATCTTCGATTCGTGAGTACCGTGGAAGCCGAGATACAGCGCAGCGACAGCGATGTTGCCGCCGCCACAGCGGGGGCGGTGGCGCTGCAGCATTCGATGCGCACCGCGGCATTGCTGGGCCTCGCGCTTGGCATCACGGTAACCGCAGTGATCTTCGGCCTGCTGATGTTGCGCCTTGGTCCGGCGTTGCAGCATCTTGAAAGTGGTGCGCGAGCGTTCGGTGGTGGTGATCTCGAGCATCGCGTGCACGTGGGTGGCCGCGACGAGCTGACACGGCTGGCCGATGCCTTTAACGCGATGGCTCGAGAGCTGGGAGAGAAACAGGCCGCGCTTGAGGAAAGCCGCGCCGGACTGGGTCGTGCTGTCGCGCTGCGCACGGCCGAACTGCAGAAGGCCAACGCGGCGCTGTCAGCGGAAGATGAACGTCGGCGTCGCTTCCTGGCCGAGGCCAGTCACGAGCTGCGCATACCAGTCACCATCATACGCGGCGAAGCCGAAGTGGCATTGCGCTCAGGTGCGAGCGGCTCTGTTGAGGCCGCGGAGACGTTCGAGCGAATCCGCGATCTGACTCGCGACATCACACGACTTCTGCAGGATCTGTTCCTCATCGCTCATGCCGAGGCTGGCGGGCTTCGGCTCTCTCTCCAGCCGGTGGATGTGAACGAGCTGGTCGCTGGTCTCGCGGACGATTTCTCCACGCTGGCCTGCGAGAGTGGAGCATCGGTCCGCGCGGATGTCGCCGGCTCCCTGATGGCAATGGTCGATGCGGGCCGGGTGCGTCAGGCGCTCTCTGCGCTCGTGGATAACGCGCTGCGTCACACGCACAAGGGCGTGGAGATTACGCTGGTGACGCAACTGCAGGGGGACCTCATTCACATCAGGGTGGATGATGATGGTCCTGGGGTTCCCGAGGCCGAGGCGGAAGATCTCTTTGGCCGATTCCGGCGCGGACCCACGCGAGGGGAGGGGTCTGGTCTCGGTCTGACTGTGGTGCGGGCGCTTGCGGAGGCTCATGGCGGCACTGCAAGACTTGGCGCCAGCATAGCCGGCGGCGTATCGGCGGTGCTCAGCCTGCCGCGCGGGGCCGTAGCGTGACCGCCGCACTGCTGGTCGAGGATGATGAGCGGGTGCGACGGTTTGTCATCCGCGGTCTCGAGTCGGAAGGGTATCTCGTCTCGGCTGCTGCCGATGGCCTGCAGGGACTGGAGCTGGCCTGTCGCAAGCCCTTTGACGTGCTGATTCTCGATCTTATGCTGCCGGGCATTTCCGGTCTGGAACTATGTGAACGGGTGCGCGCGGCAGGTGTGCGGGTGCCTATCCTGATTCTGACCGCGCTGGACGCACTGGAGGAAAAAGTGGAGGGGCTGCGCACCGGCGCCGACGACTACCTTACGAAGCCGTTCGACTTCGAGGAGCTGCTGGCACGCATCGAGGCGCTGGTGAGAAGGTCGAAGGGCGTGTTGCCGCACCCGGAAGCAATGCTTCGGGTCGGCGATGTGACACTGGACCGCGAGGCGCATATCGTTCGGCGTGCCGGCAGCGTAGTCGAGCTCACCACCACGGAATTCCAGCTCCTGGAACTGCTGATGACCAATGCCGGCAAAGTTCTGAGTCGCGCCAGTATTCTGCTCAGGATATGGAATTACGACTCCGACCCGCTGACCAATGTGGTCGACGTATACATTCGCCACTTGCGCGCCAAGCTGGGATGGGATGCCGAGTACGGGCCGATCCGCACGCTGCGCGGCTACGGTTACAAGCTCGACACCGATCCCGACTCCGCGCAGCAGGTCTGATTCGGGTGGACGCAGCGGCCCCCGGCAAACAATCCATTTGAGTACTACGTTAAGATCAAAACAATAAATCCAAGGATTCGACCTGCGAGCGTACACTTGCTTGCCAGAGGTTGTCCCGAATCCGATGGATTGGGCTTCGCAAGACATGGAGGGGGGGCATGCAGTCAGCGCGCGTGCTTATCATCGGCGCCGGCATAGGCGGACTTACTGCGGCTATCGCGCTAGGCAAGCGCGGCTTTGCCGTCGACATGATCGAACGTGATGCGGACTGGTCCGTGTATGGCGTCGGCATCATCCAGCAGGCGAACGTGATCCGTGCGATGGCCGAGCTCGGGATCGTGCGCGAGTATCTCGACGCAGGTTTCGGTTTCGACCATGTGGATGTGTACGCGCCGACAGGCGCCCATCTGGCGAAAGTGCCCTCGCCCAGACTCGTGGATGAGTATCCCGCAAACATCGGCGTCGGACGGCGTGCACTGCACGAGGTGCTGGGGCGCTGCGCTCGCGCTGCGGGTGCGGGTATCCGCCTGGGCGTGACGGCAAGTTCACTGCATGACGACGGCGAGTCCGTGGAAGTCACGTTCTCCGATGGTGCTACCGGGCGCTACGATGTCGTGATCGGCGCCGACGGAGTGAACTCCACTACTCGAGAGCAGATTTTTCCGGATGCACCGCGCCCGCAGTTCACCGGGCAGGGCGTGTGGCGTCATAACTTTCCGCGTCCGCACGAAGTCACAAGCCTGCATGCGTATGCAGGGCCAAGGGGGATGGGGCTGGTCCCGCTGGGAGCGGGACTGATGTACCTGTTCGTGACGACGCCCGAGCCGGGCAATCCTCACTACCCGCGCGCCGGCCTTGCCACGGCGATGCGCGAGAAGCTGCGGGACGCGCCGCCTGCGATCGCAGCCCTGGCGGAACAGATCCGTGACGATGAGGCCGTCGTCTACAAGCCGCTGGAGTGGGTGCTGCTGTCCGGTAAGTGGCACAAGGGGCGTGTAGTACTGCTCGGCGATGCCGTGCATGCGACGACGCCCCATCTTGGTCAGGGTGCGGGAATGGCGATAGAAGACGGCATCGTACTGGCTGATGAACTCCTGCGCGCGACGGAGCCGGAGGAAGCGTTCGTTGCGTATCGGGCCAGACGCTTCGAGCGCTGTCGTTACATCGTGGAGCACTCCAAAGCGATAGGCGACAGCCAGCTGGGGCTTTTGCCACCGGTCGATCAGGCCAAAGCCACACGAGACATGTTTGAGGTTATTGCGGCGCCGATCTGATCCGCGCGCCAGCCAGCAGGAGGCAATGGTGTCCAGAGTGACAGAGATTCGATATATCGGCCTTGGTGTCCCCGATATTGAGGCTGAACGGCAGTTCTATGTCGACAAGTGGCGTTTGCGTCAGGTTGCCGAGCAGAACGGTTTGATCTATTTCGCGGCCGAGGGCCACGATGAGCTCTATGTGTTGCGGTTGCGGCAGACGGATCAGAAACGTGTCGATGTAATTGCGCTCGCGGCACAGAGCAAAGAAGACGTCGATGCGTTGTTCACGAAAGTCGAGGCGGCGGACTGCCGCGTCATTCATCCGCCGCGCCAGCTTCAGACGCTCGGGGGCGGCTATGGCTTCCGATTCTTCTCGCCTGACGGGCTTCCATATGAAGTGTCCAGCGGCGTCCAGCGTGGCGAAGTCGGCGAGTTGACGCCGGGCGGAGGAATTCCGGAGCGCATCAGTCACATTGTGATGCACTCGCCGGACCACAAGGCGGCCGCACAGTTCTTCGTGGACGTACTCGGCTTTCGTGTAAGCGATTGGCTGGGCGAATTCATGGTGTTTCTGCGCTGTAATGAATGGCACCACCGCATTGCCTTGCTGCCAGGGCCCGCCTGCCTGAACCACGTGGCGTACGATTTCACAGGCCTGGATGAGATGATGCGTGGTGTTGCCCGGGTCCAGAAAGAGGGTGTGGAGCTGCGGTGGGGGCCAGGGCGTCACACGGCTGGCAACAACACCTTCAGCTATTTCGTCACACCGAACGGCTTTATCGTCGAATATACAGCGGAGCTCGAGCGCGTGGACGATGAGACCTGGCAGCCGACTGTCTATAAGCCGGGCCCTGGCATCATGGATCAGTGGGGCATAGGCGTGGGCGGGCCGAAGAAGCTGCCGTCCGCCGAGCCCGATGCTGGCCTCTTCCAGAGCGCCGGCGTGTAGGCGACATGGCACTTTTCCAATACTTTCCAGGCAATTACGTCTGGAACCTCTCGGTCAACATCGCTATACAGAGCGGTGGTCAGATCGGCGAAATCGAGGACATGTGCCGGCCGCTGCTGGAAGCCGCGGCGCGCGGCGAGGACGCGGGCACCGCGGAGTTTCTCGCGCAGTGGGTGAAGGTTGCCGACAATCTCGCGGTGCTGGGCGCGGAGGATGAAGCGCAGGGCCGCCTGCTTTCGGCAGCGGCGAAATTTCAGCGCGCGGCACTCTATTATCTTGTCGCTGAACGGATGCAGGGCCACGGGCATCCCGGTCGAGAGCGAACTTTCGAAGAAGCACAGCGCCTTTTTCGCCATGCGATCGTGATCGGTCGCGAGAACGCCGAGCGTGTCGAGATCCCCTATCTCGGCAAGGTCATGCCGGCCCTGTTCACGCGGGCCGAGGGCACAACCGGCAAGTCGCCGTGTGTGCTCTACGTGAATGGCCTGGACAGCTGCAAGGAGCTGCTTTACTGGTCGTGGCTTCCACATGCGCTCGCGCGCCGCGGCATCTCGACGCTCTCGGTCGATCAACCGGGTACCGGTGAATCGCTGCGCCTGCAGGGCCTGCATGCGACACACGAGAGTGAACAGTGGGCGAGTGTCTGCTACGACTGGCTTGCGGGGCGCTCTGGCGTTGACCCGAATCGCATCGGCATGGTCGGCATTTCGCTGGGCGGATATTTCACGCCGCGCGCCATGGCGTTCGAGCCGCGGTTCGCAAGCGGTGCGGTCTGGGGCGCCAATCATGACTGGGCGGCGGTGCAGCGCCGGCGCCTGCAGCGCGAGGGCGAGAATCCCGTGCCGCACTACTGGAATCATGTGATGTGGGTGTTCGGCGCGAAGGATCTGGATGACTTTCTGGTCCGGTCGCAGGGCATGCATCTCGACGGCATACTCAATCGCATCGAGGCGCCGTTTCTGGTATTGCATGGCGAGCAGGATCGCCAGATTCCGGTTGACTATGCACAGCGCACGTACGATGAGCTGGTGAACAGCAGACTCCGGGAACTGAAGATCATGACGGCGCGCGAAGGCGGGGTCGAGCACGTGGGTGCCGACAACATGTCATTTGCACGCGACTACATTGCCGACTGGTTTGCCGAAACCCTGGGCGGGTCAACGGCAGGTGCCCGTGGAGCGAAGACGCAGTGAGTGAAAAGTCGTTTCGTCGAATTGTCACCGGCCACGATGCCGATGGTCGCGCTGTCATACTCGAAGATCGCCCGCCGCCGCGGGTCGCGCGCATTGGCGGCGACTTCGGACCCTTGTTTCATGAAGTCTGGAACACGCGCGAGACGCCCGCGCGCATCGATCGCGCAGGCGGCGAACCGCCGGAAGATGGCATCACGCTCGCGCCGCCGAAGAACGGCACGCGGATTCGCGTGCTCGACATCCCGCCCGAGGACCCGCGCATCAGCGACCTCACGCCCGAAGAGGCGCGCGCGCACTTTGCTGAGGTTGGCGCGGGTGATGCCGCTTCACACACCGGCGGTGGCTCCCGGCATCCGTTCATGCATCGCACTGAAACCATCGACTACGGGATCGTGATCGAGGGTGAGCTCACACTGATTCTTGATGAAGGCGAAACAGTGGTTCGCGCAGGCGACATTGTGATACAGCGCGGGACGAATCATGGCTGGGCGAATCGTTCGTCAAAGCCCTGCCGCATCGTTTTCGTGCTGATCGACGGTCGCTTTGAAGAAGGGCTCTCGTGATTGTGGGCACGCTGTCTGCGCTGCGCCGATGAAGCTTGCGACCGGGAATGATGGCTCGCCGGACGGTCGCCTGCTGGTCGTGTCGCGCGATCTGGAACTCGCCGCTGACGCTAATGCGATTGCCGTCACCCTGCAGGATGCGCTGGAGCGCTGGGACGACGTGGAAGGCGCACTCGCTGCGCTCTACGATCGACTGAACGAGGGCAAGGCGGCGAATGCCCGGCCGCTGGCTGACGTGTCGCTCGCTGCGCCCTTGCCCCGCGCCTGGCAGTGGCTGGACGGCTCGGTATTTCCGGTCCACGGCGAGCTGATGCAGAAGGCATTCAATTCGCCACCGATCGAAACCGATGCGCCGCTGATGTACCAGGGCATGTCGCATCGCTTTCTGTCGCCGACCGAGGACGTGCCGCTGCCATCCGAAGCCGATGGGATCGACTTCGAAGGGGAGTTCGGCGTGATAACCGGTCACGTGCCCATGGGGACCCCTGCGGCTGACGCGGGCCGCCATATCCGGCTTGCTGTGCAGATCAACGACTGGTCGCTGCGCAGGCTGGCACCGCTGGAGATGAAGACCGGGTTCGGCTGGATTCAGGCAAAGCCCGCGTGCAGTCTCGCACCCATCGCCGTAACGCCTGATGAACTGGACGGGGCATGGGATCGCGCCCGCATCACTGCGATGCTGGAGGTTTGGCGCAACGATGAGCGGTTCGGCGCCGTGCCTGCCACGGAGGCAGCGTTCGGATTCGACGAACTGATCGCCCACGCTGCCGGGACGCGTGCGCTCTGCGCCGGTACGGTAATTGGTTCGGGTACCGTCTCGCACAGCGGCTACCGGGATTACGGCTCGTGCTGCATTGCCGAGCGTCGTGCCGTCGAGATGATCGATACCGGTCTGGCTGAAACGCCGTTTCTTTCCTTTGGTGAACGCGTACGTATGAGCGCGCGCATAGAGGGACGTGAGACGCCGTTATTCGGCGTGATCGACCAGCGCGTCATTGGTGCAGGCTGACGCGACCGGAAGCCATCCACGGCAAGCCATCCACGGGAGACCATCCGCCGGGAAGCCACCCACCCGGCAGGCGACCACCGTCACGGCGAGAAGCGCTCGGTCCAGTCTCGGTGCAGGTAGGGCGGGCAGCCCGGAATGTTGCGTCCGGACTCGGCGAGCTGATCGCAGCGTTCCAGTGCCCGGGGAACGCCTTCCTGAATCCAGCGCAGTGTCTGTTCGTGCGTCATCGGCGTCGCATGGTTCGGTGAAACCATGGTCACTTCAATGCCGTAGTGCTCGAGGTTGTCCTCGTAAGCCTCTGCCCAGAAAGAAAATCCGTTGGCCGCTGTGGCAAGATCCGCCTCGATGAACGTCTGGCTTTCCGGTGCGTAGGCGAACACCGCGTTCGCCATGTGGTTGTGCTTGACCACCTCGTATATGTCCAGCGTCATGCGGTCATCCTGAAGTCGAAGGTGGCCGTGTACCGGAACGAAGCTCATGGTTCCACCTTGTGGAAGCGGCACGATGTCAGCGAAGTCGGGCGCCGGTCTCGTCGCCATGTCGCGAAGAACTTCCTCGTTTCCCCAATGGGAAATCACCTCCAGACCGGCCTCGATCGCGGTGCGAAAGCCCCGTGTGTGATCGAAGTGATGGTGGGAGACGACGAGTCGGGTCAGTGGCTTCCCTGGCACCAGCGTGTTGGCACGGTCGATGATGGCCCGTGTCTGTGCATCGGTGCCGCCCAGTTCGAAAACGACGAGATGGTCGTCAAATTCGATCACCGTGTGGCCCCCCGGGTTGAGATGCCAGATGCCGTCGGCGACCGGTGTGACGGTGATGGACTCGACCGATGCCGGCGGGGCTGCGGGTGGCAGCGGCGCATCAATAACCGACTGCGGTGCTGCAATGGTGGGCAGGACTGCCGAGTTGATGTAATAGCCGTCGAGCAGCCGCGTCTGCACCACGGTATCGCGCCAGTCGATACGCGAGGTCCAGGTGAAGGGCAGCGATATCCCGTCCCAGTTCGTGTAGCCGACGAAGGTCGTCGTCATCTGAAGCTGTCCAAGATTCTGATGGGGGACTGTCCAGCTCACCGAGCGTGGCAGCAGGGTCGCAGGGTCGACGGCCAGGGTGACGGCGCCCTCGTCGATGACGATATCGACGAGTTCTGCATCGTCGTGAAGCCTGCGGTTCTCGGCGCGTGCGTCGCCGCTGAGCACCGCCCGCACGGCGGCAAGCGGATGCGTCAGGGATTCGTAACGGCGGAAAGTCATGCCGTCGGGTTTGAACCAGGCGCCGCCGGTGGTCCAGACAGGCAGACGGGAGGCGCCGCCGCCCGGACCGATCGTGTAGCCGACTGCGCCATCGACGCCCCAGGCCGACATCGCGAAGCTGTGTCCGAAAGTGCCGCCGAATGGAAAAAGGAAATTATGGCGGTACTGCGTGCGGTAGCGACGATTGTCGAAGTCCCAGATGGACGAGAATTCAGGATTCTCGGCCCATTTCTGCGGGGCGTCCGGGTCCGCTGTGATATTGCCGCCGCCCCAGAAATAGGCCTCCAGACCGTAGCCGTCGGCACGCAGTGTGCGCACCGCGAGGATTGCTTCGGCGCCCCCCATGGCGTCGGCAATACGGGCGATCAGGGCTTCGGCCTCTGGCGAGGCCGAAGCCATCCCGGGCGCCAGTAGCGCCGCTGCTGAGATCGTCACACGTAGTCGCCGGCTCATGACCTGTGGTTCATGTCGTCCGTTTCCGGTCAGTTTCGCAGTCCCAGCACCTGCGCAAGTTCGGAGTCGCCAAGGTCCATGATAATCGTGCGATGCGCGATCAACCACTGGCCATTCTGCCTGACGTAACGATCCTCATAGCGGCCTATGCTCAGGATGGCAGGGCCGATTTCGCCTCTCTGCACCAGGGTTGTGACGTAACTCATGCCGGTGGCGGTATCAGGGCCTGTGACTTCGATTTCCGAGTTGCTGATCAGATGGCGCATGAACGACGAAATTCTTCCGTCGGCTCCGGGTTCATCACTCCAGCGTTCACGATTCCTTTCCGCATACGCGATCAGCGCGGCGCGTCCCTGCACGAGCGTCTGGCCGTTGGGTGCGGCAATGGCGCCATCGTCAGAAAACACGCTCGCGTACTCCTCCGGTGTCCCGAAGTCGTGGACGATCGCGTAGCGATCCTGAAGTTCGCGAATCAGCATGCGATCGAAAAGCGCCTGCTGCTGGTCAGGCTGGCCCGCGGATCCTTGCGTGGCAGCCTGCTGGCCGACAGCAGGTGCCGTGCAACCCAGGGCAAGAACGACTGCCAGGGCGAGTACCTGGCTTGTGCGGGTCCTGTTCATCGATTTCCCATCCTCACGATTATGGTTCTGGTTAGTGTGGCCGCGTTCCGGTATCCGTGCACTGAGAGCGCGGCAATAAAAAGCGTGCACAAGCAATGTCTCATATCGCAGGCCTGCTGCACCAATAAGCCGCGGTTATCACTCGGCATAAAGAGAAACGATTAGTGTGGATCGCACAACAGCTATATCTTGAGCTGCAGCTGAGGGGGGATCCTCATGTGGTTTTATCGTCAATCCGGTGTTTCGGGACGGCAGGAATTTTCTGCTGAACCCAGGACGTGCACAGCGGTGCACGAATCCATCAGACGGCATCCACGAGGCTCGCTCAGGATGAGTTTCAGGAGACAGACTATGCAACCCGCTACGTTGACCCTACGAATCGCTTTGGGCGCAGTTTTGCTGATCGCCGTTGTGCTGAAGGCGATGGCTCACCATTCCACGGCCGAATTCGATTACACGCAGACGCTCACGATCGAAGGGGTGATTAATGAGGTTCAGTGGACCAACCCTCATTCCTTTCTTCAGGTGCTGGTAACCGCTGAAGGCAGTGATACGCCCGTGCAGTGGTCCATCGAGATTGGCTCACCGGCACTCAATGCGCGTGCCGGCTGGCGCCGCGATTCGGTCGGCGTCGGTGAGCGCGTGTCGCTCTCTATCGCACCGGCTCGAAACGGAACGCCCTACGGGACCCTGCGCATACTGACGACGGAAGATGGACGCGAGTACAGGGGTGCGGCCGCGAATGTGACCGGCAGCGGTGCAGGCGGTGGTGGTGGCGGTGGCGGTGGCGGCGGCCAGTAGGACTTGCCCGGCGCAGAGTCAGAAAATCGAAGAAGGAATGGTGACAGTGCGATCAGGAATTGACCTCGGAATGGGCGGCGCCTGCTTGATCAGGGCTCTGCTGGTTCTGTTTCTGGCGATCGGTCTTCAGGTGCCGCAGACCGCGGCGAACGAGCGTGCGATGGCACAGCTGGAGGGCGTCTGGGTGCCGGAGCCCACGCCGCAACAACTGCTTACGGTCGATGGCGAGCGCCCTCCGCTGACGGAAGCGGCAGCCGCCACTTACGAACGTCGAATCGGGCTCCTGGAAGCGGGCAACACGTTCTTCGACCGCACCACCTGGTGTGCCGGGCCGGGCATGCCGAGAATCCTGCAGATGCCGTATGCGTTCGAGATCATCAGCAGTGGAGACCGTGTGGCTTTCCTTCACAACTGGTTTCGCTGGTACCGCGTTGTCGACATGGCGGGCGGTGAGCCGGACTTCTGGTATCCAACCACAATGGGATTTCCTGTTGGCGAATGGGACGGTGACACGCTGGTCATTCGTACGGTCGGCCTGAGCGATGTGACCAATCTCGACGCGGCCGGATTGCCGCACTCCGATGACATGATTCTGACCGAGCGCATCAGGTTGTTGCCTGACGGTCGACTCGAGAATCGTTTCACAGTCGAGGATCCGCAGTTCTATACGTCCCCGTGGGAAGCGAGGGTGACTTTTCGACGAGGTGTGAATGTGGAAGTAGGTGATGATATCTGCCCTGACAGAATTGCCCGGGGCGAATCGGCAGTGGCGGATTGGCCATGAGGATGCGTATCACAGGACTTGCAATGGCAACGGCGCTGCTCGCTCTGATGCAGGTGGCTTGTGCCCAGAGTCAGGCGCCGGGCGGCACGATGCAGGCGGGATCGCAGAATCCTCTCCCGGATCTGCGAGGGATGTGGGAACCCACGCGATTCTTTGTCCTGATGACCGACGCGCCCATGAACGAAGCCGCTGAAGCACAGATTGCGCAGAGTCAGGCTGCGAATGCTGCTGGCAGGATCGTGCACACCGCATGGACTACCTGCCGCCCTGGCGCGATCTCGTCAATGACCATGGCGCGCGAGCCGATCATGGTCATGCAGACACCTCAGGAAATGGTGATCCTGTACGAGATGCCCCGCATGGCCCGTCGCATACAGATGAACGCGCAGCATCCGGAGAATCTTGAGCCCAGCTATCTTGGGCACTCCACGGGCCGCTGGGAAGGCGATACCCTGGTTATCGAAAGCACTGGCTTCAATGGCTACGCTGAGATGGACGCGCGGGGAATGCCCACCAGCGACCAGCTTCAGACCAGTGAGCGACTGACGATGTCAGCCGATGGCCAGACACTGGATATCGAAGTCACCATTTCCGATCCGGTGTACTACACCGAGCCTTTCACCATCAATCGCAGCTGGCAGCGGGTCGAGTATCGACATCAGCATGAGTATGACTGCCAGGAGAATCCCAGGCAGGAAGACTTCGAACACGCTCATTACATTCACGATCTCTATCAGCCGATCTGCATGCGCGTGCCGGGCGTGGGCACGGATCCATCGCGCATGATGTGCTCGCATGTGGAGCAGCAGCGGTAGGCAGGTTTATCTGAAGCGCTGAACCGCAGGGGAGCAGATTGCTGCCCTCGGCCAGGTTCAGGAAATTCACATAGAAGAAAATTTAAAGGTGCCGTTGGACCGGCACTTCAGGAGGAGTTATGGTCAGAAGAAATGTACGCCGCACGTGCGCGATCGGTGTGATGTCTTGCATAGCGACTGGCGCTGCCGCGCAGCAGGCTGCGCCACCGGTGGACGAGGTCATCGTTACAGCAACCTTTCGTGCAACCGATGTGCAGAACACGCCGATCAGTATCTCGGTGCTTGATGGTGAGGCGCTGCAGGTTGCCAACAAGACCGGCACTGAGGACATGCTGAGGGATCTGCCGGGCATTGACGTCCGACGTGCACCGGCCGGAGCGTTTATCAATATTCGCGGTGTCACCAGTATCCAGGGTGGCGGTGAAGTCGATCCCGGTATCTCCTTCAATGTGGACGGTGTCTACAATCCGTTTCAGGAGTCGTCATTCCTCGCGTTCGTCGATCTCGATCGCGTCGAAGTGCTGAGGGGACCTCAGGGCACGCTCTACGGCCGAAACGCAATCGCGGGAACGATCAACGTGATTTCCAGGTCCCCGCAGCTGGATGAGGCTGGCGGTTACGTCATCGGCGGGATGGGCAACTACGATGCCCGCGATTTTACCGGCGTTCTGAACGTGCCCTTCTCGGAAACGGTGGCTGCGCGCTTCGTTGGCAACTACAAGTACAACAGCGGCTATCTCAGTAACGGCAGTGACGACACGGATGCCGTGGGCGGACGTGCCAAGGTACTGTGGGTTCCCAGTTCGACGTTTCAACTGGAATTCACCGGGGATTACGGAAAGTTTTCGGGGCAGGGGAATGCACCGGCGGTCTTCCCGTTGCAGGACAACCCATGGACGGCGTATCCGACTCCGGAGACACCGTCCCAGGATATCTGGCAGTGGGGAGCATCGTTTCAGGCCGACTGGGACCTGGGCGGCGGAACGCTGACCTATATCCCGGCTTACAAGAAGAAGGAGAATGACACGGCGACGGATGGCGGTAACGTCTTTATCCGCACCTATGTCTACGACAGCCAGCACACGCAGGAAGTGCGCTATACGTCCAACTCCGTCTCCCCGCTGTCCTGGCTTGCAGGCGCTTACTACTTCCGTGGTGTCAACGACAAGGGTCTGACGTTCGCGGCCACCATCACCCAGCACGTGGTCACCACGTCGTATGCGGCGTTCGGACAGGCCACCTATTCCCTGAGTGATCGCCTGCGCCTGACCGGTGGTCTTCGTTATACCCGAGACAGGAAAGTCGAAGAGGGAACGAACCGATTCGGCGACACCATCGTCTCGGAAATCGATGGTATCGACTTCACGTGGAACGAATGGACGTGGAGAGCAGCAATCGAGTACGACCTGCTCAGGGATTCCATGTTCTATGCGAGCGTGGCCACCGGGTTCAAGGCGGGTGGCGTAAGCCTGGTTGCCGGGCCGAACGCCGCGTTTGATCCGGAAGAGCTTACGGCGTACGAAGTCGGCATCAGGAATCGATTCCTCGACAGACGTCTGACATTCAACGCGACACTGTTCTTCAGTGACTATGCCAACTACCAGGCGGTGTTCGTTGCACAGAATCCGGATTTCGGAAATGCGAATGTGCGCCGTATTGCCAACGCGGGTGATTCCGAGATCTACGGTGCAGAACTTCAGGTGGTACTGCTCCCGACGCCTGTTTCCAGGCTTTCCGCAACCGTTGCGTACCTGAAGGGTAAGTTCAACGATTACATCGTACCGACGCCTGCGCCTGGCGTTTTCAACGACTACAGCGGGTCAGAGATTTCGATGCCACCCTGGACCGCATCCATCAGCTACGGTCATGACTTCAACCTTCGTTCTGGCGCCCGGATAACCTCGCAGCTGTCGGCCAGGTACAGTTCCGATGTCTATCGGGACGCCCGACAGTATGCCAATGCCGGCGCGTGGGGACCTGCAGGAACCTATGTGAACCCGTTTTCGCTGCAGGACTCGTTCGTGACAGGGGAGTTCAACCTCACCTATGCTCCCTTCGGCGATCGGTATCGTATTACGGCTTACGTCAAGAACCTGACGAACAAGGTGGTTCGAACCGGAACCGGCGGTACCCCCGGGGTGAATGGCAACGCGTTCCTGGAGCCGCCCCGAACGTATGGTCTGACAGCGCAGTTCAACTGGTAAACGTGGGCTCAGGCCGCGGCCGATTGACCAGCGCACGCTATAGCGGATAATCGTGACCCCGGGGTCTCCGAGGAGCCCCCGGGCGCCACGAGCCAGGCGGACGTCTGGTGAGTTGTCGGAAGCGTTCTGATCGACGCTCTGAATGATCGGTCTGATGGTTCGTTGGTCGGTCAGCTTATCTTGGGAGGAAGCGCATGCTCCGCTGGATCATCGCAGTCGCGGCCGTCGCGGCCGTCGCTGTCGCGGCGATTGTTCTGTCGCCAGGCGGGGCCGATCGCGAGGAGACGCTGATCTTCGCAACCGCAAGTCCGCCCGAGGGCGCCATCTCCCGGATCATCTTTGAGGACTGGGTGGAGCGCGTTAACGCGGACGGGCAGGGCGTTGTGCAGATCGATCTGCGCCATGGCTTCCAGCTGGCCGGTCCGAATAATTTCTACGACCGCGTCAAGGATGGCGTGGTGCCCATCAGCTGGGGCATCCTGACCACGGTGGGTGGCCAGTTTCCGCTCACGGGCATGCTGGAGCTGCCGTTTCTGGCAGATGACGTTGAGGCTGCGTCCGTCGCTTATTGGCGGCTGCTGGAGAGCGGCCTGCTCGACGACGAATTCCGGGACGTCGTGCCGCTGTTCGTCACCGCGTTCCCCCAGGCGGGCATCCATCTCAGCGGCCCCATACCGAATCTCGACACGCTCAACGGTGCTTCGGTGATCGCAGGATCGCGCACCAACAGCAGTGTGATCCAGGCACTGGGAGGTACGCCGCTGTCGATCAATCCGGCCGATGCATACGAGGCGATTCAGCGCGGTACGGCAGACGGGCGATTCGTTTCCTGGACGGCCTTTCAGCCTTTCCGCATGGACGAAATCACCTTCTACCATATCGAGGCGCCCATCGGCACCGCGATCGGTGCTGTCTTCATCAACCGCGATGTCTGGAATGGGCTGTCGGATGAGCAACGCGCGATGCTGATGCGTCACTCTGGCGAGGAACAGACGCGCCACCTCGCGCGGTTCTTTCGCGACGAGGACGAATCCATGCGTAATCGCATCGACGCCAGCGATGCCCACCAGATCGTGGCGCCCAGCGACACCCAACTGGCCGCGTGGGCGAGCAGGCTGGAATCCGTTCGCGCCGACTGGTTGCAGCGTACGCCGCGAGGCGCGGAGGTACTGGTCCGGTTCCAGGAACTGCTCGAAGAAGTCGGCAACTAGCGCGCGCCCGCTTCCTGGTCGCTAATGGGCGCAGCACGCATCGAATCCCTGCTACTGGCTGCGACGCGACCGCTGGCATCAGTGGGCGTCGCCGGCATGCTGATCATCGCCTGCGTTACGGTCTTGAATGTGCTGATGCGATGGCTGGCCGGAGGTGGCATCGTCGCGCTCAACGAGGTGGTGGCGATGATCTTCGCTGTTGCCATCGCCGCAACGCTGCCGGCCGGTGTCGCACAGCGCATCAACCTCAAGGTCGATCTGCTTGGCCACCTGATGAGTCCGCGGGTTTACCGCTGGCTTGCGGTGGTCGGTTCGTTGCTGCTGGCGCTGTTCTTCGTTCTGCTGGCGCGCGAACTGTGGCTCTATGCAGAGCGTATGGCGTCGTCCGCCCGGACCACACCGATACTGGAATGGCCCGTCGCGCCGTTCATGTATGCGGTCGCGGCGTTCGCATGGGTTGCGGCGCTCGCGCAGCTGGTCATATCGGGGCTGGATCTGCGTGCCGCGTTGCTGACTACCGAGCCGGGCCAAATTGAGCCCACTCGTGAGCGCCCTCGCGACGGCACCCGGGACCGCACCCATGGCGCTGTCCTCGCGCTGATTGCCGCGGCGGCCTCGGCGATCGGTGTACTGTTGGTCTGGGGCGCGATCGACTTCGCCGGGCTTTCGCGCACGGTGCAGTCGGCGCCGGTGCTCGCGGTGGGTCTGGGATTCGTGATTCTCTGGCTGGTACTGTTTCTGCTTGTGCCTGTCGCTGCGGTGATGGGCCTTGCTGGGATTGTCGGCACCGCTTTCTTTCTCGGTTTTCGTCCCTCGCTGAATGTGTTCTCGTCCGAGGCGACCGGGTTCCTTACCAACCCTCAGGTCGCCGCGTTGCCGCTGTTTCTGATGATGGGCAGCTTCGCGAGTGTGGCCGGACTGTCGGACGACGTGTATCGACTCGCGCAGGCACTGCTCGGCCGGCTGCGCGGCGGACTGGCACTGGCGACGATCGGTGGCTGCGCAGGGTTCGGCGCCGTCACCGGCTCGTCGCTTGCCACGGCGGCCACCTTCGGCCGCATCTCGCTGCCGCAGATGCGCAAGCTGGGTTACGCGCCGACACTGTCCACCGGTTGCGTGGCGGCCGGCGGCACGCTCGGTGCGCTGATTCCGCCGTCGGCGCCGATCATCCTGTTCGCGCTGCTCACCGAAGCCTCCATCGGCCAGCTGTTTGTTGCTGCGGTGATCCCGGGCCTGCTCGCGGTGGCGCTGTACCTTGCGACCATCATGCTGCTGGTCCGGTTGCGGCCGGACATCGCTCCGAAAAGTGCGCCCCAGGAACCCGGCGTCAGAAGACGGGCGTTGATGGCGGCCGGTCCTGTCACGGGCCTGTTCGTCGCGGTCATAGGCGGGCTCTATTCGGGCATCTTCACCGCGACCGAATCGGCTGCCGTGGGTGCGGTCGGCGCGTTTCTGATCGCGCTGTGGCGCGGCAAACTCAATGCCAGGGAGTTCTGGCGCGTGATGGGTGAGACCACGGCCGTCACGGCGATGATCTACGGCCTGATCTTCGGCGCGCTGACATTCTCGTTCTTCGTCGGCGTCAGTCAGCTTCCCGACATCATCACGCAGCTGATCGGCAGTCTGGACGTGACGCCTCTGGTCATTGTCCTGCTGCTGTTGGTGGCCTACCTGCTTCTGGGTTCGGTGATGGATTCGTTCGCGGTCATGGTCATTACCGTGCCTATCGTCACGCCGCTGATTCTCGGCATGGACTATGACCTGATCTGGTGGGGCATCGTGATGCTGGTGGTCGTGGAAACCGGCCTGATCACGCCGCCTTTCGGCATCAATCTGTTCGTGATCCGCTCCATTCAGCCGGACATCCCGCTGGTTACGGTGTTCCGCGGGGCGCTGCCCTTTGTTGTGTCGGACTTCCTGCGCCTTGCGCTGCTGGTCCTGTTTCCAGTGCTGGTTCTCTGGCTGCCGGGCACCATGTAGGTGACGAGCCATGCATGAAGCCGCCGAACCGATCTGGCGTCCGTCTCCGGAGCGCATGGCTGCAAGCAACCTGCAGCAGTTCATCGCCTCGGTCAGCGAGCGCCTTGACCGACCCGACTACGATGCGCTGTACGCCTGGAGTCTGTCGCACCCGGGTGAATTCTGGGAGGCGCTGTGGAACTGGTGCGGCGTGCGAGCATCGACCGGTTACGACACGGTTGTCCGCGATCTGGACCGGATGCCCGGGGCGCGCTGGTTCGAAGGCGCGCGGCTGAACTTCGCCGACAACCTGCTGCGGCCGGAGCATGATGCGACTGCACTGGTGTGGGTGAACGAGCGCGGTGACCGTGAGACGCTTGAACGGGCCGAGCTCGCCGCGCAGGTTGCCGCGGTCGCCGATGCATTGACCGCACTGGGGGTGCGCTGCGGCGATCGTGTCGCAGGCCTGTTGCCGAACCGTCCGGAAACGGTTGTGGCGATGCTCGCGGCGGCAAGCATAGGCGCGATCTGGACAGCCTGTTCGCCGGACTTCGGAGTCGACGGTGTGCTCGATCGGCTCGGCCAGATCGATCCGAAAGTCCTGTTCGCCACCGACGGGTATTTCTACAGCGGCAAGACTATCGATTCACTGCCGACGGTTGCTGCGCTGGCGGGGCGCCTCGCCGGTTTGAAGGCGCTGGTCATCGTGCCCTATCGCGGCACCCGGGACGCGACCGCCGGCCTGCCCAGCGCGCTGGCCCGGTCTCACCTGGAGGCACTGGCCTGGTCGGACCTGGTCGCCGCGGCAAGGCATGCGCCGACGGCACGACCGGCCTGCGTACCGCTGCCGTTCGATCACCCTCTGTATATCCTGTTTTCGTCCGGTACGACCGGCGTGCCGAAGGGCATCGTGCACGGTGCCGGCGGTACGCTGCTGCAGCACCTGAAGGAGCATGCGCTTCACTGTGACATCCGTGCCGGCGATCGTGTGTTCTACTTCACAACCTGCGGTTGGATGATGTGGCACTGGCTGGTGTCGACGCTCGCATGCGGCGCGACCGCGGTTCTGTACGAAGGGGCGCCGTTTCATCCCGATCCGGGTGTGCTTTGGAGGATGGCTGAGCGCGAGGCGGTGAATGTCTTTGGTACCAGTGCACGCTATCTTGCTGCACTGGAGAAGAGCGAATATCGACCGCGCGAGCACGTCGATCTTGCCCCGCTGGCCAGCATCCTCTCAACCGGTTCGCCGCTCGCGCCGACGAGCTTCGACTACGTATACCGCGACGTGAAGTCTGACGTTCAGCTTGCCTCTGTTTCGGGTGGCACCGATATCATTTCCTGTTTCGCACTCGGCAATCCGCTACGCCCCGTGTGGCGCGGTGAACTGCAGGGGGCGGGACTGGGCATGCGCGTAGCGGTGTTCGACCGCGATGGTCGTCCGGTACGCGAGCACAAGGGCGAACTGGTCTGTACCGCGCCGTTTCCGTCCATGCCGGTCTCATTCTGGAACGATCCGGACGGCACGAAGTATCACCAAGCGTACTTCGTGCGCTTTCCCGGTGTGTGGCATCACGGCGACTGGGCGGAGTTCACGGCCCATGACGGGCTGATCATTCATGGCCGTTCCGACGCCGTGCTCAATCCCGGGGGCGTGCGGATCGGCACCGGGGAAATCTACCGTGTGATCGAGCGCTTCACCGAGATCGAGGAGGCGATCGCCGTGGGTCAGGACTGGGAAGGGGACACGCGTATCGTGCTGTTCGTGCGCCTCAAGCCAGGTATTTCCCTGGACGAGGTGCTGCGCACCCGGATAGCGCTGGCGATCCGCGAGGCGGCAAGTCCGCGGCATGTGCCGGCGAAGATCATCGCAGTTCCGGACATTCCGAAAACGTTGAACGGCAAGCTCGTCGAACTCGCCGTGCGCGAAGTTATCGCCGGACGAGAGGTCGTGAATGTCGACGCGCTCGCGAACCCCGAGGCGCTGGACTGCTTTCGTGATCTGGAGGAGCTGCGCACCTGAGGATATGGCGGTCGGGCACGAGCCGCCGTTTCACCGTGAGAATCGGTTGCTGCATTGCTTGCCGGGCATTTCGCGCATCAGCGGCAGACGAAGCTCTCCTGCGCGTCCGGATCGTCGCCTTCGTATCGGGCCACCAGCGGATACGGACACAGTGGCCGCGACACGCCCGGCATGGTGGCTCCGGTTGCGATGACCCGGTCCGGCGCCTCGCCATCTTCAACCCAGGCCTGAATCGCACTGAGCATGTCGAAACGGTCGGTGGCCTGACCGCCGCCGCAGTGCAGCATGCCCGGTATGAAAAACAGCCGCGCCCAGTCCTGCGGGCCGGTGTCGTCGCGCGGTGTCAGGCCGTCATACCAGTCGGTCAGCGCGCCCGCCGACATGCTCTGGTCGGATAGGCCGTGATAGACGATCATCCGGCCGCCGCGCGCTGCGAAGGTTGTGTGCAGGGTCGCGACGGCATCGTTGATCGCGGCCGTCTCGTAGGTGGCGGCCATGTCGTGGTCGAAATCGAAGTCCAGTGGATCGAGGTCCGGCCGGGCGGGGGTCATTGCGAACAGGCGCAGAGTGTCGGAACCCAGCGATGCATTTGCCGGCGCACGGTCTTCCGCGCCAAGGTGCATGGAACGCCATGCCGGAGCCGCAATGCCGGTGTCGAAGGTGAAGGCGCCGTACAGGGATTCACCGGCGGAATTGCGTGCGCCGCCGAAAAGGTCCCTGAGTGCGGCAACCTGCGGTTCCGCAAGGCAGACGCCGCCATTTGCGGTATCTGCAGGGCCGCATTGCAGCGATGCGGGATCGAAATCGCAGCCCTGGAAGTCGTTGATCATGCCGTCCGCGAGTCCGTCCCGTGCGTCGCAGCGGGCCAGTACCGCATCCGCGATTGCCTGCAGTTGTGCATCTGAAAAGGCGTTGTGCAGTTCCGGTTCACCGTTGGCATTGCGCGGCGCCAGACGCGTGATCGTCTGCAGACTGTAGACCTGATTCGCTGCAATGCGCGTGAGATTGAACGTCGGATTGCCGGCGACGACGCCGTCGAACTCCAGCGGCAGGCGTTGTGCGGCGAGCATGGCTTCACGTCCGCCGGTCGAGCAGCCCATGTAGTAGGAATACTCGGGTCCGCGACCGTAGAACAGATCGATCAGGCGCTTCGCCTCGAACGTCGTGCGCTGCACGGCCTGGTATGCGAAATCGAGTTTGGCCTGCTGATCGACGGCGAAACTGGAATCCAGCATGCTTCGGCCGCGATGTCCGCTATCGGTGGAAACGACGGCAAAGCCACGCGCGAGCGCCGAAGTGAAACCCGCGACATTGCCGAGCGCCGGATTCAGGACGCCGTTGAGACCCCCGCCGCCCTGGAATAGAAACCGGCCGTTCCAGGCCAGCGGCAGGCGCAGCTCTATGCCGATGCCGAGTGCCACGTCTTCGATCGTCGACGGTCTGGCGTCGAGGGTGACGCGGAACAGACAGTGCGCGTCCAGTTGCGCGGAGTTCTGGATCCATTCAGCCGTATCCACGCGGAATCGCGGGGCTTCAAGTGCGGGCAGTGACTCACAGGCCTGGCGGGCATCGGCTTCGTTGGCCCGAGTGACCGGGACCACCACATGCAGCAATGCCGCTGCAAAAAGGATTGCTGACAGGTTTGATTTCATGTCCTGCTTCTCCCCGTCACAGGCCCCTGATGTACGTTCCGGGCTGATCAGCGGAATTCCGGGAAACCGTTCCCGGGTACTGCTTCCCGATAGAAGGGTAGCACTATGAGAGGTACAGGAGGCTCCGGAAAGTCGATTTTCGAAGTGTCCCCGATGCAACACCGAACCGACCACGCTCTATATCAATTGCCCACCACCGGCATACCTGCGAAGTGTTGAAGAAACCAATCGGACGCATGACGCGCGACCGTTTCGAGCGTACCCGGCTCCTCGAACAGATGTGTGGCGCCCGGCACGACGATGAATTTTTTCTCGCACCGCAGGCGCGCAAGTGCCTTCTTGTTGAGATGCAGGACCTCCGGGTCATCGCCGCCGACGAGCAGGAGCGTCGGCGCGCGCACCCGATCCAGTGCGTCGGCGGCGAGATCAGGCCGGCCGCCCCGGGAAACGACGGCACGAATTCTTTCGGGCATCTCGGCTGCCGCGACGAGCGCTGCTGCCGCGCCTGTGCTTGCGCCGAAATAGCCGATTGCAGTCATTGTCCGATACTGCTTCGCGAGCCAGTCCGTAACGGAGACGAGCCTCTCAGCGAGAAACGGGATATCGAAGCGGTACTCGCGCGAGTACGCGTCGATCCGTTCCTCCTCGGCCGTCAGCAGATCGAAAAGCAGCGTTCCGAGCCCGCAGTTTCGAAAGTAGCTTGCGACGCTGCGATTGCGCGGGCTGTGCCTGCTGCTGCCGCTGCCGTGCGCGAACACTACAATGCCGCTCGCGTCGTCTGCCACAAGGAGGTTGCCGTGCAGCACGGCGCCTGCAACGGCGATGGAGATGTCGCCTTCGTTTTGCTCAAGCATGAGGAACGCGATCCCGCGATTCGCGGGTGTCGTGAAACGACAGCCACTTGATCACGTCCTCCCGGCGCACGAGGCCTGCGAGCCGGGTGCCTTCCAGCACCGGAAGCTGGTTGACGCCACGCTGCGTGATGATCGCGAGTGCTTCGGATGCATCTTCGGTGACGGAGACAGTGGCGAGTTCTTCGACGGGTGTCATCACGTCCTGCGCCGTCAGCCGTGTCCTCTCGTCGGGCCGGGAGCGTGCAAGATCCTGGAGGCAGACCATGCCGATGAAACGCCCGTCGTCCTCGACAGGGAAGACACGCTGTCCGCTCGCCATCAGGTGCTCGTCTATCAGCGTGCGCAAGCTCGTTCTCGGGTCGATTCGCGTGACGTGCGACTGCATGATCCTTGTGACCGGCACGTCTTCGAGTGTTTCCTGCACGAGCAGCTGGCGGAAGCTGACGAGCGCGGCATTGTTCAGGAACCAGCCGATGAACATCAACCACAGGCCGGGCAGGAGTCCGACGCCCAGCAGTGGTATAGGGAAGCCGAAGATCATCATCAGGCCGGTGCCAATCAGCAGCCAAGCAAAGCCCTGTCCGCTCAGGGACGCCCATCTCGTGGCGAGGCGCAGACTGCCGGTCAGACCCCACAGAATTGCGCGCAGCACTCGCCCGCCGTCCAGCGGAAACCCCGGTACGAGATTGAACAGTGCCAGCAAGATGTTGATCAGGCCCAGCCATAGCAGCAGCGAGGCCATTGGTGACAACGTCGCCAGATGCGCGGCGCCGTTCTCGGGGTCGAGCTCGAGCGGCCCGGTCAGCGCTACCGACAGGCTGAGGCAGGTGACGCCGATTACCAGACTGGCGATCGGGCCAGCCGCGGCCATGACGAGTTCGGAGCGCCAGTCCGGCGGCTCTTTCTCCATGTGCGCCATCCCGCCGAATACGAATAGGGTGATGCGGCTGACGACAATGCCGCCTCTGCGTCCGACCAGCGCGTGCGAAAGTTCGTGCGCCAGCACGGACGCAAAGAACAATACGGCTGCGGCTAGCGCCGTGATCCATGCAAGCCCAGACTGCCAGTCCGGATGCCAGCTCGGAAACACCAGCATCGCCAGACTGAACGTGATCAGAACGAAAATGATCAACAGGCTCCAGTCGGCGACGATGTTGATGCCGGCGATGCGGCCGAGATGGACTCCCCCTCTCATTTCGCGGTCACGCCTTGCTCCTGAGCTGTCGGCTTGCTACTCAAGCATCCCGCAGCGAGTGTGCCCGCACTTTCGGCGGCCCTGCCTTGCGGAAGATACGTATATCCGCTTCGCAGGCTGCTCCCGTTTCGGTCCCACCGTGTCGGGAAATCCGGCGTTCACATGCAGCGGCGGCGAGCGTCGTGAGCCGATCGAGGCAGCGTGGGAGTTCCCCGGGGAACGGCGTCGCGACCGTCAGATCCCAGCTCTACGACGCGTTACACAGGCCGAAGATGTCGAGACGCCGAGCAGCCGGTGCACCAAAGTCATCGGCATGGAAGCGCGCTCGGGCGTGCAGTAAGTAGTTCCCACATGGAGGTCGGGGGCGGGTGTGGCTAATCTGTCTTCACACTCCCGATTCCTTCACCTGTGCGGGTTCCATGCGCAACGGTCTGATACTGGCGATACTGCTGGCGTTGGCTTTCGTCGTTCGTGTTGCGCCGGCACAGGAATCCGCGACGCTTCATCCGGTTGATCTGTATCAGTTCTGGGGGGAGGGCTGCCCGCACTGCGAGGAACAGATCGAGTTTCTGCGTGCGCTGCAGCAGCGGTATCCCTCGCTCACCGTGCATTCACTCGAGGTCTGGCACGAGAGCGCGCACCGGGACCTGTTCCGCCGGATGTCCGAGGCGCATGACGTAGTGGCCGGTTCCGTGCCTACCGTGTTTGTCGGTGGTCGTGTATTCATTGGCGACAGCAGGCAATTGCGACTGCGAATTGAGTCTGTCGTTCAGGAATGCGTGCGGAGCGACTGTCCGGATCCGCTTACCGATACCGGGTTGGATATACATCAACCCGATGAAGCGCCATGGCTGGACCTGCCGTTCTTCGGAAGCTTCGACCTGGCTTTACAGCCGCTGATGCTCAGCACCGTGCTGATTGCACTGGCGGACGGTTTCAATCCGTGTTCGCTGTGGGTGCTGACGGTACTGCTTGCGCTGGTGATTCACTCCGGTTCCCGAGGCCGCATCGCGCTGGTGGGCATTACTTTCCTGACGACTACGGCGCTGGTCTATGGCCTGTTCATCGTCGGCGTGTTCGGTGCGTTGAGCTACATCGCATGGCTGGGCTGGGTGCAGTGGCTGGTTGCTTCGCTGGCTTTTGTGTTCGCGGTGGTCAACATCAAGGACTATTTCTGGTTTCAGAGGGGCGTCTCGTTCACGATACCCGCGGAGCGCAAACCAGGTATGCATCGCAGAATGCGCGGTCTGCTGCGGCCCGACCATTCACCGGCGTCGCTGGTCATGGCGACGGTTGCGATGGCGCTTGGCATCGCACTGGTGGAGTTGCCTTGCACAGCGGGATTTCCTGTGGTCTGGAGCGGACTGGTTGCCGCGCATCAACCGGGCCTTGTGCAGTTTGTCGGTCTCGTCGCTCTGTATCTGTTCTTTTACCTGCTGATTGAGGTGGTCGTGTTTCTGGCTGCACTGAAGTCCCTGAAGGCGAGCCGCTTCCAGAAACGTCACGGACGTATTCTGAAGCTCGGCGGAGGGATGATCATGCTGATGCTGGCGTTGACGCTGTCGATCGCGCCGGAGTTTCTTAATCGACTGGGCGGGCTGGTGATTGTGTTCGCGGCCGCTCTCGCATTCAGCCTGGTAGTCATTGTGCTGCACCGTCGGCTGCTGCCGCGAGTGGGCATCCGACTGGGCGATGAATGGTAGCGAAACATGGAAGGCGCTGATCGATACTGATCAGGAATCCGGCGAACTGCGGGGCATGGCCGCCGCTACGGACGTTCCAGTCAAAGCCCGTTCTTTCCGATTGTTTCAGCTGGAGTGAGGCACTTCAACCGGGATTCGGGATGAGGCTCCTGTTGCGGATGCCTCCGGCGAACGCATGAAAGCCCTGTCGTGCCGTGTTGCGAGTTTCGCCGCCAGGCCGCAGTCTTGCAGAAAATCGAGCAGGATCGCGGGACTCACCATGTCTGCGTCATAGTCGACGATAACGCGTGGGGAATCTGCTGAGTCGCAGAATGCAGCGACGACACCAAGCTTCCTGACGAGTCGACCGATCAGCCAGACGCACTCAGGCTGGTTGAGTGGCTCCCCTGGGCGCAGCTCTACGGTTTTCAAGTTGCGCAGGCGGTGGTTCCACTGCGCGGGATATCGTTCCAGCACCCTCATGATGGTCGCTTCACCGGTGATGCTCCCGTTCCTCGGTCTTTCGGGTAATGGTGATGCATGCCTGACGGTGGAGAAATACGTATTTGCCGCCGTGAGTCGTCTTGAGAGCGTTCCCCGCACGGGCGGTCCCGGTCAGAATCATGCGCGTGTCCTGCGCTCCTCCGAAGCCTTTTCCATAAAATGCTACGCAGCTATTCCGGCATCGTCATCGTATGCCGGACATGCAAAGCCAAAGGCGCCGGCGATGTGCGCTTCAGTCGTTGCGCTGCCACTCTATCCGTATGAAGTAACCCTCCTCGTCGTAGTGCACCGTCAAATCGCCTTTGTATGCGCTTTGCAGTGCGTGGCCGATAGCCCGCGGTACATGGATATCAGTGGTCGTGATGATCGTCTCGCCATCCTGGTCTTCGATGCTCATGATGCGATGCAGCGGGTGCTCCTCATTCGCGGATCGTTCGATGTTGCGAGCGAGATTGACGATTTCTTCGCGATGCGAAGGCAGAAAAGAGCCGCGAAGACGAATTTCGCCTGCCGGATAGTTGTCCTTGATACGACGGCAGGCCTGGCAAAGCTCTTCGTTCGCGTCGACAGTCGGTTCCTCGCTCCAGGTCCATCGCCCCGCATGGTAGACGGCGCCGCATTGCGGGCAACACGTGGGGTCGGGCAGCTTTCGTCGAATCTTGTACGGATCATGGATGTGTTCGTGAATCAGCCTGTCCTGGCGCGGTATTCCTCTTTCCACACTCGGTTCCTTCACGGAGATCTCCTTCGTCCGATTCTGCTAATGCCGGCCCGGGCGCTTGTCCGCGCCTTCCTTGTGCTCGGAGGCGTCCGCGGCGCTTGAGTCGCCGTATTCGAACCAGTCGACGCACCCATATGCCGGGTCGGTTTGAGTTGGTTTCGGCTCCCGCCGTCGCAGACGGACACCCCGGGCTTTCCTCGGGGGGGCGGGTACCAGCTCGACCCATTGCTGCTGCCGTTCTGCGGTCGTTGTCGGGGTGTTCATTGCCCGGACTACCGGCGGCGACGTTGCGGCGAATGAATTGTGGTCTGATGGACGTAGAAATTGACGATCGGGCTTTCGATCAGGGGTCGGCCATCGCGATCCTCGACAAAGGCCTGAAGCGTATGCTCTCCGCGCCAGACTTCGCCGAGGCGAAATTCGAGCGCGTCGTCAGGCCATCGGGCCACAGGTTCGCGATCATAGTGAACGCGCACCCGATCGCCCGGACGCAATGCCGGCTCCAGGCGCAGCCTTACGTCCAGATTCCCGCCTATGTTCCAAAGCGTCTCGCCGTCCTCAGGCTGGACGACCAACAGAGACTCATATACGTGTTGCTGCGCGGTGGCGGGTTCGCCATGGCTCTGAAGCACGAGGCAGCCGATCGCGAGCAGCAGCGCCAGCTTGCTTGGCCCGAGCATCACCTGTTCCTTTAACGCCGGTCCGAGAATGCGAGCATATCCGGTGTGCCCGAGGGCGGGCATCCGAAGTTGTACGTATGATCCTTTAGGCCGAGATCCAGCACGTCGCGCTGCAGTCGATAATGCGATGATCCACGCTCATCGAGCAGGCTCTGGCGCTTCGCGCACTTGCGACCGCTACGGCAATGTCACCGGCGCGCAGGCTGTCACGTATCGTCAGGTATTGCCCGGCGGACCCTGCATTTCTCTTGCGGCCAATACCTATTGCGCGTTCGGGCCGGCGTGAGCAGAGTGTGCGCATGGCATGTCTCCTGCCTGTCCCGATTCGGAAACCGGATGCCTGCCCGATGAAACGACTACCGTTCGCAGCAGTTCTTGCGTGGTTCCTGATAACTTACTCGCCGACCCCGGTCGCTGCTCAGGACGAGGAGCGAGCCGATGCCGCGGAACGCCGGTGCGTATCCCTGACGGCGATCGCGCGGACCAGGATCGTCGACGATCGCACGATCCTGTTCTACATGCGCGACGGGACGATCTATCGCAACGATCTCACGCATGCGTGCCCGGGCCTGTCCCGGGAGGGAAAGTTCATGTATCGCGTCGCGGCGCACCAGCTCTGTAACGTCGACACGATCAGCGTGCTCGAAGATTACGGTTTTGCCTACGTGCAGGGCCCTGCCTGCGGGCTTGGACCGTTTACACCGGTTTCACGACCGGAGGCCGACGAATTGCTGTCTCTGCCAGACCGGTAAGCCAGTTCACTGTGTTTCCTCAGCATCTTCCGCAGCGGGAATCTCAACCTCGACCGCCCCTTCGGGTGCACCGTCGGGCTCGAACTGCTCGATCAGCGCGCGCAGGCCCTCGTCGTCCAGCCGCGTGACTCCGAGCACCGGGCAGCGCTCGATCATCGGGCCATCGACGAGAATTGCGTCGCCGGCGAATCCGCAGATGCGGTCACTGCGCGAGCTGATCCCGATCGCTATTTGTCTGCGCAGGCCGAAGCAGGGGCCCATCAGCTGCACGTGGTACGGCACACCACGCGGCGCAAATACGATCAGGTTACGGTCGTCCAGATAGCGAAAATCACGCGCCAGCGAGGTCCGGAAACAGTCGGTCGCGATCGTCGTCGTGACGGTGATGCCGGGTTCCTCTGCACGTTCTTGCGGGCCGGTGCAGGAGCTGGCCGCGATTGCCGCGAGTACGACTGCGGTCCCGCGAGCGATAGTGGACGTCCTCATGATCGAGTTTCCTTTTGCTGCGGGTCGACTGATACCGACAGTCTAGCTCCGGCGCCGATACACCGATCATTCGTGCTTCTACCTACTTGCGCGGTGCGGATGGCAGGTCCCCGCCGTATTGTTCTCGAACGCTGTCTGGCGCGTTGTGCCCGCCACGGTGCATTCTGCTAAGAGGCACCCACGGCAGTTGCGCCGATCGAGCCGGCCGTATAGGTATCAATGCGAATGGACGGCGATGCGCCTGCGTATCAGGCTGCTGCTATGGCAGGGACAGATTTCAGACGAATTCTGGTGGCGGTCAAGCCGCAAGGGCACGGAGCTTCTGCGCCCATCGCTCGCGCAAAGCTGCTGGCGCAAGCTGCGAGAAGACGGGATCACCGTCCACGTACGTGTTGTCTGGGGTACGCCAGTCTTTGAAGCCATTCTTCAGGAGCTGCGCGAGTGGCGGGCGGACCTGCTGGTGCTTGGTGTGCACGAGCCGAGACCCGTACCGCATACGGTGCTGCTCGATACCGACTGGCAACTGATCAGACTCTGTCCGTGTCCGCTGTTGATCGCAAAAAGTGCGACGCCCTCGCCGTGGCGCACCGTGCTGGCTGCTGTGGATCCGCTACACCGGCACGCCGAACCGACCTTCTGGTTGCCGGCGCCCTGAAGCGCGGGCTTCTTCGAGAGGTGACGGTCGGCAGCACGGTGGAGTGGCTGGCGGCAGAAACGCCTTGCGACGTGCTGTTGATCAAGCCCGCCTGATCGGCGCGAATGCTGCGACCTGGTTCTGCCCCCGAATTGTCCCCAAAATGCGGACGGGGACGCGGTTGCCCCGGACCACGGCATGCAGTGGCGTCCCGGGAGTGGACAGGGCGGTTGCCACATAGCCCATTGCAACGGGCGCACCGACGCTGGGACCGTAAGCGCCGCTGGTGATGATGCCGGCGCTCTGGCCGGCGTCGTCTTCGACCAGGCAGCCGGCGCGTACCGGTATGCGCGAGTCGGCGACGAGATTGACGCGGCGGCGCGTGGGGCCTTCGCTCAGTTCGCGGGCGATCACATCGGCGCCCGGGTAGCCGCCGGCGCGCATGCCGTCCGGGCGACGCACCTTTGGAATCGCCCACGCAAGGTTGGCCTCGACGGGTGTCGTGTGTTCGTCGATGTCCTGGCCATAAAGGCACAGCCCTGCCTCCAGGCGCAGCGTATCGCGTGCGCCCAGGCCGGCCGGCGCGACTTCGTCATGCGCCAGCAGCGCCCGCGCAAGTCGGTCGGCATCGGAAGCGGCCACGCCGATCTCGAATCCGTCTTCCCCGGTGTAGCCGCAGCGGCCCACGATTGCGGTGCAGCCAGCCACTGCGGCGTCAGCGAAAGTCGTTTCAGTGATGGCCATGAAGTTGGTCGCCGCGACGTCCGGTGAGAAGCGCGCGACGACCTTGACCGCAGCCGGACCCTGCAGCGCGATCAGCGCGCGGTCGTTCTCCATGGCGAACTCGCAGCGCTGGCCGATACGCGTCACCAGATATTCAAGGTCCGCGTGCTTACACGCTGCGTTGACGACGAGCAGGAAGCGCTCGCCGAGATTCGCGATGATCAGATCGTCGAGGATTCCCCCCGCGTCGTTGGTCAGGAACGTGTAGCACTGGCGTCCGGGTGGCAGATCGATTACGTCCGCCGGCAGCACCGATTCCAGCGCGGCCGCCGCATCGCTGCCGGACACGAAGATCTGCCCCATGTGCGAGACGTCGAACAGCCCCGCTGCGGCGCGTGTGTGCAGGTGCTCGCGGATGATGCCATCGCGATACTGCAGTGGCATCGAGTAACCGGCGAATGGCACGAACCGTGCGCCGAGCTCCTGATGCAGCGCATGCAGTGGTGTCAGTAACGGGGCCGTTGTGTCATCGCCGGTCATGGCGGAGCCGACCGTGAATTGCTTCCACTTCCGCCTCCGCCGACTTCATCGCCTCTGTCATCGCCAATTTCCCCGCCGCCTTCGGCATCCTCGTATGCGGACAATGGTGGACAACTGCAGACAAGATTCCGGTCACCGTACGCATTATCCACGCGTGCAACCGGCGGCCAGTACTTCGCCGCTTTCAGGCTGGCAACCGGAAACACGGCCTGCTCGCGGGTGTACGGGTGCTTCCACTCACCAGCGATCTCGGCGGCGGTATGCGGCGCGTTTACGAGTGGATTGTCGTCGGCCGGCCATGTGCCGGCCGCCACCGCGTCGATTTCCTCGCGGATGCGGATCATTGCGTCACAGAACCGGTCAAGCTCTTCCTTCGATTCGCTTTCTGTAGGCTCGATCATCAGCGTGCCGGCCACCGGAAACGACATGGTCGGGGCGTGAAAGCCGTAGTCGACCAGACGCTTTGCGACGTCATCCACGGTGATGCCGGCACGTTGCTTGATCGGGCGCAGGTCGATGATGCATTCGTGCGCGACCATGCCATGTTCGCCGGTATAGAGCACCGGATAGTGCGGAGCGAGGCGATGTGCAATGTAGTTCGCACTGACGATCGCAACCTCGGTTGCAAGCTTCAGCCCCCCGGCGCCCATCATCCGGATGTAGGCCCAGCTGATCGGCAGGATGCCGGCGCTGCCATAGTGTGCCGCGGAGACTGCGCCGACGCCTCGCCCCGGCAGAAACGGCGCAAGATGCGCCTTCACGCCGATAGGTCCGACGCCCGGTCCGCCGCCGCCGTGCGGGATGCAGAATGTCTTGTGCAGATTGATGTGCGAGACGTCGCCGCCCAGATCCGCCAGCGACGCCAGTCCGACCAGCGCGTTCAGGTTCGCGCCGTCCACATACACCTGCCCGCCGTGCTCGTGCACGATGTCGCAGAGTTCCCGTACCGCGGTTTCGTAGACGCCGTGCGTGGACGGATAGGTCAGCATGATCGCGGCGAGCTCGCGTGAGTGCTGCGTTGCCTTCGAGCGCAGATCGTCGAGGTCGACATTACCGTGCGCATCGCAGGCGACGACGACGACCCGCATCCCGGCCATCTGCGCGCTGGCAGGATTCGTCCCGTGTGCGGAACCGGGAATCAGGCACACGTCGCGGTGCCCCTCGCCGTGACTGGCGTGATAGGCGCGGATCGCCAGCAGCCCGGCGTATTCCCCCTGCGAACCGGCATTCGGCTGCACCGACACCGCGTCATAACCGGTGCACGCGCAGAGCATACGCTCGAGATCCTCGATCAGCGTGCGATAGCCCTGCGTCTGTTCGTCCGGGGCAAGCGGATGGATCTGCGCAAACTCCGGCCAGGTGATCGGCAGCATCTCAACGGCCGCGTTCAGTTTCATCGTGCACGAGCCCAGCGGAATCATCGTCCGGTCCAGCGCGAGGTCGCGGTCCGCGAGCCGGCGCAGGTAGCGCATCATGTCGGTTTCGGAGTGATAGCGGTTGAATACGTCGTGGGTGAGAAAGGCGGACGTGCGTCGCAAGGACAGTGGCAGCATGGACTGTGCGGTCCCCGCGCCTTGGGCACTTTGCATCTGATGTGTCGCCTCAGCCACTTGCGCCGCTCGAGTCGCCTCAGTCGCATTTGCGAACGACGGTGCCACCGCTCGATCTTTACCGCGCACGGCCGCGAACACTTCCAGCAGTGTCTCCACGTCTTCTCGCCGCGTGGTCTCGTCCAGCGACACGCCAACGCGCGACGCGTCGATTTCGCGCAGGTTGATCCGGCGTTGCCGAGCGGCCTCGTGCACGGCGCCGGCACCGCCCTCGTCGGAGGTAGTAATACGTACCGTCAGTGTGTCGAACGCGGTGCTGTTCTCAATTGTGTAACCGAGGGTGCGAAGTCCCGAAGCGAGCGTGCGGGTCAGCGAGTGCACCCGCGCGGCGATCGCGCGCAGGCCGTGCGGGCCGTGGTAGCAGACATACATCGCTGCGATCACCGCGAGCAGCACCTGGGCGGTGCAAATGTTGCTGGTCGCCTTCTCGCGTCGAATGTGTTGTTCGCGCGTCTGCAGCGCGAGGCGGTAGGCGGGCGCGCGATGACGGTCCACCGAGAGGCCGACCAGTCGTCCGGGCATTGAGCGCACGTATTCGTCGCGGGTCGCAAAGTAGGCTGCATGCGGACCGCCGTAACCGGGCGGCACGCCGAAGCGCTGCGTGGTGCCGACCGCGACGTCCGCGCCCAGTTCGCCGGGCGGCGTCAGCAGCGTCAGTGCGAGCAGGTCCGCTGCGACGACCGCAAGTCCGCCGCCGGCCTGTACGCGCTCGATCGCGGCGCGCCAGTCGGTCACGGCGCCGCTGGCGCCTGGATACTGGAACAATGCACCGAAGTATCTTTCGTCGCCGTTTCCCGCTGTGAGCATGCCGGCCTCGCTGACCACAATCTCCCAGCCCAGCGGCGCCGCGCGTGTGCGCAGCACCTCTATCGTTTGTGGAAAACAGTCGTCGGATACGAAGAAACGGTTGCTCTGGCTGCGGCTGATCCGCCGGCAGAACGCCATTGCTTCGGCCGCGGCGGTGGCCTCGTCCAGCAGCGATGCATTCGCGATCGCAAATCCCGTCAGGTCGCTGACCATGGTCTGGAACGTCAGCAACGCCTCCAGACGTCCTTGTGAGATTTCCGGCTGATAGGGTGTGTATGCCGTGTACCAGGCAGGATTCTCGAGCACGTTGCGCCGGATTACGGAGGGCGTGTGCGTGCCGTAGTAGCCCTGGCCGATGCAGGAGCGGAACACCTGATTGCGATCGGCGAGGTCGCGCAACTCGGTCAGCACCGCGGCCTCGTCGATACCTTCCGGCAGCGCGAGCGGCGAGGGCGCGCGGATCGTTGCGGGCACCGCGCGCTCGATCAGTTCTTCCAGATTCGTGGCGCCCAGTGCCTCCAGCATCTCGCGCAGCGCCGGCGTGTCCGGGCCAATGTGCCGGTTCGGGAAGTCCGTGCCGCGTGCGGCGGTGGTGAGGTCTTCTTCGTCGATCGATGGTCCGGTCGGCATATCCATATCAAGGATCCCCCTGGCTTCGTGCCGTATCAGCCGCCGATCAACTTGTCATACGCTTCCTGATCGAGCAGCGCATCGATCGTGCCCGGGTCGTCCGGGCGAATCTTCAGGAACCACCCTTCCCCGAGCG
>JBJHBW010000012.1:0-91006 GCA_050485685.1 Gammaproteobacteria bacterium
CGGTCCGGAAACTGCGCGATGATGCGGCCGGCCAGCGAGATGTCACGGGTTTCCACGGCGACTCCGGTCGCCCTGGCGAACGCCTGCACGATGGGCAGCAGGGAATAGGTGGCCAGGGCCGGTGCTTCGTCGGTCAGGGTATAGATGATGGTCGGTTTGCTCATGCCGGTCCCGCGTTGGTCTGATGGGTGTGGGTTCGATCGGGTTGATCGCGTGCGCGTCATCGTGCTGCGCGCGTGCAATTATAGACGGCGATCCGACCTGTGCGGCCATTCGTCGAATTCAGGACAGCCAAACGGTCATGGTTTCGTGGCATAGTGCCGCGCACTCATGACTTCGATTGCCTTAAGTCTGGAAGCCGTCATCGTTGCGGTGACTGACGAACGTCCGCGTCTGCTGGTGGTAAGCGCGGATGACGGCCGTTTCGGCATCCCTTCCGGTCCGCTGGATGCGGAGGTGGACAAGACCCTGGAGCGAGCCCTGCGTCGCTGGGTTCATCACCAGAGCGGTCTGGAAGTCGGTTATGTGGAGCAGCTGTATACGTTCGGCGATCGCGAGCGTCGCGTCGATGATGCGCGTACGCGATGGCTGTCGGTTGCCTATCTTGCGCTGGTGCGGGAAGAGCAGCCGGCGCCGGGTTCAGCCTGGCTGGATTACTACCGGTTGTTTCCGTGGGAGGATCACCGCGACGGATCCCCGGCCATTCTGACCGCATTGCTGAAGCGGCTCGAGGTCTGGGCGGCAGGTGACCCGACCCGTACGGCGCGTTTCCATGTGACTTTCGGCGTGGACCCTGCGCCCTGGGATCCGATGCGGGTGCTGGAGCGTTACGAACTGCTGTACGAGGCCCGTCTGGTGCCGGAGGCCTGGCTTGACCTCGGTGAGACGCCGCCTGACGATCCGGCCGGCGGTCAGCCGCTGGCCTACGACCACCGGCGCGTTGCCGCCAGCGCGCTCGGCAGGCTGCGCGGCAAGCTCACATATCGGCCGGTCGTGTTCGAGCTGCTGCCCGGCATATTCACATTGACCCAGCTGCAGCAGACGGTCGAGGCGCTGGTCGGCAGCCGCATCCACAAGCAGAATTTCCGGCGTCTGGTGGAGCGTAATCGGCTGGTCGAGGGGACCGGGCGCACGGTCAGTGACACCGGTGGCCGGCCCGCCGCGCTGTTCCGCTTTCGCGAGGAAGTCCTTGGCGAGCGTCCGCGTCCCGGGCTGCTGCGCCCGCGCCTCTAGTACGCGTCTCTGGTCCCGCACCTGGACCCGTAACTGCACCCGCGGCCCCACCCGCACCTGCAGGTCCGAGCCTGAAGGTCCTCGCCAGAGCCACCGCGCGGCGCGGAATGACGTGCGGGCTTGCACGCCGTTCCGCTTTCCTCTACGCTTCACCTAATGCTCATTTAGAGCATAACTGTCAGACATGGAGGTGAACGCCGTGGCAGCCGTTCCGCAGACCAAAGACCCGTTCAAGCGGCTTGCGAATGTGATGCCGGACGTGGAGATCGCTGCGCTGGCGCCGCTGATCGAGGAGATAGAGCAACTCAAGCGCGAGCGTAATGCGGTGGTGCTGGCGCACAACTACATGACGCCGGACATCTATCACGGCGTGGCCGATCTGACCGGCGACTCGCTGGCGCTGGCGAAGCTGGCCCAGGAGACCGACGCCGAGGTCATCGTCCTGGCCGGCGTGCATTTCATGGCCGAGACGGCCAAGATCATCAATCCCGACAAGACCGTACTGATTTCCGATACCGGCGCCGGCTGTTCGCTGGCAGAAGGCATCACGGCCCAAGACCTGCGTCTGATGCGTCAGCGCTATCCGGGCGTGCCCGTGGTCACCTATGTGAACACCACGGCCGAAGTAAAAGCCGAGACCGACATCTGCTGCACATCGTCGAATGCCGTGCAGGTGGTCGAGTCGCTGAACACCGATCGCGTGATCTTCGCGCCTGACCAGTATCTCGGAAAATGGGTTGCGACTCAGACCGACGTCGAAATCATCCTCTGGGAAGGCAGCTGCGAGGTACACGAGCGATTTTCCGGCGCCGAACTGCGTGACTACCGGAAGCAGCATCAGGGCATTCAGATCATCGCTCACCCGGAGTGTCCGCCGGACGTGCTCGAGGAGGCCGACTACGTGGGCTCCACGTCGGGCATGATCAACTGGGTCAAGCGGGAGCACCCGAAGAAGGTCGTCATGATCACCGAGTGCTCGATGAGCGATAACGTTGCCGCCGAGACGCCGGAAACCGAATTCATACGGCCGTGCAATCTGTGCCCGCACATGAAGAAGATCACGCTGGCCGGCATACGCGACGCGCTGCTGCACATGCAGTACGAGGTCACCGTGCCGGCCGACATCGCCGCGCGGGCGCGCGTCGCTGTGGAACGCATGCTGGCTGTCAGGGTGTGACATGAAGCGCATTGCCGACGTCCGCCGCACCAACGCAATTGTGGTCGGATCCGGCATAGCCGGTTTGTCGGCGGCGCTGGGGTTGCCCGGCTGCACGCTGCTGACGCGCGGGCGCCTGGGCAGTGGCTGCAGTCGATGGGCACAGGGCGGGATTGCCGCCGCGATCGGCGCCGACGACAGCGCTGAGTTGCACGCCGCCGACACCTTCGCGGTATCCGCTGGTATCGGCGATGCTGATGTGGCCGAAGCCGTGACTGCCGCAGCCGCCGGGCGCGTCGCGTGGCTTGAGTCGCTGGGCGCGCGTTTTGATCGGGCGGCAGACGGGAGTCTGGCGCTGGGTCGGGAGGCCGGCCACAGTGCGCGCCGCATCGTGCACGCCGACGGTGATGCGACCGGCGCCGAGGTGATGCGTGCCCTGACCCGGGCGGTGCAGGCGCGTGATGACATTGATATCCGCGAGCAGCATGAACTGATCGATCTGGTCATCAGCAATGGCCGTGTCGCCGGTGTGCTCGCTCTTGCCGACGACGAGCATCTTGTCATGTTTCTGGCCCCTGCGGTCGTGCTCGCCACGGGTGGGCTGGGCGGTCTGTATGCGCATACGACCAACCCGGCCGAAGTGAGCGGGGACGGTATTGCGGTCGCGGCACGTGCCGGCGCACGCCTGGCGGACCTTGAGTTCGTTCAGTTCCATCCGACAGCACTGGCGGTCGAGTCCGATCCGGTGCCGCTGCTGACCGAAGCCTTGCGTGGCGAGGGCGCCGTACTGATCAACGATCGTGGTGATCGCTTCATGCTGGATCTGCATGCCGACGCCGAACTGGCACCGCGCGATGTCGTTGCGCGTGCCGTCTGGCAGCAGCGTATCGATGGTTGCGACGTTTTTCTCGATGCCAGTGACGCGATCGGCAGCGCGTTTCCCGAGCGTTTCCCCACCGTCTGGGCCATGGCACAGCGTGCCGGCTTCGATCCACGCCATCAGGGCCTGCCGGTCACGCCGGCTGAACACTACGCCATGGGTGGTATTGCGACTGACGTATCAGGACGCACGTCAGTTCCAGGTCTGTGGGCGGTCGGTGAATGCGGCAGCAACGGCCTGCACGGGGCCAATCGTCTGGCCAGCAACTCGTTGCTGGAAGGCATGGTGACCGGCGCCGCTGCGGCGAAAGCGATTACTGCCACGGGTGCCGGCAGGATTGCGCTGACGGGCCTGCTGGCCGCCGAGCAGGCCATAGCCGGCACGGTGGACGCGCACACCGATGGCGAGCTGATCGCGACCGTCCGGGATCTTATGTGGCGGCACGCTGGTCTGGTCAGGTCCGCCCGCGGCCTTCATGAGGCACTGGCCGTGCTCGACCGGCTGGATGTACGGCGTCAGCAGCGCACTTACGCGGAACGCAACATGCTTCAGCTGGCGCGGCTGATCGTGCATGCCGCGCTGGCCAGGTCAGAGTCGCGCGGTGCTCACTGGCGCGAGGATTGCCCGGTCACACTGCCGGGTCTTGCCAGGCGCAACTTCCTGGCCGTGCGACCCGAGCGGCCGGTGGAGCTGTCCGGTCAGGTGAAACGGGCCGCCTAGGCGTCGGTCATAGGCCGTGACACGGTCACCGCGTCAGTGCCCACCGGCCTGCAATGCACGCACTGGCATCAGTCGCGCCAGCGCCAGGTGCGTCAGCCACCACACCAGTGTTGAGCAGGCCGTCAACAGCAATAACCAGCCAGCTCGCAGCGTGATTCCCGCTGTCGGCTCCAGCGGTCCCCAGGCCCAGTTCACATTGCGTTCGCTGTCCGTCAGCAGCCAGCACAAGACCAGCACTGCATAGCCTGGCAGCAGCCAGAGTCGGAACGCCTGCGTGTCATAGCCCAGCCGCCACACCATCCACAGGATCAGCCACGGAAGGAGGATGTGATACAGCGCCAGGCCGCGTATCCATAAAGGGATTGAGGCGTCGAACATGTATCCGGTCGCGCCCAGCCAGGGATTGCCGTCGCGCAGCAGGCCGCTGATGTAGCCGATGATCCAGCCGGCTTCCGGAACCAGCACGGCGACCGCGATGATGCTCGCCAGGCGTGCATGCTCCAGCCACACGGCAGCCAGACCCGCGAGCAACGCGAGGTTGGAAAACCACAGAAGATTCAGCCAGCCGTATTGAAATACGGAAACCGGCAGCAGGACAGCGACAAATGCAAGCCACGCCAGCTTCAGCGTCAATGGAATCGCCGAGCCATCGCCGTGACTGCGCGCACCTGTGCCTGGTATTTCCCGCATTCGTCCCATAGTTGCGATTGCTTATACTGATCGCGTTGCATTTTCGGACATGGATGCCTTCAGGATGCCCGACGATCACAATCCCGTACAGCACTGGCATGCGCTGGATGCGGACGACGCACTGACAGCCCTGGGGACGGATGCCGCCAAAGGCCTGTCGCAGGATGAAGCCGACCGGCGAATCCGCGAATACGGTGCAAACGAACTCAAGCCCACGGCAGGTCGCAGCGCGTGGCAGCGCCTGCTGGCACAGTTCAACAACCTGTTCATCTACCTTCTGCTGGCCGCCGGCGTGATCACTGCCGGCCTTGGTGAATGGGTGGACAGCGGCGTGATCTTCGGCGTCGTCGTCATCATCGCGCTGATCGGCTTCCTTCAGGAAGGCAAGGCGGAAAAGGCGCTGGAGGCGGTTCGCGGCATGCTGTCGCCGAAGGCCTGGGTATTGCGCGATGGGCACCGGCGCGAACTCGATGCAGCGCTGCTGGTTCCCGGCGACATCGTGCTGCTGGATGCCGGGGATCGCGTGCCGGCCGATGTCCGCCTGTTCAGGATGCGCAATCTGCAGATCCAGGAAGCGGCGCTGACCGGCGAGTCCACTCCATCGGAGAAATCCGTGGATGCAGTGAAGGAGGAGGCCGAGCTTGGCGACAGGCACTGCATTGCGTACCTCGGTACGCTGGTGACAGCGGGGCAGGGCAGCGGCGTTGTGGTGGCCACCGGCGATGCTACGGAGATCGGCCGCATCAGCGGGCTTCTGTCGGAAATAGAAACCCTGAAGACCCCGTTGACACGACGCCTGGATGCATTCGCCAAGGCACTCAGTGTCGCGATCGTGGGGTTTGCGGCGGTGACCTATGCCGTCGGCACGCTGGTCTGGGGACGTGAGCCGGCCGAAATGTTCTTTGTCGCCGTGAGTATTGCCGTTGCGGCGATCCCCGAGGGGCTACCGGCCGTGATGACCATCACACTGGCCATCGGTGTGGAGCGCATGGCCCGGCGCAACGCGATCGTCAGGCGCCTGCCGGCCGTGGAGACACTGGGTTCGGTCACAGTCGTGTGTTCGGACAAGACCGGCACACTGACAAAAAATGAAATGACCGCGAAGACCATTCTACTGGCGGACCGTGAGATCGCCGTCGAGGGTGTCGGCTATCAGCCGCATGGCGGCTTTCTGGTGGATGGCCAGGCCGTGGATGCCGAGCAGGAAGCCGCGGCGCTGGAAGTGGTGCGGGCCGCTATGGTCTGCAATGACGCCCAGCTTCGGCATCAGGACGGCGAGTGGATTCCGGAGGGCGATCCCACGGAGGCGGCACTGATCGTGCTCGCGCACAAGGCCGGGCTGGATCCGCGCATCGTGAACGAGGAGTTCCCGCGCCTGGACGTGATTCCCTTTTCTTCCGAACGCCGCTACATGGCGACCCTGAACCATGATCACGACAACCGCTACTTCATTTACGTGAAAGGTGCGCCGGAGCGCCTGCTCGAGATGTGTGAATCCGAGTCCTGCAATGGTGAGAAGCGCCCGCTGCGCGGAGACTGGTGGCACAGCCGCATCGATGCGATCGCCGAGCGCGGGCAGCGCGTGCTGGCGGTGGCATGCAGGGACATGGAAACCGGCGTGCGGGAACTGGGTGAGCGCGATGCCGAGAGCGGACTCATGCTGCTTGGTCTGCTGGGCATGATCGATCCTCCGCGCGAGGAAGCCATTGCCGCAGTGAGCGCCTGCCAGAGTGCGGGTATCCGGGTGAAAATGATCACCGGTGACCATGCTCGAACCGCACAGGCCATTGCAGCGGAACTGAAGCTGAATAGTTGCGACAGGGTACTGACCGGCCGCGAGCTTGAGCGACTGGATGACAACGAACTGCGTGAGCGTGCGCACGAGACCGACGTGTTCGCGCGCGCGAGTCCGGAACACAAGCTGCGTCTGGTCAAGGCGTTGCAGGCTCAGGGCGAAGTGACCGCAATGACCGGCGATGGCGTCAACGACGCCCCGGCACTGAAGCGCGCCGATGTCGGTATCGCCATGGGTCTGAAGGGTACCGAGGCGGCACGCGAGGCGGCGGAAATGGTCCTGGCGGACGACAACTTCGCGTCCATAGAGCGCGCCGTGGAGGAAGGGCGCACCGTCTATGACAACCTGAAGAAAGCCATCCTTTTCATACTGCCGACCAACGCCGCTCAGGCTCTGGTCATTGTCGCCGCGGTACTGTTGGGCTGGATGCTGCCCGTGACACCCGTGCAGATACTGTGGGTGAACATGATCACCGCCATCACGCTGGGTATCGCCTTCGCATGGGAAAAACCCGAAGGCGATCTCATGAAGCGGCCACCACGGGATGTCGACGAGCCGCTGATGACCCCGTTTGTCATCTGGCGGGTAGCGTTTGTAGGGATGCTGCTGCTGGTCGGTGCCGGCGGGCTGTATATGCTGGAAGAGGCCAGGGCCGCGACTTCGCTGGAGTATGCGCGCACGATGGCGGTCAATGCGCTGGTCATGGGCCAGATTTTCTATCTGGTCAGTGCCCGATTCTTCGTGCGTTCGTCGTTGAGTGTGGACGGCGTGCTCGGAAACAGGGTGGTGGTCTACGCGATTGTCGCCTGCGTACTGCTGCAGCTCGTTTTTACTTATGTACCGCTGATGCAGTATCTGTTCGGGACGGCACCGTTGCAGCCCGATGCATGGTTGCGCTGCGTGGCCGTCGGCGCCTCCGTGTTCCTGCTGGTTGAGCTTGAGAAGTGGATCATGCGCCGCAGACACGTTCGGGCCGCGGCCGTCTGAGCATGGTGGTGCGGCGTCGTATACGTAGTTTCTCTAGTTCCGGTGCGGTTTTGTTCCATTGCAGGCTAGGCATGTATTCGAGTACTTGCATGAGAGAGGAGATCCGAGATGGCACTGGGAAAGAAAAAGCGTGGGAAAACGGCCGGCCAGGGCGCAGCCTCAGGCAGTGCCGTGCAGAATAAGACCGGTCGCGGCCTGTCGGTGTTCGAAGATCTGGACCACCTGTTCGAGGATTTTCTCAAGCGTCGCTGGCCCGGCAGCGCAGGCGGTCCTCTGGGGATGTGGCACAGCCCCCAATCCGGAGACAACGAACGAGTGCCCTCCGTGGATGTGGCCGACAAGGACGATGCCATCGTCGTGCGCGCCGAATTACCGGGCGTGAGAAAGGAAGATCTTGATGTTTCGATCGTTGATCGTATGCTGACGATTCGGGCGACGCGCAAGGAAGAGAAAGAGGTCAAGGAGAAAGACTTCTACCGCAGGGAGATCCACACGGGTGAGTTCAGCCGCTCCATGCTGCTGCCTACGGAGGTGGATCCGGACAAGGCCAAAGCGAGTTTCACGGACGGCATCATGGAATTGACCCTTCCGAAAGCCGGTGAAACCCGTCGGCGCAAGATCCTGTTCGGCCGTTGAACATGACAGCCGGTCAGATCGCATGGTTCGAATCCACAGGCATCGACGACCTCGCCAGCGTAGGCGGCAAGAACGCGTCGCTGGGCGAGATGATCCGCGCGCTCGCATCCGAAGGGGTGCGGGTGCCGGACGGATTCGCCGTGACCGTGGCCGGCTACCACGCGTTCGTGCGCGAAAACGCTCTGGAAGCGCCTGTTGCTGACGCGCTGCGGCGATTTCATGCCGGTGAACTGACCCTGGACCAGGCCGGACGCGAAATCAGGGACAGGTTTCTCGCCGGCCGCATGCCCGACACGCTGGTGGCGGAGCTGAATGCCGCGTACGCGGAACTGGCGCGGCGGGCCGGCATAGCCGGCTTGGATGTCGCGGTACGGTCCAGCGCAACCGCAGAGGATCTTCCCGAGGCCAGCTTTGCCGGCCAGCAGGAAAGCTTTCTGAATATATGCGGCGAACAGGCGCTGGCCGATGCCGTGCGGCGCTGCTTTGCGTCATTGTTTACCGATCGTGCAATCAGCTATCGCGAGAACCAGAGAATAGACCATATGCGCGTCGCGCTGTCCGTCGGCGTGCAGCGCATGGTGCGAGCCGATACCGGTGCCGCCGGCGTGATGTTTTCCGTGGATACGGAGACCGGTTTCCCCGACATCGTTGTGATCAACGCGAACTGGGGGCTGGGCGAGACCGTTGTGCGCGGCAGTGTGGATCCCGACGAATATCGTGTGTTCAAGCCTTTGCTCTCCGCGGCCGGAGCCAGGCCCGTGATAGACAGGGTGCTGGGAGGCAAGGAGCAGCGTATGGTGTACGCGCGCGGCCACTCGGCAACCACGCGTGTACGCAAATCCCGGCGCCGCTATCGCGATGCCTTTGTTCTCAGCGATGACGAGATTCTGACGCTTGCACGCTGGGCAGTGCGCATCGAACAGCATTACGGCAAGCCCATGGATATGGAGTGGGCCAGGGACGGGCAAAGCGGCGAGCTCTTCATTGTTCAGGCGAGGCCCGAGACCGTGCAGTCACGTCGCGACAGCGGTGTGCTGGAATCCTGTCGCATCATCAACAAGGGCCGCACGCTGCTGGTGGGTCTCAGCATCGGTGATTCGGTAGCCGCCGGTAAGGTCTGCAGGCTGAACAGCGCCGAGGAAATCGAGCACTTTCAGCCGGGCAGCATTCTGGTGACCGGGATGACGGACCCGGACTGGGTGCCGATCATGAAGCAGGCGGCTGCGATCGTCACCGATCATGGCGGGCGTACGTCACATGCGGCCATCGTCAGTCGCGAACTCGGCCTGCCAGCCGTCATTGGCACCGGTCGCGCGACGAGCACACTGAACAGCGGGGACCTGGTGACCGTGTCGTGTGCAGAGGGCGATACCGGGTTCGTCTACGAAGGTGAAGCAGAATACGAAGTCGAGCGCGTATCGCTGGATCAGGTTCCCGTGACGCGCACAAAAGTCATGCTCAATGTCGCCAATCCCGCCGGCGCGTTCCGCTGGTGGCGTCTTCCCGTGGATGGCGTGGGACTGGCGAGGCTGGAGTTCATTATCGGCCACCATATTCGCGTGCACCCGCTGGCGCTGCTGCGGCCGAAGCAGGTGGCATCGCGCCGGGATCGTAAACGCATAGCCGGGCTGATTCGCGCATGGGAAAGCGGTGAAGCGTACTTCGTGGACCGGCTCGCGTGTGGCATTGCCCGCATCGCGGCCGCGCACTATCCGAAGCCGGTCATCGTTCGTGCCAGTGATTTCAAAACCAACGAGTACGCGAACCTGCTCGGGGGTGCGGCCTTCGAACCTGAGGAAGAAAACCCGATGCTGGGCTGGCGCGGAGCGAGCCGCTATTACAGCGATGGCTACCGGGAGGGTTTTGCGCTGGAGTGCCGGGCGATCCGCAAGGTTCGCGAAGAGATGGGACTCGATAACGTCATCGTAATGATTCCGTTCTGTCGCAGTCCGCATGAAGCCGACCGCGTGCTGGATGTGATGCGTGATAACGGCCTGGAGCGCGGCAGGAAAGGGCTTCAGGTTTATGTGATGAGCGAGATTCCTGCGAACGTGATTCTTGCGCAGGAATTTGCGCAGCGGTTCGACGGTTTTTCCATAGGCAGTAACGATCTGACACAATTGGTGCTGGGAGTGGACAGGGATTCGGACCGGCTCAGCGACCTGTTCGACGAGGATAACGAAGCCGTGCGACGCATGATTGCGATGGCCATAGCCGGTGCGCACGAAAGCGGTCGGCCGATAGGGCTTTGCGGTCAGGCGCCCAGCGACCGGCCGGAGTTCGCGTCATTCCTGGTTGCGCAGGGGATAGACTCGATCTCGGTGACCCCGGACAGCTTTCTTTCAGTCAAGCAGCATGTCGCAGCCGCTGAAGCCGGGGAGGCTGGCGGCTAGACGCCGCGAATCGGTTCGGCCATGACCTTGACGTTGTTCTCGACGTCGCGCACACCGTCAGTGTTCTCGACGACGACCCGCAGCGCGTTCAACTCCTGATCGCTGGGCACGGCACCCCAGAGGTGGACGACGCCGCCGGATACGGTGACGTTAACCAGTTCCGCGCGCACGCCGGCGTCGTCTCGCAATGTCCTGAGTATGAATTCGCGAATGGTCCGGTCGGTTGCAGCCGTCCCTTCCTCGCTTCTGGGCGCGGCCAGGCCGTGCAGCAGATTGGCGCGACTGACGATGCCGATCACGCGGCCGTCCCGCACGACGGGCAGGCGTTTGATCCTGTGCTTTTCCAGCAGCCTTGCGATCTCCGACAGCGGCGCGTCATCGGCCACCGTGACCGGGTTCGCGGTCATGACATCCCGCGCCCTGCGGCCATGAGTTCTGGTAAACGTGGCGGCTTTTTCCTCACTTTCAAGCAGCAGCTCCAGCCACCATGAGCGTCGCGATTCGGTGCCGCTCTCGGCGCGCCGCATCAGATCGCCCTCGCTGACGATGCCGATCAGCCGGTCGTTGGCGTCTATGACCGGCACGGCACTGATGCCGTTATCGAGCAGACAGGTGGCAATGTCCTCTACGCTGGTGTCGGGGCCTGCCGTAATCACCGGGCTGGTCATGACGTCGCGAGCCTGCATGTCGTTCTCCGCGGTTCGAGGTGGCCGACAGTGTAACTCGCACTGTAGTCCGATCCCACGCTAGTACAGGTACTTATGGCGTTGGCAACGCTCAGTCGCTAGCGTGGGCGGCACCGTACAGGGGATATCCATGACGCCTGCTACCACCTATTCCGCAACCGACATGCTGGCGCCATTGCTCAGGCACCGGCGCATCGGCTATTTCTCCATGGAAATTGCGCTGCAGTCCGACATTCCCACCTACAGCGGCGGCCTGGGCGTGCTCGCCGGCGACACACTGCGATCGGCGGCGGATCTTGAGGTGCCCATGGTGGCAGTCACTCTGGTCAGCCGTCAGGGCTACTTCCGTCAGCAGATTGATGAACAGGGGCGCCAGATCGAGCAGGCGGATGGCTGGGAACCGGCCAGGTGGGCGAGTCGTCTGCCGGCCAAGGTATCCGTTTCCATTGACGGCCGTGAGGTCTGGATAGGCGCATGGCTTTACCGGCTCCATGGCATCAGCGGCGCCGTGCAACCTGTGGTATTGCTCGACACCTGGCTGCCGGAAAACCACGAGGCGGATCGACCCATCACCGACCACCTCTATGGTGGCGATCGCGAGTACCGTCTCAAGCAGGAGATCGTGCTCGGCATTGGCGGCGTACGCATGCTGGACGCACTGGGCTTCCGGCTGGACGTATACCATCTCAACGAAGGCCATTCCGCGCTGCTCACCCTGCAGCTTCTGCACAGACACACCTATGCGGCAAGGGACGGCCGGGACGGCGAGTCGCGCATCGATGTGCACGCGGTGCGGGAGCTGTGTCATTTCACCACCCACACGCCCGTGGAAGCGGCGCATGACCGCTTCGACTATCCGCTGGTGCACCGTGTGCTGGGCGAATTCGTCGAACCTGAACTGCTGCGCGAACTGGCCGGCGCCGATGCGCTGAATACGACACGACTGGCGCTGAATCTCAGCGGCTACGTGAACGGGGTTGCAAAGCGTCATGCCGAAACGTCCCGGCAGCTGTTTCCCGGCTACCGTTTCACGGCGATCACCAATGGCGTGCATCCCGGGACATGGACAGCCTCGGAGCTGGCAGTGCTCTACGATCAGTACATGCCGGGGTGGCGTATTGAACCGGAGCTGCTGATGCGGGCAGACTGCTGCCTGTCGGGTGATGCACTGTGGATGGCTCATCGTCAGGCCAAGGGCCGATTGCTGGAACGCGTGGCAGCCGACTGTGGCGCCCGCCTTGACCCCGATCTGCCGGTGATCGGCTATGCCAGGCGAATGACCGAGTACAAACGGCCGGGGCTGCTGTTCACCGATCCGCAGCGCCTGCGTCAGATCGCGCGGTCGCAGCCATTCCAGATCGTGCTGGCCGGCAAAGCGCACCCGCGCGATGAATCGGGCCGCGAGGCGATTCAGGCCCTGCATGCGATGGGCCGTGAGCTGGCGGGGGACCTACCGGTCGTATTTCTGCCGGATTACGACATGGCCTGTGCGCTGGACATGGTGGCGGGATGCGATGTCTGGCTGAACACACCGCAGCCGCCCATGGAGGCATCCGGTACCAGTGGCATGAAAGCGGCCATGAACGGGGTTCCCAATCTCAGTGTGCTGGATGGCTGGTGGGTGGAGGGGCATATCGAGGGCATCACCGGCTGGTCCATAGGCAACGGCGCGGCAGTGCATGATGACGGTGATGCCCGGGACCTGTACGAGAAGCTCGAGTCCGTGGTACTGCCGTTGTATGCGGACCGGCCCGGCTGGCTTGCGGTGATGAAGGGCGCCATTTCCCGCAATGCCTCCGTATTCCACAGTCACCGCATGATGAGACGTTATGTTGCGGAATCATATCTTCGTTGAGAATGCCCGGAATGGGATAGTAACGGTATGTACAAATACGGACTGAACGCCGGCCGGCAACGGCGTTAGGCTGCAGTCTGAGAGACCGGCCCTTCAGAGACCAACCGTTGGGTAACGGCCACGAGGAGTCTGGCCATGCGACAGTCCCGGCAACCGGAACAGCAGACCCTGGCCCTGATCCTCGCCGGCGGCAGCGGCACCCGGCTGGGTCCGCTCACCCGTTGGCATGCCAAGCCCGCGCTGCCGTTCGGCGGTCAGTACCGCAACATCGATTTTCCACTGTCGAACTGTGTCAATTCCGGGATTCGCCGTGTGGCCCTGCTGACACAGTACAAGTCCCATTCGCTTATCCAGCATGTGCACCAGGGCTGGAACTTCCTGCGGCCGGAGATCGGGGAGTTCGTCGAGGTGTGGCCGGCGCAGCAGCGGCGGGGCGATGGCTGGTATGCAGGCACCGCCGATGCGGTACTCCAGAATCGCGATCTGATCGAGGGGCACGATCCGGATCTGGTCCTCGTGCTGGCCGGTGATCATGTGTACAAGATGGACTATCGCCCGATGCTGGACGCCCACGCGGCCTCCGGCGCGGAGGTGACGGTCGGGTGCGTGCAGGTGCCGCTGCGCGACGCGAGTGCGTTCGGAGTCATGTCCACGGATGCGCAGCGACGCATACTGCGATTCGATGAGAAGCCTGCATGCCCCCAGCCATTGGCCGATCGTCCGGATCATGCGCTGGCTTCAATGGGGATTTATGTCTTTGATCGTGATGTGCTGTTGTCGCGTCTTGCCGCGGATGCGCGAATCGCGGGTTCCTCTCACGACTTCGGTCATGACGTACTGCCCTCTATGATTGCCGGCCGGCGCGCATTTGCCTATGCATTTGGCACCGACGGCGGACCGGGAAGCTACTGGCGCGATGTCGGCACGGTGGACAGCTACTGGCAGGCCAACATGGACCTGCTGGTCGACAGGCCTGCATTGGACCTGCACGATCCGAGCTGGCCTGTCCGGACCTGCCAGCCGCAGTGCGCACCGCCGCGATTCGTCGGTGACGGGTATGCGCGACGATCCGTCGTCTCGGCCGGATGTGTGGTGGCAGGGAGTGTCGAACAGTCGGTGCTGGCGACGGGAAACCGCATCGGTGCGGGCTCGCTGATAACCCGCAGTGTGTTACTGCCCGGTGTCAGGGTGGGCAGGCACTGTCGCATTGATCGCGCAGTGATTGACACCGGTTGTGAGGTTCCTGACGGTACCGTGATCGATGCAGGGCATTCAACCGGCGACCGCCATCACGTGTCGGCGCAGGGAGTGACACTGATTACGGCCGATTGCCTGGTTCATGCGAGGACGTCGGAGGGGGCGCGTCGCGTGGCCTGACATCCGTTCAGTTCGCGGACGCCTGGCGAATGGCTGTCAGTCCGCCGTGCACGGCAGTCAGCAGTTCTTCGCCATTCAGCGGCTTGGTCAGATACTGCGCATGCTCGATAGACTTCGTGCGCGGTAGTCCTGATGTATCGCCGCTGATGAAGATGACCGGCGTAGTGCGTGGCAGTGCGGAGCGAAGTTTGCGGACAACCTCGGCGCCGGTGCTGCCGCAACGCAGGTGAAAGTCGCTGATGATCAGATCCGGCACGACGGTCTGCGCTGCGGCGAGAGCGTCGTGTTCGTTGGTCGCAACCTGCACCTCAAAACCCTCCAGTTCCAGCAATAGCCTGGTTGCGTCGGCGACGGAGACATCGTCGTCCACAATCAGGATACGGCCTCCATCTGTCACGATCTGTGGAACGGCCGAAACGGCAGCCTGTTCCGGCCTTTCGACGCGCAGTAACTGAAGCCGGAACTCCGTGCCCCGGTCCACGTCGGATCTTACGCCGAGATCTACATCGAGCAATGCCGCGAGTCGCTTGACGATGGAAAGGCCAAGTCCGAGACCTTCCTGACGCATGTTCTGCCGTTCCACCTGGTAGAACTCGGCGAAAATGCGATCCAGTTCCGAGTCCGGGATGCCTATGCCGGTGTCTGAGACCGTAACCATAACGAGTTCGCCGCTTTCAACGGCTTGTACGCAGACTTCTCCGGCGCGGGTATAGCGGATCGAATTCGATATCAGATTGCTGAGCAGCTGGGTGAGCAGCTGTCTGTCGGTACGTACGGCGAGGTCCGTCGTAACTACCTGCAGCGCGAGCTTTTTTTCGCTTGCCTGGTCGGAGAAGTTCGCCTGCAGGTCCGTGAAGACATCCTGCAGGGCGATGTCGGCAGGCTGCGGTCGCACCCTGCCGGCATCCAGCTTGCTGATATCCAGCAGCGAATTGAGCAGGGCCGACATTGAATCCATCGCTTTCTGCTGGCGGTCCAGAATGCGTGTGAGCTCGGGTTCGCCACCGCAGACTCGCGCGGCGGCGCGATTCAGCAGTGTCAGCGCCTGCAGCGGTTGACGCAGATCGTGGCTGGCGGCTGCGAGAAATCGGCTCTTGGCGCGATCGGCCTCTGCCAGTGCGATCTCGGTTTCGCGCTGTGCGGAAACGTCGCGGATGGCGCTGGAGATCAGCATGCCGTCGGGCGTCCATAGCGGACTCAGGCTGACCTCGACCGGGAATTCGTGACCGTCCTTGTGCAGACCATACAACTTCAGCCCTGCGCCCATGGGCCGGGACCGCGCGGCATCCGAGAAACTGCGGCGGTGTGCGGGGTGTGAGTCGCGGAATCGCATAGGCATCAGGCATTCGACCGGCTGCCCGATAAGTTCATCGGCGGCGTAGCCGAAGACTTCCTCGGTGCGATTGTTCGCGAACACAATGGTGCCGGAGTGATCGACGATCACGGTGGGATCTGGAGCCGCGTTGAGCAGGCGCTTTGCCAGTGCGCCCGACAGGTCGTATTTTTCGTTCACGCCGGGCCCGGTCGGCGGCGATGCTGGCCGCCTCTGTACTGGATTCTAGGGTTGCAGTCCTGCAAGCTCAAGCACTTTCGCCGGGCAGCGGGTGACTTCCCGGCGGATCTTAGGGATAAGTACCTATTTCGCCGCGTTCGGGCGCGTTCTATGCTGCCGACTGGTTCAGAGGGGAGTTTCGATGGTGACTGACGTTCTTGAAGTAAAGCCGCTGAAAAAAGTATTTGTTGTGCTCGATCCGACGCGGATGGTGCAACCTGCTCTGGAGAAAGCCGAATGGATTGCGGCGCGCAACAATGCGTCGCTGCACATTTATTGTTGTGTGTACGACACGCATCTGGCCTTCAGGCGCGAGTCCCAGGATGCCGCGGTCGAACATGTGGTGCACTGGGCGGAGCGACTGGCCGAGCGCCCGCGGCGCAATGGCTTGGGCGTGGAGCTTCAGATCGAGTCGAACCCGGACTGGCGTGACGCGATGGTCAAGGCGGCGGTCGGCTCAGGAGCCGATCTGATCGTCAAACATCTCTCCTCTCACGGCGCACTGGCGCGGCGACTTGCAAAGACATCGGACTGGGCGCTGCTGAGTGCCGCGCGCTGCGCTGTGCTGCTGGTCAGTCCCATGCAGCCTTCCAATACGTCCACAGTGCTGGTTGCGGTGAAGCAGAAGCCCGACAGCGAAGTGCACGAACAGCTCAATCGCAACGTCGTGGCGCTGGCGCATCGCATATCGGGTGCACTGGAGGCGGACCTGCACGCGGTCACTGTCTACAAGGGACACGATATCTATTTTGACCGCCAGAAGTTTGCCGACAGTTGTCGTCTGCCCAGGAACCGGGTGCACGCGACCGAGGGCTCGGCGACCCGTGGCATAGCCGAAGTGGCCGAGAAGCTCAATGCCGGGGTGATCGTAATCGGTTCCGCAAACGCTGTTTTCGGTCCGTCGCGTGCCGATACGGCGCAGCGAGTGATCGACGAAGTGACCGCGGACGTGATCGTATTGCCGGCTGCCGGATGATCAGATGTCGGGCTTGAATCCTTCGGGTTTCACGATGAGCACGTCACACGGCAACCGGTCCAGCATCTTTTCCGCAGTGCTGCCAAGGAAGAGTCTTCTGACCGCACTGCGCGATATGGCGCCCATCACAACGAGATCCGCATGAACTTCATCGGCAACATCGAGCAGCACCTCGTGCGCCGGCCCCTGATGGATATGCAGGTTTTCGCGGCCGAGTGCATGTTCGTCAACGAGCTTGTGAACGGCACGGGTGTGGGTCGACTTCAGCGTATCGATAAGTTCGCGCGCGGGGACCGCCAGCGGCATGGTCACGGCATCCGCCGATACGGCCAGTGCGGGCGCCGGATCGAACGCATGGCAGACATGCAGCGTGCCGCCCATGGATACGCAGTAGTTCTCGGCTGCTTCCAGGATGCGATCGTCGAGCTCGGCGGGCTTGTCGTGTTCGTGCAGGGGGTCCACGGCTGCGATGACCTGTGGATGAGCAGCGGCCTCCCGGGGTTTCACCAGCAGAACCTTGCAGGGACAGTTGCGAATCAGGTTCCAGTCGGTGTTGGAGAAGATGGAGCGCTTGAACGCCGAATGATAATGAGTGTCCTTGACCAGCAGGTCAGCACCGGCGCTGATGACCTTGCGGACGATGCCTTCATGCAACGGGTGATCCCAGATCACGTCCTGCCTGACAGTAACATCATGGCGTGCTGCCACGCTGTCCGCGAGTTCGTTGAGGCGCTTGCGATGAGTGGCGAGCATGTTGCTGCGCGCCTGGTTCAGCGATTTCTCGTCGAAGAACCTTTCGCCGGCAAGATACTGATCGTAATCGCAGATGAACAGCTCGAGTATCGCGCCGCAATTCGCAGCCAGCTGCGCTGCGCGTTCGAGTGCCGGCTGGACCTCAGTGGTGGGATCAATTACGGCAAGTATGTGTTTCGCATATGCGGGCATTGTGCCGGGGCCTCCAAGGATGATGTCGACGCTGTAGCGCGTTGTTGCGCTCATCATAGTTTGTCTTCTGCGACGGTATGCTGACGGAAACTACGTATGCTTGAGGCGCCACGCAAGTCAGCCACTATCAACTGGTCCGCAGCGGAACTTGCGGCCTTGCTGGACGCAGCGGTGGACGCGATTGTCGTTATCGACGAGAGCGGGCGTATCAATGCTTTCAATCCGGCTGCGGAAAGAATATTCGGATACCCGTCCGCCGATGTCATCGATCAGCCTGTATCCATGCTGATGCCGGAACCTTATGCAACCGAACACCAGTCCTACGTTGAACGCTATGTTCATTCCGGGCAGGCCCATGTCATTGGACGGGGCAGGGACGTGGAAGGCAGGCGTGCCAGTGGCGAGGTTTTTCCAATCAGCCTGTCCATTGGCGAGGCGAGAAGCGAAGGCAGCCGCAGATTCGTCGGCATCATCCGGGACCGGACGGCAGATAAGGAGATCGAGCGCAATACCCGTTCCCTGGAAGCAAGGCTCACGCATGTCGGACGCTTTCATCTGCTCGGCGAAATGGCTTCCGGTATTGCGCACGAGATCAACCAGCCCTTGAGCGCCATTACGATGTACGCGGAAGCCGCGAAGCGTCTGATGCAACGCGATCCGCCGGACATGTCGGCGCTGGCAAGGACCTGCGATCGCGTTGCAGATCAGGCGAGGCGAGCCAGCGAAGTCATCGCAAACCTGCGCAGCTTTCTGCGCAAGCACGAAGTGCAAACGGAACCCGTGGATGTGAATTCTCTGATCAGCGATGTGATGAACCTCATCGAAGCCGACGCGCATGCTGAAGGTATTGTCGTGTCGGTACAGCTGGGTGAGGATGTGCCCCGGGTCAATGCCGATTGCATACAGCTTCAGCAGGTGGTCATGAACCTGACGCGCAATGCGGTCGACGCGATGCGGTACGGCCTGCGCAAGAAGAAGGGAATCCATATCAGGACGGAACGAGCCGACGATGGTGGCGCGAGCATCGAAGTACTGGATTTTGGCCATGGTGTGCCGAAGTCGCTCGCGGACAGCATATTTCATCCCTTCGTGACGACGAAGCAGGACGGGCTGGGTGTGGGTCTTGCGATCAGCCGTACGATCGCTGAATCGTACGGCGGCACTCTCACTTTCTCGGACAACCCCGAGGGCGGTGCGCGCTTCGTCGTTCGCCTCCCGTCGGCCTGGTAATTCTCGACCCGTAATGAGCGTTGCCATGAAAGACAGTGAAGGACTGGTTTATGTCGTCGATGACGACGAGGCCGTCAGGGACGCTGTCGGCCTGCTGCTCGAAGCATCGGGCCTCGCCTGCCGGGTCTTTGGTTCGGCCAGCGAGTTTCTGGAGGCGCTTGATCCGGGGCAGCACGCATGTCTTGTTGCGGATATCAGGATGCCAGGACTCAGCGGCCTGGAGTTGCAGGAACACCTGAACCGGCAGGGCATATCGATCCCTGTCATTTTCATCACCGGCCATGGTGATGTGCCCATGGCTGTCAATGCGATGAAGGCCGGTGCCTTCGATTTCATCCAGAAGCCTTTTCGCGAGCAGAATCTGATCAGTCGCATACACAAGGCGCTGGAGAAGGACCGGGACCTTCGTGAACAGCAGAGTTCCGTGTCGGCGATACGCAGGAAGCTGGCGACACTGACACCGCGCGAGACCGAAGTCATGCAGCGTGTGGTCAACGGTCAGGCAAACAAGGTGATTGCATTTGATCTTGGCGTCAGCCAGCGTACCGTGGAACTGCACAGAGCACGGGTGATGCGCAAGCTGGGCATGCGCTCGCTGGCAGATCTGGTTCGCGTCGTGGGTTCGGTGGACAAGCCCGACAGCTAGCTCAGACTGCGCTGCGGCCGGGGGCGTCAGTCCCGATACTGGAGCTGCGACAGAAACTCCGTCAGGGCGGCAATACGGAGCGCGACATCTTCCCCGGATTGTCGCGTATCGGCTCCGGTGGCGAACACGTCTCCCCACACCGGCATGTGCCGGTCGCCATGGGCGGCGGGCGTTGTTCGACCATCGATATATGCAGCAACAGCCTCCAGAGGAAACGTACCGTCGTTGCGACTGGCCAGTGTGCGCAGGTTCGGGATCGTGACCCGCATCGCCGATGCGACCGGGCCATCACCTTCGCCGGCGATACCGTGACAGGCTGCGCAGTTGTTTCTGTACAGGGTTGCGCCGTCGGGTGCGGCCGGCTGCTGCGCCGCAGCCGTATGCGCGATGGCTAAAGCGGCAAGCGTGAGAACGAATCTCGGGAAATTCTGCATAAGCAAGGTAGTGGCCATTCAGTCCGGTTTGTCCTGTGGCGTCGGCTCCGGATAGACGCCGTGTCGGTAAATGGAATTCAGCAGCTGAGTTTCGTTCAGAATCGCCGGGTCGTAGTCGATGGTGAGCGTGTGGCTACGACTGCGGTCGAAGTGAATAGCATGAATGCCGGCTTCGGCTGTCAGTTCCTGCTCCAGCGATTCGTGGTCAATGTGTTTCAGATCTTCCCGCAGGGTAACGGACACGGTTTTCATCAGTCTGCACTCTTACGGGGCGCAATCTTGCGGGCTTTTTTCTTTGTCTTTGCCTTCGCGGGCGTCGGCTTATCCGCGTTGGTCTTGGCCTGAGACGCGCGCTTCGTACATGGTTCCGCAGCGGGTTGTCTCAGGCGATGATCAACTTCCTTTTCGGCTGCGAGCCAGTCTGTCACTGAGTCGCCACCCGAGAATCCACGCCGTTCTGCTCGAAAGTAAGCGGCCTCCGCGATCATGCGTTCGCGTTCTGCGGCTTTCCTGCCAGTGGATTTCGAAGCCTTTATTTTGCTGCCTGACTTCGTCATCATGACCTGCACTTTATGAGGCGCCTTTGCAGGCCGTCACTACGTAGTAGTACGTACCGGATCTGTCACGTGCCGGGTCCGGTACGAATCAGGCACAGTGGTGGGGCGGCGCTGTACCCGCGACCGGATTACAGATTCATGACGTACTCGACAGACGATTCACGGATAAAGGCCCTGCACCTTTGGTGGCGCGCAGCGAACTACCTTTCCGTAGGACAGATCTACCTGCTCGCGAATCCCCTGCTGCGTAAGCCGCTTGCGATCGAACACACCAAGCCGCGACTGCTCGGCCATTGGGGGACGACCCCGGGGCTGAATTTCATCTACGTGCACCTGAACCGGATCATTCGCGAGCTGGATCTGGATATGATTTTTCTGGCGGGGCCGGGGCATGGCGGGCCCGCGATGGTGGCCAATGCGTGGCTGGACGGAACCTACAGCGAGCTGTATCCGGAAGTGTCACTCGATGCCGAGGGCATGCAGCGGCTGTTCAAGCAGTTCTCCTTTCCGGGCGGTATTCCCAGTCACTGTGCACCGGAAGTGCCGGGGTCCATACATGAAGGAGGCGAGCTCGGTTACGTGCTTGCGCACGCTTTCGGCGCGGCGTTCGATAACCCGGACCTGATCGTGGCCAGCGTCATCGGTGACGGCGAAGCGGAAACCGGGCCACTTGCAGCCAGCTGGCATTCGAACAAGTTTCTCAATCCTGTCCGTGATGGTGCGGTGCTGCCCATTCTTCACCTGAACGGCTGGAAGATCGCCAACCCGACGTTGCTGGCGCGGATGGATGATGACGAACTGACTTCGCTGTTTCGCGGTTACGGCTATGAGCCATGGTTCGTGGAAGGTGACGAACCGTATGGCATGCATGTGCGCATGGCCGACACGCTGGATGCGGTCGTGGCGCGTATCCGCTCCATACAGGACGAGGCGCGCGACGGCGGGTTCTCGGCGCGTCCGCGCTGGCCGATGATTGTGTTGCGCACGCCCAAAGGCTGGACGGGACCGAAGGAGACAGACGGATTGCCGGCCGAAGGCAGCTGGCGCTCGCACCAGGTGCCGTTATCAGCGCTGCGGGACAAGCCGGCGCAGCTCAAGGCGCTGGAGGAGTGGCTGCGCAGTTACGGACCGGAAGAGCTTTTCGACACCGAGGGCCGGCCGGTGGCGGCGCTGCTGGATCAGGTGCCGCCCGGTGACAGGCGCATGAGCGCCAATCCCCATGCCAACGGTGGCCTGCTGCTCAAGGATCTGCGCATGCCGGACTTTCGCAGCTACGCCGTGCAGGTGGATAGACCAGGCGAAGAGTACGGAGAAGCGACCCGTGTACTGGGGCGCTTTCTGCGCGACGTGTTTCGCCGTAATGAAAAGTCAGCCAATTTCAGGCTGTTCGGGCCGGATGAAACGGCCTCGAATCGGCTCGATGCGGTTTTCGAAGCTACCGCCAAAGCCAGCACCGGGCCGTTCATACCCATGGATGAGCATCTGGCGCCGGACGGGAGGGTCATGGAGGTGCTCTCGGAGCACCTCTGTCAGGGCTGGCTGGAGGGCTATCTGCTGACCGGCAGGCACGGGTTCTTCTCGTGCTATGAGGCGTTTATTCATATTGTCGATTCGATGTTCAATCAGCACGCCAAGTGGCTCAAGGTCAGTGGCGAGATTCCGTGGCGCCGTCCGGTGGCATCGCTGAACTATCTGCTGACCTCGCACGTCTGGCGCCAGGATCACAACGGATTCAGTCATCAGGATCCGGGCTTCATCGACCATGCGGTGAACAAGAAAGCCGACGTCATTCGGGTCTACCTGCCGCCGGACGCCAACTCACTGCTGTATGTGGCGGACAAGTGCCTGCGTTCTCGCGACTTCATCAATATCATCGTGGCCGGCAAGCAGCAGCAGCTTCAGTATCTGGACATGGACGCAGCGATTCGGCATTGCGAGGCCGGCGTCGGCATCTGGGAATGGGCCAGCAATGACAAGGGCAGCGAACCGGATGTGGTGATGGCCTGTGCCGGTGACGTCCCCACGCTGGAGACGCTGGCCGCCGTATCACTGTTGCGGGAGTACTTTCCGGACCTGAAGGTTCGGGTCGTCAATGTCGTCGACCTGATGGCACTGCAGCCGGAAACCGAACATCCCCACGGGCTATCGGATCGCGATTTCGACACGATTTTCACCGACAGCAAGCCCATCATATTTGCCTATCACGGTTACCCATGGCTGATTCACCGGCTGACCTACCGTCGAACCAATCACGCCAATCTCCATGTCAGGGGCTACAAGGAGGAAGGCACCACGACCACGCCTTTCGACATGGCGGTCCTGAACGACCTGGATCGCTTTCATCTGGTGGGAGATGTCATCGACCGTGTGCCCCGCCTGGGTCCTCTGGCCGCATATGCCAAGCAGGCCATCAGGGATCGTCTGATCGATCACCGGCAATATATTCATGAGTTTGGACAGGATATGCCGGACATCAGGGATTGGGTCTGGAAGCACCACGAGTCGGACTGACGCGCATAAAGTCTGAATAAATCTGAAGATCGCAGGATTTTCTGCCCTGTTGCGCTGTCAAACCTCATGAACCGCCATAAAGGGTTGCAGGATGGCGGCTCCTGACCGGCTCTGGCTGGTCATGATCGGGAGGAAGAACAGGGAATGCTGTTGGTCTGGCGGAACTGGGAAGCCGAAACGGAGCGTCTGACATCGTTCTGTCATCGCGCAACTTCACAATTCTGTTGCCACGCGCGTTGGCTTGTATCCCCTCTCACGGTATCCTTGCCACCTTTTTCGCATAGTGGGCTCAGATGCACAACCAAATCAGGAACATAGCCCTGCTTTCCGTGCTGTTCGCATTCGGTTGCGGACAGGCCGAGCAGCAGCAGGGTTGGCAGCAGGGCAATCAGCAGCGCCAGCAGCGAACACCCAGTGTCGAGTCTGTCGAAGTGCTGTTCGGAACACTGCCGCTGGAAGAGCGCCTTGCCGGTACCGTGCGTGCCCGCATACAAAGCGAGATCTACCCCGAGCTTTCCGGGCCGGTGGTCGAGATCTATGCGCAGGACGGACAGTTCGTCTCCGCCGGAGACCCGCTGGTGCGTCTGCGTTCGACCGAGATCGAGGAACGGCTGCGCCAGGCCGAATCAGGGCTTGAGGTGGCTGAGGCGCGAGTGCGTCAGTCCGAAACCAATCTCGAGCGGCTGCAGACGAATCTCAATCGCCTTGAGACGCTGGCCGAGCGTGGGCTGACCAGCATGACGGATCTGGATAACGCCCGCGCTGACGTTGCTTCCGCACGTGCGGACCTGGACCTGATCCGGGCACAGCGGGATCAGGCCGCATCGCAGATCAACGAGCGTCGTATGGAGCTGGGACACACCGTCGTCCGCGCTCCGATCACCGGCATGGTCGGCAACATGGCCGCCGAAATCGGCCAGAACGTCAACACCGGCACCAGGCTGGCGGTGATCGGTGACCCTTCGGCCATGAGAGTGCGTGTGACGCTGACCGAAAGAATGCTCACTTATATTACCGCCGGCACCAATGTGCATATCGTTTCGGAGCTTGCGCCGGACAACGTGATTCAGGCCAGCATCAGTCGCGTTTCTCCGTTCCTGAACCCGGTCACCCATTCCACCGAAGCCGAGATCGACATCGAAGACCATCAGGATTTCCTGCGTCCCGGCATGTTCGTGACGGTCGACGTCCTTTACGGCGAAAGCTCGCTTGCGGCCCTGATTCCCAATGCCGCGATCTATCGCGATCCGCGGGACGGTCGCGAGGGTGTGTATGTCACCCGTCGCAGCGAACTGCTGGAAGCTCACGGGATGGTCGATGACGACCTGGTCGATGGAGAAGAACTGCTGCGTCTGTCATTTCAGGACGCCGAGACTTTTCCGGTCGAGTTTGTCCCGGTGAATGTGGTTGCGCGCGGTCGCATGCTGTCCGGTGTGACCGGCGTGGAGCCGGGGGACTGGGTGGTCACCATGGGCCATCGCATGCTCAGCAGTCGCAACGCGCCTGCAGCCATCATTCAGCCGACGCCCTGGGATCACATCATGAACCTGCAGCAGATGCAGAGCCGTGACCTGCTGAACATCATCGTCGAGCGTGTCGCCAGCCGCGATTTCGGCGGTTAGTAGATGGTCGGTCGATAAAAGTCACGCGGCAAGAGCAGGCATCGAGGGGGAACCGGACAAGTGGCACTCGCCAGGACATCAGTAAATCGCCCCATCGCTACAGCGATGGTGTACATGATCGTGATCACGCTGGGGCTGATCAGCTTCCGGCATCTGCCCGTGGATCTGCTTCCGCCTCTGGAGTTCCCGCAGCTCAACGTCTCGGTGAGCTACAGCAATGTCGGCCCCGAGGAAATGGAACTGATCATCACCGAGCGCATAGAGAACGCGGTCGCCGGTGTGCCCGATCTGACCAGCGTGACTTCCTCAGCCTCGGAGGGGTCCACGACCATACAACTGCGCTTTGCTCAGAATGCCAATCTGGATGAGGCCGCCAATGATGTCCGTGCGGCCATAGACCGGGTGCGCGGGCAGCTGCCCGCGGAGATCAGTACGCCGCAGATTCGTCGATTCGACCCGAACCAGCAGGCGATCGTTGTCGTGGGCGCGTTGTCCACGAGGCCGCTGGCTGAGCTGACCAGGGTGCTCGAGCGCGACATCATGAAAGCCTTCGAGCAGATCGAGGGCGTCGGTGCGATTGACATCTGGGGCGGCGTATATCGTGAAATCAATGTCGACCTGATACGCGACCGGTTGATATCGTCGAACATCACTGCAAACGATGTCATCAATGCGCTGGGTCGAGACAATGTAAGCCTTCCGGGCGGAAATGTCCGTGAGGGCATGCGCGATCTCTATGTGCGCACGCTGGGCGAATATGACGATGTGGACCAGATCGCCAATACCGTCGTGCGTGTTGTCGATGGTCATCCGATTCGAGTCCGGGATGTCGCGCATGTGGAGCTCGGCTATCGGGACATCAACCGCTATGTGGAAATAGACGGCAGTCCCACGATACGCATGGGCCTGCGCAAGCAGACCGGCGGCAATACCGTCGAGGTCGCACGCAGGGTCACGGCGGAAGTCGAACGCATCAATGCGATGCGCAGCGATCTGCAGCTGCGTGTCATCACCGACCAGAGTGAGTTCATCCAGTCTTCGATTGATAACGTACGCAACTCGGCCATATGGGGCGGTGTGCTGGCAATCGTCGTGCTGCTTGCGTTTCTGCGCAACGGCTCAGCAACCATGGTTGTTGCCGTCGCGATCCCGATATCCATTGTCGCAACATTCGGCCTGATCTACTTCGGCGGCCTTACGCTGAACCAGATGAGTTTCGGTGGCTTGGCGCTGGGTGTGGGACTGATCGTCGACAATGCCATCGTCGTGCTTGAGAACATCGTGCGTCAGCGACAGCGTGGCAAGGACCGTACCGCCGCGGCTCTGATCGGTACGCGTCAGGTCACCGGCGCGATCATCGCCGCGACACTGACAACGACCGTCATATTCCTGCCAGTTGTGTTCATGCAGACCATGACCGGTGCGATGTTCCAGGAGCTGGCACTGGTCGTGGTGTTCTCGCTGTTCTGCTCGCTGCTGGTCGCGTTGACGCTGGTACCCATGCTGGCCAGCAAGTTCCTGACCATTCAGCCCGATGAGCCGGGCGCGGTGAATCGCTCGTTCATGCAGCGCATGTTCGAGGGACTGGAGAACTGGTACGGCCGTGTCGTTTCATCCGCGCTGAATCATCGCGCCGTGGTGGGTGTGGTCACGCTTGCGCTACTGGTGACTTCGGCGATGCTGTATCCGCGCATTCCGTTTGAGCTTGCCCCGCAGACCGACGGGGACGAGCTGCAGGTGCGCATGCGCATGGATGAAGGTACGAACATCGCCATCATGTACCAGTATCTGCAGGCGCTGGATCAGGCGGTGCGTTCCGCGATCGATCCGGCGCATATGCTGTCCATGACCAACGACGTACGCAATAACCAGGCATCCATCGATATCGTCCTGACGGAGCCTGGCGTGCGTTCCCGAACCGCAGATCAGATCGCGGACGACCTGAGGCGTGTAGTCACGAACGCAGTGCCGGGCGCTGACGTGCAGGTGTCGGCACGCGGCGGGCTGTGGATACTGCGCATGCTGTTCCGTGCCGGTGGTGGCGGCGACAGCGATTCACTGCAGCTGCAGTTGCGCGGTCACGATACGCAGGTGGCAGAGGAAGTCATCCAGGAAGTCGTTGCCCGAATGGAAACCATTCCCGGCATCGCCGATGTGAGCGCCAGTACGGCGGACCGCAGGCCCGAACAGAACGTGCGCTTCGACCGTGAACGCATAGCGCAGCTGGGGCTTGGCATACAGGACGTTGCATCTGCAATGCAGACAAATGTGGCCGGGCGGCGCGCCGGCATGTTCCGGGTCAGCGGTGAAGAGATTCCCATCAACGTACGCCTGCGCCCTGAAGACAGGGTTGGCGTCATGGATCTGGACAACATCGGCGTACGCACCTCAGAGGGTACGATCATTCCGATCTCCACGGTCACGACCCAGGAAAGCGGCAGGGGACCGTCCAGCATCAACCGCATCGATGGTCAGCGTGTTAACTACATCAACGCCAACCTGGAAAGCGGAGTGGCGCTCGGTGATGCGGTGCGGCAGATCCAGCGTGAACTCTCGACCATGGCGCTTCCTGATGGGTTCAGTGTCTATTTCGGCGGGGAATACGAGGAACAGCAGCAGGCACAGCGGGATTTCACGCTTGCGATCATTATCGCCATCGCCCTGATCTATATGGTCATGGCGGCGCAGTTCGAACGTTTCCTCGATCCATTGATCGTGATGTTCAGTGTGCCACTGGTCATCATCGGCATTGTGCCGACCATGCTGATCACGGGTACGACCCTGAACCTGCAGAGTCTGATGGGCGTCGTGATGTTATTGGGAATTGTAGTCAACAATGCCATTGTGCTCGTTGATTACATCAATCTGATGCGTCGCGAGGAAGGTCTGGATGTGCGCAATGCTGTCATCGAGGCGGCCAGGCTGAGACTTCGCCCCATCCTGATGACGACGATGACCACCATACTGGGACTTCTGCCTCTGGCTGTGGGCATAGGCACCGGCGCGGAGATCCAGGCAGCGCTCGCGCGCGTAGTGATCGGCGGTCTTGCTGCTTCGACGCTGATCACGCTGGTACTGATTCCGGTGGTCTATCTCACTGCCGCCAACATCACGGCGCGTGTGCAGGGCTGGACCGGAATGATGCGTACGCGTCTGGCAACGCGCTAACATTGGAAACGGGACCGCGGCCGTGCGACAGGTAATCCCTGTTGCACGGCTTCGGCGACCGTTACTTTGAAGGTGGTGGCATGCCGGACAGTCCATTACTGCGACTGAGAGCGCTGGGGCAGTCAGTATGGCTGGACTATCTGGATCGCGACCTTGTGCGCTCCGGCCGGCTGCAGGCGATGATGGAGCATCGTGGCGTCAGCGGCATCACGTCCAATCCCGCTATTTTCGAGAAGGCCATACTCCATACCGGGCATTACGACGCTGAGATTGCAGCGTTCACAGCGTCAGGTCTGAGTGCCGGAGAAATCTGCGAAGAACTGGTTGTCGCGGATATACGCGCGGCTGCCGATGTACTGTTGCCATTGTACGAGTCAAGTGGCCGCAGCGACGGATTGGTAAGTCTCGAACTGTCGCCACATCTGGTCGATGACGAGCAGGCCACCATTGCCGAGGCGCGGCGCCTGCGCGACCTGGTCGACCGGCCGAATCTACTTCTCAAGGTGCCTGCCACTGACGCCGGTATAGCCGCGTTGCGAACACTGGTCGGCGAAGGCACCGGGGTCAATGTCACGCTGCTGTTCTCGCTTGAGCGCTACCGTGACGTCGTCGATGCCTATCTTGAGGGCATGGAATACGCACGGGAAGCCGGTCTGAACCTGAAACGCATCACCTCCGTTGCGAGTTTTTTTCTGAGCCGCATCGACACCATGGTCGATGGGCTGCTGGAACCTATGGTCGTGGAGGGCGGGGCTACTGGGCGGCGGGCAAAGCGGTTGAAAGGCGAGGTGGCGGTTGCCAGTGCGAGGCGCGCCTATGCCATCTGCCAGAAGATGCATCGGTCCAGGCGCTTTCGCGACCTCCAGCGTCATGGTGCACGCGGGCAGCGACTGTTGTGGGCCAGCACCGGCACCAAGAATCCTTCTTACAGCGACATCAAATACGTTGAAGCGCTGATTGCTCCGGACACCATCAATACCCTGCCACCCGAGACGCTCGAGGCCTACCATGATCATGGCGACCCTGCGCCGCGCCTGGTGGAAGGAGCGGATCGGGCTGCGAAAGTCCTGAAAGAGCTGGGTGCGCTGGGTATCGATCTGGAAGAGATCTGCCGAAGGCTGCTCACCGAAGGCGTGCGAAAGTTTGTTGAACCGTATGATGCCCTGCATGAAGCCATGGACGCGCGCCGATAACCATGATGCCCCGGCCGGCACCGTCGTCAAATGCAGGAAATGAGTGACCGCATGGCGCGGGTTCTGGTGTTCAATGCCGGCACGGCTACGCTGAAGGCAGCAATGGTCGAAATCGGTGCGATGAAGTCGCGAGTGCTGCGGCGTGAAGAGCGTGCCTGGCCCGATGGCGCAGCCGCTGAGACGCTTGTCGATGAGCTGCTGGCGTGCATGGAGTCGGAGGCGGATCTGCACGCGCATCGCGTCGTCCATGGTGCCCGGCAGCTCGTGGAGACTGTGCGCGTGGATGCCAGCGTGGAGGCAACGATAGAACGCCTGGTGCCGATGGCTCCCCTGCATAACGCACGCTCGCTCGAAGTGATGCGCAGCCTGCGCGAACGCCGACCTGACATCCCGGCCTACGCCGCATTCGACACTGCCTTTCATCGCACCATGCCGGAGGCGGTGACGCGCTACGCGTTACCGGAGGCGCTGGTGGCTCGCTTCGGTTTTCGTCGTTACGGTTTTCACGGCCTTGCGCATGCGTCGCTGGTGCGGGCAAGCGCCGAAGTGCTCGGGTTGGAAACGAACGCTGTCAACGCCGTTACGCTGCAACTCGGTAGTGGCTGTTCGGCCTGCGCTGTCGAGGGTGGTCGGTCTGTGGAAACGTCCATGGGCTATTCCCCGCTGGAAGGTCTGGTAATGGCGACCCGTTGCGGCAACGTGGATCCGTCCGTAGTGATTGCACTGACACGTGAGGGCTTCGATCCTGACACCATAGAGAAGCTGCTCAACAGGGAATCGGGATTGAAGGGGCTGGCAGGCGAGGCGGACATGCGAAGATTGCTGCAGTCCGCACAACAGGGCGAGGCGACGGCAGAGCTTGCGCTGAACATGTTCGTGCACCGCCTGGTGAGTACCATCGGCGCGTATCTGACGCTGCTGAAGGGCGAGGCTGCGGTGGTGTTTGGCGGTGGCATAGGTTCGCGATCCGCGGAGATCCGGTCGCGGGTGGCATCGGCACTGTCGTGTTGGGACGTGCAGCTGGACCCGCACAGGAATCGGGTAGGTAACGGCCTTATCAGTGCATCCGGCAGCCGGCCGGTACTGGCTCTGGAAACAGACGAGGAAAGCCTGATTGCAGCCGAAGTGTTCGGCGCCGCACAGGGAAGTTGAGGTGACAGATGGAACTTGAGTTTCTGGGAGCAGCCGGCACTGTGACCGGTTCATGTTATCTGCTGCGAACCGGCAGGCACACGCTGCTGCTGGATTGCGGGCAGATTCAGGGTGGTCGCAAGGATGAGCAGCGCAATCGCGATCCGTTGCCCGTGGATGTGAGCGAAGTCGATGCCGTTGTGCTCAGCCATGCGCATATTGATCACTCCGGCAGGCTGCCACTGCTGCGTCGTCTGGGTTACAAGGGCAATGTCTACACCCATCACGCGACAAAGTCCCTGTGCGAGATCATGCTGCGCGATTCGGCATACCTGCACGAAAAGGATGCCGAACTCGAGAGCCGCCGGCGTGCGCGCAAGGGCCTGCCGCCAGTGGAGCCGCTCTATACCCGCGAGGATGCCGAGCGGGTTGTCCGCCAGTTCCGGGGCATGGAGTACGGCGACAAGCGGGAGATTCTTCCGGGTGTATCTGTCCGACTCAGTGATGCCGGTCATATTCTCGGGGCGGCCATCGTCGAACTGTGGATGGAGGAGGGCGCCGCCGGTTGCAAGCTGGTCTTCAGCGGGGATCTCGGCTACAGCGAAGCGCCGGTGATGGAGGATCCCGCGACGGTGCAGGAAGCGGACGTTGTGCTGATGGAGAGCACCTATGGCAACCGCAATCACCGATCATTCGACGACACGCTGCAGGAACTGGGCGAAATTTTTCGCAGCGCGCGTGAGAATGAGGGAAACGTACTGATCCCTGCTTTCTCGGTAGGGCGTACGCAGGATCTACTGTACCTGATGGCCGAGCACAGCAGCGAATGGGGACTGGCCGACTGGCAGATTTTCCTCGACAGCCCCATGGCCATAGAAGCCACCGAAGTGTACGCACGTTTCCGTCATCTATATGGCGCAAAGCTGTTCCGGGAAAGTGACGGTCTGCCGGTGCTGGATAACCTGCAGTTGTCGTCCACGCCCGAGCAGTCCATGGCGATCAACCGGATCGAGGCCGGCGCGATCGTGATCGCGGGCAGCGGCATGTGCAGTGGCGGTCGCATCGTCCATCACCTCAAGCACAATGTCTGGCGTCCCCAGTGCCATGTCGTGATGATCGGATTTCAGGCGCAGGGCACATTGGGGCGTCGGCTGGTCGATGGCGCTGACTATGTCAGGATCTGGCAGGAAGCGATTCGTGTCGAAGCCACGGTGCATACTGTCGGTGGCTTATCGGCACATGCAGACCAGCGGGGACTGATGGACTGGTACGGGCACTTCGACAGTCATCCGCCGCTCTATCTGGTGCACGGCGAACAGTCGGCACGCGAGACGCTCGCGACTGCCATAGAGGAACGACATCAGATCAGGCCGCACCTGCCGGAACTGGGAGAGCGCGTGCGCCTTCACGGTTGAGGGGCAAGGTTGAAGCGCCGACGGCTGTGTCCGTATCGTATGATCGGGTCTGACGGGCCCATGCTGCGCAGGAAGTGATCATGTACAGAAGAATTATTGTTTTGTCACAGGCCGGAGTAGACAACGGGCCGGCGGGTCGCCGGGCGGTTGCGCTTGCGGCACCGGGGGCTTCGGTATGGGTACTGGAACTGGTCCATCAGCCGCTGCTGGAAGGGTATTTCGGCCATCCGGAGCTATATGAATCGCTGCGCCAGAATCTGGTCCTTGAACGGCAGGGCGCGGTTGATCAGGCGGCTGCGGGAATCTCCGAGCAGGGTCTTGAGGCAACGGCGACGGCGCTCTGGAGCGCCCTGCAACATGAAGTGCTTGCGCAGCAGGTACGTGACTACGATGCCGATCTGGTGGTTGTGTCACTGCCGGCCGCAGACAGGCGGGCGGTGCGAAAGCTCTGGCACTGCGTGGCTGCCAGTCCCGCATCCGTGCTTGTCGTACGCGGTGACGCAGAGCAGCCCTACCGCCGCGTAGTGGCAGCCGTGGACCCGTTTCATGCGCACGGAAAACCTGCCGTACTGGACGATGTCGTACTGTCCAGCGCCGCAGACATCGTTTCCGGCCAAGAAGACATCAGCTTGCGGGTGGTGCACGCCTACGTACCGTTGCACGAATTTCTCCCGGCCTCGCACCTGGAACAGGTGCAGGTCGGTGAAGCGGAACGCGTCGTCGAATCCAACCGGCGCGACGCGCTGCTGCAGGTGATCCGGCAGGCCGGGCTTCCGGACGCGACGGCGCAGTTGCAGGCTGCGGCTCCGGATGATGTGCTGGAGACGCTGGCCACGGATGGCAGCACCGATCTGCTCATCATGGGCGCATGGTCGCGGGGCCGGCTTCATGACCTTTTCCTCGGCAGTACGACTGAGCGCGTGCTGGAAAAGTCGACAGCGGATGTGCTGGTCGTGAAGCCGACCGACGGCCATGAACAATAACAATCAGGGTTGTCTTCCCCTGGTTGCACCGTTTGCTCACCTTGACGCCTATTTCCGCCGCATTGGTTACGATGGCCCGGTCGAGCCGGCGCCGGAGGTCCTGCATCGCCTTCACGAGCTTCACCCCCGCCACATTCCGTTCGAGAACCTGACACCGTTCTGTGGTGAACCCGTGTCACTGGATCCGACACAGCTTTACCACAAGCTGGTCGCGTCACGTCGTGGCGGTTACTGCTTCGAGCACAACCTCTTGCTCGCCGGAGTTCTGACAGCGGTCGGTTTTCGGGTATCGGGACTGTCCGCCCGCGTTCATCTCGGGGCGGCGCCGGAGGCCTCTCCGCCGCGCAGTCACATGCTGCTGCTGGTTGAGTCCGATCATGAGCGCTGGCTTGCGGATGTAGGGTTCGGTGGTCTGACGTTGACGGCGCCACTGGATTTCCGGGTTCGTACACCGCAGCAGACTCCACATGAGAAGTTCATGATAAGTGAGCAACAGGAAACGTATTTTCTTTCAGCTGAAGTGACCGGGGAATGGCGCACACTGTATTCGTTCGATCTTCAGGCACAGCAGCTGTGTGACTACGAGATCGTCAACTGGTATCTGTCGAATCATCCTGCCTCGCGGTTCATAACCGGCCTGATGCTGGCCAGGGCCGCCCCCGAGGGGCGTCATGCCTTGCGCGACCGGCGATACAGTTTTCATCCGGTCGGAAAGGGCACAAGCGTGACGAGAACGCTGGACGATACCGGACAGCTGCTGGCAGTCCTTGATGAAGCTTTCGGCATCGATGCGGCCGCATTACCCGCGCTGCGGGAGCGGGTCACGAGGCTGATGGCTGATGTGATACCCTGAAATTCTGCAAGGAGGCATCGCATATGAGTCTCGCCGACAACAAGTGCGTACCCTGCCGCGGTGGTGTGCCGCCCATGGAGCTGACGCGGGCCAGAGCGCTTCTGGATGAGCTGGAACCCGGCTGGGCGCTCAATGACGAAGGTCATCTCGAGCGCTGCTACGAGTTCGGCAATTTCGTCGATGCGATGTCCTTCGCAAACCGTGTGGCGGAGATTGCCGAAGCCGAGCGTCACCATCCGGATCTGCATATCGCCTGGGGCGAGTGTCGCGTGGAGATCTGGACACACAAGATTGGCGGCCTGACAGACAGCGACTTCTACCTGGCTGCCAAGGCCGATCGTGCATTTCATGTCTGATGGAGCGCTGAATCGTGACCTTTGAGTGGCTGATCGGGACACTGGGCGTCGTCATCGCGCTGTTCCTGTTCAATGCGATACACATTCTGCAGGAGTACGAGCGTGGCGCGGTCTTTCTGCTGGGTCGCTTCTGGAAGGTGAAGGGCCCGGGGCTGGTCATCATCGTCCCCGGCATTCAGACCATGGTGCTTGTGGACCTTCGCATCAGGGTCATGGATGTGCCCCGCCAGCATGTCATCTCCCGCGATAACGTGTCGGTCGCGGTCAGCGCCGTCGTCTATTTCCGCGTGGTCGATCCGCAGAGGGCGGTCATACAGGTGGAGAACTTCACGGCGGCAACCAGCGAGCTTGCACAGACCACGCTGCGCTCCGTGCTCGGCAAGAACACACTCGACGATATGCTCGGTGAGCGCGACAAGCTCAACGATGCGATACAGCGGATTCTCGACGATGTGACGGAAGCCTGGGGTGTGAAGGTGGCGAACGTCGAGATCAAGAACGTGGATCTGGACGCAAAGATGATTCGCGCCATCGCGGCACAGGCCGAGGCGGAGCGTGACCGGCGAGCCAAGGTCATTCACTCGGAAGGCGAGCTGCAGGCGTCGCGAAGGCTCGTGGATGCCGCGAAAGTGCTGTCGCTGCAGCCGTCGTCGATTCAGCTGCGCTATCTGGACAGTCTCAGACAGATTTCATCGCAGGGAAACACGCGCGCCATCGTGTTTCCGTTCCCTGTCGACGCGCTGGAGCCGCTGATGCGCAGGCTCAGCCGCGGTGCCGCCAAGCGCAGCACCGCGGCGGGCCGTCAGCAACCCGATCAGAAGATTCCGTAATCGCGAATGTCGTCGAAGTAGCCGGTGACAGTCAATGTGATTTCGACCGGGAACTCGTTGTAATTCAGCCAGTACCAGCCGTGCTCGCCATCGAAGGGTGCGACCAGCGAACCATGGGCGGCGGAAATCTCCTCCGCTTCCTGATACCGGACCCAGAAATCGTCGCCCAGCGCGGGATCATGGCCGTGGTAATCGACGTATATGGTGCCCCTGTCCAGCTCCCATGAGTAAGTGATGACTTTCGCAGCGCGCATGACCGTCTTGACCTCGGTCTGGGATTCGGCGGGGATGGTGATGCGCAGCGTTTCGGTGCGCGGCTGCTGCTGCTCCAGCTGGTGAACGGCCGGATTCGGCAGTGGCGCCGGTTCGCCGGCATCCGGCAGCTCGATTTCACGGATGCGCTCGTTGCCGCCGATCACGTCGGCGATCTGTATGGTGCGTCCGGCGGGTTCGCTGAGCGCAGTAAGCCCCAGTGCGCCACCGACACCGGTGGGGTCTACGCCGTATTCGGACGGCAGGATGACAACGACCAGTACGATCAGCGCTATGGCAAGTGCCGTTGCGACGCCCCAGGCCACTTTTCGGCCGCCGTTCCCGCCGGATTTTACAGGTGCGGTATTTCTATCAGGCTGTTCCGACATCGTCTCGATCCTGTGTTGGCTGATGGCCCAGTGTACTCAAGTCTGGCACCGGTCGGCTATTCGCCTGTGACCGTCGTAGCACCATTTCACCGCTGCCACCCGGTCACAGGCGTATACGGTCGCGCTGCGGGCGGGGCGTCATACGTGTATTCTTCACCCTTCCGGATCAGATCACGAAATCGAGGAAAACAAGATGGCTGAGAACAAGATTATCGCCGTACTGGGTGCCACCGGCTCGCAGGGTGGCGGTCTGTCACGAGCGATTCTGGCCGACAGCGGGGGAGGCTTTTCCTGTCGTGCCATTTCACGTGATCCTGGCAAGGACCAGGCCAAAGCTCTGGCCGGTCACGGCGCGGAAGTGGTACAGGCCGACATCGATGATGTGGAAAGTCTGAAGAAAGCGTTCGCCGGCGCGCACGGGGTTTACGCGGTGACGAACTTCTGGGAACACTTTTCCGGCGACAAGGAGAAGGCACAGGCGAAGAACATTGCCGACGCCGCGAAAGCGGCCGGCGTGAAGCATGTGATCTGGTCGACTTTGGAAGACACACGCGAACTGATGGCTGCGGATGACAAGCGCATGCCCTACCTTCAGGAGAAGTATCGTGTGCCGCACTTCGATGCCAAGGCCGAGGCTGATGCGTATTTCTCGGGCCTGCCGGTGACCCGTCTGGTCACGTCTTTCTACTGGGACAACCTTTACATGTTCGGTCTTTGCCCGAAGAAGGGCGAGGATGGCAAGTACGCGTGGGCGCTGCCCATGGGTGACGCGAAGCTCGCCGGCATTGCGGCCGGTGACATCGGCAAGGTCGCTTACGGAATCTTCAAGGGCGGCGATGGGCACATCGGTGCTACCGTCGGTATCGCTGGCGAGTTCCTGACCGTCAGGCAGATGAGCGACGTACTTGGGCGAGTGCTCGGGATCGGAGAAGTGGTCTACCACGCGGTCGATGCCGATACCTATCGCGGCTTCGGTTTTCCGGGTGCGGACGAACTGGGCAACATGTTCCAGGTCTATCGCGACTTCGAGCGCGAAGTGCTGGCTGCGCGAAGTGTGGACACGGCCCGCAGGCTGAATCCCGCACTGCAGACCTTCGAGCAGTTCGTCGCCGACAAGAAAGACGCGATTCTCGGGGCCATGAACTCCTGACATGTCGTTTTGTCGCCTCTGGCCGCGCCGGGGTGCGCGGCCAGGGCGCGACAGGCTCGCGCACGAACCCGTCACTCTCGAATGCCTTAAGCGTTAAGGCTATCGTTTCGGTCAATCCTGCCGCGTCGGTGCCACACCCCGTTCCGCGAAGGCCATCGCAAGTTTCTCAATGACGTCTTCGGTTGAGATCAGATTCATCGCCTCAGGATTACGAACCCGTTCGCCGAAACGCAGCGCCTCGGGTTCACAGTTGAACTCGCTGCGAACGGCATCCGGATAACGGTTCGCTACCAGGTGCAGGCTGCGGTACGGGCCGGTGCGCTGCGGGTTGGAGGTTGCGTACAGTCCCACTACCGGCGTACCCACCGCTGTCGCCATATGAGCGGGACCGGAATCCGGGCACAGCAGCACTGTGGCCTGCTCAAGCACTGCCAGCAGTTCCTTCAGATCTGTTTTTCCGATCAGGTCGACAGGCCGGCAGGTGCTGTGACGCGCTATGGCCGCAGCATATTCGGCCTCCAGGGCAGTTCTGCCGCCGGTGAGTATCACCCGGGCGCCGTAGTGACGATGCGCATGATCGGCCACGATCGCATACCGCTGCGGATCCCAGTTCCTGTAGTTGCGCAGGCGTTGCCCGCTGCAAGGGCTGATCACCAGGGTGGGTGAACCGGCACCGATCACACTGCTCGCGAATGCCCGTGCCGGCTCCGGAAGGGGGACATCCCAGCGAGGCTGCCCGGTCGCAACACCCAGTGTGCGCGCAAACTCCAGCAGACCATCCATCACATGCTGTTCTGGAACTGCTGGAATGCGGCAATTGGCGAACAGCCATTGATAGTCACGCGCGCGCGCGAGGTCAAAGCCCAGACGGCGTTCGGCGGACACCAGCAGGCTGGCCGTGTTGGCGCGCAGCGAGGCATGCATGTGCAGCAACACCGGGAAACGGCGTCCGCGCAGCTGAGCGCGCAGGGCCTTGAAGCCGGCCAGGCCCGCTTTCTTGTCCAGAATCAGGAATTCGACGCCTTCCAGGCCCTCGAGCAGCGCGTGTTCGGTGCGACCGATGATCCAGGTGATGCGGGTGTCCGGCCAGGCATCCTGCAGCGCGCGTACCACGGGTACCGTATGGCAGGTATCGCCGATTGCGGACAGCCGCAGCACACAGACGGAGGATGGCTGAGTTTCGAGCAGGCGCTGCATGCATGGACTCGGGCGCGACAATGGGCGCGTATGTTACCCGGCCACGCGGTGACGCAGCCACGCGGCACGGCCGTCCGGGATCAGTCGAAGTCCTCGCCTTCGAAGCCCCAGCCGAAGCCATCGGCAGGACGCAGCAGGCTGCGCATTCGTATCCTGTGTTCATCGGCATTCCGGCCGGGGTTGCCGGTGATGATCACGTGGTCGCCAGGCTGCAGTGAATCGCGGGTCACGCCCTGACCGGCCAGTACGCCCAGCCCGCCCCATTCGACGCCCCAGCGCTGCATGTCGCCGCTCTCATCCTCCGCCATCACATGCACGAACGAATGTGGATTACGGAACAGGAACTGCACCAGCGTGCCTTCTATCTGTATGGTTTTCGTCTCGTCGTAGGTTGCACTGAAGGAGTGGTGCGCGAATGCCGCGGCAGCGTACAAGGTGCCAAGTGCCGCGGTGGCGGCCAGCAGTCTGAGCTTCATGTTTCCCCCTGGATCGGCCGTTGCTTATGGCTCTGTTCCGATTCTAGCAGCCTGCATCACGCGTCGGGGCCGGCATGCAGTCGAGTGAGGTGCTCTGGTGGCAAAGGCCGGCTGACTCGGGACACCACGACCGTCGCCAGTACCGATGCGGCACCGCCGAAAACAGAGGCAGAATAAGGGCTTGCAGCATAAAACGAGAACCATTCTCCGAATTCCTGCAGTGTGGTGCCGCGCAGCCAGTGGCCGGAAACAATTTCCGCATGGATCAGAACGAATACCACAGCGCCTGTCCAGAACCCGGCCAGCGCCCCCGCGGGGGTAACGCCCTGCCATACCGAACCCACGACCAGCGGACCCATCAGCGCGGCCACGAATCCGCCAACGCCTATCCAGATCAGCAGCACAACGTTCATATCCATGACCGCCCAGCCAAGCGCCGCGGCTCCGAGCACGGTCAGCACGGTCATGACCCGGCTGATGCGCAGCACATTGCGATCCAGCGCCTGCGTTGACAGGTGCGGGTGCAGTCGTGGCGCCACCGTGCGTCGGTAGATGTCGTTGGCAAACACCTGGGAGGTGGACACCACCAGTCCATCGGCGGTGGACATCACGGCCGCCAGGACACCGACACCCAGCAGCGCTGCCAGCCAGGCCGGGAAAAGCTGAATGAACAGTGCCGGCAGCGCGGTGTTGGCACCGCCGGGGGCGTCGAACAGGCTGTCTCCGAGCACTGCGCGAGCCGTGAAGCCGCCCAGTGTGATCACCGGCAGAATCATGCCAAAGGTGAAGGCGAGCACCAGGAACCGATTGCGTGCACGTTCGTTGTTCAATGCCCACAACTTGTTGCCCATGTGCGGCAGCAGGCCCAGCGGTATATGGGCGACGGTGACCGTGATCACGGACCAGACCGAGGCGGTGATCGGTGTCGCGGCATTGAACGGGGTCAGCAGTTCGCGGTCCGTTGCGGCGAGCCGTTCCATCAGGCTGCCGAACCCGCCCGTGCCCACGCCGAAAAAGAAAATTCCGCCGATTGCGATTGCCAGCACGACCATGAGCAGCCCCTGAGCGCCGTCGGTGAGAATGTCCGCGTGGGCGCCGCCCAGTGTCACGTAGATCAGCAGGACTACGGCCGTGATACCCAGCGCCCATCCCTGCGACAGGCCCAGCATCATTTCGAACATGACCAGGCCCGCGACCAGTTGTCCTGCGAGATAGAACAGCAGGATCAGCGAGAAGATCGCGGCCGAGATGCGCAGTGTTTCGGATTGATAGCGCTCGCCCAGGTATTCGGGGATGGACCTTGCACCGGTCAGGTTGCCCCCGCGGGCGATCGTGCGCTGGCAGATCATGATCCCAATGTAGATGCCGATCGGATAGCAGAACGCTATCCACAGCGTGGACATGCCATAGCTGTAGGTGAGGCCGGGCAGTCCCAGGAAGGTGGCGCCGCTGGCAGCCGTGGAAGCGAAGACCAGCGCCAGCATCAGCGGCCCGTAACTGCGTCGCGCGGTGGCAAAGTCGTCGGCGTCACTGATACGGCGGCTTCCGAGCATGCCGAAAGCGAGCATCGCGCCGATATAGGCGACCAGAAATATCCATGCCCAGGTGTAAAGTCCCACGGTGCCCCCCCTCTGCAGCCTGTTGTGGTCATTGTTGGCAGTGACGCGGCGTGCGCATTATATAGAGCCTGGCTCCATATGCAGCCAGGTCACGGATCCGGGCGTAAGCGCGCCGTTGTCCTGTGGCACGATTGGTTTATGGGATTCTGCCCACTTGAGGTACCCATTTGTAGAGTGGGCAGGACCAGACTTGCATTGATCTGCCCATCGGCGTAACGTGCGGCTGCTGCGGACTGCCGGGATGCGGCGGCCGTGGGCAGAACCGAGGGGGATCAAGAACACAATCATGCAGGAAGACTCGGCGAAAAACCTGCTGGCGGAGATTGAAGCTCATTGCCGGCGTAACAGGGTTGCTGAGTCCACATTCGGCCGTCAGGCCGTCAATGACGGCAAACTTTGCTCAAGGCTGCGCAGTGGCAAGAGCGTAACGCTGGAGACCGTCAACAAGATCCGCGATTACATACGCAGGCAGGATCAGTCCGGAATCGGTCCATCGACTACAGATTCTGAAGCGTCGTACACGGCAGCAGGTGATTATCAGAATAGAAAGGACACCAGCACGATGAGCGGCAAGAAAACCGGCCGGGGGGAATCGGCAGGCAAGGGCGGGTCAGGCAAGTCGGCAAACGCAGAGCGTAGCGGGCTTGTGCCTGATCGACCGTTTCGTTTCTACGACAACCGTCAGAAATATCTGGCTTTCGTCAATACCTGCAACGAGAAGTGGAAAGTGGCAGAAAGGGCGGCCCGAGAGCTCGCGCACCTGCGGCCCTCGCCGCCGGCCCTGCGTCTGTTCGATGCGGGCATGGGTGACGCCACGGTACTCAGCCATCTGATGCGCGCAATGCACAAGCGCTTTCCGAATATACCTTTCCAGATCATCGCCAAGGAAATCAGTCTGGAAGACGTGCGCCTGTCGCTGGAGAAACTGCCCGACCGGTTCATGGAGCATCCGTCCAGCGTGATCGTGATCACCAACCTCTACTATGCCGAGGCGCCATGGCTCAGGCCCCGCGATGTGCACAATGCGGCCGCGCTGAACTGGCGGGAAGTGGCCCTGGAAGGGCACAGCGCCTACGAGTACGGCGAGCAGATGCGTTCTCTGGATCCTTTCCTGGTCGATGGCTGGCAGGTCAAATCCAGTGAAAAGACGGGGAATCCCACCTATGTGCGCCCGTCGGTGCTGGTCATCTATCGCAAGGACCACGCCTTCCTGCTTGATAACGTCATTCCCAAGCCCGGTCAGGTGGGCGGTGACTACGACCTGGTCATCGCGTCGCAGCCGTGGCGGGCGCGCATGAGTGCGGAGTTCAAGGTCCGCAAGGTGCTGGCACCGCTGGTGCGGGCACTGGGTGCCTCAGGGCGGCTGTTGGCCGTACAATCGTCGGGCGACGATCCGGCGCTGGAGCTGGTCCGGGAGATATGGCCTGACGAGGACCCGTTCAAGGTGGACCGTCACGAGCTGATCAAGACACTGCGAGACGAACTCGGACGCGACGCCCGCAACTATAATTTCGTCACCGGTTCGGATGCCAAGGCGGTTTTTCGCTACGAGATGCATACGTTGCCGGGCGAAGTTCAGCAGAGCATCGGCACATCGACGCTGTTCGCTGCCTGGAACGCGTCCACCTACGTTGCGCAGATCGAGGATGAGCGGCTGGAGGCGGTAGCGTCTTCCGGCGAATACATGCAGGCAACGTCGAAGATTCTGCGCAAGCACAAGGGTCTCTGGTTCAACGACGAGAGCTTTGTCGTGTCGCGCAAGCAGTAAGGGAATGGGGACGGCAGCCCGTGCTACAGATCCGGCTGCCCGCTCCCTCTGAAGAAATCAAACTGAAATGAGGTAGCGTGCTTTGTCCAACGACAACCTGAAACAGGAAATCTCGTCCTTTCTGAAGGGCTATTCCATCGAGGCCACACCGCACGATGCGGGCAGGCTCGACTCGTTTGTCGGTGCCGTGCCCCCGGGCACCTCGGTCTATATGGCGCACCCGCCCGGGACCGAGCTGGACGAGATCGTGGATCTGGCCGGCAGGATACAGGCGCTGGGCTTCAGCGCGGTACCGCACATCATCGCCCGCAAGCTTTCCAGTGAGGCCCAGCTCGAAGGTGCGCTCGCGCGTCTGCGTGAGCTGGGCGTCAATCAGGCGCTGTGTCTGGCCGGCGACATCTCGGTTCCCGACAACGCGTTTGACAGCAGTCTGGACGTGTTGCGTACCGGCCTGTTCAGCAAGTACGGCTTCCGCCGCGTCGGCGTGGCCGGACATCCGGAGGGCAGCAAAGCCATCGGTGACGAGCGTGTGCGTCAGTTCCTGCTCGACAAGGCGGCCCTGGCCCGGGATGTCGATTTCGAGCTGTACATCGCCACGCAGTTCGGTTTCGATCCCGATGCGCCCATTGAGTGGGAGCAGCGTACCAGTGCTGAAGGTGTGCACATGCCGGTCTGGGTGGGCATGGCAGGTCCTACCAAACTGACGCAGCTCATCAAGTTCGCCGCGTTGTGCGGCGTCGGCGCATCCGCGCGAATGCTGACCAAGCGCACAGGTGCAATGGCCGGTCTGATCACCGCCAAGGCGCCGGACGACCAGATGGTGCATATCGCCAGGCACCGGCTTGCGAATCCGGATTCCAGGCTGCGCAGCGTGCATTTCTTCGCCTTCGGCGGCGTCGCCAAGACGGCCAGATGGGCGAATGCGGTGGTCGATGGCAATTTCGAGATGAACAGGAAGGGCGACGGCTTCAAGGTTCACGTGGAATAGGCGCGCTGCGCGCAGGGGTCCGGGGGGCGGCCGGGGGAGACCGGGGCCGCACCAGTAACGAATCAGATTCAGAATCAGGGAATATTACCAATGAGCAAGACATATCTCTTTACGTCCGAGTCGGTAGGTGAAGGCCATCCGGACAAGATGGCGGACCAGATTTCGGACGCGATCCTCGATGCCTTGATCGCGCAGGATCCACGCAGCCGTGTCGCTTGCGAGACGCTGACCAAGACCGGCCTGGTGCTGGTGGCCGGCGAGATTACGACCGGTGCGGCCATTGAGGTCGAAGACATCGTGCGCCAGGTCGTGCTGGATATCGGTTACACCAGCTCCGACATGGGTTTCGACGGCGCCACCTGCGCCGTGCTGAATGGCCTTGGCAAGCAGTCCCAGGACATTGCACAGGGTGTGGATCGCAAGGCACCGGAAGAGCAGGGTGCGGGCGATCAGGGTCTGATGTTCGGTTACGCGACCAGCGAGACCGACAGCCTGATGCCGGCCCCGATCATCTACTCTCACAGGCTGGTTGAACAGCAGGCGAAGGTGCGCAAGGCCGGCAAGCTGCCCTGGCTGCGTCCGGACGCCAAGAGCCAGGTCACGTTCCGCTATGTGGATGACAAGCCCGTTGCCGTCGACGCGGTCGTGCTGTCGACCCAGCACAGCCCGGACATCTCGCAGAAAGACCTGACCGAAGCGGTAATGGAAGAGATCATCAAGCCCATCATTCCGGCGCAGTGGGTCAGCAAGGACACCCGCTACCACATCAATCCTACCGGCCGCTTTGTCGTTGGCGGTCCCATGGGTGACTGCGGTCTTACCGGTCGCAAGATCATCGTCGATACTTACGGCGGCATGGCGCGTCACGGTGGTGGTGCGTTTTCGGGCAAGGATCCTTCCAAGGTCGACCGCTCCGCAGCATATGCGTGTCGCTATGTGGCCAAGAACGTGGTCGCTGCAGGCCTGGCCGATCGCTGCGAAATTCAGGTGTCGTATGCGATCGGCGTTGCCGAGCCCACCTCGGTCACCGTCGAGACCTTCGGTACCAACAAGGTGCCGGAAGAGCGGATCGGTGCGCTGGTGCGTGAGCATTTCGATCTGCGGCCATACGGCATCCTGAACATGCTTGACCTGCTGAAGCCGATCTACCGGCCCACCTCGGCTTACGGGCACTTCGGCCGCAATGAGCCGGGATTCACCTGGGAGCGTATCGACAAGGCTGAGGCACTGAAGGCGGGCGCCTGAGACAGGCCGCTATCGAAGCGCACTGAGCGGAACTGACACAGTACAGCGAAGGCAAGGGGAAAGAATGACAGCTCTGATTTGTGGGTCCGTCGCCTATGACAACATCATGGTGTTCGAGGACTCGTTCAAGAACCACATCCTCCCGGACAAGATCCACATTTTGAACGTCGCTTTCCTCGTGCCTGCGCTGCGCCGTGAGTTTGGTGGTTGCGCCACCAATATCGCCTACAACCTCAAGCTGCTGGGCGAGGATCCGGTGCCTATGGCAACGGTAGGGCAGGATTTCGAACCTTACCGGCAGTGGCTGCAGCAGTGCGGCATCCGTCAGGACCACATTCGCGTGCTGGATGATGTGTTCACTGCGCAGGCGTTCATCACCACGGACCTTGACGACAATCAGATCACCGCATTCCACCCCGGCGCGATGAACCGGGCCGAAGTCAACAAGGTTGCGGACGCCAGCGGCATCACGCTGGGCATGGTGTCACCTGATGGCCGTGCCGGCATGATCGAACATGCGCAGCAGTTTGCCGCAGCCGGCATACCGTTCATCTTCGATCCGGGACAGGGAATGCCGATGTTCAACGGCGATGACCTGCGCCAGTTCGTAGAGCAGGCCACCTGGGTTACCGTGAACGACTATGAGTGGCAGTTGCTCAAGGATCGCACCGGGTGGGACGTTGCCGATGTGCGGCAGCGTGTGGACGCCCTGATCGTCACCCGCGGCGGGGAGGGATCGCTGATCTACAGTCGTGATGGCGATTACGAAATCCCGGCAGCCAGTCCGCGCGCTGTCGAGGATCCGACCGGTTGCGGTGATGCCTATCGTGCCGGCCTGCTCTACGGGCTGCTGCACAAGCTTGACTGGGAGACCACCGGCCGTATCGCCAGTCTGATGGGCGCCATCAAGATCGAGTGCCACGGAACGCAGAACCATCGATTCACGCGTGACGAGTTCGCGGCACGTTTCAAGGCCAGTTTCGGACAGACTTTGGCGATCTGACTTTTCCGAGGCCGGGCATCTGATCAGCCGGCCGTTTCGAAGAACATTTTCAGGAGGTAAACACTATGAGTACCAATCCACAGGTCGCGAGTTCGGCCAACCAGGACTTCTACGTCAAGGACCTGTCACAGGCGGCCTATGGCCGGCTGGAAATTGAACTGGCCGAGCATGAGATGCCCGGCCTGATGGCGACGCGCGAAGAGTTCGGACCGTCGCAGCCGCTGAAGGGCGCGCGCATCACCGGTTCGCTGCACATGACGATTCAGACTGCGGTGCTGATCGAGACCCTGCAGGCGCTGGGCGCGGAAATCCGCTGGGCCAGCTGCAACGTGTTCTCCACGCAGGACCACGCCGCCGCCGCCATCGCCGCCACGGGTACACCGGTGTTCGCCTACAAGGGCGAGACGCTGGAAGAGTACTGGGAGTTCATCGATCGCACGCTGGACTGGGGCAATGGCCAGGGTCCGAACATGATTCTCGACGATGGCGGTGACGCGACGCTGTTCGTGCATCTGGGCTACAAGGCCGAGAAGGATGCGTCCGTGCTGGACAAGACGCCGGAAAGCGAAGAGGAGAAAATCCTGCTGGCGCAGCTGAAGAAGTCTCTCGCCAGGGACAATCAGCGCTTCCATCGTATGGCGAAGGAAATTCGTGGCGTGTCCGAGGAGACCACCACCGGTGTGCATCGCCTGTACCAGATGTTCAAGCGTGGCGAACTGCTGTTCCCGGCCATCAACGTCAACGACTCGGTGACCAAGTCGAAATTCGACAATCTCTATGGTTGCCGCCACTCGCTGGTGGACGGCATCATGCGTGCTACCGACCTGATGCTGGCCGGCAAGACTGCGGTGGTCGCAGGTTACGGCGACGTGGGCAAGGGTTCGGCGCAGTCGCTGCGCGCCCAGTCGGCGAAAGTCATCGTGACCGAGGTCGATCCCATCTGCGCGCTGCAGGCGGCCATGGAAGGCTATGACGTTCGTACCATGGAAGAAGCCTGCAAGATCGGTGACGTGTTCGTGACCACCACCGGTTGTGTGGACGTGATCACCGAAGAGCACATGCTGCAGATGAAGAATAACGCCGTGGTCTGTAACATCGGGCATTTCGACAACGAGATCCAGATCGAGAAACTGCGCAAGTACGAGTGGACTGAGATCAAGCCGCAGGTGCACAAGATCACCTTCCCCAGCGGTCGCAGCATCATCATGCTGGCCGAAGGGCGGCTGGTGAACCTGGGTTGTGCGACAGGCCACCCCAGCTTCGTCATGTCCAGCAGCTTCACCAACCAGACACTGGCGCAGATCGAGCTGTTCACGAAGGCGGACGAGTATCCGCTGGGTGTGCACGTGCTGCCCAAGCATCTGGACGAGAAGGTGGCCCGGCTGCATCTGGCCAACCTCGGCGTGAAGCTCGAGAAGCTGAGCACGAAGCAGGCGGACTACCTTGGTGTACCGGTGGAAGGTCCGTACAAGCCGGATCACTACCGCTACTGAGTGACTGTTAGTGAGGTACCCTTACTGATAGCTTGCGAGGGATGAGAAATACCCGGTTCGCCGGCTGTGCAGGGCATGTGGAATGCGCCTGCATGGCCGGTAGCCGGGTTTTCAGCGGTTGAGGGTGTCCCGGAAGCAGCGCCGCGCGTGCTGCTTCCGGGACACTCGCACGGCGCGGCGACAGCCGTGCGCGAGACTCCAGGGAAGAATACAAGGATGCAAGGATTCAAGGTGCCCCTGATCGCGACTGTTTCAGCCGCGCACGGGGACGCATCCAGGTCGGGATTACTCTATTGAGGAAGTGCAGGAATGAATGACGATATCACGATAGCCCGGGCCGCCAAGCTCGAGGAAATCACCACGCTGGCCAAGACCCGTCTTGGCATCGACGCCACGGATCTCGAGCCTTACGGTCACCACAAGGCCAAGCTGACTTCCGGTCTGCTGAAGAAGCTGGAAGGCAGACCCGACGGCAAGCTGATCCTGGTGACTGCGATCACGCCGACACCGGCCGGTGAGGGTAAGACCACGACGACCATTGGTCTGGCCGATGCGCTGAACAAGATCGGAAGGAAGTCGCTGATCTGCATTCGTGAGCCGTCATTGGGTCCGTGCTTCGGTGCCAAGGGTGGCGGTGCCGGCGGTGGCTATGCGCAGGTCGCACCGATGGAAGACATCAACCTGCACTTCACCGGTGATTTTCACGCTGTCGCCGCGGCGCACAATCTGCTGGCTGCGCTGATAGACAACCACCTGCACTTCGGCAATGCATCCGGGCTGGATGTGCGCCGCATCACCTGGCGCCGCGTCCTGGACGTCAATGACCGTTCGCTGCGCAATATCGCGGTCGGCATGGGTGGTCCCACGCATGGCGTGCCACGCGAAACCGGTTTCGACATCGTCGCCGCGTCGGAGATCATGGCCATACTGTGCCTGTCCACGTCGCTGAACGACATGCGTGAGCGCTTCAGCAGGATCATCATTGGTTACACACGCGAACAGAAGGCGGTGACCGCGGGCGATATCAACGCGCAAGGCCCGATGACCGTGCTGATGAAAGATGCGATCAAGCCCAACCTGGTACAGACCCTGGGTCAGACGCCGGCCATTGTGCATGGCGGTCCGTTCGCGAATATCGCTCACGGCTGCAACTCGGCCATGGCCACCCGCGCCGGTCTGAAGCTGGCGGATTACGTTGTGACGGAAGCGGGCTTTGGCGCCGATCTGGGTGCAGAGAAGTTCGTCGACATCAAGTGCCGCAAGACCGGACTTCGTCCGTCCATGGTGGTGCTGGTGGCAACCATTCGCGCGCTGAAGTATCAGGGCGGGGTCGCGCTGGCCGATCTCAACAACGAGAACACCGACGCGCTGTCGCGCGGCGTTGTGAACCTGGAGCGCCATGTCAGGAACGTTCAGGAACACTACGGCATGCCGGTGGTGGTGGCGCTGAACCGTTTCCATTCCGATACCGACCGCGAGATCAAGGTGGTACAGGATCACCTCGCCAAGTACGGCGTGAAGGCTGTCGCTGCGACCCACTTCAAGGACGGTGGCGCTGGCGCGGTGGATCTGGCCGAGACCGTGGTCGCGGAGATCGAGAACCAGAAGCAGGCACCTGAGCTGAAGTTCGTCTACGACGACAGCGATTCGCTGTGGACCAAGCTCGAGAAGGTGGCGAAGAAGATCTATGGTGCGTCCGAGGTCGTCGCCGATGCGCCGGTTCGCAAGAAGATCGAACGGTTCGAGAAGGACGGTTATGGCGAATTCCCGATCTGTATCGCCAAGACCCAGTATTCATTCTCCACCGACCCGACTGCACTGGGCGCGCCCAGCGGGCATACCTTCAAGGTGCGTGACGTCTATCTGTCTTCCGGCGCAGGATTCATGGTCGCGCTCAGCGGTGACCTGATGACCATGCCGGGGCTGCCGCGCAAGCCCGCAGCCGACAATATCGACATCGACGAAAACGGTGAGATTGTCGGACTGAGCTGATCCGGCGCCTGCGTCTGAGCCGGTCTGCCACGAGGGGGCGTCAGCTCCCTGGCACGATCGGCGCAGACATGGTGACGGTGAAGAAAAGAAAAAGGCGCGATCCGTGAGTTGCGGATCGCGCCTTTTTTTCTGAGTGGCGGGTCTACTGTCTATTAAACGACCTGCCGGTCTTCATGTGCCGTGTAGCCTTTCCGTCAGCCGGCGATTTCCTTGCGGACGATAGCCGCTGCCTCGGCCATCGCCGACAGCTTCAGCTTTGCCACCATGCGCGCCTGTGGCTTCAGACCGCAGTCGGTGCTGAGTGTGAGCTGGTCGGGTGACAGATACTTCAGTGCCGTGCGTATGCGGTCCGCGATCAGCTGAGGCGTTTCGACCATGTTCGTTCGCACGTCCAGCACACCGACCTGCACGCTCTTGTCTTTCGGGCAGTTCTTCAGAAAGTCTATGCCGGCCATGTCACGGTTGGCGTAGTCGAGCACAAACTCGTCGATTCCCGCCGTGTTCCAGTAATGGGGCAGCACGGTCTGGTAACCCTCAGGGAAGCTGCCGCTGAGAATGTCGTTGCCCCAGGCATTGCCGAAGCAGAAATGCCAGCCGATTTTTGCGTCCACGCCGTCGCACATCATCTCTATGCTTTCGCGTATCCACTTGTAGTCGTCCTCGTTGCCTGTGAACAGCGGCAACCAGGCGCCCAGGTCTTCGATCTGCAGGTATTTCGCGCCGAGCTTGACCAGATCTTTCATTTCCTTGTTGAAGATCGGCACCAGCGCAAAGGTCAGATCCTTGGGCGACTTGTAGTGCGAGTTCTGATCGAAATAGACGTGCCAGGCGAGGTTTGAGGGACCCGCGCCAATCGACACCTTGACCGGTACGTGCGCGTGCTTGCTGGCGATCTGATACAGGTCGGGCCAGCGGAGAGTGTCGGGACTCTTGTCCACCGGGCCGTTGTTGATGACGCCGCCCCAGTCATCGAGGAAGGTCTTGCCGGCACTGGGACCCTGGCCGATCATCGACGGGTGTGGATTGCGGCTGGGCTCGAAGCCTGGAATACGCTCGTACAGATACCAGCAGAAAGAGCCGATGACGCCGACATATTCGTCGTACCACATGTTGCCGTCCGTGACGATATCCAGGCCCGCCTCTTCCTGGTCACGAATCACGGATGCGACGGCATCGTCATAGGCTTCTTCGTGCGCGACTTCCTTGAAAGCGACGCGCACGTCGCGACCGAGGAGCTGGTGCTTGAACCAGTGCGGTCTCGGATACGAGCCGACCATTGTCGTTGGAAGCAGGGTATCGACGATCTTCGTTGGCATTCTGTCCTCTCCTCGGATAATTTACTTATCTTTGTGGGATTCTTACGTCCCTATTCGTCCGAGTATAGCTAACGGGGCGAATCCGGGGTAGGGCGCGACAGGGAGTCATGAACAGGTTCACTACACTGGGTTGTCCATTGCTGCTGCTGCTCGGAGCTTGTGCTGATGAGTGGACGCCGCCTGCCGACAATTCTGTTATTCATGCCGACTGGATGTTCGTCAGCCGCGATGGACTGCCTTCCGTTACCGCAGATTCGGCGATTGAGGCCGGGCGGTATCTGGCGGTGGTGGCTCGCTGCAATGAGTGCCATACAGAATCATGGGGTGCACAGTCGGTACTGGCCGAGTCGGAATGGCTGACCGGGTCGGCGACCGGCTTTGAAGGACCATGGGGTGTGACGTTCGCTTCCAATCTGCGACTTCTCGCGGCGGAGTGGACCGAAGACGAGTGGGCGGAGACCCTGCGCACCAGAAAGCAGGAGCAGCCCATGCCGTGGCTGGCCGTCAATGTCATGTCCGACAAGGATGCCCGTGCGCTGTATCGCTTCATTGATCATCTCGGCCCGGCCGGTGATCCTTCGCCGGTTGCGATTCCGTCGGACGAATAACCGCTCGCACCGTCAGTAGACTTCCACCAGGCAACGTGTGGAGGTGCGTACCGCCTGATGCAGCAGCGGTGCGGTATCAGCGCTGTCGGCATCCCCCGGTCGCCTGTCCTTGCGTGTGAAGTAGGCCTGGCCCAGCCCGTGCCTGTCCAGAACGCCGAATACACCGGCTTCCATACCGGCGATGCCGCACAGATAGAGCAGGGTGCGTTCACCTGCCAGCAGCGGTTCGAACGTCTCCATCTCTTCTTCCAGAACCTGATGCACGTAGCGGCCGCGGTTGCGGGACTGAAGCGGTTCGCGACTGATCGCGGTGTGGTAACGGAAGTTGTCGTGTTCCTTCTGCAGGGCCAGGAACTCGCGGTGGTACAGCAGGTCCGTCGTATACGGACTGCCGGCGATCAGGTGAATACGGCTGGTGACCGTTCCTGTGACGGCCTGCAGCAGTTCCCTGACCATGCCCCTGAACGGCGCGATGCCGGTGCCGGTCGCAACGAACACATAGTCGTGTGCATTGCGATCCACTGGCAGCAGGAAACGTTTGCCGTTCGGCCCGCTGACCATGACCTCATCGCCTGCCCGCAGTCCGCAGAGAAAGTTGCTGCACAGGCCGAGAAACAGGCGGTACTCGGCCACCGAAGCCACGGACGCTGCGCCTGGCGACCAGTCATTGCTGCGTGCCGAGCCTGATGGCGGACGCCACTCGTCGATCACGCGCTTGGTCGTCGTTGCGATATGGTGGCCTGAGCCGTCCTCGCCCCATGAAGGGCATGCCAGCGAATAGAGTCTGACCTTGTGCGCCTTGCCGCGGGCGTCCCTGCCGGGCGGGATCACCCCGAATGCCTGCCCCGCGTGCAGCCGTCCGGCAAGCGGCGTGTCGCCGACGTCGATGACGGTATGACGCACGAAGCTTGCGGACTTGCCGTTCATGCACAGGTCATTGGATACCACCCGTGCGATGACCGGCTGTGCCGGCGACACGAGATTCATCTCCACTTCGGGGAACTGCGGCGCACCCGATTCGCTCATTGCGCTCCCGGCCATACAGGATTCGGAAGGGGAAGGCCCGCGTACGATGCTAGAATCCCCGCCGTGATGGCTACGATACATGGCGCTTCAGATACAGACAAACGGCTCGCAGCGGGTGCCGGAGGGCACGCTTGTCTGTCTTCAGCCGGACATTCGCGCCGCTTGCACAGCGCTGTCTGCGTCCAAAAGGACTGAATCGGTCATGTCGCTGCCACTCAGGCTGATCGCGGTCCTGCTCTGCATTGCGGCTACCGTGCCGGGGTGTGCCGTCTATGGCGACCGTACGCAGTTGCAACCCGATCCTGTCGCACCGGACACACACGGATCGCTGCACGCCACGGCCGATCGGGTCGTGAGCCAGGTGCTAACCGCGGACGAGTCTGCGTTCTGGCTGCTGGACCGCAACGAGCGTGCCTGGCTTGCACGCCTGGCCCTCACCGACGAAGCGGTTTCGACCCTGGATATCCAGTATTTCATCTGGCAGGCCGATGCCACCGGTTACCTGCTGTTGCGGCGGGTTCTGCAGGCTGCGGACCGAGGTGTGAGGGTGCGCCTGCTGCTCGATGACTTCGCCCTGCTGGGTATGGATTCACTTCTGGCGGGCATCGATGCCCATCCGTCCGTCGAGGTACGTGTGTACAACCCGTGGCGCCGGCGTGCCACACTCGCGCGTCCGTTCGAACTGCTGTTCCGTTTCGGAGAGCTCAACAGCCGTATGCACAACAAGGTCTATGCGGCCGATGACCGGTTCGCGATCATCGGCGGGCGCAATATTGGAGACCGTTATTTCGGTTTGCATGACGGTTTCATACAGAACGATCTGGATCTGATGTCGGTGGGGCCTGCAACGACGAAGATCCTGGCAAGCTTCGAGGAATACTGGACCAGCAGCGTCACGTTTCCGGCTTCCTACCTGCGCGGGAATGAGACACCGGACCGTCTGCTGGCCGCTGCCCGTGCGCGGCTGGACGAGTCGGTAAACGCGCAGGCCGGCACGCTGAGTGCGACCGGCACCGAGCCCAGAGCGTGGACGGAACTCCTGGATTCGCTGGCACAGACATTCTTTACCGGGCGCAGCGTTCTGCACGTGGATTCGCACGACCTGAATCCGGTTCGGCCGGTGCAGGTGGATGCGGATCTCAAACAGCTGGTGGCGGGTGCGGAAAGTGAGGTGCTGATCAGTACCCCGTATTTCATTCCCGACGATGAATTTGCCGATATCCTGCGCGGACTGACGGCCAACGGGGTGCGCGTCGCCGTGGTGACCAACTCCCTGGAGTCGAACAACCAGTCCATCGCACACACCGGATACAGGCATTGGCGTCGGCCTTTGCTGGCAGCCGGGGTGGAACTGTATGAGTTTCGCCGCGATGCGGAACTGCGTTTCGACTACGCCACGCCACCGGCTGAGCCTGAAGCCATGGGCCTGCACGCGAAGGCAGTGGTGGTGGATCGCGACCGTTCGTTCATCGGATCGCCCAATGTGGATCCGCGGTCGCTGGTGCTGAATACCGAGATCGCGTTGACCATAGACAGTCCCGAACTGGCGGCCAGTGTAGCGGCCCTGATCATTCGTGACATGCAGCCGGACAATGCCTGGCGGGTCACGCTGACCGACGACAACTGGCTGCTGTGGTCCAATGACGAGACTACCCGGGGGCGTCAGCCTGCACGGGGGTTCGGTCAGCGGATGGCGGAGTTCTTCCTCAACCTGCTGCCGGTGAAGAACCAGTTGTAACCGTCCGCCGGCCCGCGGCAGGCCTAACGTTCCAGGTGCTGGAGCTTGTCCTTGACGTCTTTCCAGTCGTCCGCATCTTCGGGCGGTTCCTTGGCCTTGGCCAGCACGGGCCAGTTGCTGGCCAGCTCTGCGTTCAGCGCGATGAACTGCTTCTGATCTTCCGGTACGTCGTCGTCGGCGTAGATCGCGTCCACCGGGCACTCAGGTTCACACAGGGTGCAGTCTATGCATTCCTCGGGATCGATCACGAGCATGTTCGGTCCCTCGTGAAAGCAGTCCACCGGACACACCTCCACGCAGTCTGTGTATTTGCACTTGATGCAGCTTTCCGTGACGACGAATGTCATTCCTGTTCCTCGGCCCTGTCGCGGGGATCGCAGATTCTGCTACAAAAGCGCATACGGTCCAAGCCCGGGATGAAAGCGGGCATGAATTCAGATCTGCGCTTCGGGTACATGCACGACGAGCCCGTCCAGCGCGTCCGTCAGCTCGATCTGGCAGCTCAGGCGGCTGTGCTCGCGCCGGTCCAGCGCGCAGTCCAGCATGCCGGCCTCCTGGTCGTCGGCCGGCCGCAGCCGGTCGGCCCACTCGGGATCGACATAGACGTGGCAGGTGGCGCAGGAGCAGGCGCCGCCGCACTCGGCAACAATACCGGCGACACCGTTATCGATGGCGGCTTCCATAACCGACACACCGGCCGGCGCGGTGACGGTCCTGACTGAACCGTCGTGGGCAATGAAATTCACTTTGGGCATGGTCAATTCCGGGTCTGAGAGGCGACCCCAAGTCGCGAAATATGCTTATGCATAACTGGTGGCTCTGGTTGAATTCAGGGCAGGTTATAATCGTCGGCTATCAAGTGCCAGGTAAGCGACGACCAGGCGCAGGGTCCGGATCGGGTAGATCCGGGATTGGCGGCAGACTTTAGCGGGACTGTCGCTTTTTCGCCAGAACCCGGCGCAATGTTACGCGAACTAATCGGGTCCGTGGATCGTAGCAGGCTGATGTCCTGAGCGTATTGCGTACCCGCAGGCTGGCCATGAAAACGGAAGCAACCCCGAGTACGGAATCAACGTTGGATACCGCGCCAGTGATGAGCAACTTCAAGGAATTGGAATCCATGGTCGTCCGCTTTGCGGGCGATTCAGGCGATGGCGTGCAGCTCATGGGCTCGCAGTTTGTCGCGTCCACGGCGCTGACCGGGAGTGACTTCGCCACTTTCCCGGACTATCCGGCAGAGATTCGCGCGCCGGCCGGCACGACCTTCGGTGTGTCGGCCTATCAGGTGAACCTTGGCGCAAGGCCCATTACCACGGCCGGCGACGCGCCCCAGGTGCTGGTCGCGTTCAATCCGGCGGCGCTGAAGGTCAACCTGCCGCTGCTCGCGGAAGGCGCCCTGATCATCCTCAATACCGACACGTTCACGGATCGTAATCTGGCCAAGGCGGGTTATCAGCAGGATCCACGAAATACTGGTGTTCTTGATGGATATCAAGTAGTTGAGATAGATATCTCGAAAATGACTCTGGAGGCCGTGCAGACATTCGGCCTCAGCAAGAGCGATGCCGGCCGTTGCAAGAACTTCTGGGCGCTGGGTCTGGTGCTGTGGATGTTCGGGCGCAGCAGCGAGCAGGTGGAACAGTGGATCACGAAGAAGTTCGCACGTGACGAGACGCTGCGTAACGCGAACCTGACGGCGCTGCACGCTGGCCACGCCTATGGCGAGACGGCAGAACTGGCTGCCGCGGTGCCGCAGTACCGTACGGCGCCGGCTGTGTTCGAGCCGGGTGAATATCGCGGCATCACGGGCAGTGAAGCGCTGGCGCTGGGCCTGGCGGCGGGCGGCGAGCTTGCGGACAGGCCGCTGGTGTTCTGTTCCTATCCGATTACACCGGCGTCGCCGCTGCTGCACAGACTGGCAAGACTCGGACACCTGGGCGTCGGTGTATTCCAGGCGGAAGACGAGATCGCGGCGGTCTGCGCCGCCATCGGCGCATCCTATGGCGGATCCATTGGTGTGACTTCAAGCTCAGGTCCGGGTGTCGCGCTGAAGACCGAGGCCATAGGCCTCGCCATCAGCGCCGAACTGCCACTGATCGTGGTCGATTCGCAGCGCGGAGGCCCGTCCACCGGACTGCCGACCAAGACGGAGCAGTCCGATCTCTATCTGGCCATATACGGTCGAAACGCCGATGCGCCCATACCGGTGATCGCGGCGCGCTCGCCGGCCGACTGTTTCGATGTCGCGGTCGAAGCGGTGCGTATTGCGCTGCGGCATATGACGCCGGTGATGGTGCTCACTGACGGCTACCTCGCCAATGCGGCCGAGCCGTGGTTGCTGCCGAATGTATCGTCGCTGCCGCCCATCGAGGTTCGCCCGCCGCGTGTAGCCGGTGCCGGCGAAGATCCGACCGCGATCGCGTTCGAGCGTGATTCTGCGACGCTGGGGCGACCGTGGATAGCGGCCGGAACACCGGGGCTGGTACACAGGGTCGGCGGGCTGGAGAAGGACATCCGTACCGGACACATTTCCTACGATGCCACGAACCATCAGGCGATGACGCGCATGCGGCACGACAAGGTGGCCTCGGTAGCGCGCTATATCCCGCAGCAGGAAGTGGAGATAGGCGAGGCGGGTGGCAGGCTGGCCGTGGTGGGCTGGGGCTCGACGTATGGATCCATCTACCAGGCCGTGCGTTCCGTCGCACGAACCGATCCGCGTGTCAGTCACATTCACATCCGTTACCTCAATCCGTTACCGTCGAATCTCGGTGAACTGCTGCGCGGCTTCGAGCGCGTCCTGGTGCCGGAGATGAACATGGGCCAGCTGGCCACGCTGCTCAGGGACAAACTGGGAATTGATCCGATTCCGCTTAACAAGGTGACCGGCCAGCCGTTCCGCATTGCCGAACTGGTAGAGGCCATACAACGCGAACTGGGTCCGGCTCGCACGCTGCGGCCGGCCGTGCAGGGAGACCGGACATGAGTGCGCAGCTGACAGCAAAGGATTTTGCCTCATCGCAGGAAGTCCGGTGGTGCCCTGGCTGCGGTGACTACGCGGTGCTCAAGTCAGTGACCAAGGCGCTTGCCGATGTCGGTGCGCGTCCGGAAAACACAGCCTTCGTGTCCGGGATAGGCTGCTCGTCGCGATTTCCCTATTACCTGGAGACGTATGGTTTTCACACCATACATGGCCGTGCACCGGCAATCGCAACCGGTCTGAAACTGGCCCGACCGGAACTCGACGTCTGGGTCGTGACCGGCGACGGCGACGGTCTGTCCATAGGCGGCAACCATCTCCTGCATGCGCTGCGACGCAACATCGGCCTGAAGATCCTGTTGTTCAACAATGAAGTGTACGGGCTGACCAAGGGTCAGTATTCGCCGACTTCAAGACCCGGCACGCGCACACCATCCACGCCCTTCGGTTCGTTCGACACACCGGTATCGCCCGGGCTGTTTGCACTGGGTTCCGGCGCGCGGTTCATCGCACGCGGTATCGATGTGGACAAGGCCGGTCTGGGCAGTGTGCTGCAGGCGGCGCATGCTTTCGACGGCGCTTCATTCGTGGAGATTTTCCAGAACTGTATCGTCTACAACGATAACGTCTTCCAGGCTTTCACTGAGAAAGCCACTGCTGCGGACAACCAGATTTACGTGCGTCACGGTGAACCGCTGGTGTTCGGCAAAGGTGGCGGCAAAGGCCTGCGTTTCGATGCGCAGAAAATGGCACTGGAAGTCATCGATACGCACGGTCGCGAGGCAGAGGTTCTGCGTCACGATGAAACCAGTCCCGTGCTCGCACAGCTGCTTCTCGGCATGACGCCACCGGATTTTCCGATGGCGCTGGGCGTTATCCATCGGCGGCCGGACACCAGTTTCGAGCAGGCGTTTCACGCCAATCATCCGACCGGCATGAAGCGTACCGGACGTGTGGATGATGCGATTCGCGACTCCAGCACCTGGTGGGTGAGGTAAGGTCCAAAGCGGCGCTGAGCAAGGTACGGCGGGGCTGAGCCGGTTGCACACAGCTCAGTTCGCGGCTGCGATTGCCTCGACGTCGCTCCAGACGCGCAGCAGATTGCCGCTCCACAACAGGCCGATATCGTCCTCGCTGTAACCGCGGCGCAGCAGTTCTGCGGTCACGTTCGGCGTTTGGGCGGCATCCATCCATCCGACGATGCCGCCGCCACCGCCGAAATCCGAACTGATACCCACGTGCTCGATGCCGATCAGGGCAACGGCATGATCGATATGATCAACCAGGTCCTGGACGGTCGCCGGTGGCTGGCTGGTGAGGAAGGCTTCGAACGCGGTGATCTGGATGACACCGCCGTTGGCGCGCAGCGCAAGCAGTGTTTCGTCATCCATGTTTCTGGGGTGATCAGTGAGCGCCGTGACGCTGGAATGAGAAGCGATCACCGGCGCCCTTGAGACGCGCATGGCGGAGAGTGCAGCGTCTTTGGATGCATGCGAGACATCGACCATGATTCCAAGGTCGTTCATGCGAGCAATGGCACGTACGCCCAGATCGCTGATGCCGCCGTGTTCCACCGGTTCGTCACCAAATGCGGGACGGTGACTCGCCGAATCGGCAAGATCGTTGTGACCGTTGTGCACCAGAGTTACATAACGGGCGCCCAGTTCGTAGTACTGGTCCAGCCATTCCAGGTCCGCGCCCAGTACATAGCCGTTCTCTATTCCGATCATCGCGACGAGATGGCCCTCCGCAACCAGCCGCGGCACGTCCTCTGCACGGTAGGCCAGCGTGATCTGCTGCGGATAGAGTTCGTAGCTCATGCGACGGATCGCATCAAACTTCATCATTGCGTCGCGATGTGCGGCAGCGTAGTTTTCCGCTGAGCGCGGTGTCTGTGCGACGTAGACGACAAAGAATGCGGCGTCCAGGCCGCCTTCGCGCATCTTCTGCAGATTGACCTGCATGTCGCCGTCCAGCGGATCGAACTGATCGGTGGCGAACTCGAAAGGAATGTCCACGTGCGTATCCAGAGTCAGGATGCGCGCATGGACGGCTTCGGCATTGATTTCAGAAGCCGGAGAAGTCGAAGGGGTTTCCGTTCCGGTGCAGGCGAAGAGCAGGGCGCTGGCCAGCAGGACTGGCCAGCGCCGTAACGGTGAGCGGGGCTGCGCTGACATCAGCCCCCGCCGCAATCAGCGGCGCGGCCGGTTGCCGGCGGTGCCGAAATAGAAGCGGCCGCCGACGAACAGCGCGTTCTCGTCATCACCCAGATTCAGGTCCAGGGTGATCGCGACGATGTCGGTCAGAAAGATGTCGCCGCCGAAGAAAACGCGGGTGTCGCCGCCCGCATCGTCCAGCCTGCGATAGGTGGCACCGCCGCGTATCTCGTACCCGGCTGCCGGCATGTAGCGGACGCCTGCACTGACCAGTGCGCCGTCGTCACTTTCGGTGCCGGCGCCGAGGTTCAGACTCAGATCGGTATACGCGAACCGCCCGTAGACGCTGAGCCTGTCTGTCAGGTTGAAATGTGTTCCAAGTCCCATGGTCTTGCTGCGTGACTTGCCGTTGGTCTCGGGCGCGACATCCTTGTAAGTGATGGCCTCAGCCCCGGCAAACAGATGCAGGCGATTGCGGATGGGAAACGAATACTCGAAGCGGCCAGGACCACGGCCGTCAACGTCCCCGCCCGGCACATCGCGCTCGGTGAACACGTAACCCAACTCTAGGTAGTGATAATCCACCTCGTCAACCACGGGCTGTGCCATGGCCGACATCGGCAGCAGTACGGCGAGCATGATCAACCGCTTCATAGAATGCATCCTCCCAATGGCCGTCTGGCACACGCAAACTAGTGGCTGCACAGGGTAAGGGATAGCCGCCAACACTAACCCGTGCGCGCGTCACATAATATATGTATCCGGATCGGCGTACCTTGCGGATGTGAGCGGCGATACACGCCGTCGGCGCGCGCGACTGGTATCATGGCGCCGCACGCCCCGGTAGCTCAGCAGGATAGAGCGTCCGCCTCCTAAGCGGAAGGTCGCAGGTTCGAATCCTGCCCGGGGCACCAGCGCCTGTTGGGTCCATTCCGTGGACTGTCGCTGCTCAGTCTCCGTCAGTGCAGCAGCAGAACCTCGGCATCGCTCGACGTTTCACCGTCCAGCACATAGAGTTCGTACAATTCGCCGGCTTCAATCGAGATGGCCACCGGGCCTGCGACGAAATTGCCCGAACTGTCGCCGAACCACACGTACAGCTCGTACTCGCCCGCGGGATAGTTGATCACGCTACTGAATCCCGGCGAAGACAGCGCCACCGGAAAGCCCAGTGAATCCGTCGGAGTGCCTGCGGGAACCAGGTACATGTCCAGCCCCCCCTCAAACTGGTTGGTGCCGTTTGCGAAACGCACGCGTCCACGATCGAAGAGGCGCCGCCTGTCGTCTGTGACGTAACCCGCGGATAGGCTGCCTTCGCCAGGCTGACCGGAGATCATCATCGTATGCATGCGGCCGGCGATCGTCGGCGTCACGAACTGCAGCTCCAGCGCGCCGACATTGTCCTGCGGTGTGATCGTAAATGTGACATCGCCGGCCTCGGTGGTTGCGTAGTCGGTCATGACGCCGTACTCGGCGCCGGCGATGAGCGGCTCGTTGAACTCTTCGCCAACGTAGAGATCGCGCGGCTGCCGATTGGCGCTCACGTTCAGCACCCGTGTCAGCGAAGAGGTGTCGCGGTCGAGCAGAAACTGCGCCTGGGCGTGCACTCTGAGCACGCCCAGGTCCGCAATGCCCTGATCGGCTTCGCTGAGGATCACGAACAGGTTTTCATTGAGACCGCTGACCGGGAATGGAGGCGAATGCAGGCGGACGTCGGTCGGGTCATTGGCCGCCGTCAGGACCACTTCGTAGGTGCCTTCCGACAACGGCACCGGTTGCGCCGATTCGGTAAATCCGACGATGCCTATCGGTGTTGCCGTATCCAGGCTGGTGCCCGGCGGCACGACGTACATTGCCAGAGGCGGCAGATCGGGGCCTGCATGGACGACCAGTCCGCTGCTGGTTGTTGAATCGACTCGGTAGGTCGGCCGTTCGACCACGAGTACGTCCAGCAGGTCGTTGATCTCGGTCAGAATGAACGTGTAGTCCGTGCCGTTAAGCACCTGCTTTTCGAAACTCTTGATTCTTTGCGGTTGTCCGGAAAAAGGCGGCAGTGATTCGACGTTGAACCGATAGGTATCTTCATCGAATGTATGCGAGGACTGCCCACGAAAGCCCAGCTCCGAGAACTGCGACTCCACGCGCAGGAACAGCAGTGTGTCGTGTGAGGGTGCGGCATGCACAACCTGTACACGGGTAGGCGGAGGCCGGTCCCGTCCACCCTCGCAGCCTGTCACAGCCAGCAGCGGGGCCAGCAGGATCATCCATGAAATACGCCTGATCATGATCGTCCGTCGTCAGTCCTGATGAATGCATGTTACCTGTTTGGGCCGCGGCCTTGAATGGCGCGCAGGTCCGCCTGCTGTTCGGTGCAGCGCCGGGCAGGGGCAGCTTGCCTCTACAATGGCGGCAATGAACCCCCGGATCGGTCGAATTCGCACGGCAGCCCTTGCCGTTTCCCTGCTCATAAGCGGGGGGCTGATGGTGCAGGCCCCTGCTGCTGCAGCAGAGGCCGAGCCTTTTCGTACCCGCAATCTCAATCCGCTGATCGCGATCTACATTGCGCCGTCCTGGGAAGTGACGCACCGTGCGGGCGGGCACTCCCTGGATGTCTCGGTGGATCTCGCCAGTCATGACTGGTTCGAGACGGCAGGCGATCACAGCGCTGAGCTCGATGCCGAGACCTGGCGCGCAGCGTTGCTTTACCGTCGGCAGTTTGCCGGCGACTGGGCGGCGAGCGTGGAGATTCCATGGGTCAGGGTCTCCGGCGGTGTGCTGGACAGAGTGATAGACCGCTGGCACAGGATGTTCGGCTTGCCTCACGGCTCTCGTGGTGAACGCCCGATGAGCGCCACCCTGCTGAGGTTTGCGGATGAGGGTGGGGTAATGCACGACCGGCAGCGTCCTCAAAGCAGTCTCGGAGACGTGCGCGTCGCAATCAGCAGGCGTTTGCCGGTCAGCGAAGGTTATACGCTCAACATGGCGATCAAACTGCCCACCGGCGACCGCACATTGACAGGCGGCAGCGGTGCCGCTGACCTTGCAGTGACGGCGGCCCGTGTCCGTCAGGGCCGGTTCCGCGGCTCCCCGGCCGCGTATTTCTGGGGCGCCGGCGTGGTCGCGATCGGGACACCGAAGGTGGCCACATTCGAGTCCCGATCACTGGTCCCGGTCGCGATGCTGGGCGGCGGCTGGCGCTTCAGGCCGAAACTCGGCATCAAGGGTCAGCTGGATCTGCACGGGCGCTACTACGATTCGCCGCTGGCAGTCGGACGTCACGGCATACAGGCGACACTTGGCGGATGGTGGGATGTCGGGGCCCGGTCAAGGTTCGAGTTCGGTGTCAACGAGGATCTGACCGTACACACATCACCGGACGTGGTGCTGCACACCGCCATGCGCTGGTCATTCTGATGCTCTGCGCGGGGAAGATTGCGGGTTCGTATAATGCCGCGGTGGGATAGTTGACCGCGGAGAGCTTGCATGCAGATCGGATCGAAACCTGACCGGCCAGCGCTGGTGATCAGGGACCTGGCACGTGGCATCGGTCTGGTGGCGGCGTGCCTGACCATGATGGCCTGCGACTCCGGCACCGGCACGAACGGGATGGGCGTGGGCGGTCGACAGGCGACGGCGGTCCCTGCCTCGCAGTTCGAGGCGGGCGATGTTCGTCCGGTGGCTGATTACCTCGCTGAAGCCCGCTACCGCGATGCTGATCTGCGCAGGGGCGAAGTATTGGCGCTGGCCTGTCGGGCCTGCCATACCCTGGGTGACGGTCAGGATCACCAGCTGGGTCCGAATCTGCACGGCGTTTTTGGTCGCGAGGCGGCATCGCTGACGGGTTTCGAATACTCTGCGGCATTACGCAACAGCGGGCTGGTCTGGACGCCTGCACGGCTCGAGGCCTGGCTGCAGCATCCGGCCGATTTTATTCCGGGCAACGCCATGGTGTTCGCCGGCCTTCGTGCCGAGGTGGACAGGCGTGACCTGCTGGCCTATCTGCTGCGTGCCACCAGCAGCGAGTCACCCTGACGGGCCTTGCACAACGCTTGTCGGTTTGCTTTACAGACGGCGCCGTGCATCAATCCGGTGCGCGGCCTTCAGCGGTGCAAACCGCAGAAATTCCGGCGACACGGGCATCACGGTCCGGTTCTTGCATTTCGTTTTCTGTCTATCGGAGTCTGACGGTGGGAAATGGCTGGAACGGACACAGCCGCCGGAGACGGCGGAGCGGGCGGGTTGGTGCCGATCGCAGTTGCGGGCGCACCATTTGTGGAGCGCCGGGCAGGCGTTGACCGCAGACAACTGACCTTCCGAACCTTCCTGCGCGGCGCACTGACACCGCGACGACGTGCGGGCCGTCGGGATCGCGAATACGCTCTGGTGTCTGACTGGCACGAGCCCCACCTGCTGGCCCTGGCGCTGGGCATACTCCTGCTCAGTGTCGCCGATGCGCTGCTGACACTCACTCTGCTGCTGCACGGTGCCTACGAGGCCAATCCGTTTCTTGCCTGGATGCTGACGGCACATCCGCAGTGGTTCGCTGTGACCAAGATGGGGCTGACCGGCTTCGGTGTGGTCGTACTGGTGGTGCTGGCCCGGGCGCGACTGTTTCAGGTGATACGGGTCAGCCATGTGCTGCACTGGTGCCTGCTGGCCTACGTCGGCGTGATCGCCTGGGAATTGTGGCTGCTGAGAATTATCGTCTGATTGCGATCCGGTCCGGTTGAGTTTGACCGGCGTTTGGTTACACTACGCGGCCACTGCGGCTCGTAATGGGCTGAACGCACCCACTCCTGCACGTTAATCCGTGCCATCGGCGATGACCACGTCACGAGAACGACAATTACAGTCGTCCCCCCTTCATGCGGCCAACGCGCCGTATGTCGAAGCTCTGTACGAGGCTTTTCTGGAAGATCCGGGCAGCGTACCGGCGGTGTGGCGGCGTTATTTCCGGTCACTGGGCAGTGACAGCGGCGACATAGCGCACGGACCCATCATTCGCGAACTCGGTGAGCGGCTGCGCGATGGTCCGGCTGCCGGCGGGGCTGAAACATCGCCCGCCATCCTGGACGGCGACGCCAGCGAGAAGCAGGCGGCCGTGTCGCGGCTGATTCAGGTCTACAGTCTTCGCGGTCACCAGATTGCCGATCTCGATCCCCTGGGATTGTGGCAGCGCCATGTGCCGGCCGTGCTGAAGCTCGACTTTCTGGGCCTGAATCAGGCCGACCTTGGACGTGAGTTCTTCACCGGGGGCCTTGCTGGCACCGGTCACGCGCGCATGAAGCTGGAGCAGATCATCGCGCTGCTGAAGAAGATCTATTGCGGCAAGCTGACCGTGGAATTTGCCCATATATCACGGGCACGTGAACGCCTGTGGTTGCGGGAACGATTCGAGGCGTGTCTTGCCCACTGGACAATCAATGCCGATGAACAGATGGCGATACTCGGGAGTCTGACCCGGGCAGAAGGCATAGAACGTTATCTGAACACCAAGTATGTCGGTCAGAAGCGCTTCTCGCTGGAAGGTGCCGAGACCCTGATCCCCATGCTTGATGACCTGATCCAGCGCGCAGGTGAACGCGGCATTCGCGAGATCGTGATCGGCATGGCGCACCGCGGGCGTCTTAACGTGCTCGTCAATGTGCTGGGCAAATCGCCGCAGGAACTGTTCTCGGAGTTCGAGGGCGCGTACGACCTGGCCAATCTGAAGGGCTCAGGTGACGTCAAATACCACATGGGTTTCTCGGCGGACGTGCGCACCCCGGGCGGCAATGTGCACATCGCGCTGGCATTCAATCCCTCGCATCTGGAGATCGTGGATCCGGTCGTTGAAGGTTCGGTACGTGCTCGACAGGACCGGCGGGGCGATGAACTCGGTGACGAGGTTCTGCCTATCCTGATCCATGGCGATGCCGCATTTTCCGGGCAGGGCGTTGTGGCGGAGACTTTCCAGTTGTCGCAGACGCGCGCGTTCTATACCGGCGGCACGGTGCATGTGGTCATCAATAATCAGATCGGCTTCACGACCAGCAATCTGCAGGATCTGCGTTCCACCACGTACTGTACCGACATCGCCAAGATGGTCGAAGCGCCGGTGTTTCACGTCAATGGTGACGATCCGGAAGCGGCGGTGGCGGCCATCCGCATGGCACTGCGTTATCGTCAGGCCTTCCACAAGGATGTCGTGATCGATCTGGTCAGTTACAGACGGCTCGGTCATAACGAGGCCGATGAGCCGGCGGCGACACAGCCGGAAATGTATTCCGTCATACGCAGGCACCCCAGCGTGCGCGCCCTTTACGGGCGCAAGCTCGTGGACAGCGGGGTGATCGATGAAGGAACTCTGGAGGAGACCGCGGACGACTACCGTCAGCTGCTGGATGAGGGGCGTAACGCGAATCCTGCGGCGCTGGGCATGATAGGCAACCAGTACACGGTGGACTGGAGTCGTTATCAGGAAGCATCGCTGGGCGATTCCGTGGACACCAATGTGCCGGCAGGCGAGGTTGCGCGGCTGGCCGAAATCATCACCACCGTGCCCGCGGATTTCTCCCTGCACTCGAGGGTGGAGCGAATCATCGCCGACCGCCGGCGTATGGCCGCCGGGGAACTGGATCTGGACTGGGGCTTCGCTGAGACGCTGGCGTACGCGTCACTGCTTGCCGAGGGCTATCACGTCCGTATCGTTGGCCAGGACAGCCGGCGCGGCACATTCTTCCACCGTCATGCAGCGCTGATCGACCAGAACAGCGCCGACGAATGGATTCCGCTTTCCCGCGTGGTGGACGAGCCGCGGGCGCTGACGCTGACCGATTCGCTGCTTTCCGAGGAAGCCGTGCTGGCGTTCGAATACGGATACAGCACCACATCTCCTGATTGTCTGGTCGTCTGGGAAGCGCAGTTCGGCGATTTCGTCAACGGTGCCCAGGTGGTCATAGACCAGTTCATCAGTTCCGGCGAGGCCAAGTGGGGACGCCTGTCCGGCCTGACACTGTTCCTGCCGCATGGCTACGAGGGCCAGGGGCCGGAGCATTCGTCGGCCCGCCTCGAGCGTTTCCTGCAGCTGTGCGCCGAGCACAACATGCAGGTGTGTGTGCCGTCCACGCCAGCGCAGATGTTTCATATGCTGAGGCGCCAGATGTTGCGCCCGCTGCGCAAGCCGCTGGTGGTGATGACGCCCAAGAGTCTGCTGCGTCACAGGCTTTCGGTGTCATCGCTGCAGGATCTGTCTGCCGGCGGTTTCCTGCCGCTGATCAGCGAAACCGCCGAACTGGATCGCAACCAGGTCCGTCGTATCGTGTTCTGCAGCGGCAAGGTCTACTATGACCTGATCGAATTCCGGCGAAGCGAGGGCCTGGATCGCGTGGCCATCGTTCGCCTCGAGGAACTGTATCCGTTCCCGGTGGATGAATACGCTGAGACGGTAGCCATGTACCCGAATGCAACCGAGATCGTCTGGTGTCAGGAAGAGCCGCAGAATCAGGGTGCCTGGTACCAGATCCGCCATCGCCTGTCGGAGCCGTTATCCGACCGGCATGATCTGTTCTATGCCGGACGCCCCGGTGCCGCCGCGCCGGCTTCCGGCATTCATGCCCTGCATGTGCGCCAGCAGGAAGCGCTGGTCGCGGCCGCGCTGGCGGCGGACGCTTCCGGACGCGGGGTCGGCTCCGTGGCAAGACGCGCATGAGCGGGAGTCCGGTTCTCCGCACCTCACCAACCCTGTTTTCAGTCTAGCGAGTGAATAGTGAGCATCGAAGTCAAAGTTCCGCAGCTTCCTGAATCGGTCACTGATGCCACGCTGGTAAGTTGGCACAAGAAAGCCGGCGAACAGGTCAGGCGTGACGAGAACCTCGTCGATCTGGAAACCGACAAGGTGGTGCTTGAGGTGCCTGCACCGGCGGATGGTGTACTCAAGGAGATCAAGGCGGCGGACGGTGCCACAGTGACCGGCGGACAGGTGCTTGCATTGCTGGAACCGGGCGAAGCCAGAGCCTCGGGAAGTGACGGCGATGCAGGCAGGCCGGCCGAGAAAGCGACGGCTGCAGCGGCTGCGACGGCATCTACAGGCGGATCAGCGGAAGCCGAAGCCGAAGCCGAAGCCGAAGCCGAAGACGAGGATGCCGGTCATCTGCGCATGGGTCCGGCGGCGCGCAAACTGGTCGAGGAACATGCACTGGATCCCGGCGAGATCAGCGGATCGGGACGCGAAGGCCGCATCACCAAGAGCGATGTACTCGATTTCCTTGCCGGTCAGCGTGCGGATTCAGCCGGCCTCGACAGCGAGTCGCCTGCGCGCAAGGCGGCCACGACCGGAACGGGTGCCATGTCGCGGGTGGAGCATCGCGTGACCATGACGCGGTTGCGCGCGCGTATCGCAGAGCGTCTGGTCGAGGCACAGCGCACTGCGGCAATGCTGACTACGTTCAATGAAGTCGACATGAGTGCCGTAATGGGCCTGCGTACGCGTTATCGCGATGCCTTCGAGAAGCGGCATGACATCAAGCTGGGTTTCATGTCGTTCTTCGTCAAGGCGGTCATTGAGGCACTGCGACGCTTTCCGTTGCTTAACGCATCGATCGACGGCGACGAGATCGTCTATCACGAGTATTTCGATATCGGTATCGCCGTGTCCACGGACCGCGGTCTGCTGGTACCCATTCTGCGCAATGCGGAACAGATGAGCGTGGCTCAGATCGAGCAGTCGGTCACCGATTTCGCCGTCAGGGGCCGCAATGGCGAGATCACGATGGATGAACTGACCGGCGGTACGTTCACGATTACCAATGGCGGCATCTTTGGATCGCTGATGTCCACTCCAATCCTCAATCCCCCGCAAAGCGGCATCCTGGGCATGCACAAGATCCAGGAACGGCCCGTGGTCGTGGACGGGGAGATCGTCGTGAGGCCGATGATGTATCTGGCCTTGAGCTACGACCATCGCATCGTTGACGGTCGCGAGGCTGTGCAGTTCCTCGTTGCCATCAAGGAACAGCTTGAGGATCCGGCCCGACTGATTCTCCAGGTCTGAGTCCGTACGGGATGGAACAGCAGTTCGATGTCGTCGTCATAGGCGGCGGTCCGGCCGGTTATCCCGCTGCAATCCGGGTTGCTCAGAACGGATTCAGCGTGGCCTGTGTGGACAACTGGCAGACGCCGGACGGCAGACGACCGCTGGGAGGCACCTGCCTCAACGTGGGCTGCATCCCGTCCAAGGCGCTGCTGGAATCATCCGAACTCTTCCATCGTGCCCGGCACGAGTTTGCCGAACACGGCATTGCCGTCGGGCAGACGGGCATGGATGTTGCCGCGATGCAGAAGCGCAAGGCGTCTATCGTCGCCCAGTTCACCGCCGGTATCGATGCGCTGTTCAAGGCCAACAGGGTGACGGCGATACGCGGGCACGGACGTCTGCTGGCGGGCAACCAGGTCGAGGTCGAGAGCGCGGATGGCGGCAGGATGCTGCTGAAGGCGGGCAGCGTCATTCTGGCGACAGGATCGGCGCCGGTAGCATTGAAGAACGCTGCGTTCGATGGCGAGCGTATCGTGGATTCATCCGGAGCGCTGTCGTTCACGCAGGTTCCGCGGCGACTGGGTGTGATAGGCGCCGGTGTGATCGGACTGGAGCTGGGCAGCGTCTGGAACCGACTGGGAGCCGAGGTGGTGCTGCTGGAAGCGATGGAGGAGTTCCTCGCGTTTGCTGACCGCCAGGTTGCGAAAGAAGCTCAGCGTCAGTTCAGCGTCCAGGGCATGGACGTAAAGCTGGGCGCAACAGTCTCAGCGGCCACCACGGCAGGCGACGGCGTCGTCGTAGACTATGAACAGGATGGCACCAAGCGGCAGCTGACGGTGGATCGCCTGATCGTCTGCGTCGGTCGCAGGCCGTTTACGGATGGCCTTCTCGGGGACGGCGTCGCAGTGGAGCGGGACGAGCGCGGATTCATTGTCGTCGACGAGCATTGTCGAACCGCGATCCCGAATGTGTATGCAATCGGCGACGTCGTACGCGGACCCATGCTGGCGCACAAGGCTACCGAAGAAGGTGTCATGGTCGCTGACCTCATCGCCGGACGTTACGGCGAAGTCAATTACCGGGCCATTCCGTCGGTCATCTATACCGCGCCGGAGATCGCCTGGGTGGGTCAGACCGAGGCGCAGCTGGAGCAGCAGGGGCGTGCCTTCAAGGTCGGCACCTTCAATATGGCTGCCAACGGCCGCGCCAGAGCCATGCAGCAGGCCAGCGGCTTCGTGAAGCTGCTCGCAGATGCACAGACGGACGAAATACTCGGTGTGCACATGATCGGCCCCATGGCTGGTGAGCTGATAGCCGAAGCGGTTCTGGCGATGGAATTTGAAGGTTCCGCCGAGGACCTGCAGCGCACCGTGCATGCACATCCCACGCTCAGCGAAGCGCTGCATGAGGCCGCCCTGGCGGCCGACAGGCGCGCCCTGCACGCGATCAACCGCTGAGTCCGCACAGCCCTCGCAAGCGGCCGGCCATTGCCGCTATCATACGCAGCGACGCCTGTGGAAGGGGCGTACATCGGAGTTTCAGCGGATCGCACGCGTCGTGGGTCTACGGACAGCGGGCGGTCTGGCGGTTATCAAGCCAGGAATCTCGGGAGCACAATGCATGGCCGGCCACAGCAAGTGGGCGAACATCCGCTTTCGCAAGGGTGCACAGGACGCCAAGCGCGGCAAGCTGTTCACCAAACTGATACGCGAGATCACGATTTCAGCACGCACCGGCGGCGGTGACCCGTCCACCAATCCGCGATTGCGTCTGGCCATAGAAAAGGCCAAGGCGCAGAGCATGCCCAAGGACAACATGGACCGCGCCATCAAGCGCGGTACCGGTGAGCTGGAGGGCGCAAGCTACGAGGAAGCGCGTTACGAGGGCTACGGGCCCGGCGGTTCCGCGGTCATGGTGGACTGCCTGACCGACAACCGTAACCGCACCGTGGCCGAGGTGCGTCACGCGTTCTCAAAGTTCGGTGGCAATCTTGGTTCGGACGGTTCGGTTGGCTATCTGTTTTCACATGTGGGTCTGCTCAGCTTCGCCGGCGGCGTTGACGAGGACGCGCTGATGGAAGCGGCCATCGAGGCGGGCGCCAGTGACGTGATCATGGCCGACGATGGCAGCGCCGAAGTGATCTGCACGCCGGACGAGTTCGAAGCGGTGCGTGACGCGCTGGTGGCAGGCGGACTTGAACCGGGCTACGCGTCAGTGACGATGCGTGCATCACTGAAGACCGACGTCGACAGTGAGCAGGCGGAATCGCTGCTGAAGCTGCTCGATGCGCTGGACGAGCTCGATGACGTCCAGCAGGTTTACTGCAATGCCGATATCCCGGAGGAGCTGCTCGAGGAAACGGCTTGAAGCACGTGCGCTCACTCAATACCGCCGAGTCGGTCCGCATACTCGGCATAGACCCGGGTTCCATTGCCACCGGATTCGGTGTCGTGGATGTCTGTGGTGGCAGAACGGTGGCCGTGGGCTGGGGCACGGTGCGCACCGAGGGCGATCACAGCGCCCGGCTGAAGACCATCTTCGAGCGCCTGGGCCGGATCGTTGAGGAATATGCCCCTCGCGAAGTCGCGGTGGAACGGGTGTTCATGCATCGCAACGCAGACAGTGCGCTGAAGCTGGGCCAGGCACGGGCCGCGGCGCTGTGTGCCACATTCGCCGCGGACATTCCCATCTACGAATACAGTGCGCGCCACATCAAGAAGTCGGTCGCAGGTTTCGGCGGCGCGGAGAAGGCGCAGGTCGGCCATATGGTGAAAATGATCCTCGCCATACGCGAAGACCTGCAGGCCGACGCAGCCGACGCGCTGGCCGCCGCCCTGTGTCATGCCCATCAGCGCGACACACGTGACGTATTCCGGCAGGCGGTGAGTGCCCCGTGATCGGATCACTGCGCGGCCGACTGGTTCTGAAGCAGCCGCCCCGGCTGATGATTGATGTAGGCGGCGTCGGCTACGAACTGGAATCGCCGATGTCCACGTTCTACCGCTTGCCGGCAACCGGCGAGAACGTGATGCTGGTGACGCACATGGTGATACGCGACGACGCACACGTGCTGTACGGCTTTCACAGCGAGGACGAGCGGCAACTGTTCCGCGCGCTGCTCAAGGTGTCAGGCGTTGGTGCACGCATTGCGCTGGGCGTGCTGTCGGGCATGAGTGTTCAGGACTTTGCCCGCTGTGTGGCGGACAAGGACCTCGCGAGTCTCACGCGTCTGCCTGGCGTCGGTCGCAAGACGGCCGAGCGTCTGTTGCTGGAGATGCCCGATCGCGTGGCTTCGCAGCCGGCCGCCAGCATGCCGGCAGATGCCGGCACGGCGGCAGTGGCGCAGGGCGCGTTGCTGGCGCTCGGCTACAAGCCGGCTGAAGCGGTACGCATGCTGGAAGGGCTGGATGCGTCGCTGGGCACCGAGGAGCTGATCCGCCAGGCGCTCAAGCGGGTGCATACGCGATGAGCAGCGATTCGAGAATGGTGACGGCCGAGGCCGGCCGTGATGACGAGGCGTTCGATCGGGCGCTGCGCCCGAAGCTGCTCGAACAGTATGTCGGCCAGGCCGCGGTGAAGCGGCAGATGGGCATCTTCATCACTGCCGCGCGTCAGCGTGGCGAAGCGCTGGATCACACGCTGATCTTTGGTCCGCCCGGCCTGGGCAAGACCACGCTGGCGCACATCATCGCCAACGAGATGGGTGTGCAGCTGCGTCAGACATCCGGCCCTGTGCTGGAGCGGCCCGGGGATCTTGCCGCCATTCTGACCAATCTCGAGGCCCACGACGTACTGTTCGTGGACGAGATTCATCGCCTGAGTCCCGTGGTCGAGGAAGTGCTGTACCCGGCACTGGAAGATTTTCAGCTCGACATCATCATCGGCGAGGGTCCGGGTGCACGCTCCATCAAGATAGACCTGCCGCCCTTCACACTGGTCGGCGCCACAACGCGCGCCGGGCTGCTGACCTCGCCGCTGCGCGACCGCTTCGGCATCGTGCAGCGGCTGGAATTCTATGACGGCGCGGATCTGGCACGGATCGCCCGGCGCACGGCGCAGCTGCTGGATCTGCCTATCGACGACGAAGGGGCGCGCGAGATCGCGTCACGGTCGCGCGGCACGCCGCGCATCACCAACCGGCTGCTGCGTCGCGTGCGGGATTTCGCGCAGGTGGAAGGTGACGGCCGGGTCACTGCCGAAGTGGCGCGTGCGGCCATGGACATGCTGGACGTGGACCCGCACGGTCTGGACCAGATGGACCGCAAGCTGCTGCTGACCGTGATCGAGAAGTTCGATGGCGGTCCGGTGGGTATAGACAGCCTGGCGGCGGCACTGGGTGAGGAGCGCGGCACGCTGGAGGATGTAGTCGAGCCGTATCTGATACAGGAAGGGCTGCTGCAGCGCACCGCGCGCGGCCGGATCGCGACGCGCAGTGCGTATCTGCATTTCGGGCTGCAGTATCCGCTGCCCGCCCGCGCGCCTGACGACGGAGACCTGTTCGATTGAAACCGTCAGGGCTGCTGATCGTTGCACGCGCCGCAGGCACGGAGTGGCTGGCATGAGCGACTGCGTGCTGCCGGTTCGCGTGTACCTGGAGGATACCGACGCGCAGGGCGTGGTTTACAACGCAAGCTACCTGCGTTTCATGGAGCGGGCACGTACCGAGTGGCTGAGGGCGCGCGGACTGGATCACGATGAGTTGAAGGAACGCGATAACGTGTTCCTTGTATTGAGTGCGATTTCCATCCGTTTTGCGGCACCGGCACGGCTTGATGACATGCTGTATGTTTATGCCGCGCCTGCCGAGGTGCGCGGTGCGCGCGTGGTGTTTGATCAGCGTGTCTGTCGCAATGCAGCGGATGGCGAGCTTGTCTGCAGCGGGCGCGCTGAAGTGGCCTGTATGGATGCCGGCAGTGGCCGGCCGCGCCGCCTGCCGGCGGCATTGAACAGTGAGTTGCAAGTATGAATGAAATGTCTGTTGTCGCGCTGATCTGGAACGCGAGTTTCCTCGTGCAGCTGGTGATGCTGCTGTTGCTGCTGGCATCGGTGGGGTCCTGGATGGTGATCATCGACAAGCACCGGGTCATGAAAAGCGCGGCCAACGCGGCCAATGAGTTCGAGGAAAGTTTCTGGTCGGGCGGTGATCTGTCCAGCCTTTACCGCGATGTCAGCGAGTCGGAGCAGACACCGCAGGGCATGGCCGGTATTTTCGAAGCCGGCTTTCGCGAGTTCGGCCGACTGAAGCAGGAACAGGGCCTGGGGGCCGACCAGATCGTCGAAGGATCGCGCCGTGCAATGAACGTTTCGCAGGTTCGCGAGGTCGAAAGGCTGGAACGGAACCTGGCTTTCCTTGCCACCGTGGGATCCACCAGTCCGTATGTGGGCCTGTTTGGTACGGTCTGGGGCATCATGAATTCGTTTCGCGCCCTCGGAGGCGCTCAGACAGCGACACTGGCGATGGTCGCGCCGGGTATTGCCGAGGCGCTGATTGCGACGGCGATGGGGCTGTTCGCGGCCATTCCGGCCGTGATTGCATTCAACCGCTATGCCGACCAGGTGGGCCGCCTGCAGGTCCGCTATGACACCTTCATGGAAGAGCTCTCCGCGATCTTCCAGCGCAATGCACCACGGCGTGAGCCGAAGGGGGCCTGACATGGCAAGCAGACCACGGCGCAAACTCATGGGCGAGATCAACGTGGTGCCCTACATCGACGTGATGCTGGTGCTGCTGATCATTTTCATGGTGACCGCGCCCATGCTGACGCAGGGCATACAGGTTGAGCTGCCGCAGGCCGGTGCCGAACCGCTGGACGTCAGCGAGGCCAATGAGCCGCTGGTGCTGAGTATCGATCGTGACGGGCGCTTCTACCTGAATGTGGGTGCCGACGAGTCGGTGGACGGCAGTGAGCAGATGCCAGTGGATGCCGATCGCGTTCAGGCGGTGGTTGCGGCCGTACTGCGACGAAACGCCGACACCCCTGTGCTTGTCAAAGCAGATCGGGCCGTGGATTACGGCAGTGTCGTGGATGGCATGGTGCGGCTGCAGAGCGCAGGCGCCCGGCAGATCGGTTTCATGACGGATCCGCTGGACTAGCGCTGGCTCTTATCGCGATGGCAAGGCCCCAGAAGGAGACCCGGGACCGCCGATGTTGACGTCGCTACAACATAAATGGATCTCGCTGACGCTGTCGGTGGCAGGGCATGGCGCGCTGCTGGCGTTGATGCTGGTGGGCATCCCGTTCGCCAGTGAGCATACCTATGTGCCGCCAACGCCCCAGGTGCTGGCGATACAGGCCACCCTGGTGGATGATGCCGCCCTGCGCGAGCTGGCCGCGGAGCGAGCCGCCGAGGCACAGCGAATCCGCGAGGCGCAGGAAGCGCAGGAGCGCGCGCGACGCGAAGCCGAAGCCGCCGCAGTAGCGGCCGCTGAGGCGCAACGTCAGCGTGCGGAACAGGAGCAGCGCGAGCGCGAGGAGGCCGAGCGGGTCGAACAGGCACGACAGCAGCAGCTGGCCGTGGAGCGCGAGCAGGCGGAGCGGCAGCGTGCCGAGGAAGCTGCCCGGCAGGCGGAACAGGAGCGTCAACGCGCCGAAGCCGAACGTCGCGAGCGCGAGGAAGCCGAGCGGCGTCGCCAGGAAGAAGAGGCGCGTCTGGCGCGCGAACGGGCCGCCGAGGAGGAGCGTCGTCGCGCCGAGGAAGAGCAGCGCCGACGGCAGGAAGAGGAACAGCGCAGGCGTGAAGCGGAACTTGCACGTCAGCAGGCTGAGTCCGAAGCGGAGCTGGCGCGCATGCTGGCACAGGAAGATGAACGGCGCCGCGCCGAACAGTCCGGCCAGCGCGATCAGTACATCTTTATGATCCAGAATCGTATCCAGCAGAACTGGATACCGCCGGCGACGGCACGACAGGGCATTGAATGTGTCGTGCATGTCCAGCAGATTCCCAGCGGCGATGTCGTTGACGTGCGGGTCGGGCGCTGCAATGGTGATGCGGCTGTCGTGCGCTCAATAGAAGCCGCGGTGCATCGGGCATCGCCGCTGCCGTTGCCACCGACACCCGCACTGTTCAGCCGTAATCTGGAACTGATATTCCGCCCCGATTTTTGACATGGCTGCAGCTTTGAATGCTAGATAGTGAAATCCACACGTTGAGGAACGCTGAATGCTTAGAGCGATGACAGGTCGGGCCGTAATGGCCGCCGCAGGCTGGCTGCTGGCCGCCATGGTGCTTGTGATCCCGCGTGCGGAAGCGCAGCTGCGGGTGGAGATTACGCGCGGCGTCGAACGACCCGTGCCGGTCGCCATCGTGCCGTTCGCCTGGGAAGGTTCCGGCAGCGCCCCGTTCGACATTTCCGAACTGGTCACGCAGAACCTGCGCAACAGCGGGCGATTCGCGCCCATGGCGCACGGCGACATGCTGTCGCGGCCGACGCGGCCGGAACAGGTGGCATTTCCCGACTGGCGTATCGTCAATGTGGACGCGCTGGTGATCGGCCGTCTGATCCAGGAAGGCCCCGATCAGTACACCGCCGTGTTCCAGCTGTTCGATGTCGCGCGCAGCGAGCAGATACTCGGCTACCGCCTGACAGCCAGTGGCGATGACCTGCGCTCAGCCGGACACCGCATCTCCGACATGATCTTCGAAGCGCTGACCGGCATACGCGGCGTATTCGGCACGCGTATCGCCTATGTCAACGAGCAGCGCAATGGCGATGCACGCCGCTATCGGCTGATCGTGTCCGACGCCGATGGCATGAATGCCCAGGTGATTGCCGATTCGCCGCAGCCGCTGATGTCCCCGGCCTGGTCGCCGGATGGACGGCGTATTGCCTACGTCTCCTTCGAGGGCGGTCAGGCCGCGATCTATGTACAGACGCTGCGCACCGGCACCCGTGAGCGAGTGTCCATGCGACCCGGGGTGAATCAGTCGCCGGCGTTCTCGCCGGATGGTCGCCAGCTTGCGCTGGTGCTGTCCATGGGCGAAACATCGCTGAACATCTACACGCTGGATCTGACCTCGCAGGTGCTGTCGCGCGTGACGAACAGCCCGGCGATCGATACCGAGCCTGTGTGGAGTGCGGACGGCCGCAGCATATTCTTCATGTCGGATCGCGCCGGCGGACCGCAGATCTACCGCGTCGCGGCCCAGGCAGGCGCAAGAGCCGAGCGCATTACGTATGAAGGCAACTACAATGCACGCCCGAGGATATCGCCGGACGGCCGCAGTCTGGCTGTAATCCACTCCGACCGCGGTAATTTCCGGATCGCCGTCGTCGATATTGCGTCGGGCAATACCCAGGTGCTGACCAACGGCAGTAACGACGAGTCGCCGAGTTTTGCGCCCAACGGTGCGCAGATCATCTATGCGACCCGGGAACGCGGCCGCGGTGTGCTCGCGGCTGTCAGTGCCGATGGCCGCATCAGGCAGGAGATCGCGTCCGTTGAAGGTGATGTCAGGGAGCCGGTGTGGGGACCCTTCCCTCTGCCGTGATCGAGGGTTTATTCTTTAGCAGGCTCAGTTAGTTCAGAGCATTTTTTTACCGAGGTTCTAAAGATGCAAAGATTTCGCGTTATGGTGGCCTTCCTGGTCGTTGCGCTGTTGGTTGCCGGGTGTGGAGGTCGTTCTGCGACGCTGGCCGACGATGATAACGGCATGGACAGCATGGGCCGTGCCGGTGGCGCCGGCGCTTCGGGAGCCGCTACCGCAGGGTTCGGTGATGGCCGCGGATTCGACGAGTTCGCCGACGGGCCTTCCGCACGTCTGCTCGACAACCTGGTCGTATACTTCGAGTTCGATCGCAGCGAAATACGTTCGGATTTCAATGACATACTGATCGCTCACGGCCAGTATCTGGCCAGCAATCCGCGTGCCAGCCTGCGTCTGGAAGGGCACACGGATGAACGTGGCAGCCGCGAGTACAATATCGGTCTGGGTGAACGCCGTGCCCAGGCGGTGCGAAGCTTCCTGCTGCTGCAGGGTGCGTCGGCCGATCAGATCACCACGGTCAGTTACGGCGAGGAGCGCCCGGCGGCTTTCGGCAGCAATGACGAAGCGTGGGCCCTGAACCGGCGGGTGGAACTGGTCTACCGACAGTAGTCCGCCGTCAGCAGCATTGGCGCGGCCGGTCCGCAACCAGGTGCCCCGACAGCCTGTGCAGTCGATCCGGGTGCTCACCAGACATTGAGGGGTTTGCAATGAACAAGGCACGATTTGTACTGACCACGGCGACACTGGTTGCGGTGGCCGGCTGCACCTCGCTTTCACCGACGGAAGACCCGGTCCATCTCCGCCTGACCGATATGGAAGCGCGGCTGATGCGCATAGAACGGGTAGTGGATAACCAGAGTCTGCTGCAGATCGCCAACCAGCTGGATCAGTTGCAGGCGGAAACCCGCGAGCTGCGTGGCGAGCTGGAGACGCTGCGTCACGAAACCGAAAGCCAGGGTGCACGCCAGCGTGAACTGTATCTGGACGTGGACCGACGCCTGCAGATGATGGAGCAGTCCCAGGTCCGCGCGCCGGCCGGGCCCTTCGATCCGGCGCCTGGTTTCGGTGGCGGCGACTTCGGTGTCGGGGGAATCGATGACCGTTCGCAGGCCGGCGGCGCATTCCCCTCTGCACCGGCCGGTCCCGCGGGTGGCGGGGCCGCCATGTCCGGCAGTGATCAGGACGCCTATCAGGCTGCATTCAACCTTCTGCAGAACCGCCAGTACGAGCCGGCCGCCGAAGCTTTCCGGCAGTTCCTGTCAGTTCATGCCGACAGCCGGCTGGCCGACAATGCCCAGTACTGGCTGGCTGAGACCTACTACGTGCGCCGTGAGTTCGAAGGCGCATTGCCGCATTTTCAGCGTGTGCTCGATCAGTATCCGCAGTCCGACAAGACGCCGGATGCGTTGCTGAAGATCGGATACTGCAACTACGAGTTGCGTCGCTGGGACGCGGCACGCACTGCGCTGCAGCGCGTCACCAGGGAGTATCCCGGCACGACGGCCGCGCAGCTTGCCACCCAGCGCCTGCAGCTGATCGCGCAGGAGGTCGGCTGATCGCGTGGTCGCAAGCGTTGCGGAGGCGTCGACGACGCAGCGACTGAAGATCACGGAGATCTTTCTGTCGATCCAGGGCGAGGCGACGATGGTGGGCGCGCCCACCGTCTTCGTGCGCCTGACCGGTTGCCCGCTGCGTTGCGGTTACTGCGACACCGCGTATGCGTTCACCGGCGGAGAGTGGCGCACGATCGACGACGTGGTCTCCGAAGTCCGTGATTTCGGTGTGACGCATGTCTGCGTCACCGGCGGTGAGCCGCTGGCGCAACGCGATTGCCGCACGCTGCTCACGTCGCTCTGCGACGCCGGGCTGAACGTCTCGCTGGAGACCAGCGGCGCGCTGGATATCGCCGATGTGGATTCACGTGTGATTCGCGTCGTGGACATGAAGACCCCGGGCTCCGGCGAGCAGCACCGCAATCGTGAACAAAACCTCGCATTGCTGACCGCCGATGACGTCGTGAAGTTCGTGATCTGTGATCGCGCCGATTACGAATGGGCGCGCGATTTTCTTGCCTCTCACCCGGGCCTGCCGTGCCCGGTGTTCTTTTCCCCGTCCTGGCAGCAGCTCGAAGCCGGCCAGCTGGCGGACTGGATCGTCGCCGATCGTCTGCCAGTTCGGCTGCAGGTGCAATTGCACAAGCTGCTCTGGGGCGACGTGCCGGGCCGCTGAACATGGCGCGTGCAGTAGTGCTGCTGTCGGGTGGCCTGGATTCGGCCACGGCACTGGCCGTGGCCCGCGACCGGGGTCTTGAATGCTTCACGCTGGCCGTGGACTACGGTCAGCGTCACCGGGCGGAACTGGCCGCCGCGACGCGCGTGTCACGCAGCCTCGGCGCGGCGCGGCATCTGGAGCTTTCCGTGCCGGTGGGGCAGTTTGGCGGGTCGGCGCTGACCGATCCGGCCATCGATGTGCCATTGGAACGGACCGAGGGCATTCCGGTCACGTATGTGCCGGCACGCAATACCGTACTGCTCAGTCTGGCGCTGGCCTGGGCCGAGGCGCTGGACGGCGATGCGATCTATATCGGCGTGAATGCGATCGACTATTCGGGTTACCCGGACTGCCGGCCCGAATTCATCGCCGCTTTCGCGGAGCTTGCACGTCTGGCCACACGGCAGGGCGTGGAGGGCAGGGCGATCGCTGTCGAAGCGCCGCTGCAGAGCCTCGGCAAGGCCGCGATCATCAGGCTGGGTGACTCTCTGGGCGTTGATTACGCGCTGACGGTTTCCTGCTACAGCGCCGACGACACCGGCGCAGCCTGCGGTCGCTGCGATGCCTGCCACTATCGCCGCATCGGTTTCGAGGAAGCGGGCGTGCCCGATCCTACACGCTACAGGGACGCGAGTTAGCATGCTGGCGTGCCTTCAGCCGTGCGGGCATCGATTTTCTCGGATGGGCGAAGTGCTGGACCGTAAGGTCGCGTCGCTACACCGCTGTGTTACTAGTTGATCGTTCGGGATCGTCAGCGGATGACCAGCCCCGCATCGATGAATGCCGATCGAAAGGTGGCGGGCGATTGGACGCCAACGAGAAACCTGCCATTGATAACGAATGTTGGCGTTGCCGGCACCCCCGCTTCCAATGCATCGGCGATATCCTGCTCGACTTCCGACCTTGTTTCCTCATTGCGTACGCAGTCGAAGTAACTGCTGGATAACCCCAGCTCTTCGCCGGCTCGCAATACGTCCTCGACGTCCAGCGCGTCTGGTCGCTCGAAGAAGCGGGTCTTTACGTCCCAGAATCGACCCTCCCTGTGGGCACATTGAGCCGCGATCGCAGCCGTCATGGCATAAGGATGGATCTGCTCCAACGGATAGTGTTTGATAACCATTCTGACGTCAGCGCCGAACTCGTCGGCGATGCGTTGCCGTGCTCCTTCACTGAACTGCTTGCAAAACGGGCACTGAAAGTCGGTGAACTCGATGAGCACGACTTCAGCGTCGCCCGGTCCTTGTGCAGGGCTGTGGGCGCGCTCCAGGTAACGCCACTCCGCTATTGCCTCCGGCGGGTTTGCGCGACCGCTACCAGCGGCAGCCGTCGTTATTCGCATCGTCAGGTCACCGTAGAGGTACCAAGTGAGTCCGACGATCGTGATGAGTGTCGCAACTTGCAGGGCGATTAACGTGCAGATCGCGGATGTCAGTCTCTTTGTTCGACTCTTCATGGATGCAATCTCCGCGGCCAGATTCTTCACTAGGGTCGTTTCGCCATGATGGCGGGCTCAATCCCTGAATTTTCTATCCAGCGTTATCTCCGTCCCACGCGATCGTCCTTATTTAATCACATATTGACATAGACCCCAGAATCGGGAATATCATAGTAAGAGTACAAGAGAATATCCACATAGTATTGGAGAAAGGGATAATGCTAAGGGAAATATTTAAGAAGACTCTTGGCTTTTCGGCGATCATGGCCGTCGCCCTGACACTATTAATCGTGGACACCGAGTCGCCATCGTTCATTTCGGAGGCGCAGGCGTGTGATCCAGAGGTCTACTCGTGGTGCCTTTGGGGCTGTGCACTCGCCTGCCCCAGTGGCCAGATCCCCGAATGCCCTCAGTATTGGCAGTCTGGCGACTGCGACTGTCATACCTATTGCCCGAACTATTGCCAGGGGATTTCTGGGTGCTGATATGGATTGGTGGAAGGTGTAGGGGTAAAGAGCAAGCCTGGCATACCGCTGTCGTGCGCATTCAACTGGACAGAAACTCGGCATGTGCGGGTGGGCCAAACGGTTCGGCGGATCGCCTTTCGCTAACTGAAGGGACCGCATCGTGGACTTGATCTTGAGAGGGTGCTTCACGCAACCTGGAACAGGTCGATTCTCCGAACTGTCTGTGTATGCCGGCCGTGGTAAGGGCTGACGGTGTCTCGAACAGGGTACGACTGACATGGCTCGGATAGTGTGGAATGCCCGCCGCAGGGTGCCTGGAATCCTGATTCTGGTCTTGCTGTCGGCGGTCGGCATCGGCCGGGTCGCGGCGCAGCCCGAGTCTGCCGCGCCAGATAACGAACCGGATGGCCGGACGGAAATGATCGATGAGATCACCGTTATCGGGCAGAGATCCCTGGGTGCGTTGCGGCTCGAGGTCCAGATGGCCCGGGAGAGAGTCTACGACCTGTTCAATTCGCTTAACGACAACGACGAGTTCAACATCCACTGCCGCAACGAGTCGAGCACCGGCACGAGAATCCTCCAGCGCGTATGCAGGCCGCAGTTCGCCGACAACGCGATGAATGATGCCACCAGAGAGTTCCTTGACGCTCTTTTCACCGACTGCGACGGAAGAGGAGCAATCGGGACCGAATGCATGGAGCGAAGCGCGTTGACCAGAGCGCAGGCAGCGGTGTCCGTTGTGCATCTCAAGGATCGCCAGCTTGCGTCGGAGGTGCAGCGCCTTACGCGGGAGAGCGTCGAGTTCAGACGGGCGATTGCCGAATACCAGGCCGCGGAGCATCGATACGAAGACGCCCGCCGCGGTGAAGAGTCGGCACCACGAACCTCGGTGTCGATCATTGGCACCGACGACGCGCCGTCGCGTCGCGCCTCGCGTCAGGACCCACTCGCACCGCGGCCGTTGGAGCTTGTGCCGGCCGCATTGCCGTGGAGCGTGTCTTCACAGAGATCGCCGGGCGAAGGCTGGGTGAAGCTGAGATACACGGTGCGCTCGGACGGCACGACCGCGGACGTGCGTGCGGTCGATGTGATGACTGCGGGTTTCGATCCATCGACGGCGGTGGCGGCGGTTGAGGCCTGGCGGTTCGAGCCGGCGCTGGTGGACGGCCTGCCGGTGGACTGGTACCACAACCTTGTGGTGATCACGTTCAGCCGGGGCAATGCCGGACACACGGCATGGCCGGAGTATGCGGAGGCGTTCGAGGCGGTTGCCGGGCTGATCGCCGCAGCACGATTAGAGGACGCAAGAACCGGCAACGAGGTGATGCTGACGGAGCTGGCATTCACGCTGGAAGAGATCGCGCTTGCTCAGATGCAGCGGGCGGCGATCGAGCACGCGCTGGGGGATCGACATGCGGCGCTCACCGCGATCCGGCGGGCCACGGAACCTGAGGTGAAGGCACTGGGAGATGAGGAACTGAGGCTTGCGCTGGAGCACCGGTTTGCGCTGGAGCTGGAGCTTGGCAGGGCGGCGGAGGCATTACAGACCTTCGAGCGCCGCGCGGCATTGGGACGCATTCCATCCCGCGAGGCGCTGGCGCGTCAGGCCGCCGTGCTGCGTGAGACGCTGGCTGAACCTGAGACGAGTCTGGCGATACAGGGGCGTGTCGACGACAGCGGCCGTTGGAATCATACGCTCCACTGGAATACGTTCGCGGTTGGCGATGTGGACGGGAACGCGGACGGCCTCGAAGTCGCGTGCCACCGCCGCAAGGCAGACCTGCCGCTCGAACAGGAGATGGAGGTCACGATCCCGGAGAGCTGGGGTGGCTGCGCGCTCTCGGTCATCGGCCGCCCCGGCACGACGTTCACGCTCTACGAGTTCCAGACACCGATCGGGGAATGACGGGCAGCCGGAAGGAGGCCGTCACATGAAGTGGCGCCGGGCGGCTCGTAACCAGCACCGCCTTCTCGTGAACTGCGGGGCGGAGTTACGCCGATTACATGAAGTATTTTCGAGAAGATTCCGCTGAAGCGTCGCGCCCTTGATCAGTCGACCCGCTCGAACGGCCAGCCACCGGACACGTGCACTTCCAGTACGCTCGTCGCCTCGCCGCGCTCATCGACCTCGAACACCCATCCCAAGCCGAACAGGCTGTCGAACGCCGTTTCAGACTGCGGGATCAGGCGCGACGTGTCGGAATCGGTGTTCCCGCCGGTGTCGGAGTAGCGCGGGGTTCGCGTCAGGTACAGATCGCCGTCCTCGAGCGTGACGACGGCCGTCACAAGGCTGCCCAGCCAGACGCCCTGGTAAGTGCCGACGTATCGTTCAAGGATAGCCTCGGGAACTTCGACCTCGTTCTGCTCCGCCTGGCTGATGTCACCGCTGTAGTGTCGCTGTCCCGTCTGGGATTCGTTGCAGATGACTTCGAGCATCGCGCCATCGGGCCTCAGTACGAGATCGACGGTGGCCTGTACGGGCTCGGTGAACGTGCCCGGATCGACGTAGGTGATCTCAAGCTGCATGTGACCATAGTCCAGCCGTGTATAGCGTTCCGTAATGTGCAGCTGATCGGTGTGGGGAAGACCCTCGCGCGTCAGCCACGTGCGGTCGTTGTAACCGTTGCTTTCCACTACGAGGGTGTCGCCTTCCCAGCGACCGACCGAGTAACCCATCCAGGTCGGCAGCAGCGGCTCAGGTTCAAGTACACGGCCATCCATGAAAATCTGGCGGTAGGTCATGTCCGGGTTCAGCACGCCGATGATCTCCGGGTGCTGCAGAATGCGTCGTGTGCCGCCTACGGACGCGCCGGCCGGATACGAGCTCGGCCCGCTGGGCAGGCAGTGGAAACGCGGGTCCGCGGTGTAGAAGGTGCTTTGCGCCTGGGCCATCGCATCGAGGGCCCAGCCGCGGATCTTCGATTCGTCGAACAGGCTGCCCCGCGCATCTTCGGGTACCCACAGGCCTGAGAGGTCCACGCCGCCGGCGGCCGTTCTCGGTATCGGCGCGCTCAGGTCGGGGCGGCCGTCCGCAGTACGTGGAACGAGTGGCGACTGCCAGTCGAACCATTGCGCGCCCGCGGACGAACTGGTGAGAGCCAGCAAAAGCAGTGCAGCAAGCTGTCGCATACGCCCCCTGTGCATTGACACGGTTTGCATTGGCCCCGTTCCGCTACGTCCGTACGTCGTGCGCGCGAAATCGACTATCGGTCCAAAGTGGCTCGGCCCGAAGAGGCTGAAGAGTATATGATGGAGCCTGACGGAAACAAACGGTTGCAGTCCGGGGGTGTCATGGCCACAGGATTTCCGGGAAGGCTGGTCTGGCGGGTCGTTGCGGCGACCATCCTCGTCTGGTCCGGACACACACTTGCCCACCACTCATTTTCCGCGGAGTTCGACGTCGGCCGTCCGGTGGATATCACCGGTACGGTGGTGCAGATCGAATGGACCAACCCGCACGCCTGGGTCCATATCGAAACCGAAGACGATGCCGGGAATCGCGAACGGTGGGCCGTCGAACTGCTTGGAGTCAACTCGCTGGTACGCAGTGGCATGTCACCCGCAAACGTGAAGCCCGGCGACAGACTGACGGTAACCGGTTATGGCGCGCGAGACGGAACCAACACCGCGAACGCATCGACGGTGACACGAGCGGACACGGGAGAGAATCTGTGGACCAGCCGCCGGGAACCCGAATGACCCACCGCTCCATCGCCGCAATCCTGCTGACTGCTGCCACCCTGCTGGCTGTCTCGATCGGCGCCGCCACCGTTTTCGAGGACGTCGCCACCGAGATGCGCGACCGGGCCGGCGCGTTTTTGATCGCGCTCGATGCCACGCAGCGCGATCAGGCCACGTTCGCGTTCGACGACGAGGAGCGGTTCAACTGGCACTTCACGCCGATAGACCGCGAAGGCGTGCAGTACCTGGAACTCGCACCCGGTCAGAAACGCCTTGCCGACCGTCTGCTCGCCTCGGCGCTGAGCCGCGAAGGGCTGGATAAGGCGCTGGGCATCATGTATCTCGATCAGATTCTGTTCGAACGGGAGCAGCGCGACATCCGCAACCCGGAACGCTATTACGTGTCGATCTTCGGCGAACCGAGCGAGCGCGGCACCTGGGGCTGGCGCGTCGAGGGCCACCATCTGTCGCTGAACTTCACGCTGACTGACGGCCGGCTCGTATCGACATCACCGGCTTTCATGGGCTCGAACCCGGCCATCGTTCGTGACGGCCCGCACGCAGGCATGGAAATCCTCGCCGAGGAACAGCGACTCGGCCGCGAGTTGCTGGCGCTGTTCGATGACGCGCAGCGTGAGCTTGTGATCTGGAGCCAGACCGCCCCTCGCGACATCGTCACCGGCAATTCGCGGCGCGCATTGATAGACACACCGATCGGCCTGCCGGTCAGCGAGATGAGTCGGGAACAGGCGGACGCGTTGATGGGCCTGATTCGCGTTTACCTCGGCCGCATGCGCGAAGAGGTCGCGAACGAACACCTGCGCCTGCTCATGCAGGAAGGCGTCGGGGCGATCCGCTTCGCTTGGGCTGGTAGCGACCAACCGGGTGAGCCTCACTATTACCGCATCCATGGCCCGACCTTCCTGATCGAATACGATAACGTGCAGACCGACGCAAACCACATCCACTCCGTATGGCGCGATCTTACGAACGACTTCGGCTTCGATGCACTGGCCGAACACCATGCGGTCGCGCATCGGGACTAGCGCCGCACTCGTCGCCGATGCATGTCTGGTGAAGGGGCTGACACCGACTACACAGCCGTCGTTTGGTTGTCATCACCTGTTCCGGTATGATCGCACCCGCCCGTGACAGGCTCAGGGCCGTTAGCTCAGTTGGTAGAGCACCGGACTTTTAATCCGATGGTCGTTGGTTCGAATCCAACACGGCCCACCAATAAACCGAAGTTCCTTTCGCCACACGCTCTGTCAGCCGGATGTCAGCCGGATGTCAGCCGGATGTCAGCCGGATGTCTGCCAGATGTCTGTCAGATCGGCGATCGTCTGCCGGAATTCACGCTGGATCGGCCGAACCGGCCGGCCACTTTGAGCAGCGGCGGCAATCTGGTCATACTTCCCCGACAGTGCCACCCCGCTGCGTGTCAGCCTGGTGGTGTCGCGCAGGGAACAGGGCTGGCAGATCGTGCAATTCCACAACTCCCCTGTGCCATAGTAATCACCGCGGCAGGCTGTCCCAGCCTTCGCCACGCAGCGCTGCCGCGATGATCTGCTGCCAGCGTGCCTGCGCAGCTGCGTTGACGCTGTGTTGTGTTTCGCGGTCGTAAGCCGCCTGCACGCGCTCGTGGTCGCGCATGATGCGCTGGTAGACCTCGCCCAGCGTGTCTGCAAGTCGGCGCTGGACGGCGGCACTGACACCCTGCTCGCTGGTGCCTTCACAGGCCCCGGTCTCGCCGACGTAAGGCGCAAGCGCGTCCTCGAGCATCAGTCGGTGAATCTGCGTAATGTCGAAGTGGCCCTGCTCGTGCGCGAGCACGTCATCGTTGCGATGCTCGGGTCTGACCCAGGATTCATCGGGATGGAACGCTGCATAAACGCTGATGTCGGTGATCCGGTAGCGGCAGTCGTCGCGCAACCACTCGAGCTGGATCTCGAAACCCCAGCCCAGTGAGGTTGCCGTCGTCGCGGCCTGCTGCGGAGCGGCCCCGCCCGGCACCGCGCCGCGAAAGTCAGACCAGGCGAGCGGGCGATCCGGGTGCCACGGCAACGTCTCTGCCGCAGCTGCAGAGGGTGCCGACAGCGCGAGCATCAGCAGGAAAAGTTTGGCAATTAAAAGCATTACGTGAGCATTTGAAAGCGAATACTCAGGCTGTCGCCGGCGGCCGACGCAGATGCCAGTCGGTCGCCTGTTCGTAGGCGTGCGCGAGCGCGAGCAGATCGAGCTCGCCGAGGCGGCGGGCGCTGAGCTGCATGCCGATCGGCAGGCCGGTGCGGCTGAAGCCGCAGGGCAGCGAGATCGTCGGGATGCCCCAGACGTTGAACGGGTAGGTGTTGCGCACTGACGATTCGGCGCCGGAGGCTTCGGCGGGATTCTCGGCCTGCAGAATCGGTTCTGGCAGCGCCGGTGTCGTCGGCGTGACGATGACGTCGACCTCGTTGAACACGGTGTCGATCTGATGACGTGCCAGTGCCAGCTCGCGGCGCGCCTGGATGTATTCGTGGGCTGGCACGGCGCCGGCCGCGAGCAGGCGTTCCAGCGTCACCGCGTCATAGCCTGCATGATGTGCCGGATCGTCCAGCCAGGGCTTGTGCCACGCATAGGCTTCGGCGAGCAGGGCTGAGAAGTCGGGCGACTCCGGCAGCACGATTTCGCGCAGACCCGATGTCAGGGTCGCGAGTACGGCGAGCGCGGTGTCGAGCGCGGCCTCGATGTCCGGGTCCAGGCGTTCGTAATACAGCTGCCGCGGCACGCCTGCACGCAGCGCGCGGGCAGGGCGATACACGACGCCAGCGAGATTCCGCGCGGGCGTATCGATGCTGACCGGGTCGAGAGGGTCGTAGCCCGAGATCGCATCGAGCACGAGTGCGCTGTCCAGGACCGTGCGCGTCATGGGCCCGACGTGATCCAGGGACTCCGACACCGGAATGATGCCGCGGATGCTCGCCAGTCCATGCGTCGCTTTCAGGCCCACGATGCCGCAGTACGCGGCCGGCTGGCGGATGGACGCGAGCGTATCGGTGCCGATCGCGGCCGGACACAGGCCCGCCGCGACCGCCGCGGCCGAACCGCCGGACGATCCTCCCGGGATATGCGCGGTATTCCACGGGTTACGCACCGGCCCGAAATGCGTGATTGCGGACGTGCCACCGTACGCGAACTCGTGCATGTTCAGCTTGCCCAGCAATATTGCGCCGGCGTCGGTCAGGCGCTGATACACGGCGGCATCCCTGTCGGGAACGCGATCGGCGAACAGCGTGGCTGCGGCGCTGGTCCGGATGCCGCTCGTGTCGATGTTGTCTTTCAGTGCGATGGGTACGCCGTGCAGCGGTCCGCGCCAGTGGCCGGCCGCCAGCTCCTGCTCGAGTTCGCGTGCCCGCGTGAGCGCAACCTCTGATGTGACGGTGATGTAGCTGTTGATCAGCGGATCGACCCGCTCGATGCGCGCGAGCCAGGCCTCGGTCAGCTCGCGCGGCGACAACGCGCCGGCGCGAATCATCCGGCCTGCCTCGTCGACCGACAGTTCGGTCGGATCGCTTACCTGCGCGGTGCCGCGCCGCGCGGCGAGCAGCATGCCGGCGGCCAGTCCGGCGCCGATAAATGCGCGTCGGGTCGTCATCGCTTCACCTCCATCCCCCAGAGGTCAGGCTGCCTGCAAGGCGACGGGCAGCATCGACCACTTTACGGGACCACTGTATAGTCCGCTCCCGGGTGAGAGCAATGAGGTGTTCGAGCGCATGCGCCGTATCAGTTTCCTGATCCTCTTCTCGTTCGCGGCCTGCGTGCTCGCGGTGTCTGCAACTGCACAGGATGCATCGACAGCCACGCAGCCGACCGGCGCCGCCGCGGAGTCTGTGGATGAAATCGTCGTTCGCGGCCAGCGCATGGCGGATATCGAATTCAATCTGCAGCGCTACGTCATGGAGTTCGTCACCGAGCTGACGGCTTCGCCCCCGGGCCGTGGTTTCGCTCGCTGGCAGCGCAGACTTTGCGTCGGCGTTCACAATCTCGAGAACACCGCCGCACAGTATCTTGTCGACCGCATTTCGCAGCTGGCCATGGAAGTCGGTCTGGAGCCGGGGGAGCCTGGCTGCGCCCCGCAGGCGATGATCATCTTCACCACCGATGCGAACGACACCGCAACGCAGCTCGTGACCCGAAACCGGACGCAGTTCAGACCGGCCGGTGGCGTGGGCGGGATGAACCTGGGCCTGGCGGAACTTGACGAGTTCATGCAGTCCGATCGCGCCGTCCGATGGTGGCACGTGGCGCTGCCGGTGGATGCGCGCACCGGGCAGGCAGCCATCCCGCTGCGGCACAACGATGGCCCGCCGATGATTGCCGTGGCCGGCCCTTCGCGCATATACAGCGGGATCCGCGACGATCTGCAGAGCGTCATCATCATCGTGGACACCTCCAGACTCGGCCGCATGACCTGGCAGCAGCTCGGTGACTATCTTGCGGTCGTCGCGCTGGCTCAGGTCGACCCGAACTCGGATCTGTCCGCGTTCGACACCATTCTGAATCTGTTCCGCACGCCGCAGTATTACTCCGGCCTCACGGACTGGGATCGTTCTTTCCTCATGGCGCTGTACGAGTTCAATCAGGAGCGCCTCCCTCAGCTGCAGCGCGGCTCTCTGGTCAACCGCATGATGGTCCGTGAGCGCGCAGCCGATGCGGATTCCCTAGGCGGTACCAGATAGCCGTAAACAGCCTGTCGTCACCGCTGGCGCCAGCACTACCGCTCCTCCCGCCCTTCGCGCAACCCTGCGTAGTTCGCAGTGGCTCATGTATGAGCCGTGTTGCGCTGTGCCGGTAGCGCAACATTGATCGCATGACGGCCGCGCGGCAAACAAACGTTTGTACTCGTTGTTGCGTCGCAACAAATTTGGTGGTGGGACTTGTATTCCAAGGTTTATCAGGATCTTGAGAAAGCTGCCGTCCCGGGCAGCCATGCTGGGAAATTTTAATCGCAAACGATTGTGCAATCGTTCCTCTGTTGATAGTCTCTCCTTTGCGACATGTGCCTCGGAGGCCGGTCGAGTCAACCGGATAATCAGCTTACTGACGGCCCTGGCTCCCGAGCATTGGCGCAAAACTGACAACAAATCCAAATGAGGGGAACCTTTATGAGAAGCGAAAGAGATGTCTGGGGGGGCACTCCACGCTGGAGGCCGCTGTCGACAGCGATTGCGCAGGCGTGCAGCCGGGGGCTGAAGCCTGCGGTGTTTGCCGCATCCAGCGCTGCGGTGCTGGCCACAGCACTGGCGATCGCTCCGCTCGATACGGCTTTCGGTCAGGAAGGTGTGGTCGATGAAATCACCGTGACCGGATCGCGTATCCGGCGTCAGGATTTCACGGCCAACGCGCCGATCACGACCATCGACCAGACCACGTTCGAGGAAACCAGCACGATCGGCGTGGAAACGATTCTGAACCAGCTGCCGCAGTTCGTACCGGCGGTCACTCAGTTCACGACCGGTGACGTGCAGAACACGGCGATCAACACGGTCGGTGCGTCGACGGTGAGTCTGCGCGGCCTGGGTGCGAACCGCAGCCTGGTGCTGATCAACGGCCGTCGCGGCACACCGGTCAACTCGACCATGGTCATCGACACGAACATGATCCCGTCCTCGGCGATTCAGCGCGTGGAAGTGATCTCCGGTGGTGCTTCGGCCGTGTACGGTGCGGACGCTGTCGGCGGTGTCGTGAACTTCATTCTGAAGGATAACTTCGAAGGCGCGGCGATCGAGACCCGATACGGTGATACCCAGCACGGTGGTAATCAGACGTACACGATCTCCGGTCTGCTGGGCGCGAACGTGGCCGGCGGTCGCGGTAACGTAATGGTGGGTCTTGAGCATTCCGCACGTTCCAAGGTTCTGCAGCAGGATCGCGACTGGCGTCTTGCCGACCTGAGTGACCCGAACATCGGCGGAACGCACGGCTTCCTCAGTGAAACCTGGGTGACCAATCCGTCCGGCACGATCGGCAATGCGCCCAGCCGCGCTGTCGTGAACTCGATCTTCTCGGAACTCGACCCGTGTCCGGCCGCTGGACCCTGCCCGGCCGGGACGGTCTCCAATACCGCCACCTTCTTCATCAACCGTAGCCCGGATGGTACGGGCACGGTATTCACCGGTGGCGGCGGTCTGTTCGGCTCCAACAATCAGGCTGGCGCGTACCGATACACCGGTGGTCTGGAAGATCCGTACGGCCAGTTCCCTGGGCTGCCCTGGCGCAAGTTCCAGCCCGACGGCCGCATCGCCGAGAACTCGCTACACAGCTGGAGCTCTACGCCGCTGGACCGGTACTCGGCTTTCGGCCGCGGCGTGTTCGACGTCACGGACAATACCCGGGTGTCGGTACAGATGCTGTTCGGCCGAACCGAAACGCAGACCAGTCTGGGTCTGACCTCGGACGCGCTGGGTGCGCTGAGTGCGCGCATTCCTTTCGGTGACGGGATTTATGCGCCATCGCTGGCATCGGACGGTGTGACCACGCTGCCGGCCTACCGTGCCGGTGGTACCTATGGGCTTGACTGTCCGGCGACCGGCGGCTGCACGAATTCGCAGGCGTTCCCGCTGCCGCCGGAAGTGGTGCAGCTGTTCGCAAGTCGCGCGAATCCGAACATGGACGTGGCGATCAACCGGCCGCTGGACTTCCTGCGTGCGGCGCTGGGCGAGGGCCGCAAGAGCAGCAACTCGACGACCACGTACCAGATCCAGCTCGGTCTTGAGGGCACGCTGCCCAGCGGTAACCACTTCTGGGATGTCAGCGTGTCCACCGGCAGCACCACGAACGTGGTTGCACTGGGTGGCGCGGCAAGGCTGGAGGCCTGGCGTGCACTGGTGCAGTCGCCGAACTACGGTGTCGGCTTCCTGCGTCAGGGTAACCCCGAAGGTGGCGGCTTCCAGTCCGGTGTCGCGACCTGTACTTCCGGTCTGCCCATCGTGCGTCACTTCGAGATCTCTCAGGACTGTGCGGAAATGCTGGCCGCGACCCTGCAGAACCAGACCGAGGTGTTCCAGAATGCCGTCGAGGCCAACCTGGTCGGCACGCTGGCCGACATGAGCGCCGGTCCCCTGCAGTACGCGCTCGGTGCCACCTGGCGTGATGCGGAATTCCGTTACGTGACCGACAACCTGACACGCAACGAGTCGTTCGCCGACATGCCCATGGGTCTGTTCCCGACGGCCAATGCCGGCGGCAGCTTCGATGTGTCGGAAATCTACGGCGAGCTGCTGATTCCGATCGTCAGCAACGGTCCGCGTGGCGTGCATCACTTCAATGTGGAGCTCGGTGGTCGTGTGTCGGACTTCAGCTCGGTCGGTACGGTGGAGACGTTCAAGGGTCTGATCGACTGGGCGATCACGCCGAATTACCGTCTGCGTGGCGGCTTCAACCGCGCGCATCGCGCACCGAACC
>JBJHBW010000013.1:0-88613 GCA_050485685.1 Gammaproteobacteria bacterium
ATCCCTATACACAGCGGTGAATGTTCGCCTATGCGTTGAGTCAGCCCTGAGGCGAAGTCACTGGTCATCTGATCGCTGATGTCTGTCGGATCGAGTGAGGTTCTGGAGGGAATTGGTGGAGCCGATGGGAGTCGAACCCACGACCTTCGCATTGCGAACGCGACGCTCTCCCAACTGAGCTACGGCCCCACGCGTGCAGGAGGCGCGAATTATCCGTCACACCGCACGCCGGTCGCAAGTTTCCTGCGCCCGGCCCGCTTCAGCCCTCACCCTGCACGGTAATCACCACTTCGCGGCTGTGCGCCGCGGTCCGATGCTCCCACAGATAAACTCCCTGCCAGGTTCCAAGACCCGGACGGCCGCCCAACAGAGGTACGGACAGATGACTGTGAGTGAGAATCGTGCGCACGTGGGCCGCCATGTCATCGGGGCCTTCGGCGGTGTGCACGAATCGCGGATCGCCGTCAGGCACCAGATCTGCCATGAACGTCTCAAGGTCGGTGCGCACGTCCGGATCGGCGTTCTCGCACAGCATCAGCGAGGCACTCGTGTGCCGCACGAACAGATGACAGAGCCCAGTCTGCACGCCCGCCTGCCGCACGGCATCAGCCACTTCTGACGTGATGTTGTAGCTGCCGCGACCTCTGGTACGCACCACGATGCTCTTCTGCCAGGTTTTCATCGATTTAAAGTCCATCCGCCCGTCATGGGATAATCATTGTCCATGACTCCGGCGCGCTATCACAAACTCAGGCAGGTATTGGCCCGGCGACAGCCGGATCTGACCGTGCTGGCCGAAGGCGTTCACAAGTCGCACAACGTGGCGGCCATCCTGAGAACCTGCGACGCCGTCGGCGTCTATCGCGCACATGCCGTGTCACCGGACGGCAGGATGCGCAGGCACCATCTGATTACGGCCGGCGTAGACCGATGGATGCGTCTGGTGCTGCATCCGGATACCGGGAGCGCTTTCCGCTCGCTGCGAGCGGACGGATGGCAGTTGATCACCGCACACCACGGCGCGGACTCGGTCGACTACCGGGAAGTGGACTACACGGCCAAAGTGGCGATTGTGATGGGCACGGAGTCGTACGGCGTGAGTCGCCATGCCCTGACCCACGCCGACCAGCAAGTGGCCATCCCGATGCGAGGCATGGTCGAATCCTTGAATGTATCGGTGGCCACGGCACTGATCCTGTTCGAGGCGGCACGTCAACGAGAAGCCGCGGGATGCTATGAGCAGTCACGCCTCAGCGACGAACAGGCTCGAGACACACTGTTCGAATGGGCGTATCCGTACATCGCAAGAAAGTGCCGGGCGCTTGACAGGCCTTATCCTTCACTATCAGCTGACGGCAGCATTGAATCCAATCCGCTGACGGACATCCGGACAGGACAACGCCGATGGACCCTGTCCGACGGATGAGTGGCCGAAACGGGGGGCGGCAGATCAGCGTTGACCGGCGACCGCATCCGGGCGTGCCACATCGGGCCAGCTCACGCCGTACTGAAAGCGCAGCGTCTTGACCTTGCCGAATCGCGGCCGCGTGACGACATAGATATTGCCGTACTCGTCGTTATTGATCTCCGGCACGCTCTGGTGCCCCTTGAGCTCCGCAACCATCGGCGCAATCAGATCACCATGCGTGATGACCACAACGATCTTGCCGGAATGATTGCGCACCAGGCGTTCGGCAAAGCGCTCCATATCGTCGTGCTCTGCCATGTTGATGTCGAGGCCGAGGCGATTGGCCAGCGGCTCGGCGGTCTCCGTTGCACCCGGCACGGGACTGGCATAGATCACGTCCACACCGCGCACGACGTCGACGCTTTGCAGAATATCGGCCAGCAGCTCGGCCCTCGTTTGGCCACGCTCACTGAGCGGAATCTGCGCCGTCTCGGCACGGGCGTCCGGCGCGCCCGCCGCAAGGTCGGCATGCCGCACCACAATGACGGTCGTGGGCATGCGCGACTCCAGCAGCCATGCCAGACCGACCGCGGCCATGATGAACACGACGACGGGCACCAGCCGACGGCGACGGCGACGCAGCGCGGAACGGGGTCTGTTTGATGCCATGATGCGAGAAATCAGTTGCCTGTGTTCAGTCGTTCTCGTTCAGTCGCTTGAGTTCGCTTGCCTGCGTTGAATTGCGTTGACGCGGCAGCGTGCGTTCAACGACGTTCATCGTCATCGCGTCGATCACGCGTATCACGCTCTTCAACGATGGTGTATTCGACTTCTATGGTGCGAGAGCCGGACTGGGCGTCACGCGAAGCAGGCCTATGTCGCGCCGCGGTCTCCTGGCCCGCTCCCATGCGCATGAACTTGCGCCGCAGCCACCAGACCCGGATATAGAACACGACGCTGGCAATCAACGCCAGGCCCAGCGCAAACGCCAGAAGCACTGCGCCGATCAGCACTGCGCCGATCAGTACCACGCCCAGCGCGATCAGCCACAGCACCTGCACGAACGGATTCGTGGACATGCGCCAGTTGTATATCCGTCCATTCATGGCGCGATTCTATCCTGTCGGCCTCCCGCTCGATGAAAGTAACCGTCAAACCAGGTGCGCCACTCGGACGTGACCGAGTCGTACTCCTCCAGATGCTGACGCACGACGCCATCCTCGACCACGCTCCATGCGCCACGAAACGCCGATACCCGCTCAGGAGTCACATATTCCACGGTGCCCTGCATCCGCATCTGACCATCCACGAGGCCGCCTGTGATGTCGAACAGTGTGCCCCCGGAGCCCACCCAGACCTGGCGCCACTGATCCATGCTGGGCACGTAGAAACTGACGCTGCGCCCGGTCGAGCCGGACACGCTCTCCCACTGCTCTTCCAGCGAACAACCACCGTCTCCGCGCGTCACGGTGCTGTGGCCGGCCAGCGAACCATCCGCTGCCCGCACTTCCCAGCGCCCGACCCAGAAATCGAATTCGTCGAACGCCGCAAATGCCTCACACGCGTAAACGCGATCGCGCACACCCCGCTCCACGCGCTGAAAACGGTCACGGCCGCGCAGACCGGAAAACTCCGGTGCCGAAACCAGTGGCTGCAGTGCCCGGAGCCCGACATGCTCGGAGATTTCCAGCTCCGCCATGGCTTCATCCAGCCTACCCAGCGACGCGAGGTTCCGTGCCCGCTCGAAGTGCACCATCGCTTCGGGCCCTTCTGCTTCAGCAGCGCGGTCCAGACTCCGCATTGCATCCTGATGCCGCCCGAGTTCGCGCTCGGCCTGGGCGATGCGCAGGAAGGTCAGCCCAAGCCAGATTTCCTCGTCATCCTGCGCCTCAACGGCGCTCACCAGCTGCCGGTAGGCCGCGATCGCATCCGCCCAGCGCCCTTCTTCAAATGCGCGAGTTGCTGGATCAGTGGCCACCATCTGCGCCGCAGACTGCGTGCAAAGCGCCGCCAGCATGAGTAAACCTGAAAAAGCTCGAATCACGAACACCATCCTCCCGGATCTGACCGCCCGAAACTGACTACCGAAAACTGACCGCCCAGAATTGACTGTATGGTCAGGGCAGAACGCGGTGATGGCAAGGCCGGCTGGCCGCGCCGCTTGCATAGTGAGGCATCGCTCGCGAGAATGCGCACGCCGGAGAGGTGGCAGAGCGGTCGAATGCGGCGGTCTTGAAAACCGTTGACCCGCAAGGGTCCGGGGGTTCGAATCCCTCCCTCTCCGCCAGTTTCAACCGACAGGCGTCATCCGCTCCAGCCCGCCCATGTACGGGCGCAGCGCGTGCGGAATCAGCACCGAGCCGTCCGCCTGCTGATAATTCTCGAGCACCGCGATCAGCGCCCGGCCGATCGCCACACCCGAACCGTTCAGCGTGTGCAACGGCTCCGGTTTGCCGGTGGCGGGATTGCGCCAGCGCGCGTGCATGCGCCGGGCCTGAAAGGCCTCGCAGTTGCTGCACGAGGAGATCTCACGGTAGCGATCCTGACCGGGCAGCCAGACTTCGATGTCATAGGTCTTGGCGGCCGAGAAGCCTGTGTCGCCTGAACACAGCGTCACGACGCGGTATGGCAGCTCCAGCCGCTTCAGAATCTCTTCTGCATGCCCGACGAGCTCCTCGAGCGCGCGGAAGGAATCGTCGGGCGAGGTCATGTGTACCAGTTCGACCTTCTCGAACTGATGCTGACGAATCATGCCGCGCGTGTCCTTGCCGTAGGAGCCTGCCTCGGACCGGAAGCACGGCGTGTGCGCGACGAATTTCATGGGCAGCGCATTCGCATCGACGATGGTGTCGCGTACCAGGTTGGTCAGCGGCACTTCAGCTGTCGGGATCAGGTGCAGTTCCGTTTCGCCTGTGACCGCGAACAGGTCCTCCGCAAACTTTGGCAACTGGCCGGTGCCGAACAGCGAACCGGCGTTGACAAGGTACGGTACATAGGTTTCTCGGTAGCCGTGCTCAGTCGTGTGCACGTCCAGCATGAAGGCAATCAGAGCCCGGTGAAGCCGTGCCAAAGCGTCGCGCAGCACCACAAACCGGCTGCCCGACACTTTCACGGCAGCCTCGAAATCCATGGCACCCAGGCGTTCACCGATCGCTACATGATCCAGCGGCTCGAAATCGAAAACGCGCGGCTTGCCTGTGCGACGCTGCTCGGCGTTCGCCGACTCATCGCGTCCATCCGGTACCGACTCATGCAGCAGATTCGGCAGATGCGCCAGCAGATCGTCCAGGGCTGCAGCCACCGTGTGCAGATCCTGCTCGCCTTTCTCCAGCAGTGCCGCCAGTTCGCTGCCGCGCGCCTTCAGGTCATCGGCATTGCCACCATCGCGCATGATGCGACCGATCTGCGCGGAGATCTCGTTGCGTTCCTTGCGCCAGTTCTCGACTTCAATCTGCAGGTGCTTGCGCTCCGCCTCAAGCGCGTCGAACTTCGCACGATCGAATGCGAAGCCGCGGCGCGCGAGATTCGCCGCCACAGCGTCGGGATCGTGTCTTAACTGTCGTATATCCAGCATGGGGCGGCAATGGTAAGCAATCGCGGACGCGGAGGAAACAACGACGGGTGCAGCGAACGCTCAGGCCTTCAGAAGTTTCTCCGCACGCTGGCACCAGCCGGTCAGCCATATCGCACCCAGGATCAGGCCGAAGACGATGCCGGCGCCGTTGGCAACCATGTCCATGGGATCGAAGTGCCGGGTCGGCAATCTGCTTTGCAGGAACTCCACAGCGACCCCGATCAGGAACAGCATCAGGGCGATGGGCAGGTGCCAGCGCTGGCGATACAGGCCCACGAACCAGACCATCAGCAGCAGATAGGATCCTGCATGCAGCAGCTTGTCGTGGACACGCACCACCCCCATGGCCTCACCGGGCATAAGGCTGCCGGCGAACACGGCAACGACCATGCCCCAGCCAAGCACGGCCCACAACCATGGAAAACGCAATGGGAACACTGGCCGCAGACGCCTGCTCAGCGGGCTACGCCGAGCACATCCACACCGGGTGGCGGCTCGAACGTGAATCGGCTTTCAGGCAGGTCAGGGTTGATGCGGACATCGCGGAACTCGATTCGAGTGAGCTGCTCCAGACTGTCCACCAGTTCAATCACACTGAGCTGATCGTCACGAAAGCCTGCCAGTACTGCAGTGAAATCCGCGCCGCCAGTGGCGGGCTCCAGTTTCACCCAGACCATGTCGTCATGCAGGAAATCGGCTGTGACAACGAAGTTCTCCCGCACCGACGCATCGCCACTGAGCAGAAGGGCGGGACTCGGACCTCCGGTCTCATCCAGTGCGGCAGCTGTCACCTGCGCAAGCTCCACGTCATACATCCACAGGTTGGTGCCATCGGCGATCAGCAGCTGCTCGTACGGCAGCTCGTAATGCCAGCGGAATCGGTTCGGCCGCTTCAGCAGCAGCTCGCCGGCAGCGGTCTCAAGCAGCTGGTTGTCGGGGCTGTAAAGGGCCTGATCGAAGCGCGCACTGAAGCTGTCCACGCTGTCGAGAAAACGGTCCAGCGCCGCCTCCCCGCCCGCAGTACGACCGGACTGTTGCGAGAGCACCGGTGCGGCACAGATTACGGCCAGCGTCAGCAGGACGAGCGCGCTGATCGTGAAACGAATCGCGAACCGACCGGTCGCGGATAAACGATCAGTCGTCGGTCGGCGGCGGGGGCGCCAGGACTTCGCGGCTTCCATTCGCTTGCAGGCTTCCAACAATGCCGGCTTCCTCCATGGTCTCGACCATCCGCGCCGCGCGGTTGTAGCCAATCTTCAAGCGTCGCTGGATGCTCGAGATGGACGCCTTGCGCGATTCGGTGACGATCCGGACAGCCTGATCGTAAAGCGGATCCTGTTCGCCGTCCAATGACATGTCACCGCCTGCATCGGAACCCGCGCCGCCGTCGCCTGACGGCCCGGACAGCACCTCGTCGATGAATGTCGGCGTGCCCGATGCGCGCAACGCCTTGACCACGGTATGCACCTCGTTATCGGACACGAACGCGCCATGGATACGTGTGGGCATGGAGGTGCCCGGCGGCAGGTACAGCATGTCGCCATGACCCAGCAGCTGTTCGGCGCCCATCTGATCCAGAATCGTGCGCGAATCGACCTTGGCCGAGACCTGGAACGCGATCCGGGTCGGAATATTGGCCTTGATCAGACCGGTGATCACATCCACGGACGGTCGCTGGGTTGCGATGATCATATGTATGCCGGCAGCCCTTGCCTTCTGCGCGAGGCGGGCGATCAGCTCTTCGACCTTCTTGCCGACCATCATCATCATGTCGGCCAGCTCATCGATGATGACGACGATGTTCGGTAGCGGCTGCAGATCCGGGGCCAGATCCTCCGAACCCGGCAGGGAGCGGAAGGTCGGGTCGGGGATCGTCTCGCCACGCGCCTCGGCTTCGGCCAGCTTGCGGTTGTAGCCGGCCAGGTGGCGCACGCCAAGGCCCGCCATGACCGCGTATCGACGCTCCATCTCGGCCACACACCAGCGCAGTGCGTTGGCGGCCTGCTTCATGTCCGTGACCACCGGTGCGAGCAGATGCGGTATGCCTTCGTAGACCGACAGCTCAAGCATCTTCGGATCAATCATGATCATGCGCACGCTGTCGGGTGTGGCCTTGTAAAGAAGGCTCAGCACCATCGCGTTCAGCGCCACCGATTTACCGGAGCCGGTCGTGCCGGCTATCAGCAGATGCGGCATCTTGGCAAGATCAGCAACCTCGGGCTGGCCGCTGATGTCCTTGCCCAGCGCCAGGGTCAGCGGCGATTTCAGTTCGTCGTAAACCTGTGACTTGACGATTTCACCCAGCGTCACCAGTTCGCGAGTCTCGTTCGGGATCTCAAGGCCCACGTAAGGCTTGCCGGGAATGATCTCCACCACCCGCACACTGACCGTAGACAGCGAACGCGCGAGATCCTTGGCGAGATTGCTGATCTGGCTGACTTTAACGCCAGGTGCCGGCTTGATCTCGAAACGCGTGACCACGGGGCCAGGATGCACGGCGACCACTTCGGCTTCGATGCCGAAATCGCTGAGCTTGATCTCGACCAGGCGTGACATCGCGGTCAGTGCTTCCTCGGAATATCCGCCCTCACGTGGCGGCGGATCGTCAAGGAGTGACAACGCCGGCAGCTCACCGGAAACCGGCGGCTCGAACAGCGGCACCTGTTTCTCCTTGTGTGAACGCTCGCTGGGTTCGAGCTTGCCCAGTACCGGTTCTATCTTCGGCAGGGCGATGCGTGGCTTGGCCCGCGACTTCGTCACAACAGCCTGACGCTGCTGCCGGGCTCTACGCCCTTCCATCCACAGCTTCACGCGACCGACCAGGATGTTCAGCTCCCGCACACCCGCCAGCACCAGTCGCCCGGTGCGATCCATGACGGCCAGCCATGACACACCGGTTGTCGCCGAGACCGCGGCGAGCCACAGCACCAGCAGCAGTACCGTTGCGCCCAGCAATCCGAACATGTGGGCCAGACCATTGCCGACGATCTGACCGACGATGCCTCCGGCGGTCTCTCGCATTCCCGCCGCAGCGAAGTGCAGCGTTGCCAGACCGCAGCTGGTCGCGATGGTCAGCACCACACCGGTGGCACGCAACACCACCACGGGCGTGGGCAAAGGTACATCGCGGTCACGCTGGCGGAAAAGCATCAGTCCACCGAGCAGCACCAGCACGGGGAACAGAAAAGCAGGTTGACCGAAAAGCAGGAACGAGAGATCCGCGAACCAGGCGCCGGCCGGACCCATGCGATTGGTCACGTCGCGCGCCTCACCGGCGATGCTGAATGCGGGATCTTCGGGGTTGTAACTCGTCAGGGCGAGCAACAGGATCAGACTCAGACCGGTGAGTATCCAGAATGCGGACTCACGCAATCCCCTGATTCTGGGCATGAAAAATGCGTCGGCCGTGCTTGTGGACCTGGCTCTGCTCAAGTTCTACGCGAGTAATTCCCGATAACGCGCTGATTATACGATTTAATGCGCTTACGCATAGCCCGAATTTCGACCGCGCTGACATCGCCTTTCGTGGTCCGACCCCGAAGTCCCCCCGAATTACCGCCGAAACAGCCTTAAACACTGCTCAACAGCCGGTGCGGAATCGCGTGATGCGGCCCGATGGAGGCTAAGATAGGCGGTGAAATGGAACTTCGACTGCAGAACACCGACAGTCTGCATGGCATTGCACCCGGCGAATGGAACCGGCTTGCCGGCGGCAATCCGTTCCTGCGTCATGAATTCCTGATCGCGCTGGAGAACAGTGGCTGCGTCGGCCATGACACCGCCTGGCATGGCAATCACCTGTTGCTGCGCGATGGCAGCGGCGCGCTGCAGGGCGCGATGCCGCTGTACAGCAAGTACGATTCCATGGGCGAGTTCGTCTTCGACTGGGGATGGGCCGATGCCATGCACCGTGCCGGGCGCGAGTATTACCCCAAGCTCGTCAGTGCCGTTCCATTCACGCCGGTGACCGGCTCGCGAATTCTCGTGGCGCCGGAAGCCGACGACGCAGCGGTGCGCGCGCAACTGTTATCCGGCGCCCTGCAACTGGCTGACCGCACCGGTGCCTCTTCACTTCATGTGCTGTTTCCTCACGAAAGGGATCAGCATTGGCTGACCGGTCAGGGGCTGCTGGCACGCAAGGGTTGCCAGTTTCACTGGCACAATCAGGGCTACACCGACTTTGACGATTTTCTGTCACGATTCTCGTCGGCCAAACGCAAGAAAGTTCGCCGCGAGAAGCGTCGCGTCACCGAAGCCGGCGTCCGGTTCGACCATCTCAGCGGTGATCAACCGAACCGTGAAGACTGGGATGCAGTGCTGGACTTTCATGCCCGCACCTTCAAGCGGCGCGGCCGCCTGCCCTACCTTAACCGCGAGTTCTTCGCGGAAATTGCACGTACCATGCCCGAAAACCTTGTGATCATCATTGCGCGAGTGCATGACCAGCCTATTGCCGCTGCGATCTGCTTTCGTGGCGACGACACGCTTTACGGACGCTACTGGGGAAGTCTGGCTGATTTTCACAGCCTGCATTTTGAAACCTGCTATCACCAGGGCATCGAGTACTGCATACGCGAAGGCCTCGCGCACTTTGAACCGGGCACGCAGGGCGAACACAAGGTCAGTCGCGGATTCACTCCGACCACCATCTGGTCGGCTCACTGGCTGCGCGACCAGGACTTTCGTGATGCGGTGTCGCGGTTTCTGCACCAGGAATCGCGCCACATCGACGCCTACATGGATGAAGTCGGAAACCACGTGCCCTACCGTCGCAACGAAACGGCAACGACCAGTGCAGGACCACAATGATCCGATGGCTGCGCACGGACGATCCGCCGGACGCGTTTCCGCCGGTTACCGCTGCACTCGCGGAACCTGACGGCCTGCTGGCCGCTGGAGGCGACCTGTCACCGGAACGACTTCTGGCAGCCTACCGGCGCGGCATTTTCCCGTGGTACGAAGACGGTCAGCCCATCCTCTGGTGGAGTCCGGACCCGCGCTGTGTGCTCGTTCCGGATGCACTGAAAGTGTCACGCAGTCTGAGCCGGAGACTGCGACGGGGCGATTACGAAATCACCTTCGACAGCGCATTCGATAAGGTGATTCGCGCGTGCGCCGAACCGCGACAAGGCAGCACCGGCACCTGGATCACCGACGCGATGATCGACGCCTACGTCCGTCTGCACACTCGGGGCTGGGCACATTCGGTGGAGGTCTGGCGGCAAGATCATCTGGTCGGCGGTCTGTATGGGGTCGCAATCGGCCGGGTGTTTTTCGGCGAATCGATGTTCTCTCGAGCCACGGATGCGTCCAAGGTCGCGCTCGTTTCCCTGGTGAGCGGTTTGCTGCCACTTGGATACAAGCTGCTGGATTGCCAGCTGCCGTCCGCCCATCTTGAGAGTCTGGGCGCCGCAGCCATGCCAAGGCCGATGTTCATCGACCTGCTGCAGCAGTTCTGCGGTGACGCAGTTCGGCCGCCGCCCTGGCCTGACAACGAGAGATCAACGACTCAGACAGGGAAAGGTCCCGACCGCAACGACGGTCCCCGCCCGCTCGCCGACCCATCCTGACCCGCCGCCGTTTGCGGCCGGGGCGGGCCTATGCAACAATTCCGCGCCGCTTAGGGCCGGATCAAGTTACTGAATGTCAAAAGAAGACGCGATACAGATGGAAGGCACGGTAGTGGAAACGCTGCCGAACACCACATTCCGCGTGAAGCTGGAGAACGGGCATATCGTCACTGCTCATATTTCCGGAAAGATGCGCAAGAACTACATTCGCATCCTGAAAGGCGACAACGTCACCGTGGAACTGACACCTTACGACCTGAGCAAGGGCCGCATCGTCTATCGGTCGCGCTGATCAGCCGCGCCGAATCAGTTCGGCAGATGCTCCAGTTCACGCACTGACGGCTCGGGGATCAGCACAAGTCCTTCCGAACCCGCCGGCGCCACGTCAACGCGCACATGACCGCCTTCCGTGAGTTTGCCGAACAGAAGCTCTTCGGCCAGCGGACGCTTGATGTGTTCCTGTATCACCCGTGCCATGGGCCGCGCGCCCATCAGGCGATCGTAACCCTTCGCAGCAATCCACTCGCGCGCCGCCGGTTCAAGCTCTATCGTCACATGGTTCTTTTCCAGCTGCGCCTCAAGCTCCAGGATCAGCTTGTCGACGACGCGCGCAACGGACATCTCATCCAGCGGATCGAACTGGATGATGGCATCGAGGCGATTGCGGAACTCAGGCGAGAACATGCGCCTGATCACCTCCATCGCGTCGGTGGAGTGGTCCTGTGATGTGAAGCCCACCGATGTGCGGCTCATTTCCTGCGCACCGGCATTGGTCGTCAGCACGATCGTCACGTTACGGAAATCAGCCTTGCGCCCGTTGTTGTCGGTCAGCGTGCCATGGTCCATGACCTGCAGCAGCAGGTTGAACACTTCCGGGTGCGCCTTCTCGATCTCATCGAACAGCAGCACGCAATGCGGGTTCTTCGTGATCGCCTCGGTCAGCAATCCGCCCTGATCGAAGCCCACGTAGCCGGGAGGTGCGCCAATCAGCCGCGATACGGTGTGCCGCTCCATGTATTCGGACATATCGAACCGTACCAGTTCCACGCCCATGGTCAGCGCCAGCTGTCGTGTCACCTCGGTCTTGCCAACGCCGGTGGGCCCTGAGAACAGAAAGGCGCCCACGGGTCTGCGCTCGTCACCGAGGCCCGAGCGGGACATCTTGATCGATGCAGCCAGCGCTTCGATCGCACGATCCTGGCCGAAAATAACCAGCTTCAGGTCGCGCTCGAGATTCCTGAGCACGTCGCGATCGGACGCCGACACGGTTTTTGGCGGAATTCTCGCAATCTTCGCGACGATGGTTTCAACAAGCTCCACATCCACCACCTGCCGGCGCTCCGATTCCGGCTGCAGCCGGCAGCTCGCGCCGGCCTCATCGATCACGTCGATGGCCTTGTCCGGCAGGTGACGGTCATTGATGTAGCGACTGGAAAGTTCGGCCGCGGCGGTCAGCGCATCGTCGTCGTAGGTGACGCCGTGGTGCTCCTCGAAGCGACTCTTGAGGCCACGCAGGATCTGGATGGTTTCGTCCACCGTCGGTTCGGTCACATCGACCTTCTGGAAGCGGCGGGCAAGCGCGTGATCCTTCTCAAAGATGCCGCGAAACTCGGTATAGGTGGTGGAGCCAATGCAGCGCAACTCGCCGTTGGCCAGCACGGGCTTGATGAGATTGGAAGCATCCATTACGCCGCCCGACGCAGCACCGGCGCCAATGACCGTGTGAATCTCGTCTATGAACAGGATAGCGCCGGGCTGTTTCTTCAGTTCCGTCACCACACCCTTGAGACGCTTCTCGAAATCACCACGGTACTTGGTGCCGGCGATCAATGCGCCCATGTCCAGCGCATAGATCGTGCTTTCACGCAGCACCTCGGGCACCCTGCCCTCCACGATCAGTCGCGCCAGTCCTTCAGCCAGCGCTGTCTTGCCTACACCGGCTTCGCCGACGTACAGCGGATTGTTCTTGCGACGGCGGCACAGAATCTGCACCGTGCGTTCAATCTCGTGTTCCCGGCCGATCAGCGGATCGATACGGCCTTCCTGTGCGAGCGCATTGAGATTGGTCGTGAAGCGTTCCAGCGCCGAACCTTCCGCGCCGGCATGCTCACCTTCCAGCGCCGCACTCTCGTCGCCGTCCGGCTTCGCTCCCGGCGAGCGCATCACGCCATGCGAAATGTAGTTGACGATATCCAGTCGCGCGATGTCCTGCAGACCCAGCAGATATACCGCCTGCGACTGCTTCTCACTGAATATGGCCACCAGCACATTCAGCGGTGTGACTTCCTTCTTGCCGCTGGATTGCACATGGAAAACCGCGCGCTGCAACACACGCTGGAAACCCAGTGTGTGTTGCACATCCGCCTCAGCCTCATCATCGCGCACCCGGGGCGTGGAATCGTCAATGAATTCCTTCAACTCCCGGCGCAGCCTGCCGATTTCAGCCCCGCACGCCTTCAACGCCTCTATCACCTGAGGGGTATCGAGCAGGGCCAGCAGCAGATGCTCGACCGTAATGAATTCGTGACGCTCTTCGCGGGCCCGCTGGAACGCCTCGTTCAGACAGTATTCAAGCTCGCTTGACAACATCAGGCTTCTTCCATCGTACAGAGCAGCGGGTGCTGGTGCTGCTGGGCGAGACCGGTCACCTGGGCCACCTTGGTCTCGGCTATTTCGTAAGTGTACACGCCGCAGATTCCCTTACCCTTGGTGTGCACCTCGAGCATGATTCGGGTCGCGGTATTGCGATCCTTGCCAAACACCTTCTGCAGAACCTGCACGACAAACTCCATTGGCGTGTAATCGTCGTTGAGCAGCACCACGCGATATAAAGGCGGCTTCTTCAGGCGCGGGCGAGCTTCTTCGATCGCCAGCCCATGATTGCCATCCCTGTCTGGTTTGAAACGATCGTCGGACATAGTCGATGCTCATTCTATAGACGTTCGGGGGCGAATTCACAGGCTCCGGAACCCGCCCGGCGCCGCCGGCCGGCGGGCGCCCGGAACTCCCCGCGAGGCGAGGCGTCGAAGCCTGCGCAAGCGGCCGCCTGATCTGCGGCAGGCGACTTGGTAGACGGCCGGCCTGCGGCTATCATGGCGGCCTGAGGAATGGCCGATGCAAAGCGGCCAGTTGAAGCGGCGCGGACACACTCCCGCACCAGCCCCCTTCGATTCGGGCCGGGGGCGGCGGGACCCGAGAGGCTGAATGGATGCGATAAAACGGCTTGCGCGGATGCCGAGCGGTTCGCCCGAACAATGGATGGCGAGCGCCAGCCGCCATGTGCCGCCTGTGGTAACGGCAATTCTCGTCATCGTGATCGCATACCAGGCCGCATCGCTTACCTGGACGCTGCTGCCAGGTGACGCGGCGGATCAACGCCAGCCTGTCGTCGCAGCGCCGACCGGAGCCGATACACGAACCACCTCCACGGCATCGGCAGACCTGTCCGCGCTTAGCGGCGCCCACCTTTTCGGGCGCGCTGAAGCACAACCTGACCAGCCGCCGCCTGCCGCCGTCATTGATGCCCCCGATACAACGCTGAACCTGCGCCTGACCGGAGTGATCGCATTTCCGGACGGCGAGCCCGGATATGCCATTATTGCCGCCGGCCGAAATGAAGAACGCTACTACGTCACCGGCCAGTCTATAGAAGGTGCGAACGCAACCCTGCACAGCGTGCTGGAAGACCGCGTCATTCTGAACCGCGGCGGCGCGCTGGAAACCCTGCGCCTGCCCCGCGAACCCAGTGGCACCGCGCCGCCCCAGGCTGCGGCCAGGCCGGCTGTCAGCGCACCGGTCACGGCAACGACCGCCAGCGGCGGCTCTCTGCGTGAAGTGGTCAGTGCGAATGCTGAACGGATCACCCAGATCATGCGCCTGGCGCCTCACCTTGAAGGTGGCCAGATGGTCGGCTTCCGGGTCAATCCCGGTCCGAACCGGGAGGCGTTTGCACACCTCGGCCTGCAACCCGGGGACGTCGTCACAGACATCAACGGCATGACACTGGATAATCCGGACCGGGCGGCACAGCTTTATGACTCGCTCGCCGAAACGACAATGGCCAATGTCACCATCATGCGCGACGGCGCACCTCAGGTCATCGTCATCGACACCAGTGAACTCGAAAACATCGCGGAAGGGCTGCAATGAACCGCGCCCGCCGCCTCCTTCCTGACCAGGGAGCTCCCGTGAAAGTCATCGCGACAACGCGCAATCGTCTCGCCGGCACCATCGTCGCCCTCGCCGTGACCCTGCTGGTCACGGCCACGACGGAACAGGTACTGGCGCAGCAGGTCACCCCGAACTACCGGGATACCGACATACGCCAGGTCATTGAGGCCGTGGGTGCGGTGACAGGCAGGAATTTCATTGTCGATTCACGTATCCGCGGCACCGTGAATCTGAGCTCCAATACGCCCATGTCGCCGGAGGAGTTCTACCAGGCGTTTCTTGCCACCCTCAGCGTCAACGGTCTGGTCGCACTCGATGCCGACGGTGTCACCCGCATCATCCCGGAAGCCAATGCACGCATGCTGCACGGCACGGAACCGGGCGTGCTTCTCGAGGATCTTGTCACGCGCGTCGTCAGGCTGGACCACATTGGCGCGGCACAGATGGTGCCACTGCTGCGCCCGATGATTCCGCAGTACGGGCACCTCGCAGCCCATCCGACTTCCAACACGCTGATCATCGTCGATCGTGCCGGCAACATCGATCGGCTGATGCGGGTGCTGCGTGACGTGGACCGTGCCGACGTCGACGACTTCGATTTCATTCCGCTGGAGAACGCGTCCGCCGCCGATATCGTGCGCATGATCGGACCGATGAGCCAGGCTTCGCAGGCCGCCGGCGGCCCTCCGCAGGTGCAGGTTGTCGCCGACGACAGAACCAACAGCATCGTGCTCAGCGGCCCGCGGGCCGGGCGCATGCAGTACAGAAGCATGATCGCGTACCTGGACTCGCCCGTGGACAGGGCCGGCGAATCCAGAGTGCGCTACCTGTTCTATGCAGATGCCGAGGAACTCGCCGAGAAACTGCAGGCACAGTTCGGCAGCAACGACGAGGAAGGCCCGGTCACGATCTGGTCCGACCGCTCCACCAATGCGCTGATCTACCGCGCGCCGCCGCCGGTGCAGGCCGACATGAACGCGATCATCGACCTGCTGGACATACGCCGGGCCCAGGTCGTGGTCGACGCGATCATGGTGGAACTGACGGAGCAGAAGGCGGCGGAGCTGGGCATGACCTGGGCCATACTCGGCGCCGGCGACAATGCTCCGCTTGGACTGACCAATTTCGGCATCAATCCGGGCGGCCTGCTGCAGCTCGGTGCCGCTGCCGCCAGTGGTGTGCCCTCCCCCGGGGCGATACCGCAGGGCGTCACGGCCGGTGTAGGCCGGGTACGCGACAGCGCGACCAGCTGGGCGGCACTGGTCAGTGCCTTGCAGGGTGACTCGACGACCAACATCGTATTCAACCAGTCGCTGACCATGCTGGATAACGAGACGGCCGAAGCCACCAACGGTCAGGAAGTGCCATTCGTGACCGGGCAGTACGCCTCCGGCCAGACCGGCACGCCGGGCATCGTCAATCCGTTCACGACCATAGACCGCCAGCCCGTGGGCATCACGCTGCGCGTCACGCCACAGATCAACGAGGGCGACGGCGTGAAAATGGTCATTGAACTGGAATCATCCAGCATCAGCCAGACGGCCACTTCGGCCGTGGACCTGATCAAGAACACACGCAACGTCGTCACGTCGGTATTCGTCGAGGATGGCGACATCCTCGCGCTCGGCGGTCTTGTCGACGAGAAACTGCTGCAGGGCGAACAGAGGGTGCCTGGTCTGGGACGCATCCCCGGCCTTGGCTGGATGTTCCGCGCCCGTAATGCCGAACGTGTGAACACGAACATCATGGTGTTCATCCGGCCGACAATTCTTCGCGACCGCCAGCAGGCCATCATTCAGACCGGCGCACGTTACAACTACGCACGCGACCTGCAGATCCAGCAGGCGGAAAGAGGCTCCGGTCTGCTGCGTGACGAAACCATTCCGATGCTGCCCGAGTTCGCTCCGGTTCCGGACGCCACCGTGGAGCTGTTCGAGTCGGAAGAAACCCAGGTTCAACAAGACTGAGCGGCGGCGTGGCAGCCAATCCGGAACAGGGCAATGACGCCGTCGCAGCTGTGCCGCGACTGCCGTTTGCGTTCGCCAAGCGCCACGGCGTATTGATCCACGGCATCGAAGACGGGCGTGCCCTGGCCATCTTCCGCAGGGGCGCGTCACCGTTCAGCCTTGCCGAGGTGCGTCGCTTTGCCGGGATACCGGTGAATTTCACGGCCGTGGACGCCGCCATGTTCGACGCGCGTCTGCAGGCTGCCTACGAAAGCGGCGCCGCGATGACCATGGTGGAGGGTCTGGACGACGACACCGACCTTTTCGCCGTCGCCCAACAGCTGCCCGAACCGTCCGATCTGCTCGACAGCGACGACGAAGCACCGATCATCCGCCTGATCAATGCGCTGCTCACGCAGGCTGTGAAGGACAATGCCTCGGATATCCACATAGAGCCTTACGAGAATCGCCTGACCGTGCGTTTTCGCATAGACGGCGTGCTGCGCGAGGTGCTGCAGTCGCGACGAGCTGTGGCGCCGCTGCTGGTTTCGCGCATCAAGGTCATGTCCAAACTGGACATCGCCGAGAAGCGCCTGCCTCAGGATGGCCGCATCTCGCTGCGCATCGCAGGCCGCGCGGTGGACGTGCGTGTATCGACGATTCCGTCCGGCTATGGCGAGCGCGTGGTGCTGCGCCTGCTGGACAAGCAGGCCGGCCGCCTGACGCTGGAAAACCTCGGCATGTCCGCGTCCGACCAGGCGACCATGGACGAACTGATCCATCGCCCGCACGGCATCCTGCTGGTCACCGGCCCGACCGGCTCCGGCAAGACCACGACGCTGTATGCGGCGCTGGAGCGGATCAACGACGCCAGCCGTAACATCCTCACCGTCGAGGATCCGGTCGAGTATCACATCGACGGCATAGGCCAGACCCAGGTCAACACCAAGGTGGAGATGACATTCGCGCGCGGCCTGCGCGCCATCCTGCGCCAGGACCCGGACGTCGTCATGGTCGGCGAGATCCGTGACCTTGAGACGGCCGAGATCGCCGTACAGGCGAGTCTGACCGGGCATCTGGTGCTGTCCACGCTGCATACCAACACCGCGGTCGGCGCCGTCACGCGCCTGCGCGACATGGGCGTGGAACCGTTTCTGCTCTCCTCCAGCCTGATCGGCGTGCTCGCGCAGCGTCTGGTACGCATGCTCAATCCCGAAACGCGCGTGCCCTACGAGGCGACCGAGTACGAATGCCGCCTGATGGGGCTGGATCCGGCCTCACCCCCGACGCTGTATCACGCCTCCGAGGATGAATACGGATACCGCGGCCGTACCGGCATCTACGAACTGGTCAGCGTCGACAACACGATGCGCACGATGATTCACGACGGTTCCGGCGAGCACGACCTGGAGCGCTACGCCCGCAGCCACGGTCCCAGTATTCGCGAAGACGGCATACGCAAGGTCCTGGAAGGCGTCACCACGCTGGAAGAAGTGCTCAGGGTAACGCGGAGCGACTGATGGGGGCGTATCAGTACGTCGCCGTGGACGCCAGCGGGCGCGAGCACAAGGGTGTGCTTGAAGGCGACACTCCCCGCCATGTGCGCCAGCTCCTGCGCGAGCGCAAGCTCCTGCCCGTCGATGTATCCGAAGTTCAGAGCAAGTCCGGCTCGAAAGCCGGGGAGAAGAAAAGCGGCATCGGTCTGCAGCTTCCGCTGCGCCGCGGTATTTCCACGCTGGATCTGGCCCTGCTGACACGCCAGCTTGCAACGCTGGTGCGTTCCGGCCTGCCACTGGATGAAGCCCTTTCAGCCGTTGCCGAGCAGTCCGAGAAACCGCGCATCAAGAGCATTCTGGCCGGTGTGCGGGCCAGGGTGGTCGAGGGTCACACGCTGGCCTCCGGTCTCGACGATTTCCCGCAGGCGTTTCCGCAGGTGTATCGCGCCACGGTGTCGGCCGGAGAACAGGCAGGTCAGCTGGATGCGGTGCTGGAGCGACTGGCCGACTATACCGAGTCAAGACACGGACTCAGGCAGAAGATCAGCCACGCGATGGTGTATCCGGTCGTGCTCACAGGTCTGGCGCTGGGCATCGTCGTGCTGATGCTGGTCTACGTGGTGCCACGCGTGGTTGGCGTTTTCGAGACCACCGGACAGGAACTGCCCGCACTGACCCGGGCCCTGATTGCCACATCGGATTTTCTCCAGACCTGGTGGCCCGCGCTGCTGCTTGCGGCGGTGGGCCTGCTGCTGCTGTCAGCACGCCTGCTGCGGCGGGAACCGATACGCCGACGCGTACACCGCTGGCTGCTGAGAATGCCGCTGGTCGGGCGCGTGATCCGCGGCGTCAATACGGCACGCTTCACACGCACACTCAGCATCACCACCGCCAGCGGCGTACCGGTACTGGAAGCGCTGCGCATCAGCGGGACGGTGGTCAACAATCTGCCCATGCGCGATGCGATCGAAGCCGCATCGGTTCGTGTCAGTGAAGGCGGCGCTATCGGTCGCGCGCTGAGTGAGTCGAAACTGTTTCCGCCGATGAGCATTCACCTGATCTCCAGCGGCGAATCCAGCGGCGATCTGGACCAGATGCTCGCACGTGCCGCATCGCACCAGGAGAACGAGATGGACAGCGTGCTCAGCACCATGCTCAGCGTGCTGGAGCCTGCGCTGATCATCATCATGGGGTTGATGGTGCTGGCGATCGTGATGGCGATTCTGCTGCCGATATTTCAGATCAATCAGCTGGTGCTTTGAGGGGGCGCGGCGCCCGTGCGTTCCGGTCGGGCGGGTATTGCGTGGCACGCGCGGTAGGGTTTATAAAGGCGCGCATCACAACTGGATGTGTGCGAACAGGATGTCATCAGCAAAGGTTGCTCGCCCGGAGGTGGGATGAAGCTGGAACCGGATGAAGATGAAGAGCTCGAGGATGGCTCGGACGACAGTGACGACACGGTTGACGACGACAGCTCGGACAACGTCGGTGATCCGTCGGTAGAGATCAACGTCGAGGATCTGATCAACGAACTCGAGTCGCAGGGACTTGCACGTCGCCTGGGCGACGAAGTGGCTGCGCGCCGGCGGCTTGAAGAGCTCATGGAGCAGAAGCGCGCCAGGCGTGAGCTGGAAGACTTCGAGGACTACGACATCTAGGGCAACATCCAGGGCGACATCTGAAACGACCTCTCAAGGCTAGTGAAAATCACGTGACCTCACCATCAGACTGCCGAGCATCGCGCTGAAATCCTCCAGCTGCTCGGCGATCACGTGCAGCACCTCCCCTTCCTTCTGCACCCGGCCGCGCACGGCCAGCAGTCTCGCCCCCAGCAGCGCCCTGCGTGCGCGTTGCACGAGTGAGTTCCAGACGATCAGGTTCAGATAACCGGTTTCGTCTTCCAGCGTGACGAACACCACACCCGACGCGCTGCCCGGCCGCTGCCGGGTAATCACCAGACCGGCGGCAAGCACGAATGCTCCGTCACCGCTCGCCGCCACATCCCGTGCCGACAGAACGCCGCGTTCGGCAAGGCTTCGGCGCAGCAGCGCCAGTGGATGGCGACCCAGTGTCAGGCCCAGATGGCGGTAGTCGGCGACGATGTTCTCACCCTCGCCCGGCACTCTCAGCAACGGCGTCGCCTCAGCGAAGCGCATGTTCCGGAACAGCCCTGTCGGCGCCTCCACGCCGGCCACGTCCCAGCGCGCCCTGTGGCGATTGACGGCCAGCGAAGCCAGTGCGCCGGCACAGGCCAGCGCACCCAGATCGCGGCGGTTCAGCGCCGTGCGCGCAGCCAGATCCTGAATATCGCTGAACGGGCCCTCACGACGGGCGGCGACGATAGCTTCACCGCCCTGCCCGGACAGGCCCTTCACCAGACGCAGACCCAGCCGCAGCGCCGGCTCACCATGCTCGTCCTGCTCCAGCGTGCAATCGCGCTCACTGCTCAGCACATCGACTGCACGCACCGTGACACCATGACCTGCGGCTGCTCGCAGCAGCTGTGCCGGTGCATAAAAGCCCATGGGCTGACTGTTCAGCAGTGCGCAGAAAAAGGCCGCCGGCTCATGGTGTTTCAGCCATGCCGAGGCCCAGGCCAGCAGTGCAAAGCTGGCCGCATGCGACTCCGGAAAGCCGTATTCGCCAAAGCCCTTGATCTGATCGACGATGCGCTGCGCAAACGCCTGCGGATAACCGCGTGAGCGCATGCCGCTGATCAGACGCTCACTGAACACGCCGAGATCGCCGCGCCGACGCCAGGCCGCCATCGCGCGACGCAGCTGGTCGGCTTCCCCGGGCGTGAAGCCGGCCGCGGCAATCGCCAGCTGCATGACCTGCTCCTGGAAGATCGGCACACCCAGCGTACGCTCCAGCACCGAGCGCACCTCCGGTCCCGGATACACGACCGGCTCCTCGCCGGCGCGGCGACGCAGATACGGATGCACCATGTCACCCTGTATCGGTCCCGGTCGTATGATCGCGACCTGTATCACCAGATCGTAATAGCAGCGGGGCTTCAGTCGCGGCAGCATGGCCATCTGTGCGCGTGATTCGATCTGGAAGACGCCCACCGTATCGGCCGCACAGATCATGTCGTAAACGGCGCTGTCGTCAGCCGGTATGTCGGCCAGTGTCAGTGCCTTGCCGCGGAACGTTCTTATCAGTTCGAAGCTGCGCCGCAGTGCGCTCAGCATCCCCAGACCCAGCACATCGACCTTCAGCAGCCCGAGCTGATCGAGGTCATTCTTGTCCCACTGAATGACCGTACGCTCAGCCTGGGCGGCGTTTTCCACCGGCACCAGTTCGCTGAGCGGACGCTGTGAAATCACGAAACCGCCAACATGCTGTGAAAGGTGCCGTGGAAAACCGATCAGCTCGGCAACCCGGGTCAGCCACCGGACCAGCGCAGGATCTTCGGGATCCAGGCCCGCCTCGACGACCCGCTCGCCCCGCACCGCGTTGCCATCCCACCAGGCCAGTGATTTCGCCAGGCGGTCAACCGCGGCAGGCGGCATCTCAAGTGCCCTGCCGACATCGCGTATCGCGCTGCGCGGCCCGTAGGTGATCACCGTGGCCGCCAGGGCAGCGCGCTCGCGCGAGTACTTGCGATAGAGGTACTGGATCACCTCCTCGCGCCGCTCGTGCTCGAAGTCCACGTCGATGTCCGGCGGCTCGTTACGTTCTTTGGAGATGAATCGTTCGAACAGCAGGTCCATGCGCGCCGGATCGACTTCGGTAATACCAAGGCAGTAACAGACCGCCGAGTTCGCGGCCGACCCCCGCCCCTGACAGAGAATGCCGCGACTGCGCGCGAATCCGACGATGTCGTGCACGGTCAGGAAATATTTCTCGTAGCCGAGCTCGGCGATCAGTGCGAGCTCATGTTCCACCATGCGCCGCACTTTCTGCGGTGCGCCGGCCGGCCATCGCCAGCGCATGCCCTGTTCGGTCAGGTCACGCAGATGCGCGGACGGGGTACTGCCCTCAGGCACCAGTTCTGCCGGGTATTCGTAACGCAGTTCGTCCAGGGAAAACTGCACGCGCTCGACAATCCCCAGCGTCTCATTCAGCAACGCCGGCGGGTACAGCGCCTGCAGGGCCCGCAATGACCGCAGATGACGCTCACCGTTGGCGTGCAGTGCATAACCGAGTTGTGAAAGCGGCCGGCCATGACGGATGGCCGTCAGTGCATCCTGAAGCATGCGCCGCTCCCTGACGTGCATGTGTACGTTGCCGCTCGCGACCAGCGGCAGACCGAAACGCCGTCCGATGTCCTGCCAGCGATGCATCAGGATGCGCGCGTTACCGCTGACATTCAGTTCCGCGGCCAGCCAGACGCGGTCGGGAAAATTTTCGGCCAGCCACGCGCCGGTATCGGGATCGGGGTATTCGCCGGGCAGCCACAGCAGCAGGCAGCCGGACGGCTGCAGGCACTGCAGCAGGTCCCTGCGCGTCAGGCGATACCGTCCCTTGTCGGCGGCGCGCCGGGCAACGGTGATCAGCGTGCACAAGGCCGCATAGGACGCACGATCAGGCGCCAGCGCCACCAGCTGCAGGGATGATCCTTGCTCAGCATCCGTTGCACAGCTGAGTTCGCTGCCGATCACCAGCTTCAGCGGATGCGAACGCGCAGCCCCGTACGCCCTGACAACACCGGCCACGGAACATTCATCGGTCAGCGCAAGTCCTGCGTAACCAAGCCGCGCAGCCTGCTCAACGAGCTCCTCGGGATGCGATGCGCCGCGCAGGAATGTGAAATTGCTGACGCAATGCAGCTCCGCATAGCCGGGCGATATCCGCGCCATGACGGTTCAGCCGAACAGCCCCTGCAGATACCACGCGCCGGACCGGGCACGGTCGCGGTACACCCAGAGCAGCTGCCCCCGTGCGCTGCGTACCGTGTAGTAATCGCGGTGTGCATCGTCACCTTCCCACCAGCCGCCGGCAATGCGCTCAGGCCCCGACAGCCAGGTCCATCCGTGCATGGAGCGCAGCGGCTGTGGCGTATCCAGCAGCCATAATGGCCGGTCACGCGACACGTTCTGCACCGGAACAGATTTCGATGAAGCACCTCCCGGCGGCGATGCCATTCTCCATGCGCGTTCCGGCCGGTGATCGGCCGCCAGCGCAATACACCCCACCCTGCCATCGCCGAAACGACTCAGGAACCGTTCCAGCAGCCAGTTCGCAGCGGCATTCATTGTCTGTGTCGATTCGAACAGCGACATCGTCTGAACACGCCTGTCCAGCAGTTCACTGCTGCGCAGCGCGATCGCACGCACCGGCGCCGGCAATACGAGTCGTTCGAAGCGGTCGCGGATCAATGCACGCAACCGCGGCAGCTGATGCACCGGCTCGACCAGATCCAGCGATGAGCGCGTGGAGGGCCGGCCACGGTGACAGAAACGAAACTCGATACCGGACAGGCAGGCCTGCCTTCGGTCCAGCGCATCGACCATGCGCTGCAGCAGACGCTCGGCTGCCTGCAGCAGCAATTGCAGATCGGCGCTCTCAGCCGGCAGCGGCTGCACAAGCTGTATACGCTGCGCCGGACGAAACGGTTCACGCGGCCGGTGGATACGGCCGAGAGCCATATCCAGATCGAGCAGACAGGCGCGGCCAACGCGACGGGCAAAGCCGTCGCGCGGCAGACGCAGACAGTCACCGACCGTATGCACGCCCATCGCGACCAGCAGCGCGATCACTTCATCGGGCCATCCGGTCACCCGCAACGGCAGCGGCGACAGGCTGTCGGCCAGACGCTCGGCAGCGACAATCCCGGCCCTGTTCGCCTTGGCCAGCCACAGAGCAGCCAGTGCTGAAGGCGCAGCTGATACAAGGCCTTTCAACCCGCGACGACATAGGTGCACCTGCAGCGCCTGCCTGATCGCATCAGGACCGCCGAACAGACGCACGCTGCCGGATACTTCCAGCAGCAACGCGGATGGCGGTTCAAGACTGACGACAGGCGTGAACCTGCGTGCCAGATGCGCCAGCGCAGTCAGGTCAGCCGGCCCGCCTTCCTGCAGCTGAACAGCCAGCCACAAGGGCTGACGCGCCATTGCGGCACGCCCGGAGTGATCGGCACTGACATCCGTCGATGCGGCCTGCGCTGCATTGAACGTTTCCAGTACCTGAACCATGGCTCCCCAATACCCTTTGCATCATTGACCGTTACACCCTTACCGGCCGCTGGCCGATCGGCCTGCAGACAGATCCTCCAACTGCACGAGTTCCAGCTCTGCCGAACCGGGTCTGGCACCACGGCATTTCAGAACCTGTATCGCGGTTTTCCCGTCGTGCGTGGAAAGCTGCAGCCGAACCGCCGCCGGAGAACTTTCGCGTCCGGCCGCGGCCGGACGAAACAACACCGCCCAGCAGCGATGCTCCTCAGCTGCAAGCTGCAGACGCCGCAGAACCGTACGATCGGCATGGCGCACCCAGGCCAGCACGGCCACACTGCCTCCGGAACGCAACGCCTGCTCCACGGCCCAGAGTCCGTCCTGTCGCCGTGGCGAAGGGTGTACCAGCAACACCCGGTCCAGACACAATCCCTGCCTGACCAGCGCCGGCCCATAAGGAACGAACGGCGGCGCCACCCACACAATCCACTTTCCTGCATCCGCGGTACGACTGAGTTCGACCAGTGCCGGCATCAGCAGGCTCAGTTCGCCTATGCCGTAATCAGCAACATGAATCTCGGTGATTGCCCCCTGCGGCCAGCCGCCTGGAAGCAATTGATCCAGCGCCGGATAACCGGTAGGCAGCACGTGCCCGAACCGCTGATGCTCGCTGCCACGCCAGACCTGTCCGGACAGCAGATCGTGCTGCTTATTCAAAATGACGAACTCCGGACAATCGGCGGGTTACTTCATCGCATTACGCACAACACCGACGACGACGCCTTCAATGATGATCTGCTGTTCGCGCAGGTCGATTTCTATCGGCGCGAAATCGGGATTCTCCGGAAGCAGCCGGACAATGTGTCCTTCCTGGCGGTAGCGCTTGACGGTGACTTCGTCTTCCAGACGCACCACGGCAATCTGGCGATTACGCACTTCCGTAGTGCGATGCACCGCCACCAGGTCGCCATCCAGGATACCTGCGCCCTGCATGCTCATGCCCTGAACGCGCAAAAGGAAATGCGGCGGCGTCGAAAAAAGGTCCGGGTCGACCTGGTAATGCGATTCCACGTGTTCTTCAGCCAGTATCGGTTCGCCGGCTGCCACCTTGCCGACCAGAGGCAGACCCAGCTGTTCCCTGAGTACGTCTTTCAGCCGTATGCCTCTGGAAGTGCCCGGCATCAGCTCAATCGCACCCTTGCGTTCCAGAGCCCGCAGATGCTCCTCGGCAGCATTCACGGAACGGAAACCCAGTGTCTGTGCAATCTCGGCACGCGTGGGAGGCATTCCGCTGTTCTGTATAACCTTATGAATAAGCTGAAGAATCTGTTTTTGCCTGGGAGTCAGTTCACGCATTTTCTTCATCTGTATGAAAAACCAATGCTGTTACTATATACAGCATTCCGCGTGCGTCAAGCTTTCCCTGTCACAGGCCGCGCGCCTCCCCCCGGTAACGCGTTTCCAGTTCACGTTCAGACTCACCGCTCACGTGACATGTACATCGACTGACACGCGGCGTGATGCGTTACGACCGTTCGCAACGCTCCCCGGAATCTGTCACGAGAGCATCGTCAAGCTGTCGCCCATTGACGACGACAAAAAACGTATAAATACTTGTTTGCAGTAGCGTTGGCTTTAGGAAATAATTAGCACCGTTTGTTCACTCACCAAGTCAGGGGATACTAATGACCAAGAAGTTTTTCCGGTTAGCGCTGATCGCGGGAATCATTGTTTCCGCCGGTTGCGCAGGAAGGATTAACGCGATTCAGGAAACGGCTGATCAGGCCCTGCAGGCGGCGCAATCAGCGCAGACTGCAGCTGAGAACGCCAATCGCACGGCTAACGAAGCTCGTCAGGCGGCTACAGGCGCCCAGAGCACCGCTAACCAGGCACTGCAGGCTGCCCAGGCAGCCCAGGCTTGCTGCGACGCGACCAACCAGAGAGTGGATCGCATGTTCGAGAGCATGCAGCCGAAGTAATTCAGCTGTAACACTCACGAACAAAGACAACATTATCGATTTATTTAACGTGTATTCAGTTGTGATGCCGACCTGATCGGCCTCGCATCAGGACACCGGAAAGCCGCCTGAAATTCAGGCGGCTTTTTTTTGCCGGCACTTTCGTGCTTCAGCTGAAGCGCATTCTCAGCCGGCAGGTAGCAGATCTGCAACGATGCCATCACAATCACCGCCCACATTCAGACTAGTGCTCCGGGCAGTATGGTGCGGAATCGCCCAGTCGAAGCTGTGAGCGGCCACACTGAGTTGCGCCCACGTCGACATCGTTACAATGACGGCCCTGCACATAGCGGACTCCTGACTCGTCGTCAAAGCGAAGCGGGCCGGGGCTTCTGCCGCTATAGTCGGGCGCGATGTGCTGTGCGACTGAGCATCGGACGCCGTCGAAGACCAAGCGAGCGTCGGTGCTGATAGATATCGGCCCTGCCGATAATCGTCCCCGGGGCGTTCGCAGGGTTCGTCACCAGCACTCTGGCGCTGAATTCGCGAGCCGGGCTCGTACCGAATACCCGAAACTCTCCCAGTGTTCAGTGAGCCAGCAGACATCTGCGCCACCGACAATGAGTTCATGCAGAACGCTGGCTTTATGAGAGGTAGCCTGTATCTCTAACCAGTATTCCACTGGAGTCCGGCCGTAAAGTGTTTCGCGCGGATCAGCGCCAAGCTGCAGCAGATACCGTACCATCCCAGGGGAGCTGGCTGCCGCCGCAACGTGTAGAAGTCCTCCGTCAGCAGGTGCCCCGGAGTCAAGTAGCCACCTTGCAATGTCATCATGATCTCTCTGCAATGCCACAATCGCTGCTTCGCGAAGGTCATCTGGTCGGAACGCCGCCGACAACTGTGCATGCAGCGACTGGACGACATCGAGATATCCCAACCGTGCGGCAGCGATGAGTCGCTCTGACGGAAGTGTCAATCGGTAGATTTCTTCGACGCCATCGATCGCAACATTGCGCATCTCCTCCTCGTCCGGCTCTACGCCGGCTCTTATAAGCTCAAACATAACGTAGGCTGCATCGCCGTTGCGGTATTCCAGAGGTAAGCCTGTGGCGTCATCACCGTACGTGCCTGCTACGTACTGCTGTTCACGCCACCGCATCCACGCAATGCGCAACGGCGTTTGTGGTACCTGCTCCGGCGCTTCCGGATTCGGTGGCAGTGAAACATATGGGTCCGCTCCACGGTCCAACAGATATCTGATCATGCCGGGGGAGCTGAAACGCACCGCTTCGTGCAGCACGCCCGTTAAGTCGGCACCGGCTTCAAGCAACAGCATTGCAATGTCGTCGTAACCGAATGCCATGGCACTGATGACGCCACGCCTCAGGTCCCGGCGCCAGTCGTCCTCGCTGGTGTCGATATGCCGCAACAGCAGCTGCACAGTGCCGTGGTAACCGCGTCCAGCAGCTCCGGAAATTCCCGACGTAGAAGTAGCGCGAAGCCCTGTCGTGCTTTCCGACATGAGGTGCTCAAGAACGTCGTTCAACCCGTTGTTTGCGGCATCTATAAAGCCGCCAAGCAGCATCTCGCTCGCGGCGAGATCAGCACCCGCTCGCAAGAGTGCAAGTGCGATGTCTTCTTGTCGATCAACTATTGCGATTCGCAGCAAGCGCCACTCCTCTCCGAATGGCACTGGAATACGCGCATTGGGATCTCCACCGTCGGACAGATAGGAGTTAATCGCCTCGGCATTTCCGTGCGTAATGGCCTCGTAGAGATCGACATCGGGCACGGAACTCATTCGTGATATGAGGAGTGCGGCAACGACAGCGCAGACAGCCAACGCTGTAGCCAGGTACAGGCCATGTCGGGTTAGGCTTCTCATGCTGACTTCAGCGCTCGCGACGTGAGAGGTCGTTCTAGTTCCTTTTGATCGTCAAATTGCCGTCCGCACGAGCACGTTTGCTGTCGTTGCGGGCCCTCTACGGCTTCGACTACACTCGTCCCCCTCCACCTCACGTCCTGAATCACGTAGGTCGCGTCCATAATCGTTATTGTCCGCCAAAATAATGATGAAGTAACGCCCTTATGTTGTACGCCTGAACGTCTCTAGTCCCGCAATTGGTAACGCACATAATATCAGTGCTCTGGGGAAGCCCGTCCTGCAGGCCAACAATATGGCCGTATTCATGTGCTGCAGTTTGGCTATTCAAGCAACGAAGCCTGACAATATCGGTCTGTCCGGATATGAATGTTTCCACCTCGCCGCACGGACTCAATTCGTCGTTCACCTCAAAGATAATGTTCCATCCGGATTCGCGCCACAGCAGTTGCCCCATTTCACTCGTGTAGGTCTCTCCACACATACTCTTGGTGGTATTCCATAGCAGCCTGCCGTCCTCGAATGTAGACCTCTGCTCAGAAGGTACAAGCTCCGGGTCATCGAGCGGCTGAAAAGCGAAACGGAACGTATTGGGTTGTGGATTACCGAAGAAGTAGCGCGATGGGTAAGGAGGCAACCGCTTGTGGAATTGATTTGCGTGAAAATCGAACCCGTCGAGTTGCGCTTCTTCACAGATACTCACGTTTCGCTGCAACGACCCAAAAAAATCCGTTGGGAACGCATCCCAGCAGCCGCACCAGATATCATCATATATCGTGTAGTGACCAGCTGCAGAATAGGTACGTGAAGTGCTCACGGCTATGCTGTGCCAAGGGCTCTGCACAGTCGTGTACCCACCGTCGCCGAACGAGAAGAAGTGGAAAAAGAAGCCCCAGAAAGGCGAAATATCGGTAATGCACTGTGGGGACTGGCCGCTGTGGGCGATGCTGATGCTCGTCGACTGACCCACAACACCGGTCGCAGTCCCCGAGCTTGTGCCGTTGACGGTCATGTACACGTTAGCAGATGTGTGATCGATCCAGTAGGAGGTGTATGGATAACAGTAGTAGCAGTTCAGCGAGCTGAACTCGGCCGGCAGGAACAGCCCGTTCGACGGCTTGTCGAATCCCATCGGTTCGGGCCGCACGACGTGGCTCACGTGCCCTCCGTAGTAACCGTGTGAGCCTGAGAATACCGGCAGCGCCCGGCGCTTGAAACTCGCAATCAGAACCCCATCCGGCGGCGGCACCGCAGTTTCCGCCAGCACGAACCGCGCCATCGACGCATTGAAGCGGATCGGCCCGAAGGGCGTGCCCTGCGTGCGTGCATAGGCGATCCCCTCAAGCGGCCCGAAAACCGAAGATGCAACCGGCGCCTGCACGCTTACCCACGCTGTCTGCCCGTCGGCCTCGGTCGCGGCATCGACGTCCATCGGACCGTAGCTCGACTCCAGAACCTGCACATCATTCTGGTACACAGCCGAAAGGCGCCCCAGATCGTCGTATCCATATGCCGTGCTATGTTCGACGAAGCGCGACTGCACAGGCCGGCCTGCCAGGTCATAGTCGAACACGAGATCCGGTCGCCGACTGCCTCGCAGGATCGTGAGCTGATTGTGCTCACCGAGCACGTACGTCTGCCCGCCCCGTTGCCCGTCGGGCGTGACGCTCGCAAGTTCCGTCAGGTTGCCAACCGCATCGTATCCAAATGTGAGTTCGACCGCCTCGTCGGCGAGATCGTACCGCCCTTCGGTGCGTAGTCCTGACGCATCGTACTCGAAATGCGTTTCGGACACGCGCCCATTGACGTCAAAATACAGGTGCCGGAGCTGATCGCGGCCGTCATAATAGAGGCGCACGGTTTGGTCGTCGCGGCGAAAACCGGTCAGCAGTCCCAACTCGTTCGTCTCAAGATCCGCTGCCGCGTACCCGAAGCGCACACGACGGATCGACCGGTCCTCATACTCATATGAACGGTTGCCGTATGTGTCCCGTGCGGTAACGACGCGCCCGCGCGCGTCATAGCCGTACTCGCCTACGATCTCGCCGTCCGAGCGTACGTTCAACAGCCGTCCTTCGCGATCGTATTCGAAACGCGTCGTACCGGCATGCCCGGCCACGAAATTCGTCAACACCTGAAGCCTGCCGTCGGGGTCGTAGGCAAGCCGTGCAACCGGACTGCCGTCAAAGGACAGTGCGAGCGGCAGCAGTTCGCCCGACAGCGTCAGCTCCGTCACCGAGCCCGCAAAGTCCTGCACCGCGCTCGTCAGCCCGGACGGATCCTGCCAAAAACTCGCGGCCTGTTGGAACGCGTTGCGGGCGACCGTCAAGCCGCCGCGATACTCGAACGACATCGAATCGAACAGCACGCGCACGGTGCTGACGCGCCCGTCCGCGCCGTGTGTGGCGGCCAAAGCATCCACACCGCGAGGATCGACGACATGGGTCAGCCGTCCGGCGGCATCGTATTCGATCCGCCAGAGGCGGCCTCCGACGTCCGTCACCGAAATCAGTCGGGCCGCGCCATCGTATTCGTATATCACCTGCCGGCCCGCATCGTCCTCAATGTGGGTCACGAGTCCGTTCGGATCGCGATGCAGCGCGACGAACCGGCCGTGAGCGGATACTACGCGGACGATCCGCGTGCCCTCGTACTCGAGCCTGAGCTGATCGCCTTCGCCATTACGGACTTCGTGGAGATAAAACTCGTCGCCGATTTGTCTGAAACGCTTCGTGAGTCCACCGACCTCAAGCTCGGCGCTTCGGCCCGCCTGTCGCCCCCCGACGATGCCGGTCAGATGCGGGTATGGCGACCGTATCCGCCCTCCTTCGAGCGTGAGCCAGTGCTCCGAGCCGCTCGCGTCGATATAGCGAAGCCGCGTGCCTTCGATCTGGATGAACTCGGCCACCGAAAGTTTCCAGCCGTCGCCGAAATCACCCGGTACGGAAAGCTGCGAGTCGTAGACACGCCCGATCACGATCGGCAGTCTCCCGAGCCGCACGAGGTCTCGGTTCAGAAAGGTCAGGTTGCCACGCCCGACGTTCACGTAGTTAAGCTGGACGCCATAGAGCGGCGTCTGCTCGTTGACGAAGAATGTTGTCAGCCTGCGCCTGTGCGAGAGCTCGTTGACCTGATGGAGCGCAGCGGTCCGGACGAGCCCGGCGCGTCCTTCGTCAACGCCCTCGACCGGTTGGAGCACGGCATTGGCCGCAGCCGGCGGCGCGTTCCCGGCCAGCAGAAGAATCGCGCAGGACATGAGGAGCCGTGCCAATCCCGTTGCAATTCTCCGCAGATTGGAACCCTGCGACCAGCATCGAAACCCCGGTGTCGTCGACCACGACCAGCAGCGTTTACGCATGTGAACCTCCCCGGATCGATCAAGACCTACAGCCGATCGTTGGCCGCGTGGGTCCATCCAAGAACCGCAGGACGCATAGCGTCAGATCGGTCGTCGGGCCGTGCGCTCTTCACGTTCCGACGTCCGCGCCAAGCCCCGATGTCCGAATTGTCGCAGGTACCGGGACGAATCAATCGACGAGAATTGACGAATTTTCGACGATTCTTGATTTTTATTCGACGATATTTGACGTGCGCCATTTGGATCAAGTCTGCCGTGTATCGTTTCGCCGCACCGAACCCGCGCGCTTCACGACATCATCGAGCTGTGCGCAACGCGCCACAAAGTTCGTCAGCTCCGGATGCACTCCAATGAATTGGCGCAGCGCGCGCGGAGTCAGGCCGTGGCAGCGCTTGAAGGCGCGACCGAAAGTCGACGCATCGCGGTATCCGACGGCTTCGCGGACCAGTCGCAGCGGCATCCGCCGTTCAACCAGCAACCGCATCGCGACGTCCATGCGAACGGCACGCTGCCAGGCGCGAAAACCGATGCCAACACAGTCACTGAACGTCCGGCTGAAATGGCCGGGGCACATATTCGCGATGGCTGCTGCCTGTGCGAGCGTCAGCGGAGCGGGATCAGCGAGATGCGAGTAGAGGTATGCTTCGACGGCACAAAGCCGTCCGTCACGGAATGCAAGCTGCCGGAACCGGACATCGGCCACCGCGGAAATACCTCCTTGCCGTTTGCTTCCGGATGTTACCTATTGTCGCAGTCTCTTGTAACCTGGTAGTCGCAAAAGAGTCAATTATTGAGAAAAGGGAAATAGATGTGCCTCGCAGCGGCCGATCACAATCGCCCCGTCTCGCACAGACCATGTGCGGGCCAGAGTCCCGTAGCCGGCGTGTGCCGATCGGCTGCGACGGATCCGCCGTGATGATCAGGTCCGCACAGTGGCTGGCGCCTCTGGATAAATTACGGAGAGAGCGACAGGCGCCGGCGATAACGCCGTCAATCGCCGCGGATCAACCGCCGGGGCCGGGCACCGGAAGATCTTCGGACGGTACCTGCTGCGCGGGTTCGCGAGCCAGTGCCTGCGGATGAGACACGAATCCCGGAATGCCACGCCCGTCCTCCATGACCCGCTCGGCCTCGTGCCAGTCTACGCGCACTTCACGCGCGTTTTCTTCCGAGGTCACCGCGACGAACAGTCGCGTCAGCTCAGTGGGCGTCCACTGACCGGTATCACGCTCCTCCTCCAGCGGCATGTGCGCCTCCAGATAAAGACCGTCCTCGGCCCAGCCCAGCTTGAACGGCTGGTTGACGATACGCACTTGGGTACCGACACCCACCATCTCGTACAGCTCTTCCACGTCTTCCGGGAACATTCGTATGCAACCGGCCGTGACACGCATGCCTATGCCGCGCGGTTCATTGGTACCGTGAATCAGGTAGAGAGGAAAACCCAGATACATCGCACGGCTGCCAAGCGGATTATCCGGACCCGGCGGTACCACGGTCGGCAGCGGCCGTCCCATCGCAGCCTGCTCGGCACGTACCGACTCGGTCGGATACCAGGTCGGATTGACGGCCATGCGTGTGATCGTGGTCAGTCCCAGCGGCGTGGTGCGGTCCACACGGGCAATGCCGATCGGATAGCTGTACACGCTTCCGCTGTCGCCATCGGGGAAATAATAGAGCCGGTATTCGGCGACATTGATGACAACGCCCCGACGCGGTGCATTGGGCAGCACATACTGGCGGGGGATGATGATCTCGGTACCTTCACCCGGCAGCCACGCATCCACATCGGGATTCGCACGCCGCAATTCCTGGTAGCCGACATTGTAATGGCGGGCCAGATCGACAAATGTGTCTTCGTGCTTCGCCGTATGGACGATGATCTCGCCGATCACGTCACTGTCCGCACGAAGCTCGAACTTCGCTGCCTGCGCGTAAGGCAGGCCCGCAAACATTGCAACAGCCATGAGGGTACCCATGGCTGCGACACCCAGACGCCTGAGACTGCACGGTTTCGTATTCATACAGGACCCCATTTTACAGGCCGGCGCCTGTGACACAACGTGTCGTTTCACAAAGACATCAGGCCGGTCATCCGGCCGTGGCCCGGCCGCCCCCGGCCTCAGTATCGAACCAGGCTGGCGCCCCAGGTGAAGCCCCCGCCAAAGGCCTCCAGCAGCATCAGATCGCCGCGCCTGATGCGCCCGTCGCGGATCGCCGTATCCAGCGCCATGGGCACGGAGGCCGCCGACGTATTGCCATGCTCCTGTACCGTCAGCACCACCCGTTCGGATGGCATCTGCAGGCGTTTGGCCGTGGCCTGAATGATGCGGATATTCGCCTGGTGCGGTATCAGCCAGTCGATATCCGACTTGTTCAGGTCATTACGTTCCAGAACGCTGTCGACCATCTGTTCCAGCGTCTTGACCGCTACCTTGAAAACCTCGTTGCCCTTCATCCTCAGCGCAGCATCAGCGCCGGCACGATGCCTGGTCGACACACCACTGGACGCATACAGCAGCTCGCGATAGCGGCCATTGGCGCCCAGTTCCGAATACAGCACACCCGGCTCGTCGGCACATTCCAGCACCACGGCACCGGCACCGTCACCGAACAGCACACAGGTTTCCCTGTCGGTCCAGTCTATGATGCGCGACATGGTCTCGGCACCTACCACCAGGGCCCGCTTTGCCTGCCCGCCGCGAATGAACTGATCGGCCACGGAGAGGCTGTAGACGAACCCACTGCACGCCGCTTCCAGACTGAATGCCGGTGAATTATTCGTGACGCCGAGCTTTTCCTGCAGCAGGCAGGCGACGTTCGGAAATATCAGGTCGGGTGTCGTTGTACCGACGACAATCAGATCCAGATCGTTGGGTTCAAGTCCCGCGTCGGCCAGGGCTTCCAGGCTGGCCCGGTACGCCAGATCGCTGGTGGCTTCGTCGTCGGCAGCAATGTGACGACGTTCTATGCCGGTACGGGTTCTGATCCACTCGTCGGACGTCTCGACCATTCTCTCCAACTCGAAGTTGGTGAGAACCCGTTGCGGAAGATATTTGCCCGTGCCGATTATGCGCGAATACATTCGAGCGGCTGTTCCTCGATGAGTTTGCCGATCTGCACGGGCACTCCCTTGCGTGCCTCGATCACCGCGGTGCCGACCGCGGTCTCGAAGGCCACCTGATCGGCGCCGCCATGACTTTTCAGCACAACGCCGTTGAGACCCACCAGACTTGCCCCATTGTAGCGGCGCGGATCGAGTCGCGCGCGTATTGCATGCAATGCCGAACCGGCCGCCAGACCCTGCACACGACGCAGCGCATTGCGGTTGAATTCCTGCTTCATGAATGAGCCGATCATTCCGGCCAGGCCTTCCATGGTCTTGATCGCGACATTGCCGACGAAACCGTCGCTGACCACGACATCCACATCGGCGTGAAATATGCCGTCACCTTCAACGAAGCCGATATAGTTCAGGCCACTGCCCGCAATCAGCTCACCGGCCTGGCGGACGATATCGTTGCCCTTGATGTCTTCAATCCCGACATTGAGGACGCCCACACGCGGACGCTCGATCTCCAGAATATCGCTGGCGACAATCGAACCCATGAGCGCAAACTGCATCAGCTGGGGCGGGGTGCAACCGACATTGGCGCCGATGTCCAGCATGTAGGTGGGGCCTTTGAGGCCGGGGACGGCGGCGATGATGGCCGGCCGGTCTATGCCCGGCAGGGTCTTCAGTACGTAGCGCGCTGTCGCCATCAATGCGCCGGTGTTACCGGAGCTGACACAGGCGTCGGCCTCACCCGCCTTGACCATTTCGATCGCAATACGCAGCGAGGAGTCTTTCTTGCGACGCAGTGCCTCGGCCGGATGTTCATCCATGCCGACGACCTGGGAGGCGGCACGGAACCGCAGACGGTCCCCGTACCTGCCGTCCGCCTGGTTCTCGGCGGCCGACAACACTTCGGGCAATCCGACCAGAACCAGATTGACCGAGTCGTCTTTTTCCAGAGTGGCGAGCGCAGCAGGGACGACCACGTCAGCGCCGCGGTCACCACCCATTGCGTCCAAGGCGATTGTGACCTTGCGACTCATGGCGTCTGGTATTGACTGGAGATTCGTGAGAACGGACTGTTACCGACAGGCGCGACCATTGTCGCGCGATCGTCAGGCTTCGTCTTCTTCGATCTGCGCACGCAGTTCTATGACCTTGCGCCCGCGGTAATAGCCATCGGCGGTGATGTGATGACGCAGGTGGGTTTCGCCGGTACCCGGATCGACGGACAGCGCCGGTCCGCTGAGCGCGTCATGCGCGCGGCGCATGTCACGCCGTGATGGGGTCTTTCGTCTTTTCTGAACAGCCATGGTCAAACTCTCCCTGTAACTGATGAGGGCGAGCAGCTGATGGCCGCCGCAGCCTCGAAAACAAAATTCATCCGAGATCACTTTCACGCGAAGCGGGTGGTTCCCGATCGCACGATTCGTCTGCCGCATGCCGTGGCACCAGCGGCAAACCGAGTATCAATTCATCCTCTATCAGGTCCGCCGGACGCATGCGTTCGGCTTCCATCACCAGCGTCTCCAGCCCTTCCGGTGCCCGTGACTGCATGGCATCGGACTCCACCAGCACCAGCCTGGTGTGCTGTGACACAGGATGACTGAGCGGATGCAGACAACGCTGGCATACCATCTCCAGTACCGCATCACAGCGCACATCAAGTGCTACCCATCCACCGGGAAGCTGCTCGAGACTCACACTGGCACTGACAGAGCCATGACTCTCGTGCAGTAGGCCTGCCAGACGTTTCAGGCTGCTGAGATCGATTTCACCTGCCAGTACAGCCGCACGCTGACCCAGTGCCTGCAAATCCGGCAGACTATACCACCTGTGCAGCGGGCCGGACATAGCGGCGGCATCATACGTTCTCGCCTTTATACTGTCAAAACCGAAGCTTACGAATAGCCTCCGGGCCGGTCTGCGGCCCGCGAGACACCGTGTCACGTACAGGACCACCCACGAAGATGGCGCAAAAACAACTGATACTGGCTTCCACATCACGCTATCGACAGGCACTGCTGTCGCGCCTGGGCGTGCCGTTCGAGGTCCGCGCACCGGGTGTGGACGAACAGAGCCTTCCCGGGGAATCTCCGGCGGATCTGGCGCAACGACTGGCCTGCGCCAAAGCCTTCGCAGTTCTTTCCGAGCTCAGCTCATCCCCGCACGCCTCCGCTGCCCCGCTGGACGCGGTTGTCATCGGTTCCGATCAGGTGGCATCGCTCGACGGCACCTTGTTGCGTAAACCCGGCAGTCACGACATCGCCCTGCGTCAGCTGCTTGCCTGTCAGGGTCGCGAGGTCTTGTTTCACACTGCGGTCGCAGTGCTGCATGGCGACCGCCGGCTGACGGGCATCGACGAGACCGCGGTCCGATTCCGCAGGCTGGGCGAGAGCGCACTGAATCGTTACCTGCAGATGGACAAGCCCTACGACTGTGCCGGCGGCTTCAAGGTCGAAGGTCCGGGCATCGCTCTGTTCGAGGAGGTGCGCTCCAGTGACCCGACCGCGCTGATCGGTCTGCCGCTGATATGGCTGAGCGCGGCGCTGGCTTGTTTCGGCATCGATCCGCTGGGACGCGATGCCGACTGATCCGGTGTTCGAGGATCAGGTCCATCGCCGTCCTGAACCTTCCGCTACGACCGCTGCACATTCCCTTTGCGTTGCGTAAAACGGGTTCGCAGTGCCGTCAGTACTGCGTCCAGCTCCTGCGGAAGCGGTGCACTCACGCTGAACGGTTCATCTTCCTCCGGCCAGCGGAATGCAACCGCTGCCGCGTGCAGGAACATGCGATGCAAACCATTCTCAGCCAGCTGCGCGTTCCAGTCACGATCCCCATAGCGGGGATCGCCGGCCACGGGGTGTCCGGCGTGCGCCGCATGCACCCGGATCTGGTGCATGCGTCCGGTTGGCAGCGACACCTCCACCAGCGAAGCATGGTCGCCGAAGTACTCGAGCACCTTGAACCGGCTGAGCGCGCGTTTTCCGGCCTCGTCCACATGTACCCGGGTGTCACCGGCCGCGCCACGACGGGTCAGCAGCGGCACATCCACATGGGTCATGCGCCCTGGCCATCTGCCTCTGACCAGGGCGAGATAGCGCTTTTCCACCTCCCCTGCCCTCAGCAGCGCATGCAGCGCACGCAGCGCAGACCGGCGCCGGGCAATCAGCAGGCAGCCCGAGGTGGCCCGATCCAGCCGGTGCACGAGTTCCGCGCTCGCCAGTTCCGGACGCAGCACGCGCAGTGCCTCGATCGCCCCCAGATTGACGCTGCTTCCGCCATGCACGGCGAGACCTGCCGGCTTGTCCAGCACCAGCAGGCGCTGGTCTTCGAAAATGATCCGCTTCGCCAGCCAGTCCAGCCCTTCCGGCGGCGCAATCACTTCAGCAGTCGGCCGCCGGGTCACCGGCGGCACCCGCACGCGGTCGCCCGCCTGCAGCCGGTATCGGGCCTGACAGCGTCCGGAGTTCACGCGCACCTGACCCGAGCGAATGAGCCGGTAGACCAGACTTCTGGGCACGCCCTTGAGCTGCGCCATCAGGAAATTGTCCAGTCGCTGGCCCGCGGTATCGCTGTCCACGACCTGCCAGGTGACCCCGGGATTTGACTGTTTGTCGGGATGATTCAACGGCTTAGGATTGTGATCTGATGTTTGTATGCTATGCTATGTTAACGGGCAAATGCGGCCCCAGACAGCGGTCTGCATGACACCGAAATACCGACAAATGGATTCCGCGATCGGCCACATCGTGCCGGCGCACTGATTACGACACCCGTATTGCACGGGACTCGAAAGCTTTTACCACGACACCGGTATTTAAACAGACAGTTTGGTACGAGAGTTCAGTACAACTGATTTTTGGATGGTCGGCCGGTCCGAGCCGGCGAGCGGAACCCAAACCCGCACGTCCCGACGACGGCACCTCCGGCGCAAAGCGGCGGAACACGGCCAGTACTAATTGGTAACGAAGGCAGTTCGGGCCTTGGGGCGATCATCATGAGACGGCCGCTAGCCATTCACTCCCCCCTGCATTCATGCACGGAACCCCTCAAGGGGTTTTCGGCATTCCCGGCTGCCCGCAACATTTTGAGGGCTTATGAAACGCATGCTTGTCAATGCAACTCAGCAGGAAGAGTTGCGCGTGGCCATGGTCGATGGCCAGAAGCTTTACGACCTTGATATCGAGGTACCTTCCCGCGAACAACGCAAAGCCAACATCTACAAAGGGCGCATCACCCGCGTAGAACCCAGCCTCGAAGCCGCCTTCGTAGACTATGGCGCGCAGCGTCATGGCTTTCTGCCGCTGAAAGAGATCTCCAGCGAGTATTTCCTCAAGGAACCTGAGTCGGGCGGCCGCGTCCAGATCCGCGAGGTCCTGAAGGAAGGCCAGGAGATCGTTGTCCAGGTCGAGAAGGAAGAGCGTGGCACCAAGGGCGCCGCGCTGACCACTTTCGTCAGCCTTGCCGGCCGCTTCATCGTTCTGATGCCGAACAACCCGCGCGCCGGGGGCGTGTCGCGGCGTATCACCGGTGAAGACCGGGATATCGTACGCCAGTCGCTGGAGGAACTCGCGCCGCCGGACGGCATGGGCTGCATCGTGCGCACTGCCGGCGTAGGACGCGGCACTGAAGAACTCAAGTGGGACCTCGAATACCTGCTCAACGTCTGGGAATCGATCAAGCAGGTCGTGGTCACCCGCCCTGCCCCGTTCCTGATCTATCAGGAAGGCAACGCGATCGTTCGCGCACTCAGGGACTATTACGCCAACGATATCGGAGAAATCCTGATCGACGACGAGCGCGTATTCTCGGAAGCTCGCGATTTCATGGAACGCGTGCTGCCACAGAGTCTGCGCAAGCTGAAGCTGTACGACGACCCCACCGTACCGCTGTTCACGCGCTTTCAGATCGAAAGCCAGATCGAATCGGCATTTTCGCACAAGGTGCACCTGCCGTCCGGCGGCAGCATCGTCATCGACCACACCGAAGCGCTGACGGCGATCGACATCAACTCGGCACGCTCGACCAAGGGCGAGGACATCGAGGACACCGCGTTCAATACCAACCTCGAAGCGGCCGACGAGATTGCCCGCCAGCTGCGTATTCGCGACCTTGGCGGCCTGGTCGTAATCGACTTCATCGACATGGGACCGCACCGCAACCAGCGCGATGTCGAGAACCGGCTGCGCGATGCCGTCAAACAGGATCGTGCGCGCATACAGATCGGACGCATCTCGCGATTCGGGCTGCTGGAGCTTTCCCGTCAGCGCCTGCGACCGTCGCTGGAAGAAGCCACGCAGTCGGTGTGCCCGCGCTGCAATGGCACCGGCAACGTGCGCAGCGTGGAATCGCTCGCACTTGCAGTGCTGCGCCTGGTGGGGGAAGAGGCCCGCAAGGAACGAACCTCCAGAGTGATTGCGCAGTTGCCGGTGGAAGTCGGCAACTACCTGCTGAACGAAAAGCGCGAGTGGGTGCATGGCATTCAGGATCGCAATGAAGTCGACATCGTGCTGATCGGCAATCCCGCACTGCAGACGCCGAATTATTCGATCCGGCGCGTGCGCGATGACGAAGCGGAACTGCCGGAAAATATCGTAACCAGTTACAAGCAGGCCGAGCCTGCCGAGGACCCGGGACTCGCGTACGAGGAATCCAAGCGCAAGCCACACACCGAGGCAGCTGCGGTGGCAGCTGTTCTGCCACCCGCGCCGGCGCCGTACTCGGCCAGCGAGCAGCCGCGTGCTGCTGTTCCCGCCGGCCCCGGCGTACTGCGCCGCCTGTTCGTGTGGCTGTTCGGCAAGGGCGAGGAAAAAGCGTCCACACCGGACAAGAAGGACCGGGGAAATCGTCGCCGCACCACCACCCGTGAGCGTGGCGAGCGGGAGCGGGAACGCGATAACCGGCGTGGCGGTCAGCAGGGACAGCGACGAGGCCGCGATCGTGATCGCGGCACCGGCAGGCGTGGCGGTCGCGGCGCAGGCAAGGATCCCCGCAGTGAAGAAACTGCAACGACCGGGGCTGAAGAAAGCAGCAGCAAATCCGCAACCGGCGCAGTAGCTGCCGGCACTGCCGGTGCCACAGGCGGCAATCGCAGCAGCGGCAAGGGCGCCGATGGCAAGAGTCAGTCCGGTGGATCGGGGCGTGGCCGACGGTCTCGAGGTCGACGTGGCTCCGGGGGCAGCCGCAATCAGAACGCCGGAGCAGCCGGGTCGGGCGACAACCAGAACGCTGCCCAGAATGCGCAGAACGACAATCAGAGCGGTAACGCACCCGGCAGCGGAGAGGCCGGCCCGGATGTCAGGCAGCAAGGTCGTGGGGACGACAGCCGGAGCACCGCTCAGACCACCGGCACTGGCGCTGGGACTGCCGAGCAACGCGAGGCCCGGCCGGAGCCGGCTGCATCCGCGAACAGGCCTTCTGAAGCATCACCATCTTCTGACGCCGGCGGCGCTGATAATCGCCCCCGGCCAGCCGATCCCCAACCACCAGCACAGCCAAGTGCACGCAGCGAGGGACAGCAGGGCGGCCAGTCGAGTGCTGCGGGCGCAACTGGCACGGCACCGGAAACCGGCCACCGTGCGCAGCCGTCCGGTCCCTCGGGTAATGGCGGCGGCAGTGGCGGCGGCGAACGTAGCGACAGCAGCAGCGGTAGTAGCGGTAGCGGCAGTGGCAGTGGCAGTGGCAGTGGCAGTAGCGGAAACCGTGACGGTGGCGTCGTCAGCACCCCGGCGCCAGACACTTCAGCGCCCAAACCTGCTGCTCAGGATGCGGCCGAGCGCCGCAGTGCCGGTAGCGAGAACGCAGGTTAGCTTTCGTCCGCGCGACCTCAACGGTCACCAGCGCAGCACCGTATCGGCCACAGCGTCGGACGGAGTGATGGGTCAGCCCTGCTCCGTTCGCGCTGTGACGCGCTTGCGCGCCGGACTTTCCTGCAGGTGTCTCAGCAGGCCCATGGATGCTTCCTCGACCAGATCGAGCACATATTCAAAGCCATTGCTGCCGCCATAATAAGGATCGGGCACCGCCGTCCGGCCTGCGTCAGGCGCAAAATCAAGAAACAGCCGCACGCGTTGCTGAAGCTCCATGCCAGCCAGATCATGAAGCATTGCGATGTTGAGTTCGTCCATCGCCAGCAGCAGATCAAACCGGCCGAAGTCCTCCGGCACAACAACGCGGGCTCGCAGGGAGCTGATGTCCACACCGCGTCGTTGTGCTGCCCGAACCGCACGCGGGTCCGGCGGTTCACCAACGTGATACGCATGTGTGCCGGCGGAATCGATGGCGACGCTGAGACCGGGCGCATGCTCGGCAATCACCTTGCGAAACACGCCTTCCGCCGTGGGAGAGCGGCAGATGTTGCCCATGCATACAAACAGAATGCGGTGATCAGCCTGTTCCAACGGCAACGACTGCGTGCCGGCGGATTTCGCATCGCCGGGCGTGAACGACTTCCTGAGCCTGTCCATGATTCGCTTCAATCCGGTCTCATCCTTGCCAGGCATTCCGTATCAGACCTGCAAGCCTCATTCTAACCTACCGTGATGACTGGCCGCGGCTGCCGCTGGCTATGATTCGCCGGACCAGCGCCAGATCTTCTTCCGTATCCACACCTCGTGGCGGCAGCTGCTGCGCCATGGCTGTAATGATGCGCTTGCCCATCCAAAGCACGCGCAGTTGTTCCAGGCGCTCCGCCTGCTCCAGCGGGCACGGCGGCTGCGCCGCAATAAGGCGCAGCTCACCGACACGATACGCATACAGACCGATATGGCGAAACGCCTTTTCCGGCATGCCGCCATCACGCACATGCGGAATCGGGGCTCGGCTGAAGTAGAGCGCGTGGCCATGCCGATCGAGGATCACCTTCGCCGTGTTCGGATCGCGCCAGTCGCTCTCACTGTCGAACGAGGTGACCAGCGTGGCGACTGCCGCACTGTCATGCTCATGCAGCAGGGCAGCGACCTGGGCGATCAGCGCCGGCGGCAGCAACGGCTCATCTCCCTGCACGTTGACGACGATTCGCGTATCGGGCCATCCGCGACGGTGCGCCACCTCCGCGATCCGGTCAGTACCACTTTCGTGTTCGGAAGACGTGACCTGCACGTCGGCGCCGATGTCCCTGCATACCTTCGCGATGCGATCGTCGTCGGTCGCCACGATCACTTCCGAGGCGCCGCTCGCAACGGCCAGTTCGTGGACCCGCGCAATCATCGGCAGCCCGCCGATATCCGCCAGCGGCTTGCCCGGCAGACGCGCGGAGGCGAAGCGGGCAGGTATCACGGCAACAAATTCCATCGTTTCCCCGGATTCCGTCAATGCGACTGCAGCGTTGCGCAAATGCTCTCGATCAGGCGCCGGCCATCATCATCAGCGAACTGCACTTGCACCGCCACATACCAGAGCCCCCGGCGTGCGAATGCATGACACTTCACGGCATCTTTTTCAGTCATCAGAACAGGCAATGCATCATTGAAATCGACTTGACCTGCAGCAAGGCGGGCGTGATCGTCGAACGCGTGCTCGATGACGTCGATACCATGGTCACGCAGCAACGAGAAGAATGCTTGCGGCCGACCGATGCCTGCAACCGCATGTACCCGCGAGCCAGCAAACGAGGCCAGTTCGCGCGACTCATTGCCGACCAGTGCCCGTACCCCTGCCGGCTCGATTCGTACGCGGTAAACAGGCACGTTGACGCCGGGCACAGCCACGCTGCCACTGCCGCCATTGATCACCATCGCCTGCACGGACCGCAACCGTGACAGCGGCTCCCGAAGCGGACCCGCAGGCAGGCAATGTCCATTACCGAAACCACGCACTCCATCCACGACCGCGATCTCGAAATCCCTGCCCAGGCGGTAATGCTGCAGGCCGTCATCAGCAATGATCACGTCGACAGCATGCATGTCCAGCAACTGACGGGCAGCGGCAACGCGATCAGGCGCAACGACCACCGGTGCACCGCTGTGCCGCGCGAGCAGGACCGGCTCGTCCCCCGCCAGTTCCGGGTCAGTGTCGGCCTGCACCTGCAACGGCCAGACCGCCGAGCGGCCGCGGTAGCCGCGACTGACAATGCCACAGCGAAGCCCCCGCGCATGCAGCGTCTCGGCCAGCCATATGGTCAGCGGCGTCTTGCCGGTCCCGCCCACTGTGATGTTGCCCACCACCAGAACCGGCACCGGCAAGCGCACAACCTTGCGCCGCCCGGCCAGGTACCGCGTACGTCGGCGGACACTGAGCGCACGATAAAGCAGCTCCAGCGGCCGCAGAACCCAGGCCCGGCGGCCGCTGCCATACCAGATCGACTGCAGCCATCGCGAGAGTCTTTGCCGCATGATGCTATTCGGCGAACTGCAATCTGCGCAGCACCGAATAGTGCCCGTCGCGGGCAAGCAGTTCCGCGTGGGTACCGGCCTCGATGATTTCACCATCATGCATGACAATGATGCGATCGGCGTTTTCCACGGTAGACAGGCGGTGGGCGATCACCAGCGTGGTGCGGCCCTGCATAAGTCGACCCAGCGCACCCTGAACACGTCTTTCCGACTCCGTATCCAGCGCCGATGTGGCTTCGTCCAGAATCAGGACCGGCGCATTCTTTAAAAGCGCGCGCGCAATCGCGATACGCTGACGCTGACCGCCTGACAGCAGCACACCACGCTCACCGACATGGGTATCGAGTCCATCGGGCAGTTCGGCTGCGAACTCGGCCACATAGGCCGCCTCCGCGACGCTCTCTATCTCCTCGCGACTGTGAGTTGCCAGCGCGCCATAAGCAATGTTGTTGGCAATCGTGTCATCGAACAGCACGACGTCCTGGCTGACCAGTGCGATCTGCCGTCTCAGATCCTGAAGCCGGTAATCACGGATGTCCTCACCATCGAGCAGGATCAGGCCGTCGCTGACGTCATAGAACCGCGGCAAGAGACTCACCAGCGTGGACTTGCCACTGCCCGAGCGCCCGACCACCGCACAGGTCTGCCCGGCGGGCACGCGAAAGCTCACATTCCTCAGCACACCACCCTTGCGCGGGTCATAGCTGAAGCTCACATCACGATACTCAACGTCCCCGCGCGCTCGCTCCAGGGAACGGGTACCGGTATCGACTTCAGCCGGTTCGTCCAGAATCTGGAACACGCTCTGGCCGGCGGCTATCCCGCGCTGCACCGCCACATTGATGTTGGTCAGTCGTTTCAGCGGCGGCAGCAGCATGGCCATCGCGGTAATGAACGCCATGAATTCGGAGACTGACAGGTCCTGTGCCACCCACTCGGAGAACGCGAGAAAGATCACGGCAGCACAACCGAAAGCAACCGTGAACTGCGTCAGGAAGTCACCAGCTGCACGAGTGGCCACGAGGCGCACATTGAGGCGGAAATTCTTGCGATTGATTCCGTCGAACTGTCGCTGTTCGTAGTCGTGACCATCGAACACCTTGACGATCTTCTGACCATGCAGGGACTGCTCCGTCACCCGTGTCACATCTCCCATGGAGTTCTGGATGCGGGTTCCATAGCGACGAAAGGCCTTGCTCATATAGTCGACCATGACCGCGATGATCGGTGCGATGACAGCGACAAGCAGCGTCAGCTTTGCGCTGTAATAGATCATCATGAAAATCATCAGCAGTATGGTCAGTGTATCCTTGGCGACAGTGACGATCGCCGAGGAAATGGCGTCCGCCACCTGTTCGGTGTTGTACGTCAGTTTGGAGATCAGATTGCCCGAAGTGGACGTATCGAAAAACGTCACCGGTAGATTCAGGTAGTGGCTGAACAGCTCCTGGCGCATGTCACGAATCACCGAGCGCCCCACCCAGCTCAGCCCCACGACCGACAGGAAATCCATGGATCCCCGTACCGCGAATACCAGCAGGATCAGCAGCGGAATACCGAAAGCCCCGCCCGCGACATCCTCACCCTGCAGACGTTCGGTAATGGCGGCCATGAGCAGCGGCACCGCGCCGTTGGCGCCCGCGTACGCGACGCTGGCGAGCAGCGCTGCGATGATGACGCGCTTGTGTGGCCGCAGATAACGGAGCAGTCGGCGATACACACCGACGACTTCGGAGTTCATGTCGATTGCCATGGCGGAACCCGTATCAGCGTCGGTCGTCGGGCGTGACGGTGGCAATACTGATCTCGACAAAGCCGAGTTGTCCGGCGACATCCATCGCGGTAACCACTGCCTGATGCGTAGCCATGGCGTCCGCGCGTATGACTACGGGCACGGCGCGCTGGTCTCCGGCCATGCGCTCCAGCGCAGCCCGAAGGGTGCGGCGTTCGTTGTTGACCAGGGGCCTGCCGTTGACCAGGTACGCGCCCGCTTCGGTAATTGTAATCTCCAGAAGTTCGTCGGTATCGGCCGGTGCGGTCTCCGCGGCCGCTTCCGGCAGACGCAGGCTGATCTCGGTTTCGCGCACGAAACTGGTGGATACCATAAAGAACACCAGGAGCAGCAACACGACGTCAATCAGCGACGTCAGATTGATCTCAGGCTCTTCTCTTGATCGGCTGCGAAGGTTCATCGGCCCTTGCCAGCTGTTCTTGGCGCTGGTGCTGCAACAACGCCTCCAGCAGTTTCATCGCTTCTTTCTCCATGCTCACAACCAGCGCGTTGACGCGGCCGCGCAGATAGCGGTAGGCGATCAGCGCCGGAATCGCAACGCTCAGTCCCGCCGCGGTTGTGATCAGCGCCTCGGAAATTCCGCCGGCCAGCACGCCGGGATTACCGACACCGAATGCCGTGATCGCGGCGAACACCTTGATCATACCGATGACGGTTCCCAGAAGGCCCATCAATGGTGTAATCGCGGCAATCGTGCCCAGGGAGTTCAGAAAGCGTTCCAGGTCATGAACAACGTGACGCCCGCTGTCCTCGATGCTCTCCTTGATGACTTCGCGCGAAGCATGACGATTGGCAAGTCCGGCCGCCAGCACCTGACCCAGCGGCGAACTGTGATGCAACTCGCTGAGGTAGTCACGATCGAGCCTGTTGCGGACTACACGGTCCCAGGCGTCCGCAGTCAGATCCTTCGGTAGCACGCGCTGCGGCTGCAACGTCCACAGTCGTTCGACGATGATGGCGGCTGCGACGATGGAGCAGGCAATGATCGGCAGCATAAGCCAGCCGCCGGCTTGCACGATCTCCCACATGTGTATCCCGTCGTCTCCGAGAACCGGCCTGAACTATAGCGCGCTTGGCCCTGATGCACCAGAAAGCGGCCGCGTATCTGCGTGCCAGTACCGGGTCCTGAGCAGGCGCTGCGCGTGCACCTCGACACCGCCCGCGTTCATGGTCACATGCAGTGCACCGGCCTCGCCGGTCACCAGCACCCTGGCGCCAGCTTCGGTCCAGCGCTGGCGCACCTCGGGGCTGGGAAACCCCCAGCGACTGTAGTAATCGACCGAGATCAGTGCGTACTGCGGCGAAGTACCGGTGACGAATGCCGGCGACGATGACGTACGGCTGCCGTGATGGCCCACGACCACGACATCGGAGAGCAGGCGCGGATCGTCGATTACGGCACGTTCGGCATGACCTTCCATATCCCCGGTGATCAGCAGCGACATACCCGCGGCAGTCACTTTCAGCAGGCAGGAACTCTCATTACCACGCCAGAAGAAGTTTTCCGACGGATGCAGAATCAGGAACTCAACGTCGTCGAAGTGCCATGTCATTCCGGTGACGCAGATGTCCCCCGTCGGCTGCTCAACATCCGGCCCCCTGATCACACGGGCATCGGGAAACGCCTCAAGTACGGCCGCCACGCCACCGGTATGGTCGTTGTGGTCGTGACTGATGATCACCATGTCGGGCGGAGGTGCATTGAGCGCACGTATCGCCGGCACGACGACTTCGGCGCCACTGTCAAAACCACTTCGGTAACGGGGACCGGCGTCGTACAGCACGCTGTGATTGGCTGTCTGCACCAGCACCGCAAGACCATGGCCGACGTCCAGCAAGACGGCTGATGCTTCGCCGTGCGCCGGGCGGGTTGTTGACGGCGGCAGAGCCAGCACGAACAGTACCAGCCAGAGCCCGCGCCTGCCGTGGAATGCATGCGCCGGCATGGCAAGCAACACCGCCACAACGACCAGCACCTGCACCGCAAACCGCGCCTGCGTCAGCTCTACCGCCGCCCACGGAATCGCCGCGCAACGTTCGAGTGCCCACCATGTCAGTTCAGCCAGCACCGTCATCGCCTGCACCAGCAGACCGCCCGCCGGCTCACTGAGGGACACGACCAGCGCGGCAAGCAGCGTGCCCGGCACCAGCAACAGGGAGAAGAACGGTATCGCGACGAAGTTCACCATTGGCGACACCAGCGACACCTCGCTGAAATACAACGCCACCAGCGGCGTGAGCCCCAGAGAGATATTCCATTGCAGCGTGGCAAGCTGCATCACACGGGCAGTCACGGCTTGCCGTATGGTGTCGATGCCGGTTCGGGGCAACAGTCGGGCGCCTGCTGCCGAACGTCCCGTGACTTCGAGTCGGGTCGCATGTTCGTGGACCGACCCATGAGCCGATACCAGTGGCCGGGTCGACGCCATCATCAGCAGCAGAAACACCGCGAAGAAAGACATCCAGAACGATGCGCTGAGCGGCGCCAGCGGATCCAGAACGATCACCGCCAGCAACGCCGCCGCCAGACCCTCGAACAATCCCGTGTGCCGTCGGCTGACCGTCATCGCAAGCGCCACGACCACCATGACCAGCGCGCGCTGCGTCGGTATCGCGAAACCCGCGAGTGCCGCATACACAACCGACGCAACCACCGCCACTGCGGCGGCGGCTTCCAGGTCACGATGGGCGAGCGCACCCGGCATGCGCAACCAGAGTCTGCGCACCAGCACGAAAACCAGTGCGGCAATGAGCCCCACATGCATGCCGGAGATCGCCACCAGATGACTGGTGCCGGTTCGGCGCAGTGTGGTCCAGTGCTGATCGGTGAACCCCGATCGCTCTCCAAGCGACAGCGCTGTCAGCAGCGCTACCCCGTCGCCGTCACCGCCGACATGCTGCAGCCGCTCGGCCAGTGCGTCGCGCACTCTCAGCCAGCGACGCGACAGGCTGAAGTGCGGATCGTCGACCAGATCACCGGAGCGCACATAGCCGGTAGCGCCGAAGCCTTCAAGAAAAAGCCAGCGCTCGTAATCGAAACCGCCCGGATTCATCATGCCGCGCGGCCGGCGCAGGCGCACCACGATATCCAGTGCATCGCCGGGACTCAGTGACCGCTGCGGCTCATACCAGTTCAGTCGCAACCGGCGCGGCAACTCTTCATGTTCGCTGGAAGTCACCCTGAACGAGAAACGCAGCCTTTCGCCGTTATGATCCGGGAAACCATCCACCCAGCCGCGCACGCGCAGATCCTCACCAACCAGTGCCGGTGGCAGGCGGTCGGCCAGACGTATTTCGGCGACCATGCCTGTCAGACTGAAGCCTGCGATGAACCACACCAGCAGCCGCGTGTGCCGAAACCGCGTGCACAGCACCGCAGCCATGAATAACAGCGGATACCAGAACAGCGGCGGCAGAGCCGGCAGTTGATGCAGCAGCAGCGTGCCCGCCAGCCAAAGCAGCGCGATAGCGGGCAGCGAGTTACCCGGGTGGGGACGGTCAGCGGCGGACGAGTACACCGTCCTCGAGCTCCAGCACGCTGTCCATGCGTGCCGCGAGATCGGGATCATGAGTGACGACCACCAGACTGGTGTTCAGTGCCGCATTGAGTTCCAGCAGCACGTCGAAAACACGCAGACCCGTGGCGCGATCAAGATTACCGGTGGGCTCATCGGCCAGCACCACCGCGGGACGTGTCACCAGTGCACGCGCCACCGCGGTACGCTGGCGTTCCCCACCGGACAGCTGCCCCGGCCGATGCAGCAGGCGCTCACCCAGACCGACCCGTTCAAGCAGCTCCGTCGCCTGCTGTTCCGCCGCTTTGGGCTTGTCGCCACGCACCAGCAATGGCATGGCCACGTTCTCCAGTGCCGTGAACTCGGGGAGAAGGTGATGAAACTGGTAGACAAACCCCAGTGCCCGGTTGCGCAGGCGACCACGTGCAGTCTGATCCAGCCGACTCATGGACTCGCCGGCCACCAGCACCTCACCGGCCGTCGGATCGTCCAGCCCGCCAAGCAGCTGCAGCAGTGTGGTCTTGCCGGAACCCGATGCGCCGATGATCGCAATACGGTCACCGGCCTGCACTTGCAGGTTTATGCCGCGCAGCACTTCAAGCGAGCGGCTGCCCTCCTCGAATCGTTTCACCAGCCCCCGCGCAGACAACACTTCGCTGCCGACGCCAGCCGATGTCGCAGCCGTGCCGGCCGTCGCCTGTTCACTCATGACGCAACGCCTCCGCCGGAGCCTGTCTTGCCGCGCTGAGCGCCGGATAGAAGGTCGCTGCCACGGCCAGCACTGCGGCAAGCACGCAGATCTGCAGCACCTCCGCGATCCTGACCTGGGTAGGCAGGTCGCTCAGCCAGTAAACCTCACCGGTGACCAGTTCCGTATTCATCCATGCCTCCAGCAGCACGACGATGTTCTCCAGCTGACTGGTCACCAGAAGGCCCAGCGCAAGCCCGAATGCCGTGCCAAGCACGCCTATCAGGGTTCCCTGGGTCGCGAACACAGCCATGACGGCCGATGGCGAGGCGCCCATGCTGCGCAGTATGGCGATGTCGCCGCGCTTCTCGCGCACCACCATGACCAGTGTCGAAACGATATTGAACGCTGCCACACCGATGACCAGCGACAGCACGATGAACATGATGCCCTTGGTCAGCTGAATGGAACGCAGAAAGTTCACGTGCTGACGGGTCCAGTCCGTGATGTAGAAGCCGCCACCCAGCGCCAGCGCGAGATCGCGCACACTGCGCCCGGCGAAGTAGACATCGGTAACCGCCAGTTTCAGACCGTGCGCGCGGCCGCCGGTACGGAACAGCCGTGCCGCATCCTCCAGATGCACGAACACCAGCCGGCGGTCGTATTCGTACATGCCGGCATCAAACACACCGGCCACGGTGAACGCCCGGGTGCGCGGCATCATGCCCGCGGGCGTGACAACGGCCTCGGCCAGTGCCAGCACGACACGATCACCCGACGACACATTGAGTTCGGCCGCGAGACCACTGCCTATGACGATGCGATATTCGCCGTCCACGAGATTGTCGAGACTGCCCTGCACCATCATCTGTTCAATGCGTGTGACGTCACGTTCCAGCGAAGGCTCGATGCCGCGGATGGCGACACCGGAAATCGCATCGCCGGCCACCGAAATGCCCTGCCCTTCGATGAACGGAGCGGCTGCCCTGATGTCCTGCTGCAGCAGCGAGAGTTCGCGCAGTCCGCGCCAGTCGTCCAGCGGTTCGTCCAGACCGGTGATCGTGGCATCCGCCACCACACCCAGTATGCGCTGCTGCAGTTCATGTTCGAATCCGTTCATTACCGACAACACGACTATCAATACCGCAACGCCCAGTCCTATGCCGATCATGGAAACGGCAGAAATGAATGAGATAAAGCCATTGCGGCTGCGGGCACGCAGGTAACGAAGCGCAACTCCAATCTGGTATGGCTGCCTGATCATGATCACTCGTACCGCAGCACGCGGGCGGGCGCTATCGCCGCTGCACGCCGCGCAGGGTAAACCGTCGCCAGCACAGCGATTGCGAATGCCACCGCGGCCACCAGCAGCACATCGGCCGCGCGGACCTCCGACGGCAGCTCGGTGACGTAATAGACATCGCCGGGCATGATCTGGAAACCGAAAGTGGCCTCCAGCCACGGCACGATGGTTTCCACGTTGAAAGCGAGCACCAGCCCCAGCGACGTGCCGAGCACCATGCCCGCCAGACCGATCACCAGTCCCTGCACCACGAAAATGCGCGCCACACGGTTCGGTTCCAGGCCGCAGGTTCTGAGTATCGCGATGTCCCGTTCCTTGTCCGTCACTACCATCATCAATGAGGCGACGATGTTGAAGGCAGCCACGCCGACAATGAACATCAGAATCACCGTCATCATGGTCTTCTCGATGCGGATGGCGCGAAAGTGGCTGCGATGCTCTTCGGTCCAGTCGGTATAGGCGTATCCGTCACCGAGAACACTCATGACACCGGATGCAAGGCTGCGAACCGCCATAGGGTCGTGCATGCGTATCGCCAGACCTTCCACGCTGTCACCCAGACCCGCGATCGCCGCAGCATCGGCAATGTGAATCAGTGCCAGCTGACCGTCGTGCTCCTGCAGGCCCGCCTCGAAGAAACCGGCCACGCGGAAACTCGCCAGCATGGGCGTGAGTCGCCCGTTCTCGACCCGCGGCACCAGCAGATTGACGCGATCGCCCTCACGGGCGCCCAGATTCAGCCCCAGGAGCCGTCCCAGTATGATTTCCCGACCACCCGGCTGCAGCATCGCCAGTGTCGCCGCATCGACGAAGCGCGTGACTTCCGATACATCCGGTTCCAGCTCAGGTGCAATGCCCCGTGTGATCACCGGCTCCAGTTCGCCCCGCAGGCGCAGCATGCCTTCCAGGGTCACGTACGGCGCGATGCCGGCCACACCCGGCCGGGCTGCCAGCCGTTCGCGATCGCTCTGCCAGTCCGCAAGTCCCTCCCCCGGCATCCACACGCGCGCACCGGCGCTCATGCTCAGAAGGCGGTCACGAACTTCGGTCTCCAGGCCATTCATGACCGACAGGATCACGATCAGCGCAGCCACACCCAGTGCGATCCCGAGCAGCGAGGCGCCGGTCATGAAAGACACGACCCCGCGACGGCGACGGGAGCGCACATAGCGCAATCCGATGAAGCACTCTAGCGGCTGGAACATGGCCCGGCATTAAACCACAGCCGCGACCTGCGGACCGCCGCTGACGGCTTGCGGGGCCTGAAGGGGCAGAACTGTGACCCATCCCGCAAAACCGGCGCCGCACGGGATGACCCTCACAACCCAGATGCTATATTTCCGGCTGTTCAGGGAGAGATGACCATGTTTCAGAACCCAGTCCGAAAAATGGCGATCCGGAAATTGGCGGCAATCCTGGTGCTGGCAGGTTGCACCCCGCTGGCGGCGGCCGACGTGCTGCTGATCGACCGGCTGGAGCAGAGCAGACAGGTGGTGCCGGAACGGCCAGGGCGCGGCATGACCATGGAGCGCGTGGAATCAACCTATGGTGCGCCCCAGGCACGCCGCGCAGCCGTGGGCGACCCGCCGATCACGCGCTGGGAGTACGCGAACTTTATCGTCTACTTCGAACACAATCAGGTCATTCACGCAGTCGCAAGACGCTGAGTTCCCTCGGGCCGGCACACTCGCCCGCCCTCCTGCGACACCGGCGCGGTTTCGGATTCCGCATCGATTCAGCGATAATGCGCGGCTTGTTTCCGCAAGCCTGCGACCGCTGAATGTCCCTTTCATCCGCCGGCCCGATGTTGACCGGGCTGAAACTGCCCAGAGCGCGCCGTCCGCTGGTGCGCTGGCGTTCCCTTTTCGGCTGCGCAACCGCCCTGGCCATCGCCGAGGCGTGCGCGCGTCACAACGGACCGGTGCTGATCGTCGCGCCCTCCGCCGCTGAAGCGGACCGCCTTGAAAGGGAGATCGCATTTTTCGCCGGCCGCGCGCCGCAGCGCTTTCCCGACTACGAAACGCTGCCGTTTGAGCCGTTCTCCCCACCGCAGGATCTGATCGCCGAACGCCTGCTCGCGCTGCATCAGCTGCAGGCCGGGCTGGCCATCCATCTGCTGATCGATGCCGGCACGCTGCTCAGCCGTCTGCCGCCCGCGGCGTTTCTGGCCGCCCGGGCCGTCGCGTTCCGCAAGGGACAGGTTCTGGACCGTGACGAGACCATCGCCGGATTCGTCGCCAACGGCTACCAGCGTGTGGAACAGGTCACGGGCCCCGGCGAAATCGCCGTCCGCGGCGCTCTGCTGGATATTTTCCCCAGTGGCGCATCGGCACCGGTACGCGTGGATCTGTTCGATGACGAAATCGAGACACTGCGCGAGTTCGATCCGCAGACCCAGCTGACCACGCGTGAAGTCGAGAGTATCGAGGTCCTGCCGGCACGCGAGTTTCCATTCGACGCCGACGGTATCCGAGGCTTTCGCCAGCGTTTTCGGGAACGGTTCGCAGTGGAACCGGGTCGCTGCCCGGTCTACCGTGACATCTCCGATGCGGTGCTGCCGGCCGGCATTGAGTGCTATCTGCCGCTGTTCTTCGACAGCACGGCCTCCCTGTTCGATTATCTGCCCGACGGCACGCTGCTGATCATTACTAACGACGCTCTGGCCGGGCTGGAAAAAACATTCGAGCTGGTCGTGGACCGCCATGAGCAGATGAATGTCGATCCTGAACGGCCCCTGCTGGCACCGGATGCGGCGTACTGGACGCCACAGCAGGTGCGTGAGCGCGTCGCCACGTCGCTGCGCCTGGAACTGGAAGTTCCCGGCGGCGACGACGCCGACACTGCCGACATTCCGGTTTTCGTTGCCGACACCGCACACGTACTGACCGGCGACCTGCCGCCGGAGATCGACCGCATCGAGCGCTGGCTGAAAACCGCCGAAAGTGACCGGACGCTGCTGGTGGCGTCATCTCCCGGTCACCGCGAAATGCTGGCAGAGCTGCTGCGCGGGCGCGATTACCGACCCGAGATCGTTGCCGACTGGGCACAGTTCATTGCCGGCAACGCACCCCTGGCGTTGACCGTCGGCGAACTCGATGAAGGACTGCGCCTTCCCGGCCAGGGTCTGCGCATTCTCACCGCCGAACAGCTCGGAATGGAACGCGCACGACAGCGTGCGCGCAGGCGGCGTGCCGCACGCGATCCCGAAACCATCATTCGTGAGCTGACCGACCTGCGTGCCGGCGCACCGGTCGTGCATGAAGATCATGGCGTCGGTCGTTACCGGGGGCTGGCCACACTGGATGTGGACGGCATGCCCACCGAATTCCTGCTGCTGGAGTATGCCGACGGTGACAAGCTGTATGTACCGGTGCAGAGCCTGCATCTGGTCAGTCGCTACACCGGCGCGCCCCCGGAACATGCCCCGCTGCACCGGCTGGGGTCGGACCAGTGGGCGAAGGCCAGGCGCAAGGCTGCGCAGCAGGCCCGCGATACGGCCGCGCAGCTGCTGAATCTCTACGCGCGCCGTGCAGCCCGCGTCGGCCACCGGATGCCGCCGGACGACGACGCCTATCGCCGCTTCGTACTCGAGTTTCCTTTCGACGAGACCGATGATCAGCTGGAAGCCATTCACCAGGTGATCGACGACCTGGCCAGCGAACAGCCCATGGACCGCGTAATCTGCGGTGACGTCGGTTTCGGCAAGACAGAGGTCGCGTTGCGCTCGGCATTCGTGGCGGTCAACGCCGGCTATCAGGTCGCCGTGCTGGTACCGACCACCCTGCTTGCCCAGCAGCACTTTCGCACTTTTCAGGACCGGTTCGCGAACTGGCCGGTGCGCGTCGGCCAGCTGTCGCGCTTCGGCACCGGCAAACAGACACAGGCCACGCTGCAGGGACTTGCGGACGGCACCATAGACATCGTGATCGGCACCCACAAACTGCTGGGACGCGAGGTGTCGTTCCGCAACCTGGGACTGGTCGTCATCGATGAGGAGCACCGCTTCGGCGTGAAGCACAAGGAAAGGCTGAAGTCCCTGCGTGCCGAAGTCGATGTGCTGACCATGACCGCAACGCCCATTCCCCGCACGCTGAACATGACGCTGGGCGGACTGCGCGAGCTGTCCATCATTGCCACCCCACCGGCGGAAAGGCTGGCGGTCAAGACGTTCGTCGGCGAGTGGCGTGACCGCCAGATACGCGATGCGGTACTGCGCGAGATTCGTCGCGGCGGACAGGTGTACTTCGTGCACAACCGCGTAGAGAACATCGAGTCCGTTGCCACACAGCTGGAAAAGCTGCTTCCCGAAGCCGGCATACGCATCGCGCACGGCCAGATGTCGGAGCGCGAACTCGAACAGGTCATGCTGGATTTCTATCACCGCCGCTTCAACGTACTGCTGTGCACGACCATCATCGAAAGCGGCATAGACGTAGCCACGGCCAATACCATCATCATCAATCGTGCCGATCGCTTCGGCCTCGCACAGTTACACCAGCTGCGCGGCCGCGTCGGGCGGTCCCATCATCAGGCATACGCCTATCTGATCGCTCCGCCCCGCCAGGCCCTGACGGCCGATGCGCAGAAACGACTGGACGCGATCGCCGCGCTCGAGGACCTGGGGTCAGGATTCACGCTGGCAACACACGATCTCGAAATACGCGGCGCGGGCGAACTGCTGGGCGACGAGCAGAGCGGCCAGATACAGGCGGTAGGTTTCACACTGTATAACGAGCTGCTGGGACGCGCCGTCGCCGCACTGAAGGCCGGTCACGAACCGGATCTGGAGGATCCGTTCGAGCACGGACCCCAGATCGAACTTGGCCTGCCGGCACTGATTCCGGACGACTACCTGCCGGATGTGCACATGCGCCTGGTCAACTACAAACGCATCGCCAATGCCGCCAGCCGCGACGATCTGGACTCATTGCAGGTGGAGCTGATCGACCGCTTCGGCCTGTTACCGCCTGCGACGAAAACCCTGTTTGCGATTACCGCCCTGAAGCTGATCGCGCAGCAGCTGGGCATCGTGAAGATACAGGCCGGCGCGCAGGGCGGCGTGCTGAAGTTCGGCACACGCGCCAGCGCGGACCCGGCGGCACTGGCAGCAATGCTGACAGGGGAGCCCGAGCGCTACCGCATGGAAGGACCGTACAAGCTGCGTTTCAGCTGGTCCGCGGATGGCGAACCGGCGCGCCTGACGGCGCTTGAAGCACTGCTGCAGCGCCTGGGCGGGGATGGCCTGTCACCCGCCGGCAGCGCGGCGAACATCACATCCGGCAAACGCGATACCGCACGGCTATAATGGACGGCATGAGCCCCGTCACGAGAGTGTTCATGAGTGGTCTGGCGGCAGCGATGCTGGCCATTGCGCCCGTGTCCGTGTTCGCACAGGGCGCATCGGCCGACCAGGCGCCGTTGTACCGGATCGAAATCATCGTATTCGCCCATCGCGATCTCGACCGCAACGAAGAGCTGCTGGAGCAGGCTGCCGAAAACCTTCCTTCGGGGCCTGCATCACCTGGGATGAGGGAACGGCTCTTTCAGGACCGGGAAGAACTCGACGCACTTCTGTCTGGATTGCCTGAAGCCACGGCCGGTGACGGCCAGCAGGCCCCTGACACGTCCCCACGGACCTTCAGCGACCGCCCGGACGAAGCCGGCAGTGGCGCAGGCCTGCCGGATGAAGGCGGCATGGATCCTCAGCAACAGTGGCTGCGGCAGTTCGGGTTTCGACTGCTAAGCAATGAGGAACTGGAGCTGGGCGGCATCCTGAATTCACTGCAGCGACTGCAGGCCTACACGCCGCTGCTGCACGGCGGCTGGGTGCAGGAAGCACGGGCACAGCGCCAGGCGAGTCCTTTCGACCTCGCATATCTGGGTCGATTCAATCCGCGTGGCACCGTCACGCTGCACCTGGATCGCATGCCCTTCCTGACGCTGGATCTCAGTTATCAACCGCAGATGCCTGCCGGCGAAAGCGGTGGCGGTCAGTTCGGTCAGATTGTCACCGGGCCGCGTTACGTGCTGAAGGAGTCGCGACGCATTCCGCGCAACGGCGAACTGCACTACTTCGACCATCCCGCTTTCGGCGCGATCGTGATCATCCGCCCTCAGCCGCGCGACTCGGCAGAAACGCCGGACGGACGACCGGCCGCCTGAGTGATCCTGAGCGCCATTCCTGCTACGGATGGCTGGCCCGACACGGGCCGGCGGCGGTACAGGGGACGGCGAAACGAATAGCGCCGGCGGCTAGCGGGAAGTGCCTGAGACCTTCGCCGGAACCGGCATCGTTTGCTGCTGCATATCTTTGCGGGCACGCTCCAGCAGCCTGTCCAGGTCATCCTCCGGCCCGGGCACCACGTGAACCACACCCGGCGCCACTCCGACGTAGCGCGAGACCGTCGCACGCGGGTTATGCAGACCCAGACCCCGAACATTGCGTTGTATGCGATGCGCGAGCGCACGGACTTCCTCGCGATCGCGGGCACGGACGAACGCAGCAAATGCAGTGTCGGTGCATCGCGTTGCAAGGTCACTGGCGCGACGCAGAGTGCCGTTGAGCTGCGCGCCGATCATGCGCAGACAGGATTCCGCGGCAGCGGATCCGAAGGTGGCACGATAGGCGTCGAACTCGGTTACCTCGAACAGCATCAGCGCAACACCTGTACGTTCACGGCGCGCGATATTGAGATCACGCTCCACCAGTTCCGTGAAGAACTCGAACCTCAGCAGTCCCGTTCGATTGTCAGTGCGATTGAGACTATCGATTCTCTGCCGCGCCCGCCCGAGGGCAGTCTGCAGCTGCTGCACTTCGTTGCAGACCGCTCCGCTTTCGAGTTTGTCATCATCTTCCTCAGGTGCACGCTCCGGTGCCGTTGGCGCCGGCCGCTGCCTGAACAGCAGGTACTGAACTTCTCCGTTATCGTCGAACAATGGCTCCACATTGACTGCGCTGAACCAGCTGCTGCCGTCCTTGCGCAGGTCCGGCACAACGACTTCACAACTCTCCGCCTGACCGATCGCGCGCTGGAGCTTCTCGAACTCCGCCGGGGCGGCTTCGGACGGCTGTTCACCGCCTTTGCGCAGTAACGGGCAGGCGTTGCCGGTCAACTCTTCCAGGGTGTAGCCGGTCAGCGTCTCATAGGCAGGATTGGCATACACCACCGGCAGACCTTCGACCCGTGCATCGGCAATCACGATGCCCTCCGAAGTGCGGCTGACGACCTGCTCAAGCACCTTTCGAGCAAGCTGCCCCGTCGTGCTGTTTTCCTGACTGACCATCGCTTCAATAGTCTTTGACGCGACCCGACGGATCAATGACCTGTATCACATTGCGCCATCAACTGCGGCAACAGCCGGCGAAGCATGCGCCCTGCCTTCTGAAGGCCCTGCTGCAGGTGGCGGTCGATATCAGCATGCACCGAGTGACCCTGCGGTGAGCGACCGGCGGCATGATTCACGCCCACGGCACAGACCGCATAGGCCATACCCCGCTCTGCTGCCAGAACCGCTTCCGGCATCGCAGTCATGCCGACCATGGTACACCCGTCACGCTCCATGCGGTCGATCTCGGCAGCGGTTTCAAGACGAGGCCCCTGGGTGACGCCGTAGACACCGCCCGCGCAGGGTAAGCCCTCCTGCTCAACGCATTGACGGATCAGCGCCGCCAGCTCCCCGTCCACCGGCTCGGTGAACTCTACGTGCACGGGCTGTTCACCACCGAAGGTCTGCTCCCGACCCCAGGTGTAGTCGATCAACTGTGTCGGTACAGCCAGGTCTCCGGGATTGAAATCGGAAGCGATGGTGCCGACAGTATTCAGTGCAATGCAGCGACGCACACCCAGCTGATGCAGCGCCTGAATGTTCGCCCTGTAGTTCACCTCATGTGGCGCAAGCGAATGACTCTCCCCGTGCCGCAGTATCACAGCCACCCGCACAGCATCGATTGCGACCGTGAACACGGGACTTGAAGGTGGACCGTATGCTGTCTTGGTTGCACTGCGCGAGACGATATCCAGACCGAGCAGCCTGTGACCGCTGCCGACAATGAGGCCGATGTCAGATCGCATCGTTCACTCCGACAGCCCGTATCGACGGCAGACCACGCCAGTAACCGCGATAATCCATGCCGCACCCGAACAGATAGCGGTCAGGCGCATGCAGCCCGACGAAGTCCACCGTCGGCCGATCCGGCACATTCACATCCTTGACCACCAGCACTGCGGTATACAGTCGACTCACCCCCGCAAGACGCAACGCCGTACACGCTTCGCGCAGGGTATGGCCATGATCCAGCACATCATCGACCAGCAGCACGCAGCGGCCTGCAAGCGATGGCTTCGGCGGCACGGGCCAGTGCATTTCTCCGCCGCTGAGTGCATCGCGATAGCGGGTGCCGTGCAGGTAGTCGAAGCGATATGCGAAACGAAATCGCTTGCACAGTTCCACCGTGGCATACAGCCCGCCATGCATCATGGCCAGCACCGTCGGCTCAGCGCTGCCCAGCTGCGTCGCTACGGCCTGCGCGATGCCGTCCAGCGCTTCACTCACCCGTCGCTCGCTGAATACCTCCGAGGAACCTGCCAGCACCGCCTCGGCCTCCGCGGCGGCTTCATTCATACTGTTCTGCAACAATCATTCCTGTCCTTTCAGGCTCAACTCGCCGGACTCAACCTTCCAGGCTCAGCGTCGGCCGCGCCATCAGATCGTGCAGAAGGCGGCGAGCCTGACGCCAGGCAGGTGTGCCGCGCAACGTCTCCCAGTCTGAGCTGGCGGTGCCGCGAAGACGCATCAAACGCAGCTTGCCCGGCGGACTCACGTAATCCTTCAGGCTGTCGAGCGCTGCAGGAATCTCGTCCGGCGCATTACACAGCAGCACCAGATCACAACCGGCCTGAAGCGCAAGCCGTATGCGTTCCACCATGCCACCAGCCCCTTCCGCGCCGCGCATGCTCATGTCATCGGAGATCACCGCGCCGCTGAAACCCAGTCGCCCGCGCAAAGCGGTCCCCACCCACCAGGGCGACATGCTGGCCGGTCGCGGATCGATGGCCGGAAACTTCACATGCGCCAGCATCACGGCGTGCAGGCCGCGCGAGATCAGGTGACGATAAGGGACAAGATCTTCGCGCAGCGCCACAAACTCCCTGTTGTCGGTGGCGACTTCCAGGTGCGAGTCGGCAACCGCGCCCGCATGCGAGGGAAAGTGCTTGGCGCACGTGGCAAGCCCTGCCCTTGTCGCACCTTCGACGATGCGTGCTGCCAGTTCCGACACCGCCTGCGCATCGGCGTGTAACGCGCGATCTCCGATCACCTCGGCAAGGCCCAGATCGAGATCGACGACTGGCGTGAACCCGAGGTCTACACGAAAGGCTCGCAGTTCCGCCCCCATCAGCCAGCCGAAAGCGCCGGCAGCCTTCAGTGCCGCATCGCGGTCCATGTCATGGAAGTGACCCAGTGCGCGCAGTGGCGGCAGCTCCGTGAACGGCGCACGAAAACGTTGCACGCGGCCGCCCTCCTGATCCACCGCCACCAGCAGCTGCGGCTTGCGTGCCGCATGAATGTCGTCTATCAGGGCGGCGAGCTGCTCGGGGCTTTCGAAATTGCGCGTGAACAGGATGACACCGCCAAGCGCAGGATGCTGCAGCCATTCACGTTCATCCTGACTCAGCGTGGTACCACGCAGATCGATCATCAACGGACCAAGTGACATCGCTCCGCCTCACTCCAGGCCTCAAACGGGTGATCGATCAGACAGACATTGTAATAACGCCGCTGGTCCGTCACCTCCTGCCCGAGCCAGTCCGGTCGTATGACCGGTCGGGTTTCGCTGTCGAGTTCGATCTCGGCCACGATCAGACCGGCGTTGGCACCGAGAAATTCATCGATTTCCCAATGCTGCTCATCGACGTATACGTGGTGACGGATCTTTTCCACCAACGGTCGCCGGCACAGCGCAAGCAGCTCCCGTGCGTCTTCCGCGGGAATCTCGTAATCAAACTCCAGGCGTGAGGCCACAAAGCCACCGGCCTTGATATTAAGCCAGGCCTGACTGGCGCCGACCATACGCACGCGCACCGACACCTCGCTTTCGGAAAGATATCCCTGGCGCATGGCTTCAGACGATCTCACCTGCCTGCGCCAGCCGTCCCCTGCCAGCAGAAACTTGCGTTCTATCTCGCGCGCCATGCGCGCATGATAGCAGCACGAGCGCAGCCGACATCAGCAGCGTCAGTCTCGCACGAACAGCGCAACCGCCTCCACGTGCCATGTGTTCGGGAACATGTCGAACACGCCTGCGGTGTGAAGTCTGTAGCCGTGATGCTCGGTCAGCACCTTCGCGTCCCGTGCCAGGGTGCCGGGATGGCAGGACACATACACGATGCGGCGCGGTGCCATGCGGCCCATTTCAGCCACCGGCGCTTCGGCACCGGTGCGGGGCGGATCGAGAATGACCACATCCCAGTGTTCGCGAAAAAAACTCCAGTCGGCCTGACCGAGATCGGCGGTCACGAATCGCGCATTGCCAAGTCCATTGCTTTCGGCGTTCCGCACTGCCCGGGCGACAAGACCCGCTTCACCTTCCACACCCACCAGTTCGCCGGCCCTTTGCGCCAGAGGCAGGCTGAGGTTACCCAGTCCGCAGTAAAGATCCAGAACACGATCATCGCTTCCCGCTTCGGCGAGATCGACAACCTGCCGAACGAGGCGCTGGTTCACTGCGGCATTGATCTGCACGAAATCCACCGGCAGAAACTGCAGTTCCACGTTGAATTCCGGCAACGCATAGCTCAGCCGTCGGGCCCTGGCCGGATCGACCGCAGCGACCGTGCCCGGGCCGCCCGGCTGGATGTAGACATCCACGTCGTGACGGTCACCGAAAGCACGCAACAGATCCAGATCCTGCTCTGACGGTGCAGCCAGCACACGCAGGACGACTGCTGCGGCATGGTCCGCGACCGCCAGCTCGATCTGCGGAACCTTCGCCCGCAGGGTCGTGCTGCCGATCAGCTCCGACAGCGCCGCGATGAGCCCACCCATCGGTGCGGTCAGCACCGGACACGACGACATGTCGGTCACATACTGGGTGGCCCGTTCACGAAAACCGACCAGAACCCGCTCCTTGCGGGGCACATCCCTGACGCTGAGCCGGGCACGGCGCCGATAACCCCACTGCGCATCGGTCACCGGTTCCAGCCAGTGATCGGGTGCAAGGCCACCCACGCGTGCCAGCGTCTGCTCTACGGTGCGCTGTTTGAATCGGGTCTGGGCCTGGCGCGACATATGCTGCAGTGTGCAGCCCCCGCAGCGGCCGAACACTTCGCATGGCGGCTGAACCCGGTCCGGCGACGGTTCCAGCACATCGACCAGCTCAGCGTCCTGATACCTGCGTCGCTTGCCACGCGGCCGAATCGTGATGGTTTCCCCGGGAAGTGCGCCACTGACGAACACCCGCTGGCCATCGATGTCGGCAACGCCGCGTCCCTCATGAGTCAGGTCAATGACGCGCGTGGTCAGCACGCGCTCATCAGAACTCATTACGACCCTTGCGCCAGGCCGTAAGGAATTCGTCCAGGTGCGACTCTCCGGACTGCTCGAGCTTGTCCTCTACCAGCTGCACCTCGGCGTCGTACAGGCGACGGTCCAGCGCCCCGCGCATGAGCTGGAAGCGCAGAAAGATCAGGTAGGTATTGAGCGCATCGGTCTCACAGTAGTTGCGAATCGCGGCATGTTCGTTGCGCAACCAGTAATCCCACACCTTGTCGCCGCTCATGCCGAGCTTCCCCGGCAGCCCCAGCAGCTGTGCTGCCTGTTCCAGCGAGCAGCGTCCCGATGCCTGATAGCCGGACAGGATGTCCATCAGGTCAAGGTGTCGCCAGTGAAAGCGGTTGAGATAGTTGTTGTAGCGAAACTCCCGGTCGCCATCACCGATCTCCCAGTAGCGCGGCGCACTTACACCATGCCGCAGCGCACGGTAGTGCAGCACGGGCAGATCAAAACCTGCGCCGTTCCAGGACACGAGATCGGGACTGTAACGATCGAGTCCGTCATAGAAGCGCTGGATGACATCCTTTTCGCCGGCATTTTCAGCGTCCAGGCTGAATATGTGCAGACCATCACGCGTGCGCAACACCGCCGAGATCACCACCACGCGATGCTGCGGCAACGGCAGGAACGTGGTCTGACGTGCCTGCTGCTGCTTGAAGAACATGATCTTCGCGACCGACTCCTGATCAAGATCAGGCAGATCGTAAAGCCTGCGTCCGAACTCCAGGTCCGGGATGGTCTCTATGTCAAAGGCCAGGGTATTCAACGTCCAGACTCCATGCTATTCGATCGCATCAGTACCGCTACGGCGACCACCAGTCCCGCCTCATCGGTCAGCGTTAGGTGTCCCTCGCCTACTCCGAGCCGTTCGCACATCGCACGGCCGCGTTCGGAATAGATGACCTGCGGCTGTCCGAGCCGGTTCGGGACGGTACCGACATCGCGAACCCACATGCCATTGGCGAACCCCGTGCCCATCGCCTTCACGACCGCCTCCTTGGCGGCGAAACGCATGGCAAGAAATCGCACCGGCCGTTTGCTCTGCTCGAACAGTACGCGCTCCTCATCCAGCAGCAGGCGGTTGACGAAATGCATGCCGAAGCGATTCCAGGTGCTTTCGACGCGTGCCAGCTGCACGACGTCGGTTCCTATGCCGAAGATCATCGTGACATCAGATTCCGCGTGCCGCCGACATCAAAGCCTTCATCGTCGCAACGGCACCGGCGATTCCGTCCATTACCGCACGCGCGACGATGGCGTGACCGATGTTGAGTTCGACGATCTGCGGAATAGCCGCGACAGGCGCGGTGTTGTGATAGTGCAGACCGTGACCTGCGTGCACCGTGAGTCCCAGTTCGCTTGCAAACTCCGCCGCATCACGGATGCGCTCCAGTTCGCGCGCGACCTCTGCCCTGTCCACGGCATCCGCATAGGCACCGGTATGCAGTTCAACGACCGGCGCGCCAGCGGCCGCGCAGGCTTCGAGCTGATCCCTGTCCGGATCCACGAACAGTGAGACGCGAATACCAGCGCCTGCAAGTTCCCGGCATGCGGCGGCAATGCGGTCGCGCTGCGATGCAACGTCGAGGCCGCCTTCGGTCGTCAGTTCCTCGCGGCGCTCAGGCACCAGACAACAATCAGCAGGCCTGTGAGATCGGGCAATGGCGACCATCTGATCCGTCACTGCCATTTCGAGATTCACGCGCGTCAGCAGGGTTGCCTGCATGACCTCGAGATCGCGCTCCTGGATATGCCTGCGATCTTCACGCAGGTGTATGGTGATGCTGTCCGCGCCGGACTGCTCGGCAACCAGCGCGGCCGCGACCGGGTCGGGATATCGGGTGCCGCGCGCCTGCCGCAACGTGGCAACGTGATCGACGTTGACACCCAGCGCGATGGGCGCAGGTCGCTGCCTGAGCCTCCTGCCTTGTTCAGCCGCCCCGACCTGTCCGCCGGTGACGGTATGCTCGCCGCTCATTCGACCAGTCCTCTGGTGTAGATGTCTTTCAGTACGCTGCGGCTCTTCAGAGGCTGCTCGCCGAGGTAACCGTTCAACACTCGTGACAGCAGTCGCCGCGCTGCCTGCAGGGTATCGGCATCGGACAGTTGTCCTTCGCGCAGGGCGATCAGGTCCCTGCCCCGGAACAACCCGTCAGGCCGCGTCGGGGACGTCACTTCCACAGGCCCGCGCTCAAGCTCGAAAAGGTATTGTCTGTCCGGGTGAATGGCCTGGCCATTACGGGCATCGTGTTCCAGCTCAAGAGCGTAACCCAGAGCCGACAGCAGACGCAGTTCGAACAGCCGCAGCGTCCGTGCAATCAATGCACCTGACGCCAGTTCTGCAAGGCAGTCACTATAGCAGGAATACACTTCACTGTTGGCATCGCCACGGGCCGTGAGCCGCAGCAGCAGCTCGTTGATATAGAATCCCGCCAGCAGCGCGTCACCGTACAAGGACAACGCATTGCCCGCCGGTTCCACATCACTGAGGCTGCCGAGTTCCCCGCGTCGCGTCCATGAAACCCGCACAGGTACGAACGCCTGAAGAAGGGCGCGGCGGCCCGGCCGGGGACGGCGCGAACCACGTGCCACCAGCGTCACACGACCATAGTCAGCAGTGACGAGATCCACGAGTTGACTGGTATTGCGAAACGGCCGCTGGTGCAGCACGTAGGCCGCAGTGAATACGACCTTTTCAGTCTCGCTCATGACAGGTCATAGCCGAGCCGCTTCAGCTCCCGCTCGCTGTCCGACCAGTGTTCCCGCACTTTCACCCACATGGCCAGGTGCACGCGATCACCGAGCAGGGTTTTCATTTCAATACGTGCCGCGCTACCGACATCTTTCAGCACTCGGCCGCTCTTGCCGATCACGATGGGCTTGTGACTTTCCCGTTCCACCCAGATCAGTGCGTGCACCAGCCACTGTCCGTCCTCATGGCGCCCCAGATGTTCTATCTCGACGGTCAGGCCATAAGGCAGTTCGTCGTGCAACGACTGCATCAGTTTCTCGCGTACGATCTCGGCAGCACGAAACCGCGTATCCCTGTCGGTCGTAAAATCAGGCGGGTACAGCAGCGGCCCCGGCGGCAGACGTGCAAAGATTTCTGAACACAGGGCATCCACATTGTCGCCGGACAACGCCGACAACGGCACATACGCGGCGAAACAACATTCCTGTGCCAGCTGCTCCAGCATGGGCAGCAGTGCCTGTTTGCCGGCCACCCTGTCGACCTTGTTCAGCACCAGTATGCATTGCTCGCCACGGCCGCGAAGCTGCTCGATCAGCTGTCTGTCCTCGGGCTTCAGACCACGTGCGTCGACGACCAGCAGCACCAGGTCCGCCTCGGACACCGCCTGGCTGAGCGCACGTGCCATCAGCCTGTGCAGCACCCTGTCCGATCGGCGTGCATGGCCTGGCGTGTCGATGAAAACAGCCTGATCGTTACCGCGGTTGAGCACACCCAGAATTCGATGCCGGGTGGTATGCGGTTTATCGGTGACGATGCTGATCTTCTGCCCGACCAGGGCATTCAGCAACGTGGACTTGCCTACATTGGGCCGTCCCACGATGGCGACGAACCCACAGTGTCCTTCCGTTTCAGTCGTCACGAGTCAGCTCCAGCAGCATGGATTCGGCGGCGGCCTGTTCCGCCCGGCGACGACTTCGGCCATGACCCACGGTACGCAACTTCTTTTCGGCCACGTCGCAGGATACGGTGAACACCTGTTCATGATCTCGCCCTTTCACCTTGTCGACGCGGTAGGCCGGCAGTTTAAGCGCCCGAGCCTGCAGCCACTCCTGCAGCCTGGTCTTCGGATCCTTCAGCGACGCCGAATCGGGCAGTTCCTCCAGACGCTGTCCGTACAGCCGTTCAAGCAACTGCACAGCAGCATCATGCCCGCCATCCAGCAGCACGGCACCGATCAGCGCTTCCATGGAATCCGCCTGCGCTGCCTCACGCCCTGCTCCGCCGGAGCGCAACTCGCCGGGCCCAAGAATCAGATGGGAATCCACATCCAGTTCCCTGGCGAGCTCGGCGAGCGTATCGCGGCGCACCAGAGCGGCACGCAGGCGACTGAGATCACCCTCATCGGCATCCGGGTTCAGCTCGTAGAGGCGCCGGGCGATGAACAGGCTGAGAAAGGCATCACCGAGAAATTCCAGTCGCTCGTTGTTACGCCCGGACGCGCTGCGATGCGTCAGTGCGGTTTCAAGCAGCGAGGAATCAGTGAAGGAATAATGCAGGCGGGTAGCAGCCCAATGCTCGCGGGCAGCTACCTTCTTATCTCCACCTGCTTGTCGAATTCGACCAACAGCCAAATGTTTGCAATGTAGTGGGTACGATTGTCGTATTGTATACGCACCTCATAGCCATTGCGGACCTGATTGATGGTCAGGTTGTCCGGCGGCAGGCGAATATCCTCGATATCGAAACGACGCGAGATGGCGGTGCGAATCGCTCCTGCCGTAGCGCCTGCGCCGTCGAACTCGGACTGGACGTCATCCAGCACCTTGGAAAGCTTGAAGTTGGTGATGTAAAGCGGCGTCAGTTTGATGCCCGCCAATGCGACAACGCCGACAAGGCAGGCCAGCAGCAGGAAGCCCAGCGCGGTCATGCCGGCCTGGCGGCGCGGCCCCTTAACAGCCCGGCCACCGAGTGTCACGGGGCTGCCGATACGTGGTGTGTTCACGTCAATGAATACTCCTGCCAATGCGTTCCCAGCGGGGACCGCCATCCGACGGGCTTCGCCAACTCATCCAGATGCGCACCGCGCGGCCGACCAGAAGTTCCTCGGGCACAAACCCCACTTCCGGAAACCGGCTGTCCTGGCTCTGGTCGCGATTGTCACCCATCATGAAATAGTGGCCATCCGGCACCCGATACGTGCCCCCGGCACTCAATCGCCCCCTGGTCAGGAGCAGCATGTGCTCGCGGCCGCCCAGCATCTCGCGCGCGAGCTGGCTGGATGGATCGTCCTTGTAATCGCCGACAAGCTCCACAAACACGGGCTCTCCGTTGATGGTCAGCCGCTTGCTGGCCTGGTCGTACTGAACCACGTCACCAGGCCTCCCGACCACACGCTTGATGTAGTTGATGCTGGGGTCCGTAGGCAACCGGAACACCACCACATCACCGTGCTGCGGCTCACCTGTATCCAGGAACCTGCTATTTAAAACCGGCCAGCGCAATCCGTAAGCGAACTTGTTCACAAAAATGAAGTCGCCTTCCAGCAGCGTCGGCATCATGGATCCGGAGGGGATGCGAAAAGGCTCGAACAGGAACGAGCGCAGCACCAGAACCAGCAGCAGGATGGGAAAGAATGAACGTGCGTATTCGACGATGACCGGTTCGCGAATATCGCGTCCACCGGATGAACGGGCAAGACGGGCACGCTTCAGAAGCAGGGCATCGAATGCCCAGATGACACCGGTGACGAACGTCGCAACAACGAGAATCAGCGCAAAGTCCAATGATCTGTCCTGTAACTCACGGCGGTGGGCAGTATAAGAGAAATCGCCAGTGACCGGATCAGTGCGTGTGAAGAAACGCGCGCACGCGATCAGTATCCAGCGGATATTCAGACAACTCCGCCCCGTCGGAGGATACGAGCACCGGAATTCTGAGGCTGTATTTGCGTTCCAGACCGATATCGTCGGTGATGTCGACGACGGTTACCGTGTCGTCCGGTGACAGCATGGGCAGGAGCTGATCGAGCAGTTCCTCACACAGATGGCACTCCGGCCGGCTGTACAGGCGCAGCACTCTCACGACCGGCCAGCCAGCTTCAGCTGTTGCAGGGTCGCCGCTTCGAAACGTCGCTTGGCGGCAGGCATACTCACAACAGCCAGGACCGCACCTGCGACGGCGCCGACCAGCACCGCCGGATCGGACCACCCGCCCAGCCAGCCTGCCAGCAGCGCACCGCCCAGCAGCCCTGTCAGTGGCGTCCCGTAGAGCAATATGGCACCGAGCAGCACACGCTGCGCCGGAAGCACGACGGTCACCACGTCACCCACTTCGACCGGCGTACTCACACCACGGATGATCATCCGGGTCTGCGACGGCATACGTCGCCAGGTGCAGGTGCCTTCGCATCCGCGGCAACCGACAGCTCCGCTGATCTCGATTTCGACAGCGCCATCGTCCGATATCTCCCTGACAATCGCCGAAGTCGTCATGCAATCTTCGTTGGCCTGCAGTGAGGGAGTGATGGACACGACGTTCGACGACTGGCTGCAGCCGGGCGGGATCAGCGCGCTGACAGTGACGTGGCGATGGTTCTGACCGTCTGGCGCGGGACTTCACCGACCGCGGTCACGCGTCGGCCATCAACCATCAGTGAGAACGCATTCGTGCTCCCTACCGTGGAGAATCCTTCCGCCACCTGTGTGGTGTTGTTCGGGTCCTCGACGAACACCGACACGGTGGCAAGCCCGTCGGAATAGACAAGATGATGGACCGGATACTCGGCGCCTGCGAGCAGGCTCTGCTGCGACACGGCGAGGCGAAAACCGTCCGGCACATCCTTGGCATGCCACTGTTCGTGCGTTTCCCGCTCTGAAGTCCACTCGGTCGGGCGATACCAGGTGAAGCCCTCGGTATCCACTGTTGGTCTGAGCGAGGAATCAGGCACCGAATCGAGAATTTCCAGATGTGTAAACAGGATCTGCTCGAGGATCTGATCGTTCTCGTCGCGAATCTGGGACTTCAGAGGTATTGCTGTTTCCGTATCCAGCCAAAGCAGATAACCGTACCGAAAGGAATCCAGCGGCTTGATGCCCACCACCTGTGCCTGACGCTTGGCCACGCGCGCGGTGCGATACAGTGTCAGTTCGTAGAACGGCCCGAAATCCTCGAGATGGGCCGGCATGGTAGACAGCATGGAGCTGCTGCCCTCGCTTTCCTTCAGCAGGACGACTCCGCGATCGGGCAATATGCTCTGTACTTCATTGCCGTGCCGGATGATCTCGCGACCCGCTCCATCCAGCGACACGATACGCTCGCTGATGACGCCGCCCTGATTGCGATGCACGATATGCAGGCTCTCCGCGTTGCCACCCTGCACGTGCACGAATGTGCCCTCGTAGTTCAGCTGCTCCACCGCCTGATACATGCGGTCCAGCCAGCCGCGCACATCGCCGGCCCACGACTGCGCGGCAACGAGCAGCAGCGCCAGAGTGACGAGACGCAATGACATCGCCACCCTCAATGCCCTAGTCCCTGCCGTCCGCGGACACCGCGTCAGCCTCTTCAGCCGCAACGCTCTGCTGCGGATTGTCGCGCGCGCCCACTACGTTCGAATGCACTGTGGTGCGACTCAGATGCGAAGCGTACTCACCATGATGCATCAGATAATTGGTGAGACGAATGGTAGGCACGACCACGTTTCTCTGGTCATTGAATTCCCGAGGCACCACGTAGCCCGCTGCCGCATCCTGGCCTTCAGCCGCCTGCAGCGTACCGATATCGGCATCCAGGCCATTAAGGCCGCGAAGGGCGAATATACCGATCAGTGCAGCTGAAGCTGCGATCCCGAAACCCACTGCAGGCTTGAAGGCACGCGCTCGCCAACCGGGCGCCGCGACAGGCCGGCGCTGCTGCGGCACCGTACCATCCAGCGCATCGCTGATCCGTCGTCGCAGTATGCCGGGATCGGGCTGCAGCAACTCGCCACGGACTGCCGCCCCTATGGTCGCATAGCGCACCAGCCTGGCCCTCGCATCCGGGTCATGCTCCAGGCGCCGGACCAGAAAGGCACACTCTTCGGTGGAGAGCTCGTCGTCCAGGAAAGCGGACATCTGATCATGGATTTTTTCAGTCATAAGTGTCACTGCAGCAGTGGGCCGATACGTTTGTCGATTGCCTCGCGTGCACGAAAGATTCGTGAACGGACGGTACCTACGGGGCATTCCATCGCCTGGGCGATTTCTTCATAACTCATGCCTTCGATCTCGCGCAGCAGTATCGCGGTGCGCAGATCTTCGGGCAGTTCGCGAATGGCGCGGTTGACCGTCTCGCGGATCTCATCGGACAGCGCCAGCCCTTCCGGCGTGTCCAGATCCTTAAGACGACCGAGCACTTCAAATTGTTCCGGGTCCTGCAGGTCGATGTCGTAACTGGTCGGCCGCCGGCCGGCCGAGACCAGATGATTCTTCGCGGTATTGATCGCAATCCTGTACAGCCAGGTATAGAACGCGCTGTCACCGCGGAACGATGGCGCCGCCCTGTAGGCTTTCAAGAAAGCTTCCTGTGCCACATCCAATGCCTCGGAAGGGTCCCGCACATATCGCATGATCAGCTTCAGAATCTTGTGCTGATACTTCAGTACCAACAGATCGAAGGCCGACCTGTCGCCCTGCTGGACGCGCTTGATCAGAGCCAGGTCCGAGGGTTTACCGTCACCCTTGGCAGTCACCGCTACCCCTGTCATGCGCTTCTCGATAGACCCCATAAGACACCAAAAAGTTCGCTCCTCTCCGGGCCGGATGGCCGGCGACACTACATTGCATGCGGGAACGGGCACCCGGCCGGTGCGGGGTACAAGGTTAACCGCCCTGCGGCATATCGGCAAACTCCTTGAACAAGCTCAGAAAGTCTGTCGCAGCCTGGCCTGCAGGGCACGCCAGGCATGCGGCTCCAGCTGATCCCGAACCAGCAGCAACACCTGCCGACGATCACCGTCAGTCAGTACCAGCCGCACCCAGTTCCAGGCCAGCCACGAACCTGGCGCCAACGTCAGCCGGGATCCCCCCGACTGCGGCAACGACCAACTGCCGTCCCGCCGCCGCAGCAGCACGGGAAAGTGCTGACGCGGGAACCGCAGAAACGCGTGGCATGCTAGACCGGCAACAAAAACCACCGCCGGTACGGACCACGCCGTCACCAGCACCACAGCGGCAGCCGGCAGCGCGTGCAGCATGAACCACCAGATATGAAGCACTCGCGATCGCTCAGGTCGCAGCAGTATGGCTGTCCCGTATGCGTTCGATGAGACGCGCGAGCGCCGGATCCGCTGGCTGTTCACGCCCGCAAAGATAGGCGTGCAACAGCGGATCCTGAAGGTCCAGAACTACTTCGAACAACCGGATTTCGGCCTCGTTCAGGCGGCTGAACCCGCTGGCCAGAAACGCGGCCAGTACAACGTCGAGTTCGCGCATGCCACGGCGGCAGCGCCAGCGCAGCCTTGCAGGCACAGCGGTGGTTGCGGCCGCAACGGGAGTATCAGTATCCGGTTGACTGCGCATCGCGCCAGGGATCAGTGCCGGCGCTCGGCGATCAGCTTCTTGATTTCGGCGATCGCACGTCCGGGATTCAGATCCTTGGGACAGGCCTGCGTGCAGTTGAGGATGGTGTGGCAGCGGTACAGACGGAACGGATCCTCCAATGCATCCAGACGTTCCCCGGTCGCTTCATCGCGCGTGTCTACGATCCAGCGATACGCCTGCAGCAGGGCCGCCGGCCCCAGATAGCGATCGGGATTCCACCAGTAACTCGGACACGAGGCCGAGCAGCACGCGCACAGTATGCATGCCGATGGCGAATTGATCTTTTCCTGATCCTGCTTGGACTGCAGCCGTTCGCGGTCCGGCGGCGCGGGCGTTTCGCTCTGCAGCCACGGCTTCACGGATGCGTACTGCGCGTAGAAATTCGTCAGGTCAGGCACCAGATCCTTGACCACCGGCATGTGCGGCAGCGGATAGATCTTCACCGTACCCTTGATATCCTCGACCGACTTCAGACAGGCCAGTCCGTTCACGCCGTCGATGTTCATCGAACAGGAACCGCAGATTCCTTCACGGCATGAGCGGCGAAAAGTCAGGGTCGGGTCGATCTCGTTCTTGATCTTGATCAGGGCGTCCAGAACCATGGGTCCGCAGTCATCCATGTCCACCCAGTAGGTGTCCAGGCGCGGATTGGCGCCACTGTCCGGATCATACCGATAGACCGCGAACGCGCGCGGCCTGCGGGCGTCTTCCGGCCGGCCATGCGTCGTGCCTGCCGTCACTTTCGAGTTCGCGGGTAGGCGAAACTTCGCCATGCTGCACCTCTGATGCGATTCGTCCTCAAGTCCAAACCTGCGTCCCATCCGCAGTCCGCCGGCTCCCCGACTCATCCTCACCGATGAGACCGGCTGCCCGGCAACCGCGCTAGTAGGTACGCGCCTTCGGCGGTATCGCCTCGACCTCGTCGGTCAATGTCGCAATCTGCACGGGTCGGTAATCGAAACGCACCTCGCCGCGCTCGCTCACCCAGGCCAGGGTGTGCTTCAGCCAGTTCTGATCGTCGCGCTCCGGAAAATCCTCACGCGCCTGGGCACCGCGACTCTCCGTGCGATTGACCGCCGAGCGGATCGTTCCCATGGCCTGCAACAGCAGGTTTTCGAGCTCCATGGTTTCGACCAGGTCGGTGTTCCAGACCAGGGAACGGTCGCTGATACCCACGTCGGCATACGACGCAAAGACGGCCTCGAGTTTGCCTACGCCTTCCTGCAGTGATTCGCCGGAGCGGAATACCGCCGCGTGGTCCTGCATGACGCGCTGCATCTCAAGGCGAATGTCGGCCGTGGGTCTTTCACCCTTTGCATGGCGCAGGCGATCCAGTCGTGCGACGGCCTGTTCCCCGGCATCGGCCGGCAGGGGTGCATGGCGCTGCCTGGGCTGGATCAGCTCGCCGCAGCGATATGCCGCGGAGCGGCCGAACACGACCAGATCGATCAGTGAGTTCGACCCCAGCCGGTTCGCGCCATGAACCGATACACAGGCAGCCTCGCCCACCGCCATCAGACCCGGCACGACAAACTCGTTGCCGGCGTCGTCCCTGGAAAGCACTTCACCCTTGTAGTTCGTTGGAATGCCGCCCATGTTGTAGTGCACGGTAGGCAACACGGGAATCGGTGCGCGGGTGACATCGACGCCTGCGAATATTCGTGCCGTCTCGCGGATACCGGGCAGCCGCTCCTCGATAACTTCAGCGCCAAGGTGCTCAAGGTGCAGATGCACATGATCCTTGCGCTGGCCGACACCCCGACCCTCGCGCAGCTCTATCGTGATCGCACGACTGACTACGTCGCGTGACGCGAGATCCTTCGCATTCGGGGCATAGCGTTCCATGAAGCGCTCGCCCTCGGAGTTGGTCAGATATCCGCCCTCTCCGCGCACGCCCTCTGTGATCAGCATGCCGGCGCCGTACACGCCGGTGGGATGGAACTGCACGAACTCCAGATCCTGCAGCGGCAGCCCGGCCCTGAGCACCATCGCATTGCCGTCACCGGTGCAGGTGTGCGCGGAGGTGCAGGAGAAGTAGGCCCGCCCGTAACCGCCGGTGGCGAGTATCACCATATGAGACAGGAATCGATGCACGCGGCCGGTGGCCATATCCAGCGCCACCACACCACGACACTGACCGTCCTGCATGATCAGGTCTATTGCGAAGTACTCGATGAAGAACTCGGCATTCTGTTTCAGCGACTGCTGATACAGCGTGTGAAGCATCGCGTGGCCGGTGCGGTCAGCGGCTGCACACGTCCGCTGCGCAGTGCCTTCGCCGAAATGAGTGGTCATGCCGCCGAAAGGGCGCTGGTAGATGCGCCCGTCTTCGGTGCGCGAGAAGGGCACGCCGTAGTGCTCTAGCTCGATCACGGCAGCCGGCGCTTCCTTGCACATGTACTCGATGGCGTCCTGGTCGCCCAGCCAGTCCGAACCCTTGACGGTGTCGAACATGTGCCAGCGCCAGTCGTCCTCGCCCATGTTGCCCAGCGCCGCACTGATACCGCCCTGTGCCGCCACCGTATGGCTGCGCGTAGGGAACACCTTGGTGACGCAGGCCGTAGCCAGGCCCTGTTCGGCAAGTCCCAGCGTCGCACGCAGGCCGGCACCGCCGGCACCGACCACGACGACATCGTAACGATGATCGATGAATTCGTATTCGGCGGCGCGGTCACTCATACCGCGGCTCCGAATGCGACTTTGAGAACTGCATACAATGCGGCGGTGGCCACCGCGAAGTGAATCAGTGTCGAAAGCATGAGACTCGTAACCTTCAGCGACTTGCCGCGCACATAGTCTTCAATGACGACCTGCACACCCAGTCTGGAATGATGAATGGTGGCCAGCACCGTCAGAATCAGCAGTACGGCATTTACCGGCGCGGCAACCCAGGCCGTTACAGTGGCGTGCGAGAAGTCCTCCAGCCTCGCCAGCGCGATCGCGAGCCACAAACCCAGCGGCACCAGTGCCACCGAGGTCAGGCGCTGCATCCACCAGTGCTCGGCGCCATCCTTCGCCGAACCCAGACCCAGAACCCTGCCGAGTGGACTGACCAGATTCACCATCGTTGCCTTCAGATTACGGCCGCAAGAACGAAAATCAGGGTGGCCAGCACGCTGAACGCCACCACTGCCCAGCCGCTGGCCCGATACTGGCTGTGTCCGAATCCGTAGCCGGCATCCCAGAACAGATGCCGCACGCCGTTAGCCAGGTGATAGAAGAACGCGAATGCCCAGCCGGCCAGGAACACCTTGAACACGACACCGGAGAACAGCGCGTGAACATCAGCGTAGACCTGCGGCCCGGATGCAATCGCGATCAGCCAGCCTGCAAACACCAGGGCGCCGATCGACAGCAGCAGACCGGTAAGCCGGTGAAGAATTGAAAGCGTATTCGTGATCTGCCAGCGGTAGACCTGAAGATGCGGCGACAAGGGCCGCTCAACCCCGTCCATGTATTGCCTTTCCTGTCAGCCGGGTTCAGAAGTCAACGCAACGCCCTGCCCGCTGCCAGTCTCCGTAGCGTGTAGGCTCAGGATCTTTCGGGCCACCGATCTCACGCGGACGCTCGGGCCGCGCAATATCGGACTGGCGCTGTTCGTCGGCACGCGTCACCGCGGCCGCACCGCTGCGGGAATCGCCGCGGGCCTCTTGTTGATCCTGGTCGGGCATGGCTAAAGTGTGCCAGAAACCCGCGCCGCACGCACCCTGACGGAAAAGATCCCGAGTTTATGCAGTCACCGCCTATCCGCGCATTCAGGAACCGCCACACAGGTCTGATTTCAGTCACCGGCCGTGATGCCGAGACATTCCTGCATGCGCAGCTCAGTCGCCGTATCAAAGGCCTGGAACCCGATCACGCGCCACTGGCCGGCTGGCATGACGCCCGTGGTCGGCTGCGCGCCGTGTTTCGGGTGTTGCGTACCGACCAGGGTTTCATGCTGCTGACCGACGCCGACGGTGTCGAAGCGGCACTGCGCGGGCTGCGCCTGTTCGTGCTGCGTGCAGATGTGACACTGGCGAACGCCGGCGCGGCGAGCGCAGATGAAAACTGGCAGGTCATCACCATCACCGGCAGCGGCCTGCCTGCAAGGCTCGCGCCCGCCACCCGGCCCGGCAATGTACGCCGACTCGGCGACGTATATGCGATCCGGCTGGGTGCTGACCTTGTCGCGGTGGCCGGGCCGGTCAACGCAATTGACGACTGGCTGAAGACAGCCGGCCTGCCGGCCGCCGATATCGACGATACCAGCGTGTCGCTGGCCGAAATCCGTCTCGCTCTGCCGGCGCTGCCGAGCGCCCTGTCCGGACGCTTCCTGCCGCAGATGCTGAACCTTGATCGCATGGACGCGATCTCATTCGACAAGGGTTGCTTCCCCGGCCAGGAGATCATTACCCGCACTCACCACCTCGGTCAGGTGAAGCGGCGCATGGCGCTGTTCAGTGCTGACACTGCAGAAACACCCGCACCGGGCACCGAAGTGGTGGATGATCACGGCGCCGTTGCCGGCGAAGTGGTCCGTGCTGCGCGGGTCGGCGAGCACGTGGAGCTGCTCGCGGTGGTTCCGGTCAATTCCGAATCACAGCTGTGGCTTCCGGACCGTATCCGATTGAACCTCGTCAACCTGCCGAACCACTCTCCGGCTTGAGCTGCGGAAACAGCAGCACGTCGCGAATGGCAGGACTGTCGGTCAGCAACATGATCAACCGGTCTACGCCTATGCCCAGGCCAGCGGCAGGCGGCATGCCGTATTCCAGCGCACGCACATAATCCTCGTCATAGACCATGGCCTCGTGGTCGCCACGGGCTTTCGCGGCCGCCTGCTCACGGAAACGACGAGCCTGATCTTCCGGATCGTTGAGCTCGGAAAAACCATTCGCCAGTTCGCGCCCGGCCACGAACAGCTCAAAGCGATCTGTCACGAACGTATCGTCGTCGCTGGGCCGCGCCAGCGGGGACACTTCGGCGGGATAGTGGGTAACGAACAGCGGGCCGCGCAGATGCGGTTCCGCGGTCTTTTCGAACAGCTCCAGCTGCAGCTTGCCGGCGCCCCACTCGTCATGCACCTCCAGCCCAAGCGCACGTGCAACCTCGGCCAGTCGGTCGCGATCGCGCAGCGTGGCCGCGGTCAGCTGCGGGTTGTACTGCAACAGCACGTCCTCGAGCTTCAGACGTGCATACTCACCATCCAGATCGAACTGTTCGTCCTGATACTGCACCCGGGTGGTTCCCAGCAGTGTGCGTGCCGATTCGCGCAGCAGCGTCTCCGACAGCGTCATCAGATCGCGATAGTCAGCGTAGGACTGATACAGTTCCAGCATCGTGAATTCCGGATTGTGACGGGTCGACAACCCCTCATTACGAAACACACGGTTCAGTTCGTAAACCCGCTCCATGCCGCCGACCAGCAGGCGCTTCAGGTACAGCTCCGGCGCAATTCTCAGATACAGCGTGCGGTCCAGGGCATGATGATGAGTCTCGAACGGACGCGCGGCGGCACCGCCCGGAATCGGCTGCATCATTGGTGTTTCGACTTCAACGAAACCCAGTGCGTCGAGGAACCTGCGCATGAAGCTGATCGCCTCGGTACGCATACGGAACACCTCACGCGTTCGCTCGCTGACGATCAGGTCCAGATAACGCTGGCGAAGCTTCAGCTCCGCATCGGCAATGCCGTGCCACTTCTCGGGCATGGGGCGCAGCGACTTCACCAGCAATCGCAGCTCGGTCACTTCCACCGACAGTTCGCCGGTGCGGGTCTTGATCAGGCGGCCGGCGCCACCGACGATATCGCCCACATCCCACTTCTTGAATTCACCGTACCGTTCCTCGCCCAGCACGTCGCGCTGCACCAGCAGCTGTATCTGCCCGCTGCGGTCCTGCAGCTTCACGAAGCTGTTCTTGCCCATGACGCGCTTGGCCATCATGCGGCCGGCCACCCGTACCGTCACGTTCTCGGCAACCAGAGCCTCTGCCTCGTGTCCGTCATAGGCGGCCCTGAGCTGGCCTGCCAGCGCGTCACGCCGGAAGTCGTTCGGAAATGCGATACCGTTTTCGCGGATATGCGAAAGCTTTGCGCGCCGCTCAGCGATCAGGCGGTTCTCGCCCTGCGTGCTGTCGGTGGCTTCGTTGTGCTGTTCATCACTTGCCATCATCTACCCTTGCGATGCAACGCGGTGCCCTTCCCCGGCGTTTGTCCTTCGTGCCCCGCTGTTCCGGCCATGCGCTCAAAGACCCTGCTGCAGGCTGGCTTTCAGGAAATCATCCAGGTCTCCATTCAACACCGCATCGGGCTGGCCGGTCTCCACTCCGGTGCGCAGATCCTTTACACGCGACTGATCGAGCACATAGGAGCGAATCTGGTTACCCCAGCCTATGTCCGCCTTGCTGTCTTCCAGCGCTTCCTGCTTGGCCATGCGCTGCTGGCGTTCATGCTCATACAGGCGCGCCCGCAACTGTGTCATGGCCATGGCCCTGTTCTTGTGCTGGGATCGGTCGTTCTGACATTGCACGACGATGCCTGTGGGCATATGCGTGATGCGCACCGCGGACTCGGTCTTGTTCACATGCTGGCCACCGGCGCCGCTGGCGCGGTACACGTCCACACGCAGATCGGCCGGATTGATGTCGATTTCTATTTCGTCCTCGATTTCAGGCGACACGAACACAGCTGCAAAAGAGGTGTGTCGACGATTACCTGAGTCGAAGGGCGACTTGCGCACCAGACGGTGCACCCCGGTCTCGGTACGCAGCCAGCCGTACGCGAATTCACCCTTGAACAGTGCGGTCGCGCTCTTGATACCCGCGACTTCGCCTTCGGAGACTTCTATCAGCTCCACTTCGAATCCGTGTGCCTCACCCCAGCGCAGGTACATGCGCAGCAGCATGTTGGCCCAGTCCTGAGCCTCCGTGCCACCCGAACCTGCCTGGACGTCAAGGAACGCATTGGCGCTGTCCAGTTCACCGGCGAACATGCGCCGGAACTCGAGTTCCCCTACATCAGCCGCGATACGCTCCACCTGCGTGACCACGTCGTTCAGCGTGGCTTCATCGTGTTCCTCGGCGGCCATTTCCACCAGCTCAGCCGACTCACCCAGCCCGCCGGTGATGCGATCCAGTGTTTCGACTACCGCTTCCAGAGAAGCCCGTTCGCGACCCAGCGCCTGAGCACGCTCCGGGTCATTCCAGACGGAAGGATTCTCGAGTTCGCGGCCGACTTCTTCCAGACGTTCCCGTTTGGACGGGTAGTCAAAGATACCTCCTCAGCGCCTCGGAGCGCTGACGGAGATCGGAGATGCGTGCATTGATAGCGCCCAGTTCCATGAACGAATTCCAGGTGATCCAGTTGCGGGGAGAAACGCGGCGAGATGGTAACACGACGCGCACGGAACGGCGCTGTCAGCCGCTCCCGGCACCAGACTGCGCCGGCTCCCCGCGCTCCACCCGTTCCACATGCTCGACGATCAGCTGCACATCGGCGGGGCTGTAGTAATCGTTGATGGCCAGGCGGTAGACCAGTCGCAGCGTCATGCCGGTGACGTAATCCGCATCAGGATGATTGAATGCAATCGCATCCAGACGACGTCCGCCACTGGTCGCACGCACCTTCATTTTCAGATGCGTGTCCTTCAGGCGTCGCTGCTCCAGAAGCTCGAAGTGACCGTCGAACTGCGGTTCCGGGAATCCCTGTCCCCAGGGCGCCGCATCACGAAGCAGTGCCGCGACTTCAACGGTGTGGTGGGAAGGCGCGATCTCGCCATCCGTCAACACGGTCTGCGCCAGCATGTCCTCCGTCAGACGCGCTTCGGCGACCGTCGCCATGGCCGCCCTGAACTCGTCCAGTGCATCGGCCCGCAGGGTCAGGCCGGCCGCCATCGCATGACCACCGAAGCGGTCGATCAGAGACGGATGCGCGGCCGACACATCGGCCAGCGCATCGCGCAGATGAAAGCCCGGTATCGATCGTCCCGACCCCTTCAGGGTGCCTGACGACGAAGGCGCAAACGCGATGACCGGGCGATGGTGTTTCTCGCGGATCCTGGACGCCACCAGCCCGACCAGCCCCTCATGCCAGTCGTCGCGATGAATCACCAGCAGACTGTCCGTGCCGTCCTCCATGGCCAGCTGACTGCTGTCGACCAGCGCGACCGCTTCGGCGCGCATCCTCGATTCAATCTCGCGCCGCTCCCGGTTCAGGGCGTCCAGACGTGTCGCCAGCGCCTGCGCCTGTTCATCGGATTCGGTAAGCAGCAGCTGCACACCCAGCGACATGTCTTCGAGGCGGCCGGCTGCGTTCAACCGCGGCGCAATCTGATATCCGAGTGAAGTGGAACCGGCATCGCGTGGATTGGCGCCTGCCGCAGCGAACAGCGCACGAATACCAGGACGACACTGGCCGGCCCTGATCCGGCTCAGCCCCTGCGCGACCAGTATGCGATTGCAGTGATCCAGCACCACCAGATCCGCTACCGTGCCCAGCGCAACCAGATCCAGATACGCAGCCGCAGTGGCCGGCTGGCCAAGCGCCCGTCCCAACGCAGCAGCCAGATAGAACGCAACCCCGACGCCGGCGAGATGCTTGCCGGGAAAGCCGCTACCCGGGACGTTGGGATTGACGATCGCATTGGCCGCCGGCAACTGTTCACCGGGCAGGTGATGATCGGTGACCAGCACATCGATGTCAGCCGCGCGTGCTGCGCCCACACCATCCAGGCTGCTGATGCCGTTATCCACCGTGACGATCAGGGACGGTTCCAGTTCGCGAATGCGGTCCACCAGCGGTGCGCTCAGACCGTAACCCAGTGTGAAACGATCGGGAATGAAGTAATGCACGTCGGAAAAGCCCAGAGCGCGCAGCGACAGCACGAGTAATGCCGTGCTGGTAGCGCCGTCGGCATCGAAATCACCGACGATGACGATGCGTGACTCGCGGTGCCGGATCAGCAGTTCGACAGCCGCCTCAAGCTCGGTGAATTCACCGACCGGGATCAGACGGCGAAGCTCCAGCTGCATGTCGTCCGGGGAACGCAGCGGACGGCGTGCCAGCACCTGGCGCAGCACGGGATGCATGTCCTGGGGCCAGTCCCAGTCCGGCGCCTGCGGCGCGGCGTCGCGACGTACGATGCGCGCCATCGGGTCAGTCTCCGCAGTTCGCACGGAAGAAGCCGTGCTGTCTATAATCGTCAGCCATTTTCGTCAGACCAGCGACAGGATTCGCGATCTATCATGCAGCTGACTCGCGACCAGACCGACGCCAACCTGATCAGCGCCTGGGAGAGCGGTCGCATACGCATTCGCGAGCAGTGGTATGGCGGCCACCTGATCGTATCTGCGGGGCACATACTTCTGAACTGGGCGGTGAACGATCCGGGCCGGTTGACAGTGGACGACTTCACCGCTGCATTCGCGCTGCAGCCGCAGATCGTTCTGCTCGGCACCGGCAGCGGTCGCGTGCTGCCGGACCTCGAACTGATGGCCGCGTTTGCCGAGCGCCGCGTCGGACTTGAGATCATGTCCACCGATGCCGTGTGCCGGACCTTCAACGTGCTGGTACATGAACAGCGCGAAGTCGTTGCCGCCATCTTCAATCCCTGACCCGACCCACCGATCTGGAAACGGGCTGATCCTCGACGACTTTTCCGACGGCCATCCCATCAGCGCGCGCTGCCGTTCAGGTAGGGCAACGGATCGACCGGATTGCCGTTACGTCGAATCTCGAAGTGAAGACGCGGCTCACGCTCAGGCCCCAACCCCATGGACGCAATCTGCTGCCCGCGTGAGACGGTCTGTCCCTGCTCAACCATCAGGCTGGCGTTGTGACCATAGGCGGTCAGATAGGTGTCGTTATGCATGATGATGACCAGCTGGCCGTAGCCGATCAGGCCGCCGCCAGCGTAAACGATCCGGCCTGGCGCCGCCGCACGCACGGCCTGGCCGCTGCGGCCACCGATCGCGATCCCGCTGGCTATGCTGTTCGGTCCGGTGGCGCCGAAGCGGCTCACCACCTGCCCCTCCGTGGGCCACTGCCAGTCCGGCGGCGGCAGTTGCGGAGGCGGAGGCAGTGGCGCAGCCGCCGGACGGGGTGCGGCACCGGCAGACGGGGCTGGCTGAGTGGCCGCCGTGCGTTGCCCTTCCGGCTGTCGCAACGCCAGACGCTGACCGGCAAAGATCAGGTCGGGATTGGACATCCCGTTCCAGCGCGCGATATCGCGGTGGTCAAGACCATAGCGGAAGGCGATCTTGTGCAGCGTATCGCCGGGTTCGACCACATGCACGGCAGGCACGCCGCCCACGGCACCCACGCCCGCGCCAGTAGTGCGCTGCGACGCTCCGGCGCGGCTTTCGTAGTCCAGCAGCGAACTGGTGCAGCCTGCCGCTGACAAAGCCAGCGCCAGTGTCACTGCCATCGCAGGCAGCGCAGGCGGCAGGCGCCGGGCCGGGCACATCACCGTAAACGCCCTCAGGTTGCTGACGAACGGCACCACAGGTCTCACTGCATCCGATAAATCAGATAACCGACGACGATCAACACTATCGTCGTCCAGCCAATGATATCCACATACTCGCGCAGACGCTGCTCCATGCGCTCACCGCCCCACATGATCAGCCCCGCGACCAGAAAGAACCGGGCACCACGCCCGAGAAAGGAGGCGATCACAAACAGCGGCAACAGCATATGCATCGCACCCGCCGCGATCGTGAACACCTTGTACGGGATCGGCGAGAACCCTGCCGCGAGCACGGCAAGAAAACCCCAGGTGACGAACCATTCGGTTGCACGCTCGTAGCCTTCCCAGTAGCCGGCGGCGTGAAGAAGCGGCTCGATAGCGCCCAGGGCCAGCCAGCCGATCACGTAACCGAGCACTCCGCCCAGCACAGAAGCCACGGTGGTGATGAACGCAAATCGCCAGCCCTTGCGCGGCTCGGCCAGCGTCATTGGTGCCAGCATCACGTCCGGCGGCACCGGAAAAAAGGACGACTCCGCGAAACTCAGGCCCGCCAGGTAACGCTCGGCGTGTCGATGACGCGACCAGCGTAGCACTCGGTCATAAAGCGACAGGAATAATCTCAAGCTTCCGTGCCTCGGTGATGTTGCAGTGCGGGATCAGTTCTCGGTGCCTTCCAGCAGCGGCACGAAACTGACCGGCGCGATGTCATGGTGCTCGAATTCGTCCCCATGACGGGTGACGGCAACGAGTTGCTGGCGCCCGCGCGGCCCGAACGGAATGACCAGTCGGCCATGGTCGGCAAGCTGATCGAGCAGCGCCTGCGGAATCTGAGTCGGTGCAGCCGTACACAGAATGCCGTCGAACGGCGACTGGCTGCGCCAACCCTGCCAGCCGTCGGCATGACGCAGGCTGACATTGGCGATTCTCAGCTGACGCATGCGCTCCCGGGCACGGGCCAGCAGCGGCTGAATTCGCTCGACACTGAATACGTGCCTTGCGAATGCCGCCAGCACCGCGGTCTGGTAACCGCAACCGGTGCCTATCTCAAGCACCTTGTTCAACGGCGCATGGGCAGGCCTGTCCTCGACCAGCGTCTGCGTCATCAGTGCGACCACGTAGGGTTGAGAGATCGTCTGACCGAAACCAATCGGCAGCGCATTGTCCTCGTATGCCCGACTGGCCAGTGCTTCGTCGACGAACAGGTGCCTCGGGAGCGCACGTATACGCTCCAGCACGGCTTCGTTGTGGATGCCCTTGTCACGCAGACGCTCGACCAGACGGTCGCGCGTGCGCGCCGACGTCATGCCTATGCCGGTCGCGCTGCCGTTCAACGCCAGGCCCTGAGCCATCGGTCCACCGACTCAAGGCCCGCGTGATCCGTCAGGTCCACCTTGATCGGCGAAACGGACACACAACCGGACTCAATCGCATGAAAATCGGTTCCGGGCCCGGCATCCTGCCCGGGGCCTGCCGGCCCTATCCAGTACACCGGCCGGTTCTTCGGATCCAGGGCCTTCACAACGGGCTCCGACTTGTGGCGAAAACCCTGGCGTGTTGTCCGGTATCCCTGCAGCTGATCGGGCGGCACATCCGGCACGTTGATGTTCAGTATGGTATCGCGCGGCAGGGGATCGTCGACCAGGCGATGCACGAAACGCCGCGTCACCTCGACTGCAGTCTCGAAGTGACCGCCGTCATCCATGACCAGTGACACTGCAATCGCCGGCAGTCCGAGAAATCTGCCTTCCATGGCCGCAGCGACGGTACCGGAATACAGCACGTCATCACCGAGATTGGCGCCATGGTTGATGCCGGAAACCACCATGTCCGGCTCTTCATCCAGCAGTCCGGTGATCGCGATGTGCACGCAGTCGGTGGGCGTGCCGTTGACGTAGTAGATGCGCTCGTCCACCTGCTCGACGCGCAGAGGCGTATCCAGCGTCAGCGAATTGCTCGCGCCGCTGCGATTACGATCCGGCGCGACCACAGTCACCGTCGCGACTTCCGAGAGACTTTCGGCCAGCAGGCGTAATCCTTTCGCCTGATAGCCATCATCGTTCGATAGCAGTATCCGCACTCACCATTCCCTGGAATCCTCCCGAGGCGGCTAACTATACTGGAACCTGAGGGCGCCTGGCGTGCGTCCAGACACCATCCGGGCACCACCGCTGCGCAACCCCGAGGCCGCCATCATGACCGAAGACGATCGCGACGCATTCCGCAAGGCGATGCGGGACGTTCGCCCGCTGGCCAGGGACAGGCGCGTGGAGAGCGTTGTCAGGCCCGCGGCCAGGGCGCGGATGAGCCGCGCAGCACGGGCGGCGCTGATCGAAGCCAGCCACGGTGGCGCCATACCCGATTCCACGGTCAACGAATCCTGGGGAGAGGAAATCGCGTTCCGGCGCCCGTCAGTGTCCGAAAGGGTGTTCCGGAATCTGCGCGCCGGCCGCTTCAGCATCGAAGCGGAACTTGACCTTCATGGCATGACGGCCATGCAGGCCGAGCTTGCGATGAAGACCTTCATTACCGAATGCGCCGCCCGGGGAATCGGCTGCGTACGGCTGATCCACGGCAAGGGCGCCCGCTCAGGCCCGGACGGGCCGGTACTCAAGAATCTGGTGCAGCTCTGCCTGCCGCGGTGGGATTCGGTGCTGGCTTTCGTGACCGCACAGCCGCGTGATGGTGGCCACGGCGCCTCTTACGTACTGCTGACCCGTCGTCAGCGACGCGGCGCGGCCGGTCGGGGCGGCGCGATCTGATAGAACGTCTCGCCGCGGCGGATCATGCCCAGTTCGCTGCGTGCGCGCTCCTCGGCCGCCGCCAGCCCTTCCTTGAGGTTCTGCACTTCGGCTTCCAGCGAAAAATTGCGCTCGTCCAGACGACGATTCTCGGCAGTGCGTACTTCCACCTGCTGTTCCAGTCGCCACACTTCGCGCATGCCATCGTCGGCAAACCACAGCCTGCCCTGCAGGAACACCAGCGCAGCAAGCAGGCCGAAAATCAGCACACGCATGGGCAATGCTCCGGCTCTCTCGCGGCGGGGTCAGACAACGCGACCCATCCGGCAAGCTGCCGTTGTCCGTTATCCGAGCCGTGATGGATTGGCACCAGTCCGTTCCTCCCCCGCCTGCGTCATCGCCGTGCCCGCCTGGAAATGCATCTATGGTCCGGACATCCGCCGGCCCATCGCTGCGTTCTAGAGCGGCACCGGAAACGCGCCGGCTGCAGCATAGCGCGCACGATCACCAAGAGCACGTTCTATGCGCAACAACTGATTATACTTCGCCAGCCGGTCTGATCGACACAGTGAACCGGTCTTGATCTGGGTCGCCTGCGTACCGACGGCAATATCGGCGATCACCGCGTCCTCGGTTTCACCGGAACGATGCGAAACGACCGACGAATAACCGGCCTCAGCGGCCATCGCAATCGCCGCCAGCGTTTCGGTGAGCGTGCCGATCTGATTGGGCTTGATCAGAATGCTGTTTGCCACGCTGTCCGCTATGCCCCGCGCGAGAATTTCCGTGTTCGTCACGAACAGGTCGTCGCCAACCAGTTGTACGCGATCCCGTAATCGACGGCTGAGCAGCGCCCAGCCCTCCCAGTCGTCCTCAGCCATTGCGTCTTCAACCGAGATGATCGGGTAACGCGCGACCAGGTCTTCCAGGTAATCGGCAAACTCGCTGCTGTCGAAGCGGCGGTTTTCAGATGCCAGCGTGTAGACGCCATCGGCATGAAACTCGGAACTTGCGACATCCAGTCCCAGATAGATTTCCCGTCCCAGCGTATAGCCGGCCGCATCCACGGCCTCGCTGATCAGTTCCAGTGCCGCCTCGTTGGATGGCAGATCCGGCGCAAAGCCTCCCTCGTCACCGACGGCCGTGGAGAGTTTTCTCTGCTTGAGCAGTTTCTTCAGCGCATGGAACACCTCGACGCCGTAGCGCAGGCTTTCGCTGAAATCCGGTGCCGCTACCGGCAGGATCATGAACTCCTGAATATCCACGCTGTTGTCGGCATGCGCACCGCCGTTGAGTATGTTCATCATCGGCACCGGCATTACAAACTCGCTGACACCCGCGGTTGCCGCCAGCCGTGCATACAGCGGCTCACCGCTTTCTGCGGCCGCGGCCTGCGCCGCAGCCAGAGAAGCCGCCAGCGTCGCGTTGGCGCCAAGACGCTTCTTGTTCGGCGTCCCGTCCAGATCGATCAGCAGCGCGTCCAGTGCCGCCTGGTCGTCGACATCCCGGCCCAGCAGCGCATCGCGAATCTCGCCGACCAGATGGCCCACGGCCCGCTTCACACCCTTGCCGCCATAACGGTCCGGATCGCCGTCACGCAGTTCCGCTGCCTCACGTGCGCCGGTAGACGCACCGGACGGCACCGCGGCGCGACCGCGTACGCCGCTTGCCAGCACGACTTCGCACTCGACGGTGGGATTGCCGCGCGAGTCGAGAATCTCCAGACCCGTAACATCCCTGATCTGACTCATCCGTGATCCTTGTGCCCTGGTGATGAAGGAAGGGTAATCATTGTCATGCTGTCCGCGTTTGCGGGCGTACTCTTCGCGGTTGCATTCAGTCTGTGGTCATCCGCTTATGGTCATCAGCCGCCCGCCACACGCGGCAACTTCAGCCCCTGACAGGCTCTGGCCGCACTGACGAAACTGGAAAACAGCGGATGCCCGTCGCGGGGATTGGATGTGAACTCCGGATGAAACTGGCAGGCCAGAAACCACGGATGCCCCGGCAGCTCTATCATCTCCACCAGTCCGTCGGCGGACAAACCGGAAATCACAAGCCCCGCGGCCTGCAACCTGTCCAGATAGCGGTTGTTGACTTCATAACGATGACGGTGCCGTTCGTAGATCTCGTCGGCCCCGTAAATGCGCCGCGCCACCGTATCCGGCTGCACCAGACAGCGCTGCGCGCCCAGCCGCATGGTCCCGCCCAGATCCGACTGCGCGGTTCGCTCATGTTTCAGGCCGCTTTCGTCCTGCCACTCGGTGATCAGCGCAATGACCGGATGCGGTGTGGCCGTGTCGAATTCCGTGGACTGCGCGCCTGGAAGGTCTGCCACATTGCGGGCGAATTCTATGACCGCCACCTGCAGGCCAAGACAGATGCCGAGATAGGGCACACCTTTCTCGCGCGCCAGCTGCACGGCGAGAATCTTGCCCTCTATGCCGCGTTCACCGAAGCCGCCAGGGACCAGAATCGCGTCCACATTATGCAGTCGGCCCAGACCCTCGCGCTCCAGTTCTTCTGAATCCACGTAAGTGATGTTCACCCGTGTGCGGGTGTGTATCCCGGCATGCAGCAGCGCTTCGTTCAGGGAAATGTAGGAATCCTTCAGGTCAACATATTTGCCGACCATCGCAATCGTGACCTCCGCCTCCGGATGTGCCTTGGCCTCGACCACGGCCTGCCACTCGGACAGATTGGCCGGCTTGACGTCCAGTCCGAGCTTATCCACGACGATCTGATCCAGTCCCTGCTGGTTGAGCAGAGCCGGAATCTTGTACAGGTCATCGACATCCACGGCGGAAATGACCGCACGCGGTTCCACGTTCGTGAACAGCGCGATCTTGCGCCGCTGCTCTTCCGGCAGCGCGTGATCGGAACGACACACGAGAATATCGGGCTGTATGCCGATGGAGCGCAGTTCCTTCACCGAATGCTGGGTGGGTTTGGTCTTGATCTCGGATGACGCGGCCATGAACGGCACCAGCGTCAGATGGATATACAGCGCGCGCTGGTGGCCGAGCTCCACGCCCAGCTGGCGTATGGCCTCCAGAAACGGCAGCGACTCGATGTCACCGACCGTGCCGCCGATTTCCACCATGCACACGTCGGCATCGCCGGCGCCGCGTATCACCGACTCCTTGATCTCGTCGGTGATGTGCGGAATCACCTGTACGGTGGCACCCAGGTACTCGCCGCGACGTTCCTTGGCGATTACGTTGGAGTAGATGCGCCCGGTCGTGAAATTGCTGTTGCGGCTGGTCTTGGAACGCACGAAGCGCTCGTAGTGACCCAGGTCAAGGTCGGTCTCACTGCCGTCTTCGGTGACGAACACCTCGCCATGCTGAAACGGACTCATGGTGCCCGGATCGACGTTGATGTACGGGTCGAGCTTGATCATGCACACCTTGAGGCCGCGTGCTTCAAGAATCG
>JBJHBW010000014.1:0-88477 GCA_050485685.1 Gammaproteobacteria bacterium
TCTGGTAGGCGCGAGTGGGATCGAACCACCGACCCCCACCATGTCAAGGTGGTGCTCTACCACTGAGCTACGCGCCTGGAAAGTCGGCAACGATACCGATTAGACACTGAATGCTCAAGGGGTAAAGCGCACAAAATAACGGTTTGCCCGGCAGATCCGCGCCCAGTTCATGCTTCCAGCGATGCACGCCACACCTGCGCCCGCAGCGATCCGGGCACACGCCGGGATCGCTGTGGGCTTCGCGGCCCGGTATGTCCGGGGCATTGTATGTCTAGAAGTGCTCCTCACGTATTTTCTCGCGACTCCGAAAATTGCCTGCCGCTACAGAGTCGACTGACTTGAGTAGCAGTACGAGAGTGGAGAGAAGCGGCAAGGCGGCGGGGTGACATTCACTGAGGTGGCAGACGGCTATAGAAAAGCCTCCCCACTTAGTACACGCGAAATTCGAATTCAACTCCTGGTTCGTTCGTACGATCTTGCGACACTGTCCCGGCGTCATGCTCTGGTAGCGCTTGAACGCCCGCTCGAAAGTCGCCTCATGATGATAGCCAACGAGACGCCCGACTTCGTGGATCTGTAGCCACTCATTCTCGATGATGATCTGTTTCGCGTACGCGACCCTCAGGCTACACTGCCAGCTCGAAAACGGTACGCCGACATGCTTGCGAAATTGCCTCGAGAACGATCCAGGACTCATCTGCACGCTGAAATGTGGAACGCGACTCCATCAGTTCGCCAGCAAGAGCAGACCATTCCTGCGCCGCGCGCAAATGCAGCACGGCTTGTTGACTTCTGTTGGACACTAACCAGGAACAGTTGGATAATAACGTAATCTCTCGACCTGGCAAATCCGGCAGGTTCGAATAAACGCTATATGGAAATGTCAGGGCAGATGCCACTTCATGGCTCGAGCAGGCAGGTAGTAGCCCTTGCGACGTCCGACCTACGATACTGCAGATTCCCTGCCTGCGGTTCTAGCGACTCCGGGAATCAAACGTCAAAACGTGGAATTTTGACCAGTCAGTCAAATAATCTCAGGCGCGGGCGATCATGAGGGCGCATGTGGTCAGTTCACTGTCGGCAATCCAGATGTGATACGAGTTGTGATGAATCCGCTAGTCGAACAATGTTCCCGCCCGGCTGAGACCTCCGCGCATGAGGTTGGTCACTTGCTCGGCTTTCTCGATGCGCGGACTACCAGTTCGGGCATAACCGGGAATCATGAGCGCAGCGATCTAATGTGGACACCACCTCAATCCGGAACTGCTCGGGCAGTCAAGTCTTATCATCTTCGGATTCTCGTAGAGAAGTATGAAGACTAATGCGATGGCGGACGTGTCATGGCTCGCAGGGTTTTTCGCACTGCTCTGTCTGCTGGTGTCGGCGTGTGGTAGACAGCCTGATCTGTACGATGCAGTTGTCTGGAATCGAGTCGACACAATCAGAGAGTATTTGACTGGTGGCGGTGATGCGAATGCTGTCATCGAGCGCGATGGCCAGAGCATCTCGGTGTTGGGGGCGGCCATCTACGGGCAGAGAGAGGAGATGGCGCTTCTACTCTTCGAAGCGGGAGCAAACTTCGCGGACGCGGGTGTTCACCCTGGCGAGTTGGCGCGGGAAGGGATGGACCGACTCTTGGATGTCGTCTTGTCGGAGAATCCTGGTTTACTGCAAGAGGCTGCAGATGTTGGGCTACCCGCTGCAGCGAACGGTGGGCACTATGATGCAGTCGATGTAATTCTCGAGCATGGTGCTAACCAAACAGCAGCTTGGAGCCTGCGTCTACGTGATGCGTTGAGGTGGGCATTAGCGGGAGGCCATCAGGACATCGCGAGGCTGATGCTCGAAGGCGATGCCGACGTGCGAGATAACGTACTGCATATCGCCATACTTGCCGGCTCGCCGGGCATGGTGAGGGAGCTGATCGAACTAGGTGCCGATCCATCTGCACCTGTGGAGAGTCTGCAGGTGCGGGGGACCACTGGCCATTCAGACCATACGCCGCTAGATTACGCTTGGCGCCGGTATTCTGAGGCTAGCGACGGAAACGCTCCCTGGAGGCAACGCCTCGCGGCGGCAAGACGATTTCCGAGCGACAGCCAGGAAAGGGAACGCGCTATCCTGATCATGGCCGAATTGGAACGTGCTGGTGTGCAGATCCCGGCCACCTATGCGGAGGAGATGCGAGCGCAAGGGTTCAATCTGCTGGCGGTGAGGCAGGCGGTCGAGTCACTGACCGATTTGGAACAGGCGTCAGAGTGGGGCTACTACAATGTCGTCAGAAGAGGACTTCAAGAAACTTTCTCGCCGGGCGATCAGCCGCTGCTCACAAGAGCCGTCGTGCGAGCCTTGAGAGGGGGCAACGATGACGTTGCGAGGTTGCTGCTTCACTCCGGGGCGGAGCCCAGCGTGGAAGCTTTACACGCTGCATTGGAGGTTAGCTCCCCGGGAATGGTACGCCTTCTCTTGGAGCTTGGGGCTGATCCTTCCGTGCGGGTCGATGGCCAAACAGGTGTGACCGCATTGGCGGCGCGTTACATAGAGTTGGGCGATACCAGCTATCATGCCGACTTCGTGCCGAGAGCGTTCATTTTGGGAGGAGGAGACGCATGTGCCTTGCTCGCGTTCGACGAGGCGTTGCCTTCTTCAGTAGTGTCGAGTATTAGAAATCAGGCACCTCAATGCTGGCTCACCTATTGAGGGTGTGCTTACGGAGTTGAGCGGTCGCATGCGCGGACTTGTTGCCAGCAGATCGATGATGCGCGGAGCATGATCTGGAATCCCGAGCCTGTGCGGCTGTCGCTGCCGTCGCCGAACGGTATGTAGATTCCGCAACGTCTGGGGGGCGTTATGTCAGCTCTCTCTGGTTGCGGCCTTGGAGACCCCCAAGGCGACCCCGGCAGGGCCGCTGACGATTCAGTGGAATCTTTACCTCGAACCCATATCAATTGTCGAATCCATCTGCTTGCGAGATGCCTGCGGCGATACGGTGCCACAACGCTCACAGTCGATCCGGGCACACCCCGGGGTCGCTGTGGGGTTCGCGGCCCGGCACATCCGGCCCGACGATGCGCACATTGGTCGTCAGATGGAAGCGCTCGGCAGGGCCGTATTCGAACTCGCCGAACATGGCCGCGTAGTCGGCACGCTGCAGGCGCAGCGTGAATACATGCGCATCACCGCGTGTGCGCGCACGCCGCGAGGTCCAGCGTGCTTCGCGAAAATCGGTGCTGTCCGATTCGGCGACCCAGATGCGCACGTTGCGTGGCGCAATGTCCGATCGCATGCACAGCGCCGGCCCGTCCGGTGTATCGAGAAACTCCCAGGCCAGTTCAGGCATGCGCGCCCCCTCGGTGACATGTCGATGAAGCTGGGCGATAGTCGGCAGCATACGTCCCAGGTCACGCAGGCCATGACCGTTATTCGGCAGGTAAAGCAGGAACTTGCTGCCCGTGAGATCGGGCCAGTAAAGATTGGCCGAATCCAGCGGGAAATACGAATCGTTTGTCCCCAGCACGACCAGTTTTGGCAGCGTGAGCTGCTCGCGATAACTGTACGGATCCACGATTGCGCGCAGGGCGCTGCCCTCATCGGAGCTCAGCACGCGGTCCAGCCCTCGTCGGGTGTAGGGGCTGATGTCCTGCGACGGGGCGCCCCATACGGCGGACTGATGCGGCAGATGTTCGGCGAAATTCAGGACGTCTATCACCATGGGTGCGATCGCGGTCACGCGTGGATCGACAGCCGCCGTCAGCCAGGTCGTCCAGCCGCGCTTGGATCCCCCGAATACGGTGAAATTCTCCAGCCTGAGGTCCCATTCGGCGGCTGTGAACTCCTGAGTCGCATCGATTGCGCTGACCACGCTGCGCACCATTGGCAGTAACAGTGGCCAGTCCGTCTCGCCGCTGGCCAGGTACTGTTCGAAGGTGTGCGCTATCAGCTCATCTTCGGTGCTGTCGAACAGGGGCTGGAAGGGCACCTGCGCGACAATCGCGACAACGCTCTGCAGCTGTTCGGCCAACCTGACATACAGCATCGCACCGGCCGGCAGACGCCTGTCGACCTGTTCTGCGTACTCCGCCCTCCAGCGCCCGCCCGCCACCAGCACCACGCCGTTGCTGCTGGCAGCATCGGCATTACGAGGTCGAATGATGTACAGCCGATGGCGCCATTCAATGCCGCGCCAGGTCTGGGACGTCAGCCGGAGCTCGATGATTTCGGTGCCTCGCCGCTCGAAACGCGTGTGTTCGCTCCACTGAAAGTCCGGGGTCGGCCTCGCGACGTAGGACGCAAGCACGTTCTCGGGCGCGACGGCTGGCTGCTGGGCTGCGGCACTGATGGCTGCCAGCAGCAGGATGAGTGCTGAAAATATCTTCCGCATGGAGCGCATTGGATCGCCAATCGGTGAAATGATTCCGCTTTCGACTTGCGAATCGGCGCTGGCTGTCGTGAAACTCGATCCCGTCAGGATCAGCTTTCCGGCAGCGCAAACGCGACCAGTTGTGCGGCAGCCGCGGCCGATCCGCTGCGCACGCCTACCACCACAAATTGACGCCCGTTGTGTTGGTAGGTCATGGGCAGCGCCGTCTGCGCGCCGGGAAGATCGGTGCGCCAGACTTCTTCACCGGTCAGTTTGTCGTAGGCATGAAAGACGGGCTGCCCCCCTGGCCCCTCGCCGGCAAACAGGAGGGTGCGCGTGACAAGCAGTCCCGCATGTGACGGGCTTCCTGTCGGCGGGATCTCAAGCCCCGCCAGAGCCGGGTTGTCACGAACAGCCGGCGGCGTGTCGCCATTCGGGATCTGCCATGCGATGTCGCCACGGTTCATGTCGTAGGCGGTGATCCGTCCGTAGGGCGGTTTCAGCAGTCGCAGTCCCTGCACTGCAGGCACGCCGATACCGCCCATCACGTAGTCCGCATCAACACCGGTGCTCTCCGGGTCATTCGGGATCAGGCCTATGGTCGTCGGACTGGTGACCGAACTGATGTAGACATAACCCGTCTCGGGATCGGCGCCACCGGATGGCCAGTTCGCACCGCCAGCGAATCCGGGCACCGTCAGCGTGCCACGCGTACCGCCTTCGATCACCAGCGATGGTGGTGTGTAAAGCGGCCCGATTCGGAACTCGTTGAGTACCTCCAATGCCTCCGAACGCAGTTCGGGCGTGAAGTCGATCAGATCGTCAGCCGTCACGCCCTGCAGGTCAAATGGCGGAGGCCTGGTCGGAAACGGTTGCGTCGGTGAGGTCCACTCGCCAGGCACATCGCTGGCGGGTACCTCACGATCCTCCATAGGCCATACCGGCTCGCCGGTCCTGCGGTCGAATACGTAGGCAAAGGCCTGCTTGGTTGGCTGGACGATGGCGGGGATCGTGCGTCCGTCCACGGTCAGATCAATCAGTATGGGGTGAGAGGCGTTGTCGAAGTCCCAGATGTCATGCCGAACCAGTTGCTGGTACCAGACCAGAGCACCCGTCGTGCTGTCCACAGCCACCAGTGAGCCGGAAAACAGGTTATCGCCTGGACGGTGGCCACCGTATACGTCGTTGGTGGGTGCCTCAACTGGCAGATAGACAAGACCGAGTTCGGGATCGGCAGAGAATGGCCCCCAGACGCCGGTATTGCCGGTGTACTCGGCCGAGCCATCCAGCCAGGTGTCATAGCCATACTCACCGGCGCGCGGAATCGTATGGAACGTCCAGGCCTTCGCGCCGCTGCGGACGTCGAATGCCATGACATCGCCCTTGATGTTCGAGATGTTGACGCGGCCGCCAGGTCGGAATGCCGGACCGATGACAACGACATCATTCGCGACTACCGGTGGTGAGCTGTTACCGATCACGCCCAGCGGTTCGATCGCCACGTCGATATCCAGTTCATCGAAAAGATCGACGATGCCGTCGCGACCGAAGTCCGCCACCGGCAGACCGGTCCTTGCGTTCAGGGCGACCAGTTGAAACCCTGGGGTCACGACGAAAATGCGCTCGTCGCCCACCTCATCGCGCCAGTACGCGACGCCGCGATGGATCCTTCGCGGTGCCTGCTCGTATCGCTCTCCTTCGTCCGGTCGCCAGGTCCACAAGGTCTCTCCGGTCCCGGCATCGGCTGCGACGACGGTGCGGCGCTGGCCCGCCGTAAAATAGAGCACGCCATTGACCATGATTGGTGTGGCCTGCGTGGTGAGCGTCTCTGAGCTCGTGCCGAAGTTCCGGAAACTCCAGGTCCACGCCACCTCCAGCTGCGCGACGTTGTCAGCTGTGATCTGATCCAGGGGCGAGTAACGCGTGCTGCCGGGATCGGCCGAATAAGCCGGCCATTGCCCATCGATGGCACCATGTTGCGCCACCGCCGGCAATGCGCCGAGTAAAGTGAGCGAAAGGACGGCCAACTTTCCACGCATGGGGTCGAACCGAGGGTCGCTTGCTGAAGGCACGAATGTACACCCGGCCACTCGCAATTGACACCAGGAAGGGGGCAGGGGTAAGTTGCCAGTGAAGCAATAATGACAAATTACCGACTTGTCCTGTGGCGTGTGCACGCGCTTTCAGACGTCGGACGAGACAAGGGGGAACGGGTGTGAGGGTCGTGATCATCGCCGCCGCGATCTGTTCTGCTTCGCTGCTGCTTCCGCTGGCGGCTGAATCTGAATCCTTTACGCCGCCTCGCAGTGCGGATGGCCGGCCGGACTTCAACGGCATCTGGCAGACGCTCAACGAAGCCAACTGGGGGCTGGAGGCACGAGCCGCCGCGGCCGGTGCGATTACCGAAGCCGGCGCCACGTATGCGCTGCCGCCAAGTATCGGTGTCGTGGAAGGCGGAGAGATTCCCTATCAGGCATGGGCTCAGGCACAGCGCGAGGAGAACTTCGCGACTCGACTGGAGCTTGATCCTGAGGTCAAGTGCTATCTGCCGGGCGTGCCGCGAGCAACCTATATGCCGCAGCCATTCCAGATCGTGCAGGGCGAAGATCACATCGTCATCGTGTATCAGTACCGGGGCGCGATGCGCACTATCAACATGACAGATCATTCGGCACCGCCGGCACCAACCTGGATGGGATGGTCGAACGGGCGCTACGAAGGCGACACCCTGGTGATAGAAACGACCGGGTTCAATGGCCTGGCCTGGCTGGATCGCAGCGGAAATTTCACCAGCGACCAGTTGCGTGTGGTCGAGCGGATCCGCCATCTCAGTCCTGATGTTCTGGAGTATGAGGCGACGCTGGAGGATCCGGAGGTCTTCACCCGTCCCTGGACCATTCGCATGCCTGTCTACCGCCGCCTTGAGGCAGACCTGCGTATCATGGACTTCAAGTGCATGGAGTTTGTTGAGAATCTGCTTTACGGGCATCTGGAAAGACCTGAAGAGTAAGTCGCAGCTGAGGGGGCAATCCTGTGCGTGACGTTTCAATCTGCATCAAGAGGCTCCGCATCAAGGTCATAACCGGCCTTGTCGTTGCAGCAGTTCCGTTTGCGGCCATTGTCTGGAGTACACCTGCCAGCGCGCAGGACTGGGAAGTCCCTCGTACGGCGCATGGCCACCCGGATCTGCAGGGCTTCTGGAATAACGGCAGCTTTACGCCTCTGGAAAGACCTGTTGCGCTGGCCGACAGGGAGTTCTATACACAGGAGGAGTTCGATGACATCGTTGCAGGCCGGATAGAGCGAAGCTTCCAGCAGACCGAGCCCGGCACAACCGCCGACGTACATTACGACTTCGCACAGTTCGGTCTTACAGCAGGACAGGACGGGTTCGTGCCCAACCTGCGCACGTCCCTGATCATCGATCCGCCGGATGGCCGCATCCCGGCTATGACTCCTGAAGGCGAGGCGTTGCAGGCTGCGCGTGCCGAAGAGCGCAGTCAGCGCGGAGCCATGACGGACCGCGTCGCGAACATGAGCCTCATGACGCGCTGCATCATCTGGGGCGCAGATCCACCCATGCTGCCCATCGGTTACAACAGCCATCTGCAGATCGTGCAGGGCAGCGATCATGTGATGATTCTCGTCGAGATGATGCAGGACGTGCGACTCATACCACTGGACGACAGACCGCATCTGCCGGAACACGTCAGGCAGTGGAAGGGCTCGTCCAGGGGCTGGTGGGAAGGCGACACACTGGTCGTTGAGACGCAGAACCTGACCGATCGCACGGCATTCCGCGGCGCGAGCGAGAACCTGCGGGTGATGGAGCGCTTTACGCGTGTAGCTGAAGACCGCCTCATCTATGAATTCACGGTCGAGGATCCGACCGTCTGGGTTCAGCCATGGTCGGGCGAGATTCCGATGATGGCGACCAACGGCCCGATATTCGAGTTTGCATGCCATGAACACAACTATGGCGTCCCGAATACGCTAGCGGGTGCGCGGGCCGAGGAAGCCGCACAGCGCGCAGCCGAAGACGCATCTCGCTAAGTGAAATTCCGGATCAGGGGATCAGATATGAACAGGCTGATACTGACAGCACTTGGGGTGTTGGCCGCTTTCGCTGCCGGCGTTGGCGCAGCGCTGGCGCATCATGCCTTCGCAGCAGAATTCGATATCAACAGGCCATTGGAGCTTGAAGGCACGATCGTGCGAGTCGAGTGGGTCAATCCGCATTCCTGGTTTCATCTGCAGGTGGAGGGTGCCGACGGCAGCGATCCGGTCGTCTGGATGGTCGAAGGTGGCAGCCCGAATGCGCTGATCCGCCGGGGGGTAACAGCCCAATCCGTCCCTACCGGTATCCGGCTGATCGTCGAGGGTTATCAGGCGCGCGACGGGTCGAATACTGCGGTTGGCCGATCGTTCCTCCTTGAGAACGGCGAACGCCTGTTCCTCGGTGGCTCGGGCGAGAACCCTGACGCTCAATAGCCACTGCACCCGATGCCAGATCAGGCACAGCGATGATCGCGGAGACCACCGTACGACCGCGCGCATCCTTGTCGATCGGACAGTCTATGCGTACTTCGCGCATAGCCATCGCTGCGGCACTTGCGCTCGCAGCCGGAGCATTGTTCTCCCAACCGACCAGTTCACAGTCAGCATCGTCGTTCACAGCGAGACTTGCCTGGGTGCCGATCAGCGGTGCAGAACGCAATGACGTTGCTGGTCGAGGGCACCTGACAGCGGTCCTCGAAGGCACGATTCTGACCATAAGCGGCGAATTTGAGGGCCTGCTCACCGCCGCAGCGATCGCGCGTCTGCACGAGGGCGTTGCACTGGGCGCGCGCGGACCAGCGATCACCGACCTCTCGGTGACACCGGCCACCGAGGGGCAGATAAGCGGGCAGATAACCCTGAACGCAAGCCAGTTGAACGCGCTGCAGGATGGCCGCCTGTATGTTCAGCTGCATTCACAGAGCGGCGTGGCACCGGATCACAGCAACCTTTGGGGCTGGTTGCTGCCATGAGCCGGGCAGAGAAAGTCGACCGCATCTTTATCTTCTTTCTTGCTTCAGCGTTATGGTGCCCGTCCGGGCTTGCACAGATCAGCGGCGCGTTCACCGCGGAGCAGACATCGGCTGGCGAGGTGCTGTACCTGCAGCACTGCGCAGCGTGTCATGGCGCTGATCTGGCCATGCCTCCGAACGCCCCGCTGAGCGGAACCGGATTCCGTGCAGCCTGGGAAAACCGCACGTCTGACGACCTGGTCAATGCCAGTCGCGCCACCATGCCACCGGACAATCCCGGTGGGTTGGCCGACGATGTCTACATCAACGTCGTTGCCTACCTGCTGGCCTTCAATAACATGGCACCAGATCCGGAAGCGCTGGCCGCCATTCCAGCCCCGGCCCCATCGGTCGTGGTACCAGCTCAGGAGCCGACCCGGCTGACCCGCCGCGGCACCATCTCGCCATTCACGCCCGTGACCGATGCGATGCTGCGAAATCCCCCGGACGGCGACTGGCTGATGCTGCGGCGTGATTATCAGGCGTCCAGCTACAGCCCTCTCGCCCAGATCGATCGCGACAACGTCCATCAGCTGCAACTGGCTTGGGTATGGCCGATGCAGGAGGGAGGCACGAACCAGCCGGCACCGCTGGCCTACAACGGCACGATCTATCTGAATAACACCGGTGGCATCGTACAGGCGCTGGACGGGCGCGATGGTCGTCGGATCTGGGAACACAGACTGGACAGCAACATTGCGATGCGTGGCATGGCGCTGTATGACGACAAGCTGTTTCTTGCGCTCAGCAATGCCCACCTGGTGGCGCTGGATGCCCGCAGCGGCGAAACCGTGTGGAATATCCGCATGCCGGACGGGCGCGGCAGCAGTAGTGGGCCGATTGTCGCCGTGGGCATGGTCATACAGGGCATGGGCGGTTGCTGGAGGTATGAACAGGACAAGTGCTTTATCAGCGCCTACGACGCCGCGACGGGCGAGCAACGGTGGCGCTTCTACACGATCGCCCTCGAAGGTGAGCCGGGCGGCGACACCTGGGGCGAACTCCCCGACCTGTATCGCGCGGGCGGTGAAACCTGGATCACCGGCAGCTATGACCCGGAGCTGAATCTGACTTACTGGGGCACCGCACAGGCAAAGCCCTGGATGCCGGCCAGCCGCGGTATGTCAACGTTGGACCAGGGCCTTTATTCCAATTCCACAGTCGCGCTGGATGCCGGCAGCGGCGAGCTGGTGTGGCACTTCCAGCACGCACCGGGCGAAGCGCTGGACCTGGACGTGAATTTCGAGCGCGTGCTCGTCGATGCAGGCAGCGACCGCTGGGTGCTGTCGGCAGGCAAGGACGGCGTGCTCTGGAAACATGACCGTCGCGACGGTACCTATCTCGGTCACGTCGAGACCATTTTTCAGAACGTCTGGGCTCATTTCGATCCGGAGACCGGTCAGCCACGATACCGTCAGGACATCATCGATCACGAAGTCGGAGACTGGATAGACGGCTGTCCGAGCACACAGGGTGGTGCGAACTGGCAGTCCATGAGTTTTCATCGACCAGGCCGGCGCCTGATCATTCCGCTCAGCCAGAGTTGCATTTCGATTCGTGCACAGGCCATCGAGCAGATACCTGACGGCGGCAGTGCGGGCGGTGCGGACCGGCGCTTCTACGAAATGCCGGGCACGAATGGCAACATCGGACGCCTTGCGGCATTCGACGTCGACACGCTTGAAGAATTATGGGCAGTCGAGCAGCGTGCTCCTTATCTGACTGGTGTGATCTCAACCGCGGGTGGCGTCGCGTTTGTCGGCGACCTGGACCGTACTTTCAAGGCCGTCGACGTCAGTAACGGCGAGGTCCTGTGGTCGACGCGACTTGCAACCTCGGTTCAGGGCTTCCCGCTGACGTTCGAAGCGGATGGCCGACAGTTTGTCGCGGTCACTACCGGACTTGGCGGCGGCAGTCCGCGGCTTGTTCCGGCGCTGATTGCACCGGAGATTCACGTGCCAGAATCAGGACACGCGTTATACGTATTTGCGCTGCCGCCGCAGCGTTGAGGGCAGGGCTCACTACGGAGTAATTTCGATGTTGCGACGCCAACGAATTCGCAGACTCTGCAATTTTGCACTCGCCTGTGCTGTGGTGACGGGCGGGGTATACGCTGATGACTCGCGCGTCGTCGATGACGCGGTGCTTGCGAATGCACGCGCTGACGCCGAATGGCTGACGACCGGTGGCGACTATGCCGAAACCCGCTTCAGCACGCTGGACCGGATCAACACCGATAACGTCGACAGGCTCGCTCTGGCATGGTCCGTTGAAGTCGGATCGGAGGGGGGACGCCAGGAGGCAACGCCCCTGGTTGTCGATGGTGTGCTCTATGGCACAACGACCTGGAATGTCATTTTCGCGGTCGACCTTCGCACCCGGGAATTGAAATGGCGCTGGGATCCGGGCGTCGTTCGTGGCACAGAGGCAGGCGGCGCGCGCTTCTGCTGCGGGTCCGTCAATCGCGGACCCGCGTTCTACGATGGCAAGGTCTACATGGGTCTGCTGGATGGCCGACTCGCGGCACTGGATGCCGAAACCGGGGATCTGGTCTGGATCGTCCAGACGACACCGCCGGAGCGCTTCTACAGCATCACCGGCGCACCGCGCATCGTTCGCGGTAACGTCATCATCGGCAATGGCGGCGGTGACTTCGGCGCGCGCGGGTTCGTCACCGCGTACGACGCGCAGACCGGACAGCAAGCCTGGCGCTTCTATATCGTGCCCGGCGACCCGTCACTGCCGTTTGAGCATGCCGAACTCGAGTACGCGGCGCGTACGTGGACTGGGGAGTGGTGGACCATGGGCGGTGGTGGTACCGCCTGGGATTCATTTGCTTACGACCCGGAAGCGGACCTGCTCTACATCGGCACAGGCAACGGCGGCCCCTGGAACCGGGATCTGCGTAGCCCCGACGGCGGAGACAATCTGTTTCTGGCATCGATCCTCGCCGTGCGGCCCGATACCGGAGAACTGGTCTGGTACTACCAGACAGCGCCGGGGGAGAACTGGGACTACACGGCAGTACAGCACATGGTGCTCGCCGACCTGACCATAGGTGGGCTGGACCGCAAGGTCATCATGCAGGCGCCGAAGAACGGTTTTTTCTATGTACTCGATCGCCTGACCGGCGAACTGATCTCGGCCCAACCGTTCGCGCGCGTCAACTGGGCGTCCGGTATAGATCGCGAAACCGGGCGGCCGATTGAACGCCCTGAGGCCCGTTACGGACCGGAACCGGTGGAGATCTTTCCCGGACCGCGCGGCGCTCACAACTGGCATCCGATGTCATGGAACCCGAATACCGGCCTGATGTATATCCCGGGTCAGGAGAACAGCTTCGTGTTCCGTGCGCAGATGGATCACTATCTGGGCATCGTCTTCGGTGCCGGTGCATCACCGCCGACCGCGCCACCTGTCGTCCCCCCGTCCATTGGTCCGCATCAGCCGGAAGGTGAACCCGGATTTCTTCTGGCCTGGGATCCCGTCACGCAGACGGAGCGCTGGCGCGTGAACTATCCGACGCGGGAGAACTCCGGCACGCTGACCACCGCCGGCAACCTTGTTTTCGCCGGCACGGCAGAGGGAACAATCCACGCCTACCATGCCGAAACCGGAGAACGGCTCTGGGCGGCCGACGTACTTGCGACACAGGCCACGCCGATCACCTTCGAGTTCGATGGAGAACAGTATGTCGCGATGTTGTCAGGCACGCTGAACAACAATCCGCCCGGGCGCTTGTTCGTATTCGCGCTGGATGGGGGGCAGTCGGCAGTGCCCTGATACGGACAGCACGCTACGTTCTCAGCGGATGCTCATTACCTGCCCAGCGCCGCCAGGACACGCTCGGGCGTCAACGGATACTCCTGCATGCGTACGCCGGTCGCATCAAAGAACGCATTCGCGATGGCACCGGCAGCGGCAGCCATGACCTCTTCACCGGCGCCGGAGTAGGGTTCCTCGAGGCGCTGCACGACGACCGGTGTGACCTCGGGGCATTCCGCAAAGCGGATGATGCGATAGCTGTTCCAGTCCAGACTGGTGACGCCACGTTCATTGAACGTGACTTCCTCGAACAGCATGCGGCCGGCTGTCTGGACCAGCTGCCCGGTAATCTGGGCCTCGACGATGTCAGGATTTACAACGCATCCGGAATCGATCGCGCCATAAAGATGCGTGATTCTGACGTGCCCGGTCTCGCGGTTGACCTCAAGTTCGGCGACGGCACCACCCCAAGACGCAAGATGGGTACCCAGCCCGATGCCGCGCCCGGTCACGACAGTGCCCTGGTTCTGTGCCCCGCGAGCTGGTCTGGGTTGCCAGTTGGCGGCCTCGGCAGCCGCCTCCAGCACACCCAGCCAGCGGTGGTCGAGGATATTGTTCCTGCGAAACTCGAAAGGATCCTGCCCGAGACGATAAGCCAGTTCGTCTATCGCCTGCTCAGATGTGAATGACAGGGACAGACCGAGCGGGGAGCGCAGCCAGCCGCCACGCAGATAGGCCGGTCGAGTCAGGCGGTGATTGACCAGGCGCAGGTTGTCGATCGCGTACATCGCCCCGCAATTGGACGGGCTGACCTGTTGCGAGACGAGAAACGCCCAGTAATCCGGGGCGGTGCCTTCAGCCAGTTGCTGCGAGGGTTCGATCAGGCTCCAGTTGTGATGCCAGCCGTGATACTCATAAGCGACGATTCTGCCGCTGTCGTCGGCGGCCGCCCGTACCTCGCCAACGTGCGCCGGACCATAGGGGTCCCATCCATGCTCATCCCAGCGCATGAACTGCACACGCACAGGGGCACCGGCAAGCTGTGACAGGATCGCCGCGGCCTGTGCGGCATCGTCCCAGCAGCTGTGCCCGTACGTGCCTGAACTTTCGCAGTACTGCACCCGTACCTGTGCTTCGGGAAGCCCGATGATCGGGGCCAGTATCCGGCGTGTTCCGTACGAATCCTGCGAGGACGAAATCACCAGTGCCGAGTCGGATCTCACGTCGGCCAGCGCACAGTTGGGCGCGAACGTCGCATGCGCCTGGTAAGGACAGCGCGTGGAGACGGTCACCTGGTGCGGCGCCGACTCGAATGCATTCCCGGCTGAGCCCCTCTCCAGCACGACCGTGGTGTCGGTGTCATCCGCGCGCATCGTTTCGTGCAGAGCGTCGAACGCCGGCAATGACGGGGTGTCGTCCCATGTGACCTGCAGGGCCTGTGCTGCCCGCACCGCATCCCACTCATTCGCGGCCACGACGCCGATGAAATCACCCCTGCGCAGCACACGTGCGCCTTCGATGTGCGCGATGGATCCTTCGTTAACGCTGATTACCCTGGCACCAACGCCATAGGCCGGCTGGCCCTGCGGACGCACGACGCGACCATGCAGCATGCCGGGAAGACGCAGGTGCTGGATGTAGGTGTAGGTGCCGTCTACCTTGGCCGGCAGATCCTTGCGTGCCGTTCGCGCACCCACCAGTCGATAGTCGGCCGGCGATTTCACCGGTGCCGATCCACTGAACGGGATCTCGAACAGACGGTCACCGACCAGCTCGCCATAGGTGACCCGATCATTGCTGCCGGGCGCCGAGACGACACCGTTCTCAACCTGCAGTTGTTCCGCAGGCACACCCAGACGTTCGGAAGCCATGCTCAACAGTGCCTGACGTGCCTCGGCCGCCGCCTGACGGACCTGCGGACCGCCCCGCGCGATGGAAGCACTGGAATACGTGCCACCCTGATTGGGCGTCACATGGGTGTCGTGCTGAGCTGTCGAGATCTGATCCAGGGCGAGGTCCAGTTCTTCGGCTGCAATCTGTGGCAGGGTTGTGGTCGTGCCCTGACCCAGTTCGACGAAACCGATATAGAGGGTGGCCGTGTTGTCGGCGTGAATCGCAAGCCATGTATCGATGAGCTGCGGATTGGGAGGGCCGGCCGCCTCGCCTCTGGTGCCTGTCTGGGCAAATCCCGGACGGGCCTTGAGGCCCATGCTGAAGCTGACAACCAGCGCACCGCCGGCCTTGAGAAAAACCCGTCTGTCCATGGACAGGGAAGGTGAATCTGTGACGCTCACGACTGCGCAGCCCTGATGGCCTGCGCGGCGCGTCGAATCGCCGCGACGATGCGAGGATAGGTCCCGCATCGACAAAGGTGCCCGTTCATTGCCGAGCGAATTTCGGCGTCGGACGGGGCGGGATTCCGCTCAAGCAGCTCGACTGCCTTGACGATGATGCCGTTGTAACAGTAACCGCACTGCACAGCCTGTTCGTCGAGCATGGCCTGCTGAACAGGGTGAAGCGCAGGAATTTCCGATTCGCCACGACGTTCGGCATAACGCTGGGGCAGACCCTCAAGCGTTGTGATCTCCCTGCCTTCCGCGGCCTGCACCGGCAGGATGCAGGATCGCACTTCCACGCCATCCAGGAGTACGGAGCAGGAGCCACATTGGGCGAGCCCGCAGCCGAACCTCGGTCCCTGCAGCTGCAGGTCGTTCGCAAGCGCGTACAGCAGGGGCATGTCGGGCTCCGCACTGATCGTGTGCGATTGTCCGTTCACCTGCAGACGAACTTCCTGCGCCATAGCTGGAAAATACTACAGATTCGGGTTCACGTCAGGCCGATCTCCGCGCCGCTGCCACGCGTTCGGGTGTCAGCGGCAACTGACGAACGCGTGCGCCGGTCGCCGCGAAGACGGCATTCGCCACCGCCGCTGCCGCCGGTCCCTGCGATGCCTCACCGGTTCCCAGGGGAGGCAGTTCGGGCCGGTCCAGCACAACGATTTCGGTCTCCGGGACAGCGTCATAACGCAGGATAGGGTAGTCCTGCCAGGTGAGGTTGCCGCGCTCGCGCCTTTGCACGGACATCGCCTCCAGCAGCGTCCAGCTGATGGACTGCACCGCGCCGCCTTCGATCTGATTGCGCACACCGTCGGGGTTGATCGTTTGCCCGCAGTCCACGGTGGACCACAGGCGATGGATACGCACCGCGCCACCGGATTGCACTTCCGCATCCACGACCACCGCGCAATAGGCCGCCGTATTGTTGTAGCGGGCAAAGCCAATGCCCAGCGCACGGCCGGATGGCAGGCTGTTGCGTTCGGACCAGTTGGAAATCCGGGCGGCCGCTTCGATGACTTCCCGTGCCCGCGGGTCTTCCGTCAGATGAGCGAGGCGAAACTCGACCGGATCGCGACCTGCTGCGGCGGCCAGTTCGTCGATGAAGGATTCCAGCGCGAAGACGTTCGCATACGCGCCCAGTGCCCGCAGCGACGACACCCGGACCGGAGATTCGGGAATGAAATGCTCGTCCACATGGACGGCGGGGAAGCGATACAGCGGCACTGCGTTGCGCGCCAGTCCGGCGCTACCGGGCTGACGCGGTGGCAACGCATCCTCGATCAACTGGGCGGCCAGCAGGTTCGCGCCATTACCTGCGCCGAAACCAGGCCGACCCGGATGTGGGAATCCCCGCACCGTGAATCGCCAGTCAGCGACATTGCCGGCGGCATCAAGACCTGCTTCGCAGTCCATCAGCATCGCAGCGCCCAACGGCTCCCAGCCGAACTCATCGCCGCGTGACCACTGCAGTCGCACTGGCCGCCCGGGCACGGCTCGCGCTATCAGTGCGGCCTCCAGCGCAGCGTCATCGGCGCCGTTGTGGCCGTAGCAGCCGGCGTTCTCAACGAAAGTCACGTGCATGGACTGTTCAGGAATCCTCAGCACTCGCGCCATGTCTTCACGCAGCGGGAAGATGCCCTGACTGTGCGTCCACAGCCTCAGCGTGCCGTCGTTCCACTGTGCGACCGCACAGCTCGGCCCGATGGACGCATGCGCCTGAAACGGCCGCAGGTAAGTCGCACTGACGCGGTTGGCGGCGTCCGCCGCAGTGCCGCTCTCGGCAACGACGGTGTGCTGGGCAGGCTGCTCACGCAGGTAGGCTTCCAGTGCATCGCCGTCGGGGACGTTTCGGCTGCCGGCTTCGCTCCATACCGCACCGGAGCGTAGCCGTGCGGCTGCGTTCACCGCCAGTTCCTCGCGTTCAGCCACCACCGCAAGGAACGAACCGTCGCGCACGACGGCCACAACGCCTGGCATTGCTTCCACGGCCGACCGGTCGAAATCCTGTAACTGCGCACCTGGTCGCGGCGGATGTACCGTGCGCGCATGGACCATACCCTGGGGACGCAGATCCTGAATGAAGGCCTCGCCACCGAAAATCTTGGCCGGCAGATCCACTCGCGGCCACGACTGACCGACATGACGGTATGATCCCGGCGCTTTCAGCGGAGCTTGTGCGGACACACGTCGGCTCACGGTGCGGTCGCCGATCAGCTCGCCATAGCGGACGGTCCCACCCGCATGTGCAACTACGCCGTCACTGATGCGCAACTGAGATGCGGGCACACCGAAATGCTCTGATGCCAGTTCCAGCAACAGTTGCCGCATCTCGGCCGCAGCGTGCCGAATGGTAATGCCGGTATCCTCTATGGAGCGGCTGCCGGCTGTGTAGGACTCGTCCGGTGCGTACTCGGTGTCCGCTGTCACGATCGAAATATCCGAGGGCGCAACCTCCAGTTCATCCGCAGCGATCTGCAGCAGCGCTGTCTTGAGACCCTGACCGAGTTCCACCTTGCCGGTCATGATCGTGATCGAGTTATCCGCACCGATACGCAGCCATGAATCCACATCCGGATTCGCAGTCAGGAATCGGGAGAGTCCACCGCCCGGCGGTTGCGCCTTCAGCGGTTGCAGACGAAACGAGATCAGCAGTGCGCCCGCGCCGGTGGCGGCAAGAAACTGCCTGCGAGAAAATAGGGACATGGGCTCAGACCTCCCCGGCAGCGACTTTGCGAATCGCACGAAGGACTCGCGGCTGAGAGCCGCAGCGGCACAGATTGCCATTCATGGCCGAGCGGATCTGTGCATCGTCCGGGCGCGGATTGCTGCGAAGCAGGGCGGCTGCTGAGATCAGCATGCCTGCAGTGCAGTAGCCGCACTGGGCGGCCTGTTCGTCTAGAAATGCCTTTTGCAGTGCGTGCGGCGCATCCGGTGTGCCCAGGCCCTCGACTGTCGTGATCCGTGCATTCTCGGCGGCGGACACGGGGGTAATGCAGGAGGGCACGGCACGGTCATCCAGCATCACATAGCATGCGCCACACTGGGCCGCACCACAGCCATAGCGTGCGGCGTTCAGCGCCAGATCGTTACGTAGCACGTAAAGCAGCGGCGTATCCGGCGATACGCCATCCAGGTCGCGTTCACGACCGTTGACGGTGAGCTTGATCGACATGGGTATCCTGCGCGACTGGCCAGATGCCGATCGAGTACAGCAGCTGGTCTGAGGGCTGTCAAGGCAGCGCCGGCCGGCAAGAAACTGCTATCCGCAGCTGTCGTTAACAGGCTGATTCCATTACGGTAGACTTGCAAACAAAAAAGGGGTTCTTCATGGCAATTACCGGTCGTTGGCCTCGCGCCATTTTCTACGATTCCAAGACCACGCTGTTCAACTGGGCGGGCAGCTGGCAGGGTGCGGCTTCGCGCATCCTCAAGCAGTACGGCAATCCGGTTTCGGACGCCGAGTTCGTGGAAACCTGGGTAAAGACCTTCGAAGGCATGCACAGGCGCGCGGCATTCTTTCGCTATGCGCAGGTGACTGACCTGGTACGTGATGCCCTGATGACGGCCTACAGAATTCACGACATCGCCGGCAGTCCCGACGACGTGGAACACTTTCTGTCCCTGCAGGAGAGCGTAGAGCTTTTCTCGGACACGGAAGAAGCACTGACCAATCAGCAGAATCTGGGCGTCAAGGTCATCATCTATTCCGACGTTGAAACACGCTACCTCGATATGTATGTGGCGAAGTTCAAGCGCTTCAAGGCGGATTTCGTCGCCACGACCGAACAGGCCGGCGTTGCCAAGCCGAATCCGCGCACTTACCGATGGGTGCTGCAGCAGACCGGCCTGGAGCTTCGTGACGTGCTCTATTGTGCGGCGCCGATGTTCGACATCCAGGGTGCCATGTCGGCAGGGCTGATCGCAGCCTGGCTGCGCAGGCCGGAAGGGCGCCTTTCAAAGGAGACGCATGCCGCTGGTGATCTTGCGGCCGACTATGAGGTGGAAAGCCTGCACGACGTCACGCGAATCATAGAGGCCAACCGTTTCGGCAGCGCCTAGGCCGCAGACCGCACTGCCGCCTCCAGCGACACGGCGAAGCCGTCGCTGCCGGCTTCGTCGACGGCGCTGAACACACCACCGGTGCGACCGCGCAGGAACATGTCGTTGTCGTTGCGCGTGTCCTGTTGCGCGATATGTTCGCGATACGGGTCCCAGTTGCGCATGACTGCCTGATTCAGATCCTCGGGAAAGAAGATCTGACTGGCCACCACTTCATCGTCGCCCAGCAGCACCTTGAAGTGAATGTGCGGCGTGCGCCCGCGGTACCAGCTGGGAAAAATGGTTGTGAAATCGACAATGCCATCGTCGTCACAGAACTGCGTGCCACGCAGCCAGGTTTGTCCGGCCGCTTCGGATGGCGGTACCGCACCGGTGCCGCGTTGATTCGTATACCCGGAGTAAAGTCCCACCCCGTCCGCCTGCCACATGTCCACCCGGGCGCGCGGAACGGCTTCGCAGGTGCGCTCATCGACAATGCGCATGCGCACTCTCAGAGGGGCGCCCGGCATGCCATCGCTGATGTCCGACCGCAGCAGTTGCGGGTCGAAGTAAAAAGGACCTTCGCCGACCTCGGCGGCGAGTACGCATTGCCCGGCTGCCTGCGCGAGCACGGGGCCGCTGGCAACGCTGCCTGCCAGCAGCAGGCCGAGACCGCCAAGTGTTCTGCGACGCAGCATGTCGGGCCGCGACGATGTGAGGGCAGGTGCGGGCGGAACGAAGAAGACACGATGGCGATCGGACATGATGCTCCCCCATCTGGCGCACTGCGCCCGCACCGCATCTCAGCGGTCCGAAGCATGCAGCGCCATATTTTGACAGTGATTCGAGTCTAGCGTGTCCCGACCGGGCTGTCCCGCACCTTCTGGCGCAGGCATCTCTTTCGTGGGCATGTGCACTCGAGAGCGTGTGCGAGAGCGGCGGCTGAAGTTAGACTGGAAACAATCAAGCCTGCATCCGTGAACCGGACAGAGCCAGAAAATGGACCATCTGACGCAAAGCTTTGACCTGACCAATGGGTGGAACATCCTGCGCATCGCGTGCGGGGCATTCTTTATTCCACATCTGGTCGCGAAGTTCAGCGAGCGGGAATTCGTCGTGGCCTTTTTTCAGAAGGTAGGCTTCCGGCCTGCACTATTCTGGGTTTACGTGGCCCTTGGCGTTGAGGCACTGGCGGCTGTGGGCCTGATCCTCGCGATCTTCACGTTCCACGCAGCAGTGCTGGCCGCGGCTTTCCTGACCGTCGCAGCGCTTGCGACCTACCGATTTTCCTCGGGACGCTGGCTATGGAACGCTGGCGGATGCGAATATCCGCTTTTCTGGGCGATTGCCTGCATCGTGGTGGCGATGCAGGCCTGGGCGGGGCAGGTAACCTGACCCCGGCAGGTCCAGAATGACCACGATGGCGTCGATTCGAGGCAGCGTCGACGTTGCGGGGACAGAACCAGAGGGGGCAGCACGATGAAGATCCGTATCGCAGCTGGTGTCGCGACACTGGCCCTGGCAGCGCATGCTCACGCTCATCACGGCATCGTCAATTTCGATCTCAATCGCGACATAGAGCTTCGCGGAGTGATCACGGATATTGCGTTCGTGAACCCGCACAGCTGGCTGTATCTCGACGTGCAGAACGACGACGGCTCCATCACCCCCTGGCGTTGCGAGCTGCGCAGCGCCACGGTGCTGCGCCGGTCCGGCTGGTCGGCCGAGATGTTCCAGCAGGGCATGGAAGTGCACATCACAGGCGCACCGGACCGCCGGGTCGCGACCGACTGCTATCTCTCCACGATCGCGTTCGCCGATGGTCGCAGCATGGACCGATACGGCATGCTGCGTGAAGCGGCTCCCGTGCTGCCTCCTGCCGCGCGCTCGGCCCGGCTGGCGAATGGTGAACCGAACATCAGTGGCGACTGGGCCGGCGAGCAGCGCGTGATGACCGATCCGCGCGGGCTGACTGGCACGCTGGTGCCTCTGAGCGTCGCAGAGACGCTGGATGGCGAGCTTCCTCCGGGCATGCGCTCCTTCCCGGGTGCCCGGGGCACACCCGAATCTCTGGCGGAAGATCCGATTCGCGCGGCCTGGTCACGCCCCACGGCAATGCCACTCACGGAAGCCGGGCTGCGCGCCATCGAGGGCTTCGATCCGGCATCGACGGACAATCCCCGGTTGCGCTGTGAGGCGACCAACATTCTGTTCGACTGGATGTTCGACACGCCCGTGCACCGCATTACCCAGCACGACGACAGAATCACTATCGAGTACGGCACCGTAGGCGGTCTGAATCGCACCATCCACATGCAGTCGGGAGCGGCTGCTGACCTACCCGCCGGGGCGCGCGAACCGTCGCTGGCCGGCTTTTCTGTCGGTCGCTGGGAGGACGATATCCTGGTCGTCGAGACCAGCGACTTCGCACCCGGCATATTGTCTGCCGATGGCTATACGCCTCACAGCGACCAGTTGCGCGTGGTCGAGCGCTTCAGCCTGGATGCTGAGACTCTTGCATTGACGCGCGAGTACGTGGCCGAGGATCCGCTTTACTTTGAGGGACTGTACACCGGCTCGGACACGGTGTTTCCTGCCGATCTGCCATTCGAACTCGATGTCTGCGACGATCGCAGTTTCCGCGTATCCGCAGACACAAGTGAGACAGAAGCGGATTCCGTGTCGGATGCCGCTGCGGACAGCGTGGGACGGCCCTGGTGGCGTTTTCGGGATTAAAATCGCCCACGAAGCGCCGCCACCGGCGAACTTCCTGAAAATAAAGCGCTTTGACGCAGCATCCGCACTTGTGCCGGTGTGCCGCGCAGCATACAATTCCGGGCTTTCGGGGAGGCCTTGAGGCCAACCCGTCGGAACCGGCACGGTACGAACGGCCGCAGGCGCGCGAGACAGGGGGCGGAATTTCCCGAACCTCCGGCATAGCGGGCCGCGGCCGAACCGTTTTCGTGCCGGGTTTTCGTTAACTCCAGCGAGGAACTCAGAATCGTCCAAGGTAAACGCGTAAGGCGCAACGACGAGATCTCGTCCAGTGAAGTGCGGCTGATCGGTGCCAACGGTGAGCAGATTGGCGTCATGTCGACACCGCAGGCACTGGAACACGCGAGAAGCGCCGGTTTGGATCTGGTTGAAGTGGCCCCGAATTCGGAGCCGCCTGTATGCCGGGTAATGGACTACGGGAAATTCGTGTTCGAGCAGAACAAGAAGGCCCAGTCCGCTAAGCGCAAGCAGAAGCAGATCCATATCAAGGAGGTCAAGTTCCGGCCGGGAACGGACGAAGGGGATTACCAGATCAAACTGCGTAATCTGATCCGTTTCCTGAGCAGTGGAGACAAGACCAAGGTCACGCTGCGATTTCGCGGACGTGAAATGGCGCACCAGGAGCTTGGTGTTGAGTTGCTGGCCAGGGTTCGCAAGGACCTCGAGGAGTACGGTACCGTCGAACAGCATCCGCAGCTGGAGGGACGGCAGATGATCATGGTGATTGCGCCGCGAAAGCGTTAGCCGCGTGCCGGAGTGAGCAGGGAAGTATTGGTATGCCAAAGCTGAAGACAAACCGCGGTGCGGCAAAACGTTTCCGCCCGACCGCCAAGGGCGGATTCAAGCGCGCGCAGTCGCACCTGAATCACATATTGACCAAGAAGACCCCCAAGCGTAAGCGTCAGCTGCGGCCAACCGCGCAGGTGGCTGATGCGGACGTCAAGGGTGTTCGTAAGCTACTGCCTTACAGTTGAGGAGCCGTCATGGCCAGAGTCAAACGCGCCGTTACTGCGCACGCACGTCACAAGAAAGTCCTGGACAAGGCCAAGGGCTATTACGGCGCCCGCAGCAAGATCTATCGTGTCGCCAAGCAGGCGGTCATCAAGGCCGGGCAGTATGCCTATCGCGACCGACGCCAGCGCAAGCGCCAGTTCCGCGCGCTGTGGATCGTACGCATCAACGCCGCAGCACGTCCGCACGGTCTGTCCTACAGCAGGCTGATCAACGGGCTGAGGCTGGCGGAGATCGACATCGACCGCAAGGTGTTGTCGGATATCGCGATACACGATCCGGAAGCCTTTGCGGCTATCGCCGAGGCGGCCAAGGCGGCACTCCCGCAGCAGGCATAATCGTCCCGGACGTACAGGTCGGGCAGTGAGCAGTGTCGCTCAACTGCTGGAGCAGGCTGAGTCCGCGATTCGCGAGGCCCAGGATCTGGCCCAGCTGGACGCCGTGCGTGTCCACTTTCTTGGCAAGAAGGGTCTTCTGACCCTGCAGCTCAAGGAACTCGGACGTCTGCCGGCAGAACAGCGGCGGGAAGCTGGCAAGGCCATCAATGAAGCCAAGGATGCGGTCAGCGCTGCGATAGACACGCGCCGGGCTGACCTCGAGTCGGCCCGCATCCAGGCCGCGTTGTCCGCCGAGAAAGTCGATGTCACGCTGCCAGGCCGCGGACTGCCGCCCGGCAGTCTGCACCCGGTCACGCGCACGTTGCGGCGCATGATCCGAATCCTTCAGAAATGCGGGTTCGACGTGCACACGGGCCCTGAAGTGGAGGATGAATTCCACAACTTCACCGCCCTCAATATTCCCGACAACCATCCTGCACGGGCCATGCATGACACCTTTTATCTGCAGTCCGGCCTGCTGCTGCGCACGCATACTTCTCCGGTGCAGATTCGCGCCATGCAGGCGCACGGTGCACCTATCCGACTGATTGCGCCTGGGCGGGTCTACCGCTGCGACTCCGACGTCACCCACACGCCCATGTTCAGCCAGGTCGAGGGACTGGCCGTGGACCGCGATGTCAGTTTTGCGAACCTCAAGGCACTTTTGTACGAGTTCGTGTCGCGCTTCTTCGAGCGTGACGTCGAGCTTCGCTTTCGACCTTCCTACTTCCCGTTCACAGAGCCCTCGGCCGAAGTCGATGTGCTGTCGGAATCCGGCAAGTGGCTGGAGATTCTGGGCTGCGGCATGGTGCACCCGAATGTGCTGCGAAACGCAGGCGTCGATCCTGCCGAGTTCCGCGGCTATGCGTTCGGTATGGGTGTAGAGCGCCTCGCCATGCTGCGATACGGCGTGGATGACCTGAGACTGTTCTTCGAGAACGATCAGCGATTTCTCGGACAGTTCGTCTGAGAGGCCTGTCATGCGTGTGAATCTGGAATGGCTTTGCGATTGGGTGGACGCCGGCGTCGATGGTGACGCCGTTGCCGCAGAACTGACTACGGCGGGGCTTGAGGTCGACTCCGTATTGCCCGTTGCCGGTGACTTTGACGGCGTGGTGGTGGCGCGCGTACTGAGCGTGGCTGCGCACCCCGATGCAGCACGACTTCGATTGTGCGAAGTCGACGACGGCACGGCGACGCGCCGGGTCGTGTGTGGGGCGGATAATGTCACCAGCGGACGGTGTGCTGCATTTGCACCGGCAGGCGCCCGACTGCCGGACGGAACCGTGATCAAGGCAGCGACGGTCAGGGGACAGCCCTCCGAAGGCATGCTGTGCGCCGGCAACGAGCTTGGCATGGCCGACACTGGAGATGGGATCCTGCTGCTGGAGGACGATGCGCCGGTCGGGGCACCGCTCAGGGACTACTTGCGACTGGACGACACGGTACTCGACATCGACCTGACACCGAATCGCGGCGATTGCTTCAGTGTGCGCGGTCTGGCGCGTGAGCTTGCCGCGAAACGCGCGCTGCCGTTCGTCGAACCGGATCTGCCTGCGGTCGTGGCAGAGAGCAACGAGACATTTCCGGTGGAACTTCAGGCTCTGCAGGCATGCCCCCGATTCGCCGGCCGCGTGATCCGCGGCCTTGATACCGACGCGGTCACACCGATATGGATGCGTGAGCGCTTGCGACGGGCCGGCATCCGGTGCATCAGTCCGGTCGTCGATGTCACCAATTACGTCATGCTGGAGCTCGGCCAACCACTTCACGCCTATGACCTGACGAAACTGGATCGGGGCATTGTCGTTCGTTTTGCCGAAGACGGCGAACGCCTGCAGCTGCTCGATGAACGCGAAGTAGAGCTGCGCGATCACGTGCTGGTCATTGCCGATCAGGGCAGGGCAGTGGGTCTCGCCGGCATCATGGGTGGCCTTCAGACTGCAGTGCAGAGCGATACACGCGATGTGTTTCTCGAAGCCGCTCATTTCACCCCGGACGTGATCGCCGGTCGCGCCCGTGAGTTCGGTCTGCATACCGATGCATCGGTACGATTCGAACGCGGCGTCGACCCTGACCTGCCGACCAGGGCCATTGAGCGCGCAACGGCATTGCTGACGAAAGTGGCCGGAGGAATCGCAGGACCGCTGGTTTTGACTGAGGACTCCGGCTACCTGCCGGCCCCGGTCACAATCTCGCTTCGCCACCGTCATCTGGAAGCCGTGCTCGGCATTGAACTCGATGCCGACACCATAGCGGCTTTGCTGGCCCGGCTGGGCATGCAGGTGCGTGCCGAAGGAGCCGGATGGAACGTCGTGCCACCTTCGCACCGATTCGATCTGACCATCGAAGAGGATCTGATCGAAGAAGTGGGTCGCATGATCGGCTACGACAATATTCCCGCGGTGCCGGGGGCAGGCTCCGCACGGTTGGGAAGCGCCACCGAATCGCGGGTGGACGAGGAGCGTGCCGCGGACCTGCTTGTCGCGCGCGGCTATACCGAGGTCGTGACCTACAGCTTCATCGATGAAGCTCTGCAGAAAATGGTCACCCCCGATGGCGAATCCGTGACGCTGGCCAACCCTATCGCCAGCGATATGAGTGCCATGCGCCGTTCGCTGTGGCCGGGCCTTCTGAAGGTGGCGCGCCAGAACCTCAGTCGTCAGCAGGCGCGGTTGCGAATTTTTGAGATCGGCAGCCAATTCGAAACGTCGTCACGTGACAGCACCGGTGTCGAGGAGCGCACGATGCTGGCGGGCCTGGCGACAGGCCTGCGATTCCCGGAGCATTGGGATGGCCCGGCAGATTCAATCGACCTGTTCGATATCAAAGCCGACGTGGAAGCTCTGATTGCACTCACCGGGCGTACGGCTGAACTACAGTTCAGATCCGCCATTCATCCAGCGCTGCATCCGGGCCAGTGCGCCGCGATTTACCTGGCAGAAAAGGCGATCGGCTGGCTGGGTCGGCTGCATCCGGAGGTTGCGCGACAGCTCGACATCAAGACAGGTGTCATTGTTTTCGAACTGGATACGACACACGCACTCGCCAGTGTCGTTCCGTCATTCCGATCGATCTCACGGTATCCGTCGGTGCGACGCGATCTGGCTGTCGTCGTCGATGAGGCGATTGAAGCAGGGGAGCTGACAAGACTGGCACGACAGGCCGGTGGATCATTGCTTCAGCAGGTACAGATTTTTGACATATATCGCGGCAAGGGAATAGACACAGGTCGAAAAAGCGTGGCTTTAGGCTTGATTTTACAGGACGCATCACGCACGCTTACCGACGCGGATGCCGACAGTATCGTGCAATCCGTCACGCGCCTCCTGGAGCGTGAGCTCGGGGCCACAATAAGAACTTAGAAATCTACAGGCTGATTCCGACACTACTATGGCACTGACCAAAGCAGACATGGCCGAGTCGTTGTTCAACAGTCTCGGTCTCAACAAGCGCGAGGCGCGGGAACTCGTGGATTGCTTCTTTGAAGATCTGCGATCCGCGTTAGCAACCGGCGAGCAGGTCAAGCTTTCCGGTTTCGGCAACTTCGATTTGCGCGACAAGAACCAGCGTCCCGGGCGCAATCCAAAAACAGGTGAGGAGATACCTATCACGGCGCGACGCGTCGTGACATTCCGTCCCGGTCAGAAGCTGAAGGCACGAGTCGAAGCTTATGCTGGAACCCGGGAATAACGACGAACTCCCACCGATCCCTGGAAAGCGTTATTTTACGATCGGTGAGGTGAGCGAACTCTGCGGGGTCAAACCGCACGTGCTTCGGTATTGGGAGCAGGAGTTCCCGCAACTGAAGCCGGTTAAACGCCGTGGTAACCGTCGTTACTATCAGCGGCAGGATGTGCTGGTCATCCGTCAGATTCGCTGCCTGCTCTATGAGGAAGGTTTCACTATTGGCGGAGCGCGTCAGAAGCTGGCTGGTGATGTGGCCCGCACGGACGTCAGCCAGAGCCAGCAGATCATCCGCCAGGTCAGGGTCGAACTCGAGGATCTGCTCAGGATTCTGCGGCGCTGAGCTTTCATACTGACCCGGCGTCGGCATTTTCCGCTAGAATCCGCTCGCTGGTAATACCTTTCACGGGCATTTCAGTTTACGGTCGGGGCGTGGCGCAGCCTGGTAGCGCACTTGCATGGGGCGCAAGAGGTCGCTGGTTCGAATCCAGTCGCCCCGACCAATCCTCCTGAGACTGCCGGAGCACTGCGCCCGCCTGGCCCGGAAGCCCGATGATCCCGATTCCGGGCATCGCATACTGCTCTCTGATCCGGAAGCGTTCTCCGATTTACTTAATGCCGGAATCGACGAGGCATAGACGACTTTCTACAGCGAGTCTCGGAGAAAAGAATACTTAGCAATATCCATATGTTGCGCCATATTATTAATTTTATGTCTGCGCTTATGGCGACAACCTCGCTAGTTAATGTCACACACCTGATAGACAATCCGATCATCGGGTCAGACCGTTGGGTGCGTGGCCATACGAAACCCGATTGCACACCAGTCTGCCCGCGCACCAGATGCCACATGGAGCGCCGCGTCGTTGTTTCTTGTTAACCACAGGCTTGAAACGAATCCGTTTGCCGACCAGGCCGTCCGGCCCCTGTTCGATTCCTACTCCGCACGCCAGGTCAAGGCGCGTCTGGATGAACTCCTCAAGGGCAATCTGCTTTTCCTTTTCATCAGCGGCCCACCGGGCGTAGGCAAGTCGACCCTGGTATCCAGGCGCCTGGATGGTAAAGGCCATGGTGAAGTCAGCTGGCTTCGTACGGGCCTTGAGACACGCGAGGCGCTGCTGGAACAGCTCATGGATGATCTTGGGCCCGGTCGAGTCGAAGCATCGGCCGACGAGATGCGCAAGATCCTCGATGTCTATCTACAGCATCAGGCGGCCAAGGGGCAGCACGCAGTCATCGTCGCCGATGGACTTCAACGCCTCAGCGTACCGGTCCTTCGTGAGCTGGAGTCGCTGGCGCAGACCCGTTACAAGAGCCGCCCGCTGGTGCATCTGGTCATGATCACGCGCAATGACGAACTGGTGCGCAGCATCCTGCCGCCGGATACGGGTGCACGTTACCTTCGGGCAACGCATGAGCGGTTGCTGCCGTTCACGATTGACGAAACCAATTCCTATCTGCGAGCGTGCCTGCAGGGCGCCGGTTGCGATTATCCCGAGGAGCTGCTGACTCCCGAAGTGGTTACGGATATCCAGGCCTTTACGCGCGGTGTGGTCAGTGACATCAATGCGCTGTGTCGGGAAGCGCTCGATCGTGTTTCGGAGTCCGCATCGTCGAACAGTCGAACGACGCGTGTAACGCGGGCGCTGCTGAAGCAGGCCGGCGAACAGCTTCAGCTGCGCTACGACCCGACGGCCTGGGAGCATGCGGAAGGCGCCCTGACCATAGACGCAGTGCAGTTGAGCGAACCGACGATAGTGTCACGCCAGACGGCGTCCCTGCATGTCTTCAGTGGCGGCAGGGTAATCACCGAAATAGCACTGAATCGCCCGCGCATGGTCCTGGGACGAGACCACAGCTGCGACATCAGTCTGGAAAGCAGTTATGTCAGTCGTTTTCAGAATCTGTTCATGGAACTGGAGGACGGCTGGATCCTCATCGACCTGAACAGCACCAACGGCTGCTTTGTGAATGGGCGGCGCGTCCGTGAGCATCGCCTGCACGACGGCGATCTGATCGCTGTCGGCCAGCACCAGTTACGCTTTGTCAGCACCGCAGCGCGCGATCAGCCATTTCTTGGCGGCGTAACGACATCGGATGACACGGCCGCCGATACCCTGATCAGCCCGAAAACGGAAGTCGGTCGCCGCGCCTGATTCAGGCCGGCAAGGGGTGGGCCTCGGTCAGTATCGGCGAGATCATCGTACGGTCCGGTCTGTCCAGCACACGATCTTCAATACCCAGGAATATGGGCTCCGCGTTCTGGCGGTAGATATTCACCTTGGCGTTATAGACGTTGCGTTTGCGCCCGTGCTTATCACCAATCACTATGCTTCGGATCGTGAAATCTCCGTTGCCCAGGCGCTTTCCGGTGAGATAGCAGCTGATGGACTCGATGCTCTCACCTGACAGCTCGAGCCCTTTCAACTGCGACAGGCGGTCGGTGGCATGTTCGACGAAGTTCACTGAATTCAACTTGGTCGTCTCAGCATCGCCATTGCCGTTGATACCCGACGCCTTGTTGGTGGGCATCGTAGCATCGAATGCCCCGATCAGGATCTGACCTGGCATCGCGCGATCGATGATTCGCGCCAGTTCTACGGTGACATCCCCGACAATGTAGTTATAGAGGGTCGGGTTAAGCCCTTCCGCCTGATGGAATTCGTAACTGCTGCCCATATGGAAGCCCGCACGCAATTGTGGTGCGATACCGGGCCTGGCCTTGCTGCGAGCGAGCGCATTGTCGGCCAGAGCCAGATTCATCAGGTGATAGAGATTGATATTGGCCTCCATGGTCAGGTCGCGATTCCAGACATAGAAGCCGTCGCCGGTCGTCGTTCGCGCAAAATCGATGTCTATCTTCTTGTTCAGCAGCTTGCTCTGTGCCGAATTCAGGGAATACGAAAGACTGTTCAGCTGTGTCATCTGCTCGAAAGGCGTGAGCAGGCTGAATCCGACGATGTCGAACAATGCAACTGCGCGACACGGCACATAGGTAATGCTGTAGCGCTTGATCATGCGCTCGATGATGCGCTGCTGCGCCGGTGAGTCGGTAACTGCCATGCGCAGCGGAACGTGCACCTTGTCCACACCGAGCAGACGCGCGACATTCTCCATCTGGCGACACTCCAGACGCCGCTTTCCGGACAGCAGCGCGCGGAAGAATTCCTCCGACGGCTTGCCGGTCCAGGGCGCGGCGTCGTCATCAGCGCCGGCGTTGGTATAGGTGGCTATCGCGTAGTGGGGAATGACCAGCAGGCTGATGCCTTCACCTTCCGGGCACCAGTTCAGGATGACATTCTGGCCCAGCCGCCAGTGCTCATGCAGGCAACGATCGAGGAAAATGAGATTACTGCGCTCTCTGACCCCGATCTCCGTTGTGATCGAAGCCAGGGCATCGAGGTAGCTGCCAACGCTGGCAAGCCTGAAGAGTCCTGAATCCGCGGCGTCCATCTGGCTTTGTCTATGACCGGTACGGGACTGGCTGCATCGGTGGGAGAATGTGTTTCCGATCAGCCGCGGTCCTGTGCCCAAAACAGGCGTGACACACTCCCCAATGCGTCACGCATCACTGCATGTCCCCGATGTTATTGAGTTGAAACTTGAAAAACAATGGCTATGGCGCTGTCTGACATGTGAAATTGTATTTTGCCACCAGCCTGGCCGTGGTTGCGGCCGGTGTGCGCGGACGGGATAATCGCAGCCCCCTCCATACGGACTTGTTCAGATGGCTTCAGACGAGAGCAGCGGTCACGATCCGCGACGGTATTCCAGCGTGGTCGTCGATGCAGTGGAGCGAGCGCCGGCACGGGCGATGCTGCGGGCAGTCGGTTTCCGCGACGAGGATTTCCGCAAGCCGCAGATCGGGATCGCTTCCACCTGGAGCATGGTCACGCCCTGCAACATGCACATAGACAGGCTTGCCGAGGACGCGGCCGCCGGAGCGAACAATGCCGGCGGCAAGAGTGTGCTGTTCAACACGATCACCGTATCGGACGGAATTTCCATGGGCACGCCGGGCATGCGGTATTCGCTGGTCTCGCGCGAGGTCATTGCCGACTCCATCGAAGCCGTTGCTGCGGGCGAGGGCTTTGATGGTTTGGTCACGATCGGCGGGTGCGACAAGAACATGCCTGGTTGCGCAATGGCCATGGCCAGGCTGGACCGTCCGTCAGTGTTTGTTTATGGCGGCACCATCAAGCCTGGCCCCGGGCACCGGGACATTGTCTCGGTGTTCGAAGCGGTCGGTGGCCACGCAGCCGGCACAGTCAGCGACGAAGAACTGAAGGAAGTCGAGTCCACGGCGATTCCCGGGCCCGGCTCATGCGCCGGCATGTACACGGCGAATACGATGGCATCGGCGATCGAAGCACTGGGCCTGAGTCTGGCTAACAGTTCGGCGCAGGAGGCGGAATCCGAGGCCAAACACAACGACTGCCGTCGCGCCGGCGAAGCGGTGATGGAGCTGCTGCGCCGCGGCATCCGGCCGTCGGACATCCTGTGTAAGGAAGCTTTCGAGAACGCGATCGCCACTGTCATCGCGCTGGGAGGCTCGACTAACGCCGTACTGCATCTGCTTGCCATTGCACATGAGGCCCGTGTGGATCTGTCCCTGGATGACTTCACGCGCATAGGCCGGCGGGTACCGGTGCTTGCGGACCTGCGCCCCAGTGGCCGTTACATGATGTCCGAACTTATCCGTATCGGCGGCATTCAGCCGCTGATGAAGACGCTGCTCGACGCCGGCCTGCTGCACGGTGGCTGTATGACCGTGACAGGACGCACGTTGGCCGAAAATCTCGCCAGCGTGAAGCCGTATCCTGACGGCCAGGACATCGTTTACCCGCTGTCCGATCCGATCAAGCCGGACAGCCATCTGGCCGTGCTGTATGGCAACCTCGCCCCCGAAGGCGCAATCGCAAAGATCTCCGGCAAGGAAGGCACCGCGTTTCGTGGTCCGGCACGGGTGTTCCCGTCGGAGGAGAAGGCGCTGCGCGCGATTCTGGACGGCGGTGTGGTCGCCGGCGATGTGGTCGTGATCCGCTACGAGGGTCCGAAAGGGGGGCCGGGCATGCGTGAAATGCTGAGTCCTACCGGCGCGATCATTGGGCGCGGCCTGGGCGACAGGGTCGCCCTTATCACAGACGGCCGCTTCTCGGGCGGCAGCCACGGCTTCGTGGTCGGTCACGTCACGCCGGAAGCGGCGGTTGGTGGTCCGATCGCGATCGTTGAGAATGGCGACCCGATTGCGATCGATGCACGGAACATGACCATTGATCTGGAACTGCCACAGGACGAGATCGATCGCCGCCTCAGACTCTGGAAAGCCCCTCCCGCAGCCGTGGAACGTGGCCTGCTCGCGAAGTATGCGCGGCTGGTCAGCTCTGCATCACGCGGAGCGGTGACCGACGGCAGTTTCGATTGAAGCTCGCGCCAGACGAGGAATTCAACGCATGACCATGCAGGTCCATCGTGCGCTGGGCACGGACGAGGGTGTGGAAACGCCGTACCCCGATTCACCGTGGGTGGTGATGAAGTTTGGCGGCAGCAGTGTGTCCACAGCTTCGAATTGGAGTGTCATCGCCGGGCTGATCCGGGAGCGACTGGCCGAGGGCGTCAGGCCCGTGGTCGTGCATTCGGCGGTAGCCGGCATTTCCAACGCCCTGATCGACCTCCTTGATACGGCCATCAGTGGCGAGTCAACCGATTCCAGGCTCGAGGCCATATTCGTCCGGCATCGGGAACTGGCCGCGGACCTGAAAGTGGACCCCGGCATTCTCAACGAACGCTTCGCGACGCTGGAGCAGCTCATCGCCGGCGTCCGACTGGTCGGCGAAGTCAGTCCGCGCGTGCATGCCAGGGTACTCGCCCATGGCGAACTGATGGCCACCGTACTCGGTGCTGCCTTTCTGCAGCAGACAGGCCTGCCGGCACACTGGCAGGATGCCCGTGAATTACTCGAGTCGTCGTCCGATCGTGACCAGACGGAGCGGGCCCGCTATACCTCGGCACGCTGTCACTTCGATCCCGATTCTCAGCTACAGGCACGACTGTCCGCGATAGACGGCTTCGTCCTCACTCAGGGGTTCATCGCCCGAAACCACGACAACGAGACGGTACTGCTGGGCCGCGGCGGTTCGGATACCACCGGCGCGTATCTGGCTGGCAAGTTACAGGCCCGACGACTGGAAATCTGGACTGACGTACCGGGCTTCTTCAGCGCGGACCCGCGCGCAGTGCCATCGGCACGCCTGATCAGGCGCCTGCACTACAGCGAGGCGCAGGAAATCGCCTCCGCCGGCGGTGGCATCCTGCATCCGCGCAGTATCTCGCCGGTACGCGTGTCGGAGATTCCGCTGTTTCTGAAGTGCACGGCGCATCGGGAATGGGAAGGCACGGTGATCTCGAACGCGCCGGGCGATGATCGTGCGCAGCTGAAGGCTGTCTCACATCGCAGCGGCATCACCCTGGTGTCCATGGAATCCATGGAAATGTGGCATCAGGTCGGGTTCCTGGCCGAGGCCTTCGCGTGTTTCCGCGAACACGGACTCTCCGTCGACCTGATCTCAACGTCAGAGAGCAATGTCACCGTCTCGATCGATGTCGGCGCCAATGTCACCGACAACTCGGCCGTCGAAGCGCTGGCCGAGGATCTGCGACGTCTGTGCCGGGTAAGGGTGATACGTGACTGTGCCGCCGTGACCCTGGTCGGCCGGCGTATACGCACCATCCTGCACGATCTTGCGCCTGCGCTGGAGGTGTTCGAAGAGCAGAAGGTGCACCTGGTGACGCAGGCAGCCAATGACCTCAACATTACGTTCGTCGTCAGCTCCGAGAACGCCTACCGCCTGGTGCAGCACTTCCACGCGCTGATGGTCAGTAAGCTCGAAGGCGGGGTATTCGGACCGACCTGGGAACAGCTGTCCGGCAAGCCGACCCGGCCGTCGCGGCAGACGCCACCCTGGTGGTCGACACAACGGGACAGGCTGATTGCCCTCGCGCGCGAGCGTGGCGCAGCATATGTCTATCACCGCGACAGCGTCGCGCAGGCGATCGATGCGCTGAAGAATCTTGCCAATGTGGATGAGGTGTTCTATGCCATGAAGGCAAACCCGCATCCATCCATACTGGAGCTGGTTGAGCGCCGTGGAGTGAATTTCGAGTGCGTTTCACCCGGCGAGATTGAAGCGGTTCTCAGGATGCTCCCCGGCATTGACCGCAAGCGCATCCTTTTCACGCCCAACTTCGCACCGCGAGCCGAGTATGCGTGGGCGGTGGAGCAGGGCGTCTGGGTGACGCTGGACAACCTTTATCCGCTGCGCGCCTGGGGCGAACTTTTCCGTGATCGCGAGATTTTCGTGCGTGTAGACACCGGACAGGGTCGCGGCCATCACGAGCATGTGCGCACGGCAGGCGTCCATTCGAAGTTCGGCGTACCGATGTTCGAGATGGATGAGTTGCAGTCATTGGCCAGCGCAGCCGGTGCACGCGTTGTCGGGCTGCACGCCCATACTGGCAGCGGCGTGCTGAACCCGGAAGCCTGGCGCAGCACCGGTGAGCAACTGGTCGAGCTTCTGGAGAGGTTTCCTGAGGTTCGTTACCTTGACCTGGGTGGTGGCCTTGGTGTTCCCGAAAAGCCGGGCCAGCAACCGCTGGATGTGAATGCGCTCGATACGGCGCTTGGCGACATTCGGCGCGCTTCCGGGGATCGCCAGTTGTGGCTGGAACCCGGACGGTATCTTGTCGCGCAGGCCGGTGTGCTGGTTGCCCTGGTCACACAGACCAAGGGCAAGGGCGATGTGCAGTATGTCGGCATCAGCACCGGCATGAATTCACTGATACGCCCGGCGTTGTATGGTGCCTATCACGAGATCGTTAATCTCAGCCGCGTGGATGAGCCGGCCACCGAGGTGGTGACTGTGGTCGGACCGATCTGCGAGACCGGAGACCGGCTTGGCTCTGATCGCCTGCTGCCGCAGTGCCAGGAGGGTGACGTGCTCCTGATCGCAAATGCCGGTGCTTACGGGCACGCCATGAGCTCGCGTTACAACCTCCGCGAGCCGGCCGTGGAGGAACTTATCTAAGAGCGCCGCTCCGATTCCACCTGCTGTTCCTTGCGGATGATGTCTGCGATATGACCAAGCTGAGTGGCAAGATGATCAACGATGTCATCGATCGACAACACGCCGGTGAGCATGCCACGCTCATCAGTCACCGGCACGCGGCGCACACCAAGGCGACGCATTTCACGTAATGCATATTCGATGCCGTTGTGCTCCCTGACGGTGAGCAGATCGCGGGACATGACATCCGCCACGCGAACGTCCCGGGCATCGACATCCCGTGCTGTCACACTGACGAGAATGTCACGGTCGGTGATGATTCCGACAGGGTGCTGTGTTGCGCCATGACCGTCTACCACGATCAGGTCGCCCACATGAGATTGCCGCATCCGTCGGGCCGCTTCCGCAAGATCGATCTCCGGGGTGACGGTTTCGACGTTGTGGCTGCATACGTCCGCTACGCTCATCACAATTTTCCTGTCTGTGTTCCGGGGCTGACCCTGCGCTGACTGACACCGCATCCGATCGCGGCAGGCGCGACGGTCAGGTTCAGTTCGCTAAACTACACACAACTGGCCGGAGCGCTGATACGGGAATATACGTAGCTGCGGACATGCCGCCGATTTCGACTATCTCCACAGTTGCCGGCCTGTAATATGGCCGCCTGTAACAGAACTGACACACCTCTTTCATGCGGGTGTCACCGTTCGCGCCCACACTGCGCACCGCTAGGCGTTCGATCGCTTCAGCATTTTTATCAACGATCCCGGAACATTCGGAGAGTTCGCAATGAAGAAGCAAATCCTGGCCGTCGCTGTTGCCTCGGCCATGCTGAGCCCGCTCGCCGCCCTGGCAGACATTCAGCTGTACGGCCGCGCCCATGTCACGTTCGACCACCTCGATGACGGAGACCAGAACGGCCTGAATGTCTCAAGCAATTCCAGTCGCCTCGGGTTTCGTGCCAATCACGAGCTTAGCGGCAGTCTGACAGCCATCATGCAGATCGAGCAGAACATCCGCTACGAAAACGGTGCGGGCAGCTTCGCGAGCCGTGACAGCTTCGTCGGCCTGCGCGGTGACTTCGGCCAGGTGCGCATGGGATTCTTTGATACGCCGCTGAAGGCGGTCCGAAGCAATACGGACTTTTTCGGTGACCAGATTGGTGATGCACGCAACATGACGCGTGTTCGCGACGGATATTCCGGAAACGACTACGATTTCGACACGCGATTCCGCAATGGCGTGCACTACAGGACACCGTCGTTTGGTGGGGTCACAATCGATCTGCACTATTCGACGAACACTGATGCCGGCACCTCCGTGACGAATGACAACGACGCGCTGAGCACGAGTCTGACCTATCGAAATGGCGGTCTGTATCTCGCCGGCGCCTACGAACGCAAGAACGACAGCCGATCGGATGCGACGCGTCTTGGTTTCCGCTACGACTTCGGCGATTTTCAGCTCGCAGCGCTGGCGCAATTCGCAACCGTCAAGGGCGCCAACGGGTTCGCCACCGACCAGGACGTGGATACCTATGGCCTCGGCGGCAGCTACTCCGTCAACAGCAAGGTCACGCTGAAGGCGCAGTACTACATGATCTCGGCTGATGGCGATGACAGGGATGCAAACATGTCAGTCGTTGGCCTGGATTATCGGGTTGCAAGTCCTTTCCGGCTTCTGTTCGCTTACGCAAAGACCAGTAACGACGCCAATGCGACGTACTCGATGTCGCGCGGTGGCCGTGATACACAGCTCAGCACACTGGCCCCGGGTCTGGATCACAGCGGATTTTCGATCGGTTTCCGCTACGACTTCTGATCTGGCCAGCCGGATGCCAACGCGACCCGGTCCTTCTCCAGGAGCCGCCGCGTATCGGCACCCAATCCGATTGCGTCTCAACCTTCGCTCCGCCGGTCCCGGCGGGGCGAAGGTATGGGCGTCATTCGGACTGAAGAGCATCCGCGACAACCCCAATTCCGCTGGCAGCACGCAGACGGCTGCTTCATTGGATTGCGCAAATGCGAATCATTCGCAAAAATGCGGTATAGGCGTCTGAGAAACGGAACAGCCAGCCCCACCCGTGCCGTCGACTTCTGCCAGCCGCCGGAAGCCATTTCCTTCGCAGGAACGAGGAATCGATTGCTTTATTAAAACAAATAGTAATGTCGCATTCTTAATGTATTTTGCGCCTCATGGCCGGGTACCCTGGCGGGCGGGAATCCGGCTTGCCGGGATGCGGCAAAGAAAATACGCAACCACCTATTGCGAATGATAATGATTCGCATTTACACTTCGCGCCCATGTTGGGTAAGGCAGGACGACACCACGTCCCAGCCTCCCTTTAATGATCGAACGATTCAGGTGCGGAGTAAGACATGCAATCCAGCTCAACAGGAAATTCCCCGCAACGTTGTGTGGCGGGTCCTGGTCATGCGAGATTTCTGGCAAGGACGACGGTGCTTGCTGCGGCGGTGGCTACCTGCCTCGGTGCATATGCTCAAGATACGCAGCCCGCAGAGGAGCAGCGTCGCCTGCCGACCATCGTCGTGATCGGCCAGGCGGATGGCGATATCGAACGCCAGCCTGGCGCAGTGTCTCTGGTCACCCCGGAAACCCTGCGGCTGCAGCAACCGCGCTCCACCGAAGAAGCGCTGCGTGCCGTGCCCGGTATCGCGATCAAGCCGGAAGAGGAAAGCGCGATCGTCGCCAATATCGGCATTCGCGGCCTCAGCTCGGCTGACTACAAGACCCTGATTCTGGAGGATGGCGTGCCGGTGGCGCCGGGACTGTTCGTCGGCAATGCGCGCTATTACAACCCGCGTATCCAGCGTATGGACAGTATAGAAGTATTGCGCGGCGCCGCGTCCCTGCGTTACGGGCCGAGCACGATAGGTGGTGTGATCAACTACATCACTCGCGATCCTCGCGACGGCGTGGAAATCGGCGTACGCGGTGGCTCGTTCGGGGCTCGTGAAGCCACCCTGGAGCTTGGCGGCAGTTCGCAGTCCGGGGATGCCCGCTTTGGCATGTTCGTCACCCGCGCCGGCAGCGACGGTTTCATGGACAAGGGCTATGACATGACGGACCTGCTGATCAAGGCCGGCATGGACGTCAGCGACAACCAGCCTTTCAGCGTGAAGTACACCGATTACAGCAATGACGCGAATATTTCCTACCGAGGCGTGTTTCTGAACGAATTCGAGGCAGGCGCGACTCATAATCCGGCACCGGATGACTGGTTCCTGACCGGCAGGCGTTCGCTGGACCTCAACCATGAATGGAACGTTGGTGACAATACGCGACTGAACACGCTGGTCTATGGCAGCGAAATGTTCCGCGATTACTGGCGCTTCGGGACCGACAACGCCGCCTCTGCCGATGCGGGCCGGTGGATCTACACCGACTCCGTGCAGGGCAACAACCGCAGCTTCGAGCGTTTCGGTGTGGACACGCGCCTGCATCTGACGCACAGCCGCTTCGGCGTGTTCAACGAAGCCGAGCTCGGCCTGCGTTACATGACCGAAAAGATGCACGACGAGGTCATCGCCGCCACGCGCGAAACCCCGCGCGCAGGGGCAGTCAATCGCGATCGCATGGACGATGCCGAAAGCATCGCGCTGTACGCACAGAACCGGTTCCTGGTCACGGACCGCACGGCCGTCACGGTCGGCCTTCGCGCCGAACGTTACGAGCAGCGCCGCAATGACCGGCAAATCCCCTTATCGGAGCGCAACGAGGCCGTCACGTCGAATACCGAAATTATGCCCGGCGTCGGCGTCACCTATCAGCCCGGCGCGCCGGTGCAGCTGTTTGCGAACGTATACCGCGCGTTCGCCCCGGCCCTGAATGGCGATGCGCTCAGCGGCCTGCAGGACCAGCAGCTCGATGCCGAGCGGTCCTGGAATGCCGAGGCGGGACTGCGCGGCAGGCAGGGTCGATTCACCTACGAGATGACCGTGTTTCACATGGATTTCGACAACCAGATCATTCCGGCGAACAGCAACAGCGACTTTCAGGTGACCAACGGCGGCAAGACGCTGCATCAGGGACTGGAAGCCGGCGCTGGCGTGGAGATCGGCGCAGGGCTCAGTGTGAACGCCAACTTCACCTACATTCCGCGAGCGCGTTTTGCGGAAGACCGCTTTGACCGCAACGACGAACTGACGACGCCGGAAGGCAACCGCATTCCCTATACACCTGAGTGGACCACCAATCTCAGTCTCGTACACCAGATCGGCGGTCTGCGTACGGGCCTGCATCTGCACCGCACCGGGGCGCAGTACACCGACGTGATGAACACGCGCGAAATCAGCGAGAATCTGAGCGGCTTTTTCACCGGCCGAGTGCCTGCGTACGCGGTGGTCGACCTGAGCATGTCCTACGACGTGAACGGGAAACTGAACATAGCCGGTTCCGTCAAGAACATCGCCAACGAGCGTTACATCGCCAGCCTGCGGCAGGGCATCTATGTGGGCCCTGAGCGCAGTTTCGATATCGGCGTTCGTTACCGGTTCTGATCAGAACCGGGTTCGATATCCGCATCCCGCAAGCCGCACCCGGGCTCGAGCGTCAGGTCCTGTGCCTGCGCTCGAGCTCGGCGACCACATCCGCCAGCGTCAGGCCCTTGACAGCGAGCAGCAGCACCAGGTGATAGAGCAGGTCGGCGGCTTCCTCGGTCACACGGTCGATATCCTCGGCAACTGCCGCCAGGGCAAGCTCCACGCCTTCCTCGCCGACTTTCTGGGCGACTTTCAGTTCGCCACGCGCAGCCATGCGCGCCGTGTAGCTGGCTTCGGTTGGTTCCCTCAGCCGTTGGTCGATCACGCCCTGCAGCGTCATCAGAAAATCGATGTTGCTCATGCTGGCTGCGCTCCTCGATCAGGGCTGTTGCCGCGGTCAGAGCCCGGCAACAGCTGCTGTACTGTTCAGGTGGGTGTGTCCGCGGCTGCGGGGCGTATCGCGATACCGGCATCCGCTAGATACCGCTTCAGGTCCGGTATGTGGATCGCGCCGGAATGGAACACGCTGGCCGCGAGGGCGCCGTCCACGCGCGCGCTGACGAAAACATCACGAAAATGCGCCTCGGCACCGGCGCCCCCGGATGCGATCAGCGGTATCTCACAAACCTCACGCACCGCGGCAAGTTGCGCCAGGTCGTAACCCTTGCGCACGCCGTCCTGGTTCATGCAGTTCAGCACGATCTCTCCGGCACCACGGCCTTGCACCTCGCGTACCCAGTCAAGCGTCAGCCGCCGGCTGTCGCGGGAGCGATCCGGATCGCCGGTGTACTGATGCACCTGATACGCACCGTCGTGCTCCAGGCTGTCGATGCCGATCACGACGCACTGCGAGCCGAAGCGTTCGACCAGCGCGTTGACCAGATCCGGGTTCTCAAGCGCCGGCGAATTCACGGAAATCTTGTCGGCGCCGCGGTTCAGTACGCTCTCGGCGTCGTCAAGCGTGCGTATGCCGCCGGCCACGCAGAACGGAATATCGAGCAGGGCAGCGACCCGGTTCACCCAGCTGCGGTCCACGCTGCGCCCGGCGGGACTGGCCGTGATGTCATAGAACACCAGCTCGTCAGCGCCTTCCTCACGGTACCGCGCCGCGAGCTCAAGGATGTCGCCCATCACACGGTGATTGCGAAACTGCACGCCCTTGACGACAACGCCATCGCGCACATCCAGGCACGGAATTATGCGTTTGGTAAGTATGGTCGTATCTCCTCGATGGGCATGTAGCCCTCCAGAAGCGCCTTGCCGGAGATCGCCGCTGCGGCGCCGGCTTTGGCCAGCGCCGCGAGATCGGCCGGATTGCGCACGCCACCGGACGCCTGCACCGCGATCGCCGGCCAGTGCGCGGCCAGCTTCCGGTAGAGCTCGATGTTCGGTCCGGCAAGGGCACCGTCGCGGTCGATGTCGGTGCAAAGAACATGGCGCAGACCCATGGGGATAAAGCGGCCAATCGCGTCGTCCAGAGTCAGCTCGCTTGCGCGCGTCCAGCCGTGCGTTTTCACGAAGGCGACGCCCTCGTCAGACAGCTCCACATCCAGCGCCAGCGTGATGCGCTCAGGACCATGTGTCTTCAGCCATTTGCTGACGGTTTCGGGCGCAGTCACGGCGAGACTGCCAATCACGACACGATCTGCAATTGTGAGCGTTTCCGCCAGGCTGGCTTCGTCGCGTATGCCACCGCCCAGTTGCACTTTCAATCCCGCGGCCGCCATGCGCCGGATCAGCGGCAGATTGACCGGTCTTCCGCCGGCTGCACCATCCAGATCGACCACATGCAGCCAGCGGGCACCCAACACCTGGTATTCCTGCGCCAGCGTGACCGGATCGGCCTCGTAACGGGTCTCCTGACCGAAGTCGCCCTTGAGCAGGCGTACGCAGCGGCCATCGCGAATATCAATTGCGGGAATCAGTTCCATATCGCCAGTTTCGTGGATCAAAGTCATGATCAGGAGAACTCGTTCAGAGGCGGAGAAAATTTTGCAACAGCCGGGAGCCGAATCTGGATGAACGCTCTGGATGAAACTGCATACCGTAGAAATTGCCCTGCTGAACCACAGCCGAGAACGGAATGCCGTATTCACTGACGGCCAGCGTGTAGTCACCCGGCGGCGCGGCGAAACTGTGCACGAAATAGGCGTACTCATCGGTGCCCATTTCGCCAAGCAGCGGGGAAGGGCGCGTCAGGCGGACCTCGTTCCAACCCATGTGCGGCACGGGAAGACCGGCCGCCCTGGGCAACCTCTGCACCTTCGCCGGTATGACACCCAGGCATTCGGCATCGTCTTCCTCGGAATACGCGAACAGCAGCTGCATGCCCAGGCAGATACCCAGCACGGGTTGCGTCAGTCCTGGCACCAGGCCGGCAATGCCCGTGGAGACCAGCCGCCGCATCGCATCGCGCGCGGCACCGACGCCCGGCAGCAGCACGTGAGAGGCGGCGCGAATTCTTTCCGGATCTTCCGTCACCGGCGCTGCCACACCCAGGCGCTGCAGCGCGAATTCCAGCGAAGCCAGATTCGCCCCGCAGCCACCGATGACGACGGCGTTGATGCCGGCCGAGCTGCCCGAGCCGGGCCGCTTGCTCGTGTTCACAGGGTCCCCTTCGTACTGGGCAGAGCGTGACCTTCGCGCGCAATCGCCTGACGCAACGCACGTGCAACCGCCTTGAAACTGGCCTCCACCATGTGGTGGGCGTTATCACCGCGCACGCTGACATGCAGCGAGCAGCCCAGTGAGTCGGCCAGCGAGCGATAGAAGTGCGGCACCAGCTCGGTAGGCAGGTCGCCGACCCGCTCACGCGGAAACTCACCCTCGAACACGAGATATGGCCGACCCCCGAGGTCGATGGAAGCACGTGCTTCCGTTTCGTCCATGGGCAGCAGAAACCCGTAGCGATGGATCCCGCGTTTGTCACCCAGTGCCTTTTTCAGGGCTGCGCCCAGCGTCAGTGCGACATCTTCGACGGTGTGGTGTTCGTCAACGTGAAGATCGCCGCTGCAGCTCACATCCAGTCGGAATCCGCCATGTTTGCCGAGCTGCTCCAGCATGTGATCGAAGAAGGCGAGGCCCGTCTGCGCCTGCGGGTCAGCCGGATCGTCCAGATCAACCACCACGCGAACACTGGTTTCGCGCGTACGTCGCTCCAGCTCCGCCACGCGAGGTCTGTCGGCAAGTCTGTGAGCCACACCCGTCCAGGTTTCGTCCGACACGTCATCAGAAGAAATCGCAAAGGCCTGCACGCCGAGGTTGCGCGCGAACTCGGGGTCGGTATCGCGATCGCCTATCACCGCCGAATTCTCGCGATCAAGGCGGTTTCCGGCGATCAGTTCGTGCACCAGGCCGAGCTGTGGCTTGCGGCAATTGCAGCCATCGTCAGGCCCATGAGGACAGTAAAGACGCGCCTTGAACTCAATGCCCTGCGAGCGCAGCAGCGCGTGCACAAAGGCTTCGGTGCGCGCCAGTGCCTCCGCGCTCATCTCGCCGCGAGCTATCGCCGGCTGATTGCTGACCAGCACCAGTTCAAATCCGGCACCACGCAATTTCAGCAGGGCTGGAATCACGCCGGGCATCAGACGTACCTTGTCAGGCTGATCAATGAGTCCGTCTGCGGGCTTTTCCAGCAGCGTGCCATCCCGGTCTATGAACAAGATCTTACTCATCGCGCTCTCGCTCCGCGCCGGACAGCGCTTTCAGCAGTCGATCATTGTCTTCCGGCCGACCGACGGTGATGCGCACGCAGTCCTTCAATGCCGGCTGATCGGGAAAGGTCCGCACCAGAATCCCCGCATCGCGCGCAGTGTTGCGGAACCGGTCACCATTGCCGGTTTCAATCAGCACGAAATTGGCGTCACTGGGCCAGACCTTGCGAACCTGCGGGATATCACGCAGGGCCTCGGCCAGCCGGCTGCGCTCACGCTTCAGCAGCGTAATGCGTTCCTCTGACACCTCCAGCGAATCGCCCGAAAGCGCCTTGAGGACCAGTTCTATCGAAGGCGTGGGGAACGTGTAAGGCGGCAGCACGTTCTCGAGGAAAGACACGACCTCAGGAGCTGCAATCAGCGCACCGCAACGTACACCCGCCAGGGAGACGAACTTGGACAGCGTTCGCAGCAGAACGACATGCGGAAACTGCTCCCGCAAAGCCAGGTAGTCCGCACTTTCGGCAAACTCGTGGTAAGCCTCGTCGATGACGACCAGCGCGCGACCGGCCAGCGCACTGACGACGCGTTCCACGTCGGCGCGGTCAAGCGAGTGCCCCGTCGGATTGTTCGGCGTACACAGAAAAACGATCCGGGTTGTATCGTCGACCGCCGCGAGTACCCCTTGCACGTCCAGCACAAACCCGCGGTCCCGGATCAGCGGTACTTCGGTAATGCCGGCGCCCTGAATGGTCGCGTAAACGCGGTACATGTCGAAGGTGGGCGGACAGACAAGCACACTGTCGCGTCCTGCACGGCAGAAACCGCGAATCAGGATGTCTATCGCCTCGCTGCTGCCACGGGTGACCAGCATTTCTCGTTCGTGAGCGCCATAGTGCCTTGCGAGCCGATCGCGCAACTCCAGAGGACGCGGCGGCGGATAGCGGTTCAGGCCCCTTTCGGTTTTGTCGCCGGGCGCGCGCCAGGGCGACTCGTTCGCGTTCAGGCGAATGCAGTCGGGTTCCCACGCGCCGGCCGTGTAAGGCCTCAGACGCAGCAGTTCCGGACGCGCCAGGTCCAGCGGGTTGTTGATCTGAGAGCCGCTCATCACGTGTTGCCCTGTGTGCCGGATCTGCTGCCCGGTGTGGCGACGGCATCCAGCCGTCGTGTCACAGCCCTGGCATGTGCATCCAGACCTTCAAGTTCCGCCAGCGTCGCCGCAACCGGGCCAATCTGCTCAAGACCCTGTGGTGACAGTTCCTGGACCGTCATGGAACGCAGGAAGTCATTCAGGTTCAGGCCCGAATAACTGCGCGCATATCCGTAGGTGGGCAGCACATGATTGGTACCACTGCAGTAATCGCCAACCGACTCCGGCGCCCATGCACCCAGAAAAACAGAACCGGCGCTGTGGATACGATCCAGCCACTGGCGCGGCTCATTGATATTGAGAATCAGATGCTCAGGCGCGTAGCGGTTCGCGATCACTACGGCTGTCTCCAGATCGTCGACCACGATCACGCTGGAGTTGGCCAGCGACGCGCTGACAATGGCATCGCGCGACAGCGTGCGCTGTTGCAGACGGATCTCGGCAAGCACGGCTTCGGCGAAGGCGGTGCTGGTGGTGACCAGCACGACCTGCGCATCCTCGTCGTGCTCGGCCTGCGACAGCAGATCGGCCGCAACGAAACCAGGATCCGCGTCGCTGTCGGCCACGACCATGACTTCGGAAGGCCCTGCCGGGAGATCACGCGCACAACCAGCCGGATCATCGGCCACCAGCGATTTCGCCGCCGTCACCCAGCGATTGCCCGGACCGAACAGTTTGTCCACCTGGGGCACGCTTTCGCTGCCATAGGCCATGGCTGCGACCGCCTGGGCACCGCCGAGCCTGAACACCCGCTGCACACCGCAGATGCCGGCGGCATACAGTACGGCCGGATTCACCTCTCCGTCGCGGTTCGGCGGACTGCAGGCAATACGTACCGGGCAACCGGCAATACGCGCCGGAATCGCCAGCATCAGCATGGTCGAGGGCAGGGGGGCGTTGCCGGCAGGAACATACAGGCCAACACGCTGGACAGGTCGTATCAGGCGCTCACAACGCACGCCGGGCATGGTCTCCACGCTGATCTCGGAGGGACGTTGTGCGCTGTGAAACGCTTCGATGTTCGCTGCCGCCGTGCGTATCGCGTCTCGTTGCACAGACGTCAGCGCCTCGGATGCCCTGGCCTTCTCGGCTTCGTCGACCTCCAGTGCTGTCAGTCGGACGCCGTCGAACTGCTCCGTCAGCGCAAGCAGCGCGGCATCGCCTTCGCGCCGCACGCGCTGAACGATGGCACTGACGGCAGGACGCAGTTCCGCATCATCCGCGACCACCGGCCGCGTGAGCACCGCGTCGCGCTGCGATTCGTTGAGCTGATTCCAGATCTGTATCTGCATGATGATTCCGTCAGGACAGCATTTTCTCGACCGGCAGTACCAGCATGGACGAAGCACCGGCATCCTTCAGTTGTTCCAGAGTTTCCCAGAACACATTCTCGCGGCAGACGGCATGCACGGCGACTTTGTCGTCACGTCCTTCCAGCGGCATGATCGTCGGCGCCTCGCTGCCAGGGAGCAGGGCGGTGATTTCCTTCAACGCCGCGCGCGGGGCATGCAGCATGATGTACTTGCTTTCCTTCACCTGAAGCACGCCCTGGATTCGCTGCAGCAGACGCTGCACCCAGACGGCCTTGCCTTCGGGTACAGCAACCGGTGTCTGTATGACCGCCGCGCGACTTTCGAGAATGGTGTCGCCCTCGCGCAGGTGGTGCGCGCGCAGCGTTGAACCCGTGGAGACCAGGTCGCAGATCACATCGGCCCGACCCAGACTCGGTGCGATTTCAACCGCTCCGGAAAACTCCACCACCGTGGCATCGACGTTCTCACGACGAAGATAATCACGCACGATCTCCGGATAGGTCGTCGCGATACGGGTGCGCTGAAGCGATGCCGGTCCGTCATAGGGAAAACTCTCGGGAATGCCGAAAGCCAGTCGACAGTAGCCGAAATCAAGCTGGCAGACCTCGCGGAACAGGTCTGTCACCCCGGCTGCCGTCATCCCCAGCCGCCGCTCCAGGACGATGTTTGCGCCCACGATGCCAAGATCGCAGACATCCTCCTGCACCAGGGCCGGAATGTCATCGTCGCGCACCAGCAGCACGTCCACCGGCATGTTCTCACCGTAGCAGATCAGCTGGTCCTTGCCGCGTGACCAGGTCAGACCGCAGCGTGACAGCAGGTCCAGCGAGTGCTCGGTCAGGCGGCCCGATTTCTGCACTGCAATCTTTATCCTTGCCTGTTGATCGTCCTTCATGATCGGTTCCTGTATGGGATGGTCCGCTGAACTGCGGCTACATCGGAGTGAGTCGGTCCAGCGCGGTGCGATAACCGCCATTGCCGGTCGCGAGGAAACGCGCCACACGCCCAATGGTCGTGACGGACACGCCGGTCAGCTCGTGAATTCTGCGATAGGGCAGACCATCCTTCAGGTACACCGCCACCGCCCAGCGGTCGACCAGCGCTTCCAGCTCGGCCGGTGTGCACAGGTCGTTGAAAAAGCTGCGACATTCGGTCTCGTCGCGGAGGCTGAGTATGGCGCGGTAAAGGCCCTGTTCGGCCCGCTCGGCATCGCGCGGACTCATGCGTTTGCGGATCTTCATGGAGTGTTCCAACGAGCTAATGTAATAGCGCGCTGTTACATTAATGCAAGATTCATTGACAGTCAATGGGGACACAGCCTGGGCGGGGGCTTACCCTTCCTGCCGTTCAGGCACTCTGACGTGCTGCCCCCCGGTCTAACAGGTCTTCCGGCTCTCGGACTTGCAGGCTCTCAGGCTCTCAGGCTCTCAGGCGCGCGAGCACGGCATCGCCGAAGGCACTCGTGGACAGGGCGTCGCCTGAGCCGGCGACATCGCGTGTACGCGCACCCGCCTTCAGCGCGTCCGCGACAGCTGCTTCGATGGCGGCCGCAGCCGTTTCGAGGTTCAGCGAATGGCGCAGCAGCAGGGCGGCACTGAGCATGGCTCCGCAGGGATTGGCAATGCCCTGACCTGCGATATCCGGCGCCGAACCGTGGATGGGCTCGTACAGCCCCGGGCCATGATCGGACAATGAGGCGGAAGGCAGAAGGCCCATGGAGCCGGCCAGCATGGAGGCCTCATCAGTGAGGATGTCGCCAAACATGTTCTCGGTCACCATGACGTCGAAATCGGCAGGGCGGCTCAACAGGTGCATGGCTGCGGCATCCACCAGCAGATGTTCGACTGCCAGCTGCGGAAACTCTTCCCGGAACACCCGCGTAGCGGTCAGCCGCCACAGGCGTGATGTGTCCAGCACATTCGCCTTGTCCACGGATGTCACCTTGCCGCGCCTGGTGGCGGCCAGGCGCCCGGCCATGCGACACACGCGCTCGATCTCCTCCACAGTGTACTCGCAGGTATCGAACGCATGCATGGTGCCAAGCTCGCGGCGCCCGAAATAGATGCCACCGGTCAGTTCGCGCACAACAAGAATGTCCACGCCTTTCAGGCGCTCATCCTTCAGCGGCGACACCGCTGCCAGCTCGGGCAGCGTCGTGACCGGACGCAGATTGGCATACAGTCCCAGCCCCTTGCGTAAAGCCAGCAGCCCCTGCTCGGGCCGCAGGCTGACGTCGATGTCTGCCCACTTGGGCCCACCGACCGCACCAAGAAACACGGCGTCCGCGGTACGACATGCATCCAGCGTGTGGGCCGGCAGAGGCACGCCCTCGGCATCTATCGCTGCGCCGCCGATCGGACACTCTTCCAGTTCCAGCGACAGGCCGGTTGCGTCAGCGGCTGCCTGCAGGACACGGATCGCCTCAGCGGTGACCTCGGGGCCAACGCCGTCACCCGGCAGCACCACGACACGCGCGCTCACTGCACCCGCTCCTCGTATGAGCGAATGGCCGAATCATGCTCGAGAAGGAACCCGAGCTGATCCAGTCCGTTCATCAGGCAATAGCGGGCGAAGCGCTCCACGGGGAAGGCGATCTCACGGCCGTCCGGTAGCACAACACGTGTCTTTTCCAGATCCACGGTAACCTCCACGCCCGGATTGGCGAGCAACCAGTGATGCGTGGGTTCATCCACGACCACGGGCAGCAGACCATTCTTCAGGGAATTGCTGCGAAAGATGTCGGCGATCTCGGTACTGATCACGGCACGAAAGCCGTAGTCGAGCAGCGCCCACGGCGCATGCTCGCGCGAGGAACCGCAACCAAAGTTTCTTCCCGCCACAAGGATGGAAGCACCGGCCGTATCGGCGGCGTTCAGAGGGAAGTCGCCGCGCGGCGCGCCGCTCTGGTCATAGCGCCAGTTCGCGAACAGGTGCTGACCCAGACCTTCGCGGGTCGTGGTCGTCAGGAACCGGGCCGGAATGATCTGGTCGGTATCGGTGTCGTCGTACGGCAGAACCACCGTGCGCGACGTGAATCGGGTTATGGCTTCCATGGTGCCTGTACCGGTTTCCAATGGATCAGTGAGTGGAGGAAAGCAGTTCGCGCGGATCTGCAATGGTGCCGCGCACCGCCGAAGCCGCGGCCGTGAGCGGACTCGCGAGCACTGTGCGCGCGCCGCTGCCCTGGCGGCCTTCGAAGTTGCGATTGCTGGTGCTGACAGCCAGCTGTCCTTCAGCAACGATGTCGCCATTCATCCCTATGCACATCGAGCAGCCCGGTTCGCGCCACTCGGCGCCGGCAGCGCGAAAGACTTCATCCAGGCCTTCCGCTTCCGCGTCACGCTTGACTTTGCCAGAGCCCGGTACGACCAGCATGCGCACGCCGTCGGCGACACGACGACCCTTAAGAACTTCGGCTGCCTGCCGCAGGTCGCTGAGGCGACCGTTAGTGCATGAGCCGATGAACACGACATTGACCGGCATACCCAGCAGAGGCTTGCCTGCCTGCACACGCATGTAATCCAGCGCTTTTGCGAAGGCCGCATCACCATGGTCCGCCGGTACGGCGCCATCGACGGGAATCACCATGCCCGGGTTGGTACCGAATGTAATCATCGGTGCCAGCCGGCTGACATCCAGACGCACTTCGCGATCGTAGGTTGCATCAGTGTCGCCCGGCAGCGTACGCCAGCGTGTCAGCGCCGCATCCCAGTCGGCACCCTGAGGCGCCAGCGGACGCCCGGCCATGTACTCGAATGTTGTGTCATCCGGGGCGATCATCCCGGCACGGGCGCCGGCCTCTATCGACATGTTGCAGACCGTCATGCGCTGCTCCATGGTCAGCGCGCGGATCGCGCTGCCACGGTACTCGATGACATGTCCGGTGCCGCCGTCGACGCCGATCTCACCGATGATGGCGAGGATGAGATCCTTGGCAGTGACGCCGTCGGCCAGCCTGCCATCCACGTGTATGCCCAGCGTGCGCGGCCGCCTCTGCAGCAGACATTGCGTCGCCAGCACATGACCTACCTCGGTTGTACCGATACCGAAGGCCAGGGCACCGAAGGCTCCGTGGGTGCTGGTGTGGCTGTCGCCACAGACGATGGTGCGTCCCGGCTGAGTCGCGCCAAGTTCCGGGCCGATGATATGAACGATGCCTCGCTCCGGGCTGGAGAAATCACGCAACTGAATGCCGAATTCCTGACAGTTGGCGATCATCTGCCGCACCTGTCTGGCGGCCGCCGGCACACTGACAATGTCCAGATCCTTCAGTGAACCGACCGGCACGGTAGGCGTGGAGTGGTCCAGCGTGGCCAGGCACCGGTCGGGCCTGCGCACGCGCAGGCCGCGCGTACGCAGCACATCGAAAGCCTGGGGACTGGTGACCTCGTGTATCAGATGCAGGTCTATATACATGATCGCCGGCGTGTCCTGGGTTTCGGGCACGACGATGTGTTGTTCCCAGACTTTCTCGAACAGCGACCTTGGCGCTGATTGTGCGTTACTCATGAATATTCAGCTGTCCTGTCAACGTTTCTCTGCGGCGCCGGCAGGCCCACTTCAGACTGCGGCCGAACGGTCTGCGCTTGCGGACCCGTCACCCTGCATAGGTTCCAGCCAGTTCCACTGATCGCGCGTAGTGCCATCGAACAGGCCGAAGAACGCGTTCTGCAGCGACTTTGTCACGGGACCGGGGCGTCCCTCGCCGACCGCTATGCGGTCTATGGAGCGTACCGGCGTGATCTCTGCTGCCGTGCCGGTCAGAAACACTTCGTCGGCGATATACAGCATTTCGCGAGGGATATTCTGCTCGACGACCGGAATGCCAAGCTCGGCCGCCAGGGTGATCACCGTATCGCGTGTCAGTCCCGAAAGGATCGAGGCCGCCGCCGGCGGGGTGATGATCCTGCCGTTCTGCACCAGGAACAGATTCTCGCCCGCACCTTCGCTGACGTAACCGGCACTGTTCAGGGCGATGCCTTCGGCGAACCCAAGACGCCTGGCCTCCAGCGTGATCAGGATGCTGGACAGGTAGTTTCCGCCGGCCTTGGCAAGTGTCGGAACGGTATTCGGCGCGACCCGCTGCCAGGATGAGATGCACACATCCACACCCTGCTCCAGGCCGCCTTCACCGAGGTAGGAACCCCATTCCCACGCAGCGATGGAACACCGCGCCGGCTCATCAACGTTGCCGGCCACGCCCATTTCGCCATAGCCGCGGTAGGCGAGGGGACGGATATAGGCTCCGTCCGTGAGGCCGTTGCCGAGCACGACTTCGTGGCAGGCAGCCACGAGAGTTTCCAGCGAGTACGGGATCTTCATCCTGTACACCTTGGCAGAGCTGTACATGCGCCGCATGTGATCGGTGAGACGGAATCCCACGGGTCCTTCAGCGGTCTTGTAGACGCGAATGCCCTCGAAAACGGACGAGCCATAGTGGAGTGCGTGACTCAACACATGCACCGTGGCTTCTTCCCACGGCACAAGTCGGCCGTCATGCCAGATGTATTTGCTCGACTTCAAAGGCATCAGTGTGATCTCCGGGACACGATGTCATAGCGGGGAAGCGTATCGCGCCGGGGGCACCCCGGCGCGACAGGCAGGTTCTCAGTCCTGCAGCCAGCTCATGCGGCCGCGCAGTTCCTTCCCTACAGTCTCGATCTGGCGATCGAGATCCTCGGACATCATGCGGTTGTAGTTCGGGAGTCCGTCCTCGTTCTCTTTCACCCACTGGCGGGCGAACGTACCATCCTGAACTTCCTTCAGCACTTCACGCATGCGGTCCTTGACATGCTCGTCGATGACGCGCGGTCCGCGGGTCAGGTCGCCGTACTTTGCGGTCGTGCTGATGAACTCATGCATCTTCTTCAGGCCGCCTTCGTGCAGCAGATCAACGATCAGCTTCATCTCGTGCATGCATTCGAAGTAGGCAACCTCGGGCTGATAGCCGGCTTCAACCAGCGTCTCGAAACCCTTGACGATCAGTTCGGTGGCACCGCCGCAAAGCACCGCCTGTTCGCCGAACAGGTCGGTCTCGGTTTCTTCGCCGAAGGTTGTCTGCAACACGCCACCGCGGGTGCCGCCGATCGCGTGCGCGTAAGCCAGCGCGCGCGCGTGCGCCTTGCCCGTCGCGTCCTGCGCCACTGCAATAAGGCAGGGCACTCCGCGACCTTCCTCGTACTGACGACGCACGAGGTCACCCGGGCCTTTCGGTGCTATCAGCACCACGTCCAGATCCTTGCGGGGCTTGATCTGTCCGTAATGAATGTTGAAGCCGTGCGCAAAAAGCAGCGTGGCACCCGGAGCGAGATTGGCCTCGATCTCCTGATACAGCTTGCTCTGGGCGGTATCCGGCACGAGCACCGCGACCAGACCGGCTCCCTGAACGGCTTCGGCAGGTGGCAGTACCTTGAAGCCATCTTTCTCGGCCTTCGCCGACGTCGCGCCACCGGGACGCAGCCCGATCACGACATCGAAACCGGAGTCGCGCAGGTTCAGCGCATGCGCGCGCCCCTGACTCCCGTATCCGAGCACCGCAAGGCGCTCACCGCTCAACGCGTCGGTATCAACATCCGACTCGACAAAAAGCTGCATCACACGCTTCCTCTATCCATTTCAAACCGTACTAAAAAAAAACCCCGCAGCCTTTCGGGTGCGGGGTTCTTGCACATGAGCTTCGTCGTCAAGCCAAGCGCCCGCACCTGCCGCGATAATGCAGTACCGCAAGGTGCAGCGCCCGGGGCAAATTGCTCATCCGATCACTCATCTCAGTCAAAGATGAAGCACGCCATGTTCCAGAAAAGGGGCGCCGCTGTCAATTATGCGGCCCCCAGGCACAGTAGGCGGAGGTTCACTGACAGCCAGTAACAGCCCCGGCCGGGAGCACATTCCGCACCACAGCAATTCTAGCCCGATTCGGGGCCGAAAACATGCCTGCGGGAGACCCGGTGCGCCATCGGCCGGACAGCGCCCGGGTCCAGCGTATGAATTGGCTGGTATTCGTAACAATATCGTGGATGCCTAGCACCATCGCAATGTTTTGCGCTATCCTGCGACGCGGGCGTTCAAGGCGTCCGGGTTTCGTCCGCAGGCTGGCACTGGTGTACAAACCCGGTTTCCCTGCGTTCCTGGAAGATAACAAAACCATACGGTTGACCTAAGGAAGAGGGATCTCGGGGGCAATCTCGTAGCTGGACTGACGCGAAAACGGTGCGCTTCCTGGCGTGTCCTGCGGCGTCTTTTTCATGCCAGCAACGTTGCGTCAGCGAATCTGCTGGTGTCACGAGTCGGGACGCGTCCGGGACGAGAGACTGAAATAACGATTGCGACTACGGCAATAATGCAGATTCGAGAATCCGGAAAGAACACAACGGGCTACATGCAGACGGGGGTTGCAGCCGAGGTGATATGCGCATGAAAGTGAAGCGGTACCAGCCTTCGGTGCTAGTGGTCGCCCTGGTGGGCCTGTTCGCATGCGGCGCATCCTGGGGCCAGGCTCTGGATGCCATCATCGAGGCGGAACAGCGACGCGTGCAGGCGGCCAGGCAGGCGCAGGACCGCATCGACCAGATCGTGGACACCACAAGGCGCCAGTTCGACGAGCGACAGGTGGTCTTGCGCGAGATCGACACCCTGGTCGCATGGAACTCGCTGATGTCGCGACAGGTGGCTGCTCAGGAGCAGCAACTGCGCGAACTTCGCACATCGATCAGCCAGGTCACGGTCATCGAGCGACAGATCCTTCCCCTGATGCTGCGCATGATCGACAGCCTGGAACAATTCATAGAACTCGACATGCCGTTCTTCATAGAACGGCGGCGCGCCCGGGTAAGAGATCTGCGCCAGCTGCTGACCAGGGCCGATGTCACCGCGGCGGACCAGTTCCGGCTGGTGATGGAAGCCTGGCAGATCGAGAATGACTATGGCCGGTACATGGACGCATACACCGGCGAAATCACACTGAATGGCACAACACGCGAGGTCGATTTTCTGAAAGTCGGTCGCGTCGCGCTGTTGTATCTGACCCCGGACGGGCGCGAGGCAGGCGCCTGGGATCCGGTTGCACGTGACTGGGTGACCATCAGCCGCGACTATCACGATCAGATCCGACAGGGGTTTGAGGCGTACGGCGGTGATGTTTCCAAAGCCATATTCATGATTCCAATTACGCCACCCGAGGAGGGAGCCCAACAATGAAAGCCTATCGACGCCTCGCGGCGGCGACGCTGATGGCGGCTTTTGTCGCCGTTCCGGTGCATGCACAGGACGGAGGCAGTGCGACGCTTGACGAACTGCTCAGACAGGTCGAACAGGGTCGCGCAAGGGATGACCAGGCCCACCAACAGCGCCTGCAGCAGTTTCAGCAGCAGCAGGCGGAACAGACTCGGCTTCTCGAGGAAGCCCGCACGAGACGCACAAACGAGGAGCGCCGCAGCGACGACCTCGAGACACGTTTCGAACAGAACGAACTGCTGATCCGCGAAGTGCAGAACCAGCTCGATGAGCGACTGGGCGCGCTGCGCGAGCTGTTCGGCGTACTGCAGCAGGTATCGGGCGACGCCCGCAGCCAGTTCCAGAACTCGATCACCAACGTCGAGTTCCCGGAGCGTGCGGAGTTCCTGGCAACGCTGGCGCAGCGCATGGGATCAACTTCCAGGCTCGCTTCCATTGAGGAGATCGAGCGACTGTGGTTCGAACTGCAGCGCGAAGCCACCGAACTCGGCAAGGTCAAGCGCCTTCCGAATTTCCGCGTGATTACCGCGGACGGTCGCGAGCAGTTTGAGGACGTCGTTCGCGTTGGCGCCTTCAACCTCGTGGCGGATGGCCGCTACCTGCGCCACAACCCGGAGACCAACTCCGTGTCGGAACTTCAGCGCCAGCCTTCACAGCGGCGCTTTGTCACCAGCACATCCGATCTGGTGCGCGGCACTACCGACAGCGACGGTTTCGTACGCTTCGGTGTCGACATCACGCGCGGTCAGCTGCTTTCGCTGCTGATCGAGACGCCGAACCTGCGTGAAAGAATCGAGCAGGGCCAGGCCGTCGGCTATGTGATTATCGCCCTCGGTATTCTCGGTCTGCTGCTCTCTCTTGAGCGCCTGATCACGCTGGGTATTGCGGGGCGCAAGGTGTCCGCGCAGCTGAAGAGCAAGGAGCCTCGCGCCAACAACGCGCTGGGTCGTGTGCTGCTGGTCCATCAGCAGAACAGGAATGCCGATACCGAAACGCTGGAGCTGAAGCTCGGCGAGGCCATCCTCAAGGAAATGCCGCGTCTGCAGCGGGGCATACTGTTCATCAAGATCATCTCCGTTGTAGCGCCGCTGCTGGGTCTGCTCGGTACGGTCATCGGCATGATCATCACCTTCCAGGCGATCACGCTGTACGGAACGGGCGATCCCCGCATCATGGCCGGTGGTATCTCCACCGCACTGATTACCACCGTGCTGGGTCTGGTCGTGGCTATTCCGATGGTGCTTCTGCACACGTTCGTGAACGGCCGCAGCCGCCGCATCATTCAGGTTCTGCAGGAGCAGAGCGCGGGCATCGTCGCCGAGCAGGCGGAGAAGTCCGGCGCGGCACCGGCTTCCGCCTGAAGCCGGCACCGGACAGCTAATGATGTTGAATAGAGCCAATGTCACCGTGGCCCGGCGGATAACCGCCGGGCTGCGTGTGCATCAGGGGTGCGCATCATGCAGGTGATGATCGACGCGTTCGAAGCGATCCGCGACTTCCTCGAGCTTGGCGGACCGGTGTTGCGTCTGATTGCAGTCACGATCCTGATCATGTGGATCCTGATTCTGGAACGGCTTATCTTTTTCCGTACCGGACTGCAGCATCTGATCAAGGAAGCGTTTGCCGAGTGGGAATCGCGGCCGGAAAGGCAGTCATGGCAGGCACACCAGATCCGCAAGGCGCTGATATCGCGTGTGCGAATGTCCGCCAACCAGGGCCTGCCGATGATTCAGACACTGGTGGCACTTTGCCCGCTGCTGGGACTGATGGGCACCGTGACGGGCATGATCAACGTGTTCGAGGTGATGGCGGTGACAGGCAGCAGTAACGCCAGATCCATGGCGGCCGGTGTCTCCATGGCGACGATTCCGACCATGGCCGGCATGGTCGGCGCGTTGTCGGGGCTGTTTCTGGTGACAATCCTTAACCGTACATCCAAGCGTCGGGTCGGGTTTCTTGCCGATGAACTGACCAGGGACCACTGAGGAAGCGTAAAGGAGCTACGCGATGCGTAAACGAATCAGTGACATTGCCCTGGAAGCGGATGAGAACGAGATCAACCTCACGCCCATGCTGGACGTGGTGTTCATCATGCTGATCTTCTTCATCGTCACGGCCACATTCATTCGTGAAGTCGGCCTTGATGTGAATCGTCCGGATCAGGATCAGCCGCAGGTCATTCAGGAACGGGGTGCCATCCTGGTCATCATCGATGAGAATGACTCGATCTGGATCGAGAACCGGGTCGTAGATCCGCGCGCCGTGCGTGCCAACATCGAGCGCATGCACGCCGAAGATCCGGAACGGCCGGTTGTCATCCAGGCCCACCCGAACTCGCGTACCAACACGCTGGTCGAGGTCATGGACTCTTCCAGGCAGGCCAACGTCTATAACATATCCATAGCGGAAGGCATCTGACCGATACTGGATAAGCAACGCCGGGAATTACGAATATGCGCGACGCAGTCAACGAACAGCTCGACGAAGAAGAAGAAACAGAGATCAACCTCACGCCCATGCTGGACGTGGTGTTCATCATGCTCATCTTCTTCATCGTCACGGCGGTGTTCGTCCGTGAACCGGGTGTGGAAATAGAACGACCCGATGCCGTCACCGCTGTCACACCGGACCGGGGCAGTATTTTCGTTGCCATCACGGCGAACGACGAGATCTGGATAGACCGACGCCAGGTGGACATCACCGAAGTCCGGCCCCAGATCGAGCGTCTGTACTCCGAGTATCCAGAGGGTGGTGTCGTGATTCAGGCCGACAGCGGGGCCCGGAACCGGCTTCTGATTGCGGTCATGGACTCGGTGAAGGCCGCCGGAATCACGGAAATTACGATTGCCACGCTGCGCTGATGGCGCATCCCGGGCACGCCACCAGGGCGAACCCGGGCGACGGGGCGGTGTGTTAGAATCGGAGCATATCCACCATACCTTGAATTACGAGGCAATAAGGCGGATGATGCTTCCAGGGGTGCCCGCAGGTACGGGCACTGAGCTGAGGGGGTGAGGAAACATGATTGTCCGATACGCGATATCGATAGCTATTGGAGCCGCGATTACCCTGGGACTGCTGTTCATCATGCAGTTCCTGATCGCCGTCAGTGGCAGCGCGCTGAGTGATTCCGGTGCTTTCCGCATCGTCGACTTCGTGCGTGTTGAGCGCGAAGAGATCGTCGACACCCGCCGCGAACAGCCGGATCGTCCGCCGGAACCGGAGCGTCCGCCGGAAATGCCCAACCCGGATTCTTCCGATGATTTCAGCTCCTCATTGGCCGTCTCAATCGGCGGGCCCAACATAGGCACCGACCTGAACCTTGGTGGCCTGAATTTCGGCGTCAGTGACGGCGAGTACCTGCCTATTGTTCGAGTTACGCCACAGTATCCTGCCCGCGCCGCGCAGATGGGACTCGAAGGCTGGGTGCTGGTCGAGTTCATCGTCACCACGCAGGGTACGGTACGCGACGTGGAGGTGGTGGAATCCAGCAACCGCATGTTTGAGCGGCCGGCCATGGACGCTGCGTACCGGTTCCGCTTTCGTCCCCGTGTCATCGACGGTGAGCCCATCGAGGTGCTCGGCGTCCGTAATCTGTTCACGTTCCAGCTGGATGGGAACTAGATCATGATCAACCGAATTGCTTCACTTCTCCCGGGCGCAGTCGCAGCTGCGGTTGCCTGCATGCTTTTTGTACCAATGGATGCTTTCGGACAGCGCGCCGGGCAGCGGCCTGAGGGCGAGACCCGCCAGGTTTCCGCGATGAGACCTGCCGTCTCGACACCGTTGCTGGAAGCGCAGGAGTACGCCGAGGACGGAGACCTTCGCAATGCGCGACGCCTGCTGGACCGCATCCGTGCCATGGACGACCTCAACGATTTCGAAGCCGCTCAGATGTGGAACTTCTTTGCATTCATCTACGTGAATGAAGAGAATTTCCCTGCGGCCATCGACGCCTATGAACGCGTACTGAATTACGCCGATATTCCGGAGGGTCTGGAAGTCCAGACCATGAACACACTGGCCCGCCTTTACTTCCAGGAAGAACGTTACGACGAATCGCTCGCCATGCTGGATCGCTGGCTGGCGAGAACCGAGAACCCGCAGGCCGACTCCTTCATCCTGAAGGCCATGATCTATTATCAGCTGCGTCGCTTTCGGGATGGTATCCCCGAAGTTTACCGAGCCCTGGAGGTTGCCGAGGGTCGTGGCCAGGGTCCGCAGGAAAGCTGGTATCAGCTGCTGCAGGTGTTTTACTACGAGCTTGAAGACTTTCCCAACCTGATCAGCACCCTGCGTACCATGGTTCAGCTGTGGCCGAAACGTGAGCACCTGATCACCCTGGCCGGCATCTACGGTCAGGAAGGTCAGGAGGACATGCAGCTTGCACTGTTCGAAGCCGCCTATGAGGCCGGATGGCTCACACGCGGAACCGAAATCGTAAACCTCACCAACATGCTCATGCAGGCTAACGTTCCGTTCAAGGCGGCCCGTGTGCTTCAGCGGGGGCTGGATGACGGCGTGGTCGAGTCCACACAGTCGAACTGGCGACTGTTGTCCCAGGCCTGGCAGATGGCACAGGATCACGAGGCGGCACTGCCGGCATTGCGCCGCGCCGCGGAACTGTCCAGCGACGGAAACCTGGACATTGAACTGGCGCGTTCGTACCAGAACCTCGCTGAGTGGGAAAACTGCGTGGCCGCAACCCGCGAGGGTCTGCGTAAAGGCGACCTGCGCCGCACAGATCAGGCGAACATCATGCTGGGTGTCTGTCTGGCTGAGCAGAAGCGCTGGGGCGATGCGGAAACGGCATTGCAGGCCGCAGCGCGGGACGATCGCAGCCGCACCGCTGCCAACCAGTGGCTGCAGTTCATTCGCGGCGAGCGAGAGCGTGAGCGCCAGATTGCGGAAGCACTCGCCCGACTGTAAAGTCTGAGCAGCACCGGACTGAATCCGGGAACAGCGAAGAAACGGACCCACATAGGTACAAGACGAAGCACGTCTCCTTCGCGGAGGCGTGCTTTTTTCGTGGTGCAGCTGACTCAATCGAAAACCGGCCTGCAAACCGGCAGGCCGAAGCGGAAACACAATGACAATATCAATCGGCGATCGGATGCCTGGCGGCAAGCTTGGCCATATGGGCGAGAACGGCCCGGAACAGATCTCAACGGATGAGCTGTTCAGTGGCAGGACAGTCGTCCTGTTTGCGGTGCCCGGCGCTTTCACACCGACCTGTGCAATGAAACACCTGCCGGGATTCATCGAGCAGGCCGATGCCATCCGTGCCCGTGGCGTTGATGTCATCGCTTGCCTGGCCGTCAATGACGTGTTCGTGATGTCGGCCTGGGGTCAGGCCAGCCATGCCGACGACAAGGTCATGATGCTCGCGGACGGCAATGCTGACTACACGCGACTGCTGGGCCTGGACGTGGACGCATCCGCCTACGGCATGGGAATACGCAGTCGACGCTATTCGATCCTGGTCGACGACGGTGTCGTTCGCCAGTTGAATGTGGATGCGCCAGGAGAGTTTTCCGTCAGTTCCGCCGAACGCCTCCTCGAGCAATTGGGCTGACCGAGAGACTTGTCATGGCGTGACCGGAATGTCATCCCTCAGTTGCGCCAGAAGTTCCGGAACTGCTTCAGCGAGATCCGCGAGCAAAGCGATGTCCGCGACCTGCATGATTGGGGCTTCCGGGTCGTTGTTGATCGCTACTATGGTGTGCGCATCCCTGATGCCAGTCAGGTGTTGTATTGCTCCGGAAACGCCAAGTCCGATATAGAGCTCCGGTGCAATGATCTTACCTGTCTGACCGATCTGAAGTTCATTAGCGGCCAATCCGGCGTCCACAACTGCACGAGAAGCGCCCAGGGCGCCGTTCAGGGCTTCGGCTAATGCCTGAGCCTGCACAAGGCCGTCGCCATCACCTATACCGCGTCCGACGCACACCACCCGCCGCGCCCCCGACAGCGAGGGACAGTCTTTTTCGCCCGTTCGCAAACCAAGGAATCGGCTTCCGACAGCCGGCACGGATGTGCCCACCGAATGCGGGACAGGATCAGCGCGCACGACCGCCACTGGAGACTGATTTCCTGCGGGCGTCCAGGCAGACACACGGACTGTACCCAGCAACTGCCTTGCCGGATCCGCCACCAGCGTGACAATGGCATTCCCTGCGTATGCGGGGCGACGAAAGCGATAGGGGCCGTCCACTGCGATGATGTCGCTGATCTGGCCTACGCCGAGCAGGGCCGCCACGCGTGGCAGCACGTCACGACCGAAAGTGGTGGCCGGCGCAAGCACGTGCGTATAGTCGGCAGCGAGCTCGCTGATTGCGGGAGCCAGTATTTCAGCCAGACAGCCGGCGAATGCCGGGTTGTCCAGCAGCAGAACCCGACTCACGCCATCCAGGACTGCCGCCTCGGATGCAGCTTCTCCACCGTCCACTGCCATCACAGCCAGGTCCAGGGCTTCGGCGCCGATCTGGCGCGCACACTGCACCGTGCATGCAGTCGCCGACGCTAGCTGCGTCCCATCGAGTTCAGCAATCACCAGCACACGAGTCATCGGTCCAGCAGGCCCCGATTCCGAAGTTCCGAAATCAACTCGCGCACTGTAGCGACACGGATTCCGCGCGGGCGCGGCTCGGGTGCATCCACACTCTCAACTGTGAACTGTGCCGGCGTGGCCCGTACTGAAGTCGGTAGCGTTACGGTCTCGATTTGCTTGCGTCTCGCTTTCAACACATCGGGAAGCTTCACGTACCGCGGTTCATTGAGTCGCAGATCGACTGTGATGACGGCGGGCAGCGCCACCCTGACCATGCTGTGTCCGGCATCGACTTCGCGGATCACGGATGCGGCTCCGTTGTCGATATCTATCCGCGACGCAAAAGTGGCTTGCGGGCGGTTCCACAGACCGGCAAGCATGGGCCCGGTTTGCGCGTGGTCGGTGTCGGTGGCCTGCTTGCCCATCAGAACCAGGTCCGGCTCCTCGCGCTCGATGACTGCCAGCAGCGCCCTGGCCACCGCCAGGGGTTCCAGTGCTGCAGACGCACTGACGCGGATCGCGCGGTCGGCCCCCATTGCAAGTCCGCTGCGCAGCTGTTGATCGCATTCCTCGCTGCCAACGCTGACGACCACGACTTCACCAGCCTCGCCACGTTCACGAATACGCAATGCTTCCTCGAGCGCGATTTCGTCGAACGGGTTCATGGTCATACGCACTCCGTCCATGACGATACCGCCACGGTCCTCGCGCACCCGCACCGGAACGGCATAGTCGACCACCCGCTTCAGTGGCACCAGCACCCTTGAAAGCCCCGCTCTTCGCTCGGGGTCTACAACTGACGACGACGACTCCTGGGCCACAGATCCTTCCCTGCGTGGGGATAACAAGGGAGAATACCCCTTTTTTGAGCAGGAACCTGCCGTGTTGATCCCCCCGAAGTTTGAGCCCAGCCGCCAGCTGAAAGACGTTCGCTATGAGATACGCGGACGGCTCGCCCGGAGGGCACAGGAGCTGGAGCGGCAGGGCTACGAAATCATCTCCCTGAACATCGGCAACCCTGGCGTGTTCGGCTTCCGTACGCCTGAGACCATGCGCCTTGCGATGATCGAGAATCTTGGCGCCAGCGAGGGTTACTGCAATCAGAAGGGCATTTTTCCTGCACGGGAAGCCGTCGTGATGCAACAACAGGCACGCGGCATTATGGACGTGACGGCGGAACAGGTGTTCATTGGTAACGGCGTCAGCGAACTGATAGACCTGACACTGCGGGCTCTGCTGAACGATGGTGACGAAGTCCTGATTCCCAGTCCCGACTATCCACTGTGGACCGCCGCTACCACGCTGAACGGCGGCAGGGCGGTCTACTACCCGTGTGTAGAGAGCCAGCAGTTCGAGCCCGATGTCGAGCGCATCGAGTCCCTGATCACGCCACGCACCCGCGCGATCGTCGTCATCAATCCTAACAATCCCACCGGCGCGGTCTACAGCAGGGAGATCCTGTCGGCAATCGCAGAAGTTGCCGCGCGGCACAACCTGGTCGTGCTCAGCGACGAAATCTACGACCAGATGACCTACGACGAAGCCCGGTTCGTGCCGATGGCCACGCTGTGCAAGGACACACTGTGCGCGACGTTCAGCGGCCTGTCCAAGGTATATCGGGCTTGCGGTTACCGGGTTGGCTGGGTGTCATTCAGCGGTGCCGTGGAACGCGCCGAAGGCTATCTGAAGGCGCTGGATCTGCTGGCAGCACTGCGTCTGTGCAGTAACGTGCCCGGTCAATGGGCTGTGCAGACTGCACTTGGCGGCTTTCAGAGTATTCGCAACCTGTGCGAACCCGGCGGGCGACTGTATCAGTCGCGCGCCGCAGTCATCGAAGGCGTGAATCAGAGTGAGTTCCTGCATCTGGTGCCGCCGCGCGGGTCCATGTACGCGTTCATTGGTGTGGATACACGGCGCCTGCCGGGATTCGACGATGAGGCATTCGCGATGGAGCTGCTGGAACATCATCATGTGTTGATTGCACCGGGTTCCAGTTTCAATACGCCATATCGCTCGCATTTCCGCGTCACGACGTTGCCGGACGAGGACACTCTCGCCGAGGTCTTCCGGCGCATGGAACAGGTCCTGAGGCAGCTGGCCAACGCGCCGCCAAAGCTGGAATCTATTTGAGGTGGTTACTACAAATTACTGTATATATTAGGTATATCTGAGGAACTGGCAGCGACGCGCCGCCCTCATCCGGCCTACCGATACCTAGCTTTGGGCGAGGTCGAAGTCGTCGATGTACTTGTAGGCCGGGAGCCTTGCGATGTACTTTCGACCGATCTCGAGCCAGTCCTCGCTCCAGTCGCAGGGGAGCGAGCTTCTACTGCGAACTTCTACAGGGTGCCCGTAAAGCTGAACGCCCTGCGCCCGCTGGCATCGGGATCGTCGGTCATGAACTGCAGGCCCTGGACCAGCTCCGCGCTGGCGTTTTCGCGGGCACGCACCAGGCCCTCGATGCGGTAGGCACGGTCGCTGCCAAGTTCCAGTTCGCCACTGACTTCCAGCGGCCCTCCCGCATCCCGTACCGAAGCGAGGATTCCGTTGCCGCCGCCTGGATGAAACTGCAGGGCGTAGCTTCCCAGCGTGACGAAATCCGGCTGATCGCCGGCCATGAACCACATCCCCTGGAGATCATTGACGCCGGCATCGCCAACCACGACGACCGGCCAGCCCCGATCGAGGACCAGTCGCTCCAGCGACAGGCTCACCCGTCCTTCCAGGCCCTCCAGTGGCAACGCTGCACGCAAGGCTGCCAGCGACGTTGCAACACGGATGTCTGAAAACTCGACCGTGTTCATGCCGGCCCTGACGGCACCGCTGACGAAACCTTCCGCAAGTCGGCTCTCAAAGCTTGCCCCCAGACGAAGAGTCAGCAGCGCCGACGGGTGCAACTGCCAGCGCAAGTCGCGGAGCGGAAAGCCCTCGACAGAACCCAGCGCGGCACGACCGGACCACACGGTGCCTTCCACACCCGACAGCGCCAGTTCCGGCGGCGCAAACCAGCGGTATGCGGTGGCCGCCGGGAACATGGTCAGCACGAACGCCAGATATGCGCCCACGCCCAGTGCCACCCAGCCCAGTCTGCCCGGCATGTTTCAGGCCCGGCGCAAGAAAAGACGTCCGCTGACCAGCCCCGCCTGACGCGTACTGCTGAACGTCGCTGACTCGATGCTGACGCCATGTTCTGCCTGCAGCATGACCAGCCAGCTGAGCATGGAATCAAAGGACGCGTTCTGGAATGTCACATTGATGCCGTCCGGACCATCGGGACGCGTCTGTGTGAATGCACCGCCCAGCCCATGCGCCTGCTGCGTGCGCTCGACCAGTACCAGTAGTGAAGTACCCTGAGCGGCACCGGCCGTCGGTGTTGCAGATCGGCCGGGCAGGGCGGCGGTGCGCTGCAACGCGACCTCCAGACGCTGCTTCTCCGCCACCGCAAGCGACAGGTTCGAATTCGCGGCAGACAGCGGCGACCAGATCAAACCCCAGACGACAATGATGGCCGCGGCCACAGCACCGGCCAGGAGTATGATTCGCTCGCGAGGTTGCAGGTTGTCCAGCCATTCACGCATGGTCAGCTCCCCGCCGTCACGATCTGTACGCGACTTTCTACGCCGCTCTCACCGGTACTGGTGGACTGTATCCGCGCCTCGAGATTGCGCTCGGCCGCAAGCCGGCGCGTGAACTCGTCCAGCGCCGGCACGCCCGGGACCACCAGCTGCAGATCAAGCACGCGGTTGCGATAGCTCAGGCCCTCGATTCGACTGCCGGGCGGTCGCGTGGCAGCAACCGACGCAACCATGGCCAGAAAGTGCTCGGCACTGCCGCCATCCGCGGATTCGCCCAGGGCTTCCAGTACCCGACGTGCATCCGTTTCGCACGCACGCAGGTTGGAAGCGCCGAACTGCTGCTGGCACATTGACTGCAGGCGCGCAGTCAAGGTTGCATCCGTGCGCGACAGGCTCACGTACTGCGCAGCCTGAGCCACGAAGGCAATCAGAATGCTCACCGCCACGAGACCGGCCGCGACTCGCCACGGTTTCAGGAGCGCGGCCCAGTCGGATCTGCGACCGTACTGACCCTGAAGGAGATTGGTCCCCGGATGGTGTGCCAGCGTTCTTGCCAGCATCACCGTCACCCCGTCCGCGAGTACCGTAAGATCAGCGTCAATCTGCTGTTCACGCAGCATCTGAAGTTCAACGCTGCAACGCTCGGCAGCGTCCGAATCGGCAAAGACCGTCAGGTGTTTCGGGTCGCCGGAGTCTTCGCTTTCGCCGGCCACGACGCCAAGCAGATCGGCAAGTGCAATATCCTCCAGTACGAATGGTGGATGTCCGGCACGGCGACCGTGAATGCGCCCCCCCTCCGCAACCAGCGTCAGGGTGCCCGGAGTTTCGGGAACGCCTTCCATGTCGGCGAACATCGCATCAGCCCGAATGCCGGCGGCCTGCAGAACGGCAAGCCAGGATTCCAGGCGTTCGCGCGTCACCACCGATACATTGACATGGCCTGACTCGGCACGCTGGCCAATAGCGAAAAACAGCCGCTCCACGTCGTGCGCCAGTGCGTCTTCCAGCGCGTAAGGCACCATCTGACGGAGTCGGGACTGAGGAGCGGAAGGCAGTTCCGGCTGCGCCGCGACCACGTCCAGGCCCGGCACCAACGCAATCACGCGCCGTCCGGCAGCGGCCGCCGAGGCAGCCTGCAGTGTGTCGTGCGTGGCACTCGCAGCCAGACGGTGATCAGCGTCCAGCACTACCCAGCTGCACGCGTCGGCGCCGTCAGACAGTCGTATGTAAAGCGTTTCGGACAACCGTTCTACTCCACACCCATCGCGTTGAAGCCCACCTGGCCAGTACCCGACTACTCGACGCCGAGACTGCGAAACAGCGGCCGTGTCAGCCCACTGGGATCGCGCTGCAGTACCGACCTCATTGTCAACTGGGCGTCGCCCAGTGTCACCGTTGCGGTCAACAGAAAGTGTTCGCTGACACTGTCAATGCGCTGCAGCGTCTGAGGCTCCACCAGCCCGCCGAACACGGCATCGATATCACCGAATGCCGACAGGCCGCGTTCCTCCACGAGGGACCCCGCAAGGCGCAAGTCTATATCATCGGACAGTGACGCGAGCACCACGTCTGAGGCGGTATTGACGTTGATCCGAGTACCGCTGGGCAGGGCCGTGACGTAGGGTGCAAGTCGCTGGTAGGTTTCCTGATCGAACCCGGAAACGGCCATGAGCTCGGATGGCGTGGTGATCATCACGTTGGCGGTGCGATAGGGCGGATTCTCGCTCGCATATACCGGGTCTTCTGCTCCGGACGGGAAACGCTGCTCACTGTCATAGTCGATCCAGTCCACGACGGCCTGGGCCAGGGAGGGATCGATCTCCAGAGTCAGCAGCAGTCGCTGGAACTGCTCGATGGCCGGCAGGTTCTCCACCCCTACGGGCGTCACCAGATTGTTCAGGTTGAAGCGTCCGTGCAGATCTTCCAGCCGACCAATGATAGTGCCTCCGTCGACCGGAACCGGCGGTAACTCGAAAGCCCAGTCCTCGCCGAGGTGGTCACTGTCCGGTGAATCCACGATGTCCTGACGAAGGATATCGGCCGCCCAGGCTTCGGCGGCCTGTGCATACATCAGGCCCTGATCGGCTGCCAGTGCCGCCGCCGTGCGACGCTGATCCAGCGTCGCCTGCCACATCAGGTTGGTCGCAATCAGGGTGCCCACCGCGACGACAAGAATCGCGGTAATGATCGCAACGCCGCGCTGCCTGTGCGCCGTCATACCCCAGTCTCCACCAGGCGCCACACGCGTCCGAAGCCGTCGATCTCAACCGCAAACTCGACGGCACGCGGTCGCAGGACAAGACGGGAGGGTCCGGTCAGCCCCAGGGGAGGCCACTCCCGGTGCCAGTTTCCGCCTTCATCCAGAAACCGGATCTCCACGTCCTCGATGCCTTCCAGCAGATCCTGCCGTATCGGAGGCGTAGACATCGTGCGATCCATGACCGGCCAGTGAAAGCGCACCAGGGTATCGCCCTCGCGGTGATAGGCGACGCGCAGCACGGTGCCGCGCGGAAAACCGGCCGGGTTCGACCAGCCGCCACGGCTGAACTCGAGAGCGAACTGTGCATTCGGGCTTGCGAGCACCGCAGGCTGGCGACTGTCGCCAAGCTCATCGCGGGTAGGGCGGGGATGGATCTGAGCCAGGTCCTGCATCACGACCCGCATCGCAAACTGCACTTCGCGCCAGCGATCGGTGCGCTCGCGTGCCAGGGTCTGCTGATTGATCACCTCTGTCAGGCCAACCAGGGCCATCACCCCGACCACAGCCACGATCGCGACGGCGATCAGCAGCTCAATCAGCGTGAAGCCGCGATGACACCTCATCCTTCCACTCCCGTGACAGGGGCCGGCCATTGCACCGGTGCGAAACCGGCCGGTGACGGCGGTTCGAGAAGGCCGGAAACGGTGTGAATCACCCGATCCGGAGCGTCCGCCAGAGAAACGTGCACGTCGGCACGGCGCAGGTTTTCAACAGGGGATGCTGAAACTTCAGTGCGCACATGCCAGCGGCGCGATGCAAACTCAAGGTCTTCCGAGCTCTCGCCTATGGCGGGCCATTCGCGCAGCAGACTGAGCTCTGTGACCTTGTTGGTCGCAATCCAGCTGGCGAGCGTCTTGTCCTCTATGTAAACCGCACCGACCACGTAACGATTCAACTGCGTGTTCACGGCCATCATGCCAAGCGCAACGATGACCAGCGCGATCATGACTTCGATCAATGTGAAGCCCTGCGCTGCGAACAACTCAGGGCGTCGCGAAGCCATCTTCGGAAGTCTCCATCGTACCGTCCAGCGCGACATCAAGAGTCATTCGACCCGGATCAAACCCCCGTTGAAGACTGACCCGGAAAGGCGTCACCTCGCCACTTGAGAACAGCGCGATCTGAGGTTGAGGCACCTCCGGGGCACCGATCTCGAAGTCAGGTCGCAGCACCAGATCCCGACCTTCCATGGCCAGCGCAATGGACAGACCATCCGGAAGATGTCTGGGCCGCATCAGGTTGTCCTGCGCCGGTTCCACCCACTGTTGCTGCATGTAGTCGTATATATAGAAACGATAGCCGCTGCGCGTGAGGAGAATGCCGTAATCACGCCCCTGCATCAGCGCTTCCTCGCGCATCAGTTCCAGCAGGCTGGACAGGCGCAGCATCTCGCGTTCCATTTCGCGATCGCGGCCCAGGACGCCGATGGAAAGTACGGCTGCACCGATGAAGATGCCGATGATCGTGACGACTATCAGCAGCTCAAGTAGCGAGAATCCCCGAGCACTACGTGGCAAGTGCTCAATCCAGATCCCAGTTACCGATCTCCGCGTTGATGCCTTCACCGCCTTCGCGTCCATCGGCGCCCAGCGAGTAGAGGTCGAACTCACCGCGACGGCCGGGTTGTGAATACTGGTAAGGGTTGTTCCACGGATCGAGCGGAATACGTCGCAGATACTGCTTGCCGCCTTCGGTATTTCCGCCGGAGACAAGGATCTCAAGTCCTTCGTCGGTGGTGGGGTAACGGTAATTGTCCAGGCGGTACAGATTCAGTGCCGTCTCTATCGCCCTGATGTCCTGCTTGGCGCGACTGATTGCGGCGGTATCCGTATAGCCCATCATGTTCGGCACAACAATCGCTGCCAGCAGTCCGATGATGACCACGACGACCATGATCTCTATCAGTGTGAAACCACGCTGCAACGCGGAAGGCTGCCGACCGCGCAGCTCACTGATTCGCCGAAGAATTGCCGGGGACATTGCTGTCGTCTCCTTGTGACTGGCGGGGCCAGCACATGACTTTCATCCAGTCTCCGGAAGATATCATACTCCCGTGTAGCTCGCGGTCATGCGCGGCACACCCCGACCGCCGCCCGGGCCGCTATAATGGCCCGATTCCACATCCTGTCCGGTAGATCATGAATTCCAGCACTTCGACAGCCTGGTCCGGTATCGCGGGCCGCATTGCTCTGGTTTCGGGCGCATCGCGCGGCATAGGCGCAGCCATCGCAGATGCCCTGGCCGCACAGGGTGCGCACGTAGTCGGCACCGCCACTTCACCGGACGGCGCTGCAGCCATCGGTGACCGACTCCAGCAGGTCAGCGCTCACGGGCGCGGCGTCGTGCTGGATGTCACCGCCCCGGATTCCGTGCAGGCACTGATGGATGATCTGGCAGCGAACGAGGGCCACCCGCACATTCTGATCAACAACGCCGGTGTCACCCGCGACAATCTGCTCATGCGCATGCGTGAAGACGAATGGGAAACAGTGCTGGCCACAAATCTGACATCTGTATTCCGGCTGTCCAAGGCCTGCCTGCGCAGCATGATGAAAGCCCGCTACGGACGCATCGTCAATATCGCGTCTGTCGTCGGCCTGACCGGCAATCCGGGACAGGCCAATTACGCGGCATCCAAGGCCGGCATACTCGGCTTTACGAAATCACTGGCCGCGGAGGTCGCATCCCGTGGCATTACGGTCAACACGATCGCACCCGGATTCATAGAGACCGATATGACCCGCGCGCTGGACGAAAAGCAGGTTGATGCCCTGCGAGGGCGTATTCCGGCGGGGCGTCTCGGGAGCGTGGATGATATCGCCTCGGCAACGCTGTTCCTGGTCTCGGATCTGGCTTCGTACATCACCGGCGAGACCCTGAATGTCAATGGCGGAATGTACATGCCATGACGTCATTCAGGCGCCAGCGGCCACGTTCGCGCCCTGCAGACGCGCTGCGGTCAGCCATCGCGGGCAATCTTGTAGAATGCCCCGAATGATTCCAATACAATACGCGCCACACTGGCCGGGCCACTTGGTCCGGCCTGTCAATTCATAAGGGGTATCACACACATGAGCAGTGTCGAAGAGCAAGTCAGAGGAATCATCGCTGAGCAGCTCGGCCTCAAAGCCGACGAAATCAAGAACGATGCCTCGTTTGTCGACGATCTGGGAGCTGACTCGCTGGACACCGTGGAGTTGGTCATGGCCCTGGAAGAGGAGTTCGAGACCGAGATCCCGGATGAGGATGCGGAGAAGATCACCACCGTCCAGCAGGCAATCGACTACATTCTGGCGAAGCAGAACGAGTCCTGATTTTTCGTGACCCGAAACCCTGCCGTTTCCATGTCGGGCCTGCGTTTCCATTTCAGGTTTGAACAGACAATCTTGTTGAGGTAACAACCGTGTCCAGACGACGAGTCGTCGTAACCGGTTTGGGCCTGATTTCACCGGTCGGTAATGCCGTGGATCAGGCATGGCGCAACGTCTGCGAAGGCGTCAGCGGAATCGGTGCGCTGGACAATTTCGACTCCAGTGCGCTGACTACCCGTATCGCGGGGCTGATCCGGGACTTTGACGTCACGGAATACATGGAGCCGAAGGAAGCGCGCAAGGTCGACCTGTTCATGCACTATGGCATCGCCGCTGCGAAGCAGGCGATTGCCGATTCCGGCATAGCGGTCAGCGAAGGACATGCGCATCGATACGGCGTTGCCATGGGCACCGGCATCGGCGGCATCGAGACGATCGAGAACAATCACGAGAAGCTGATGACCGCCGGTCCCCGGCGAATCACTCCCTTCTTCGTTCCCGGCACGATCAGCAACATGATTTCCGGACACATCTCGATCATGTACGGCATGACCGGCCCCAACCTGGCAGTGGTCACGGCCTGCACCACGTCCACGCACTGCATCGGACTGGCTGCACGGATGATCCAGTGCGGTGACGCTGACGTCATGGTCGCCGGCGGCGCCGAGCACGCCGCCACACCGCTGGGCATGGCAGGTTTCTGCGCTGCCCGCGCCCTGTCCACGCGCAATGACGATGCCAGGGCGGCCAGCCGCCCGTGGGATCGCGACCGGGACGGATTCGTTCTCAGTGACGGCGCCGGCGCAGTCGTACTCGAAGAGTACGAAACTGCCAGAGCACGCGGGGCCACGATCTACGCCGAGCTGATCGGCTTTGGAATGAGTTCCGACGCCTATCACATTACCGCACCGCCCGAGCACGGGCAGGGCGCTGAATTGTGCATGCGTAACGCGCTGGCGGATGCCGGCATTGCCCCAGACGATGTGGACTACCTGAACGCTCATGGCACATCCACGCCGCTTGGCGACCTTGCCGAGACAGTTGCCATCAAACACGCGTTCGGCGCTGCAGCCGGCAAACTGGCCGTCAGCTCCACGAAGTCCACGACAGGACACATGATTGGTGCGGCCGGAGTCGCTGAAGCGATTTTCACGATACTCGCGCTGCGTGACCAGGTGATCCCACCGACGATCAACCTCGACAATCAGGATCCCCAGTGCGATCTGGACTACACACCCAACACGGCGCGCGAGGCGAAGCTGGAGGTGGGCCTGTCGAATTCCTTCGGGTTCGGCGGCACCAACGGCACAGTGATCTTCAGACGCCTGGTGTGACCGCGGCGCCGTCCTGCGCCAGCGGTCATCAGAGATGACTGCAAACCACCCGATCTGGCTCATCAATGGTGAGGCCGGGACGCTCAGCCCGGCGGATCGCGGTCTCGCTTACGGTGACGGTCTGTTCGAAACGATGGCCGCTCAGGATGGCCGTATTCGCTGGCTGGACCTGCACATGGAGCGGCTGTTCGCAGGATGTGCCCGCCTGGACCTTGCTCCAGTTGACCCTGATACGGTACGCGACGAAATCCTGCGCCATTGCCCACCAACCGGACGCAACGTCGTGAAGCTGATCATCACGCGCGGCACCGGATCGCGTGGCTATCGAGTTCCTCAACCGCAGAATCCGACCCGAATTCTGGGAATCAGCGGCTGGCCCGAGTACCCGTCAGGGCACTACACTCGGGGGGTGCGTCTGGCCAGTCTGCAGCTGCGCCTGGGTCGCAATCCGGCGCTGGCCGGGATGAAGCATCTGTGCCGCCTTGAGCAGGTTCTGGCTCAGCAGGAACTGGCCACCCTTGATGCCGAGGAAGGATTGCTGATGGATGAACACGGACTTGTGGTCAGCGGCATCGCCTGCAATCTGTTTGCAGTGCAACGCAACAGACTGCTGACACCGTCGCTGTCTCACTGTGGCGTCGAAGGTGTCATGCGTCGTGCCGTGATGCAGGCATCTGAATCGCTGGGCGTCGAGTGCGAAACCCGCCAGCTCACACAGGACGACCTTGCCGCCGCGGATGAGCTGTTCGTGACCAACGCCGTGTTCGGTATCTGGCCGGTGCGTCAGCTCGACCGTCAGCGCTTCGCGATTGGCAATCTGACACGCAGATTTCTGGATCACTTCGGTTATGGTCACGCGTAAGATCCTCTGGACGGTGCTGGGCACGTTCGTGCTCACGGTCGCAGCCACAGCGCTAGTGAGCTGGTACGTGTGGCAGGACCTGCATACACCGCTGGATCTGCCCCCTGAAGGTGCCTGGCTCGAGGTGGCGCCGGGGACGCCCCTGTTCCGGGTCGCAGACGAACTCAACGAACGAGGCATCGTTCGGTATCCACAGCTGCTGCGCCTGCACGCACGTCTGAGCGGTGACGCCACCCGAATACGGGCAGGTGAGTACCAGCTGACGCCAGACCTGACACCAGTGACCTTGCTGGACAAACTGGTCAGGGGTGACGTGTTTCTGCATTCGCTGACCATTGTGGAAGGATCCCGTTTCAGCGACATGCTGGCGCAATTGCGGCGCCACCCGGCGATTGTCGCAACGGATCTGGCGCCTGAAGACATCATGGCCGCTCTCGGCAAACCGGACGTCCACCCCGAGGGACAGTTTTTCCCGGACACCTACCGCTTTGCCCGCGGCACCACGGACCTCAGCATTCTGCGGCAGGCGCACGCGGCGCTGGAGCGCATCCTGTTCGAAGCATGGGACAACCGATCGGATCTGTCTGTGCTGGAACACCCCTACGAGGCGCTGATCCTGGCTTCCATCGTCGAGAAGGAAACCGGGCTGGCTTCCGAGCGGCGGGAAATCTCCGGCGTCTTCCATCGTCGCCTGCGACTGGGCATGCGCCTGCAGACCGACCCTACCGTGATCTACGGATTGGGAGACGATTTTCAGGACAGACTGCGCAGCGCCGACCTCACTCGCGACACACCCTACAACACCTACACCCGCTTCGGCCTGCCGCCGACGCCGATCGCATTGTCAGGTCGCGCCGCTATAGAAGCAGCCGTCAATCCCCTGGATGGCGAGGTGCTGTACTTCGTCGCCACCGGTCTCCCGGACGGCAGCCACTATTTCTCCGTAACGCTGGAGGAACACAATCGCGCGGTGCAGCGCTATCTGGAACGACGTCGCAGCGTCACGCAGGGGAACCCGCAGTGACCACGGGCCGCTTCGTGACGCTGGAGGGCGTGGAAGGGGTAGGGAAGTCAACGCAGATCGACCACATCGCCCGGTATCTTGAGAACCGGGGACACATGGTGCGCATCACCCGGGAGCCAGGCGGCACTGTTCTGGGCGAGCGCATACGCGAACTGTTGCTGGGAGAGCAGACAGCCCCCCTGTCGGCCGACGCCGAGACGCTGCTCATGTTCGCGGCCCGGGCGCAGCATCTGGACGAGGTCATTCGACCGGCACTGCTGCGTGGCGAATGGGTGATCTGCGACCGATTTACCGACGCCACCCGCGCTTATCAGGGTGCCGGACGCGGAGTCAATGATCAGCTGCTGGATTGCCTTATCCGCACTGTACAGCGGGGCCTGCAACCGGATCTGACCTTACTGCTCGATGCGCCGGCAGAACTGGGGTTGGCTCGCATCGGCCATCGCCCGATGGACCGCTTCGAGCAGGAAGGTGTCGCATTCCTGGAGCGGGTTAGACAAGCCTACCTGCGTCTTGCTGCGCTCGAACCTGACCGCATCCGTTGCATCGATGCGGCCCGTCCACCTGAGCAGATCCAGCACGACATCACCGTGTGTCTGGACAATCTGCTGACCGACGCCGGCGTGACTGCGCCATGAGCGAAGTCAGCGGCATCTACGCAACGGCAAGCACGCGGCTTTGTCCGTGGTTGCACGAAACCCTGGCATCACTCACCGAGGCTCATGCCGCCAGAGGGCTGGGGCATGCGTGGCTGCTCACGGGTCCTCACGGCACCGGCAAACTGAATCTTGCCCTGGTGCTGGCTGCCCGTTTGCTCAAAGCCGACACGCCATCTTCAGTCGGCACGCTCAGCTGTGAAGATGCATATGTTCTGGAGCATCTGCGACGGACTGCAACCGACACGCACCCCGACATTCATCTGGTATTCCCGAAGGAAGACAAGCGCACGATCAGCGTTGAACAGATTCGTGATGCCAGCGCTGGCCTCAATCTGAAGAGCCTGCGCGGCGGCGCCAAGGTCATGATTCTGGAGCCGGCAGAGGCAATGACCACGGCCGCTGCGAATGCATTGCTGAAGACGCTGGAAGAGCCGACCGCACAGACCTGGATTCTGCTGGTCAGCCACCAGGCCGGCCGGCTGCCCGCAACGATACGCAGCCGCTGTCAGCAGATGGCCATTGCGCCTCCTGCCGCGGAACAGGCTCTGCACTGGCTCGGCGGCGAAGCGCAGGGGATGCGGGCCCTGGCACTGGCGGGCGGATGCCCGTTACGGGCCAGAGCGTGGATGGAGACAGAAAATGTAGAGTTAATTAGTAGCTTGGAGGAAGATCTTCAAGCTTTATGTAAACTTAAAACCGATCCGCTGGCCACTGCGCGCAAGTGGCTGGACCAGGATCCCGAGCGGGCTCTGGTGTGGCTGCTGAGAACGCTGCACGAAGCCGCTCGGGTACGAACAGGCCTGTCAGGTACGACCCGGGTCACAGATCCGGCGCAGGCAAGCTTGCATAATGCGTGGTCGCGAATGACACTCAGACAACTGCTGAATCAGCTGACTGCGGTCGAGAATCTGCTGAGTCAACTGGGCAGCGGAATCAACATGGAGTTGTCGCTGGGTGTGCTGCTGCAGGGCCTGATACCCGCTCCCGTGAACCGCTGATTCCCCGGAGCAGGGTACAGACAGCGCAGGTAGTGACAGCACAAGTAGTGGCAGATTGAGACTCAGACGGAACCAGAGTGAGAGCTTGTGAGTAAACCCGGCCTGCTGACGCTGACCATCAAGGACAAGAGTGCGCTGTACCTTGCCTATATGCCGTTCATCAAGAACGGTGGGTTATTCATTCCCACGAACTCCAGTTACCGGCTCGGCGACGAGGTGTTCATGCTGCTCAACCTGATGGGCGAGGACGAGAAGATTCCCGTCGCAGGGCGGGTGATCTGGATCACCCCCAAAGGTGCACAGGGAAAGCGCACGGCGGGCATAGGGGTGCAGTTCAGCGAACAGGACCAGGGCAACACCCAGAAGCGGATTGAGAACTACCTGGCCGGTGCGCTCGGTGGTGACAAGCCCACTCACACGCTCTAGCGCCGGAAGATTCACGCTCTTCTGAACGTTTGTCGGAACGTCAGCGGCCCCGTGCCGCTCGCTCGCGGCGCTCAGAGCTTGGAGCGGTTCATCCCGCCTTTCAGTACATAGGCGTCGAAGCCCCGCTCACTGAGAATGAAGGCGCCGGCCGAGCTGCGGCTCCCCGTGTCACAGCACACGACATACTTGAGTGAAGGATCCAGCGTCTTCAGCTTCAACCGAATGAAGTACAACGGCACGTTGACCGCACCGTCGTAGTGGTACGCTTCGAATTCACTGGGCAGGCGGACGTCCAGCCATTTTCCGCCGGCAGCAATGACCTTGTCCGCCTCATCCTTTTCCAGCCAATCCAGCATTGGCTCGTTGAGCAGGGTATGGAAGTCCTCCTTGCCCAGGCGCATCAGCGCACCATCGGTTTCCATCGTGACCGTGGCATTACGCTTGGCTTCGGAGATCAGGGCTTCCTCTCCGAACGTATCGCCGACTTCCAGTTCAGCCAGCCGTATACCTTCCTTGTTCAACGGCGTCTCGCGCGTGACGATGCACCGTCCGCGCGTAATGACATAGAAGTAGTCCCCTTCGTCGCCCTGCTTGATGATGACATCGCCCGCCTTGTGATTGACCTGCTGCAGACGCATGAATATGGCCTGAATATTCGCCGGCGGTATCTTGTGAAAGGCCTTGGTCCTGAGCAGGGTGGTCATCCAGTCATCAGACGACTCGTCCTCGGCACGCAATTCGCTGACTTCATAGGAACCAGTCTGGTCCCAGGTGAGCATGACATCCAGCAGGTCGCTGTCTATGGAGATGAATTCAACGTCACTGACGGCAATGGCTGTGCACTCTCTTGGCAATACCGGCGCAAGGGGATTGCGGGCATCGTCGGTGCCTCCGGTAATGCGTGCCAGTACCGATTCGCCATCGCGCAGTTCCACGGTGCCCGACAATACATAGACTGATCGCTTCTCCGAATCGCCCTCGCGAAACAGTGACTGACCGGCATGCGCCTCGCGGATGCGAGTCTTGCTTACCAGCGCGTGCAGATTGTCTTTCTTCAGGGCGTCCAGAGGCGACAGGGACCTGAGCTGATGAATTTCTACCTGTTTGCTCATCAGTTTCCTGGTCGGTGAGAAACTATTGAAAGTGGATATGGAACCGGCGCGCAGTCTAGCACAGCCGCACCATGGTGAATGTCGAAGCGGTCACGCCTTATCGGCGAGCCGGCGCCATCCTTCATGCGGCCTGAAGCGCGGCCCGTGACGTTCGGCCAGTTCGCTCAGCCGGGTAACAACCTCTTCGATACCCCGATCTCTGGCGTACTGCAGCGGGCCACCGGTGTGCGGCGCGAAGCCTGTCCCGAACACCACGCCGGCGTCCAGCAGGTCCGCGTCCTCGACCACGTCTTCGTCAAGACAGGCTACCGCCTCGTTGACCAGGGCGAGAATGAGCCGGTCGGTCAGGTCCCGATCCGGCGCCGGAAAATCGCGGCGCTTCGATGGCTTCCCGCCATCATAAACATAGAATCCATGGCCGGATTTCACACCGAGTTCGCCGGCATCCACCTTGCTGCGAAGATTATCCGGCACCTCAATACCGAAAGCGGCGCCGAGTATCCCGGCGACGTGCAACGCAACATCAAGTCCCACCTGATCGGCAAGTTCCACCGGACCCATCGGCATTCCGAAGCGACGCGCTGCCGTGTCTATGGTCTCAAGCGCATGACCTTCCTGATGCGCCACAAGGGCTTCAAGCATGTAGGGCATGAGCACGCGATTGACGACGAATCCCGGTGCACTGCGACAGGGCAACGGCACTTTGCCAATCTGCGCCACAAACTGCAGGGCCTTCTCGACGCACTCGTCGCTGGTGTCCCTGCCGCGGATGACTTCCACCAGCGGCAGCTTCGCGACGGGATTGAAGAAGTGAAGGCCGACGAACCGATCCGGTTTCCTGAGAGCAACCGCAATATCTTCCAGAACGATGCTGGAGGTATTGCTGGCAAGTATGACGTCATCGTCAACATGCTGCTCCAGCTCCCGGAACAGGGATCGCTTTGCCTCCAGCTTCTCGACGATGGCTTCTATGACCAGGCCCGCCCCGGCCACAGCCGTGCCATCCGGATCGGCAGTCAGTCGCTGCTCGGCCTGTTCAGCTTCGCCCGGGCCACGCAGTCGCCGACTGAACAGCTTTCTGGCACGCGCCAGCGCCGGCTTCACGAGATCGAGTGAGCGGTCCTGCAGCGATACCTTCAAACCTCGCAGGGCACACCAGGCAGCGATGTCGCCACCCATGACGCCTGCGCCCACCACGTGGACGTGATGCATTGCTGTCGACTTCGGCGCCAGATTGCGCAAGCGCTCGCGCAGCAAAAACACACGCACGAGATTACGGCAGGTGGGCGACACCAGCAGATTGCCGATGGAGCGGGCTTCCTCGAAGTAGGCCTTTTCACTCCCGGAGCCACCATGACGTACCCAAAGATCCAGCAGCGCGAATGGAGCAGGATAGTGTTCACGGCGCACACGCCGGGCGACGCGCGCACGGACTCGGCCGGCGAGAAAGCGACGCGCTGGCGCAAGGTTCAGAAGTCGCAGATACCAGCGCGCACGAAGCGGCCGAGGTTCCTCCCGGATCAGGGCCGCGGCCGCAGTCTCCAGCCGTTCCGCGGGCGCGATACGGTCAACGAGGCCGACATCGAGCGCATCGGCCGGCGAGACCGATCTGCCGGTGAGCATCAGATCCAGCGCCCGTGGCGCACCCAGCAGCTGAACCGCCCGTACGGTGCCACCGAAACCCGGATGAATACCCAGCTGAACTTCAGGCAGGCCGAGGTTCGGTCGCCAGCCTTCGACCGCAACACGGTATCGGCATGCCAGCGCCAGCTCCAGGCCACCGCCCAATGCGAAGCCGTTGATGGCCGCCACGGTGGGGCAGGGAAGCGACTCCAGCCTAGCCAATAGCGCCTGACCCGCAGCTGCAAGGCGCGCGCCTTCATCGGCACCGGACAGCTGCTGAAACTCCCGGACATCGGCACCGAGAATGAATCCGCTTGGCTTCGCCGACCTTATGACCACACCGTGCGGCGGCTCCGCATGCAATCCGTTGAGTATGTGCTCGAGTTCCTGAAGGACCTCCCGCGACAGGGTGTTGGCGCTCGCGTCTGCTTTATCGAGCGTCAGCCAGCAGATGTGCTCGGCATCGAAAGTCTGCCGCCAGTGGCGGTACTCGCCGTTGTCTTCTTGCTTGTCGGTCATGTCAGGCTGCCACGCGGGATGTGTCGCGCACCTCGAAATCGACCACCAGTGGCAGGTGATCCGAAAGCTGCACCCTGGGAATCGCAAAGTGCTTGACGTCTATACCTTCACCATAGAGCACAAAGTCCAGCTCCTTTCGCGGTGCGTGTGCGGGATAGGAGGGCAGGCTGCGCGTGTTGGCACTTCTCAGGCCGGCAGCTTTCATGAACAGATAGATTTCATGCTCTCCCCAGAATGTATTGAAATCACCGGCAATCAATACCGGCTTTCTGGATGCCGTAACCAGATCATGCAGATGCCTCAGCTGTGTCTGTCTGTGCCGGTACTTCAGCGAAAGGTGTACCAGAAAGACCGCACAGTCCTCCAGTTCCAATTCTATGATCAGGCGCTTTATTCCCTTCTCGAAATAGTGAAATCGTTCACCGTGCACACGCGGTGCCGCCAGAAATGCATTGGCTTGCTTGCGCACGATGGGCAGATGATGGTTCAGCGATGCGGTGCCGTACTTGCACTGATAGACGGAGTAATGTCCCAGCGCATTGGCAATCACCTCCGCCTGGTTGATACGACGTGTCCGTATGGACCCGGTGTCCACTTCGATCAGGCCGACGATGTCCGGATCCTGCTCCTTGATGAACTGAGTGATCCTTTCGAGATTGCCCTGGTTGCCGAGCAGATACCCCATTCCGGGCAGTGCCCAGTGCCCACTGGAACCCAACCCTACGCCATAACGAATGTTGTAAAGCAGCAACCGCATGAGGCTAGTGTACCGGACAGCGGCGTCCGCTTTAATGACAAATTCCGACGGAACCTGCGGCGGGAATAGCACCGGATTTGCGCCAGATCAGTACGCAGATCGTTGCAAAAGCCAATGCGCCAGAGTAGGGTCATCTGACGTCAGAAACCATGTGAAGTTTAACGATCCATGTCGGAACAGAACCCGATTCGCGTCTTCGTAACCCACACCTTTTCCGAGTCACCGGATTATCATCGGGTATTCGAATACCTGGAGAGTTCTCCGAACTTTTTCTACGTAAACTGCAGCGATCCTGAGCGCGCTCCCGCCAGTGGCGGCCGCGAGGCGCTGAAAGACGAGCTGCGCAACCAGATCAAGTCTGCAGAGGTCATCATCGTGCTTGGTTCCCTGTACGCGGCCAATCGTGACTGGGTCAACTACCAGATGGATGCCGCACAGGCCTTCGAGCTGCCCCTGATTGCCCTGGAACCGTTTGGCGGCGTCGAACCGATGCCCGCCGAAGTCGCGGCGCGCGCCGATGAGAAGGTCGAGTGGAACGAGCGAATCATTGTCGACGCCCTGCGCCGTCAGGCACGGCATGAAGAGACCACACGCTGGGACGTGATTGAGTTCAAGCTCTAGACAAGCCCACTTGCAACCCGAAACACAGCCTCCGCATCCCGTCGTCATCGCGCATCGTGGCGCGAGCGGCTATCTTCCCGAGCACACCCTTGAAGCGAAGGCGCTGGCCTACGGTCAGGGTGCGGACTTTCTCGAGCAGGATGTGGTGGCAACCCGGGACGGCACGCTGATCGTGCTTCACGACATCCAGCTGGAACCCGTCACCGACGTGGCCCGTCGGTTTCCCCAGCGATGCCGGGCAGACGGCCATTTTTACGCGATCGACTTCGACATCGACGAAATCCGTCAGCTCCGAGTGACCGGACGCGACAGCGGCGACAAGGCTTCCGGATCCGTATACGAAGCAGAGAACTATCGGATCCCTACTCTCGAAGAGGAGCTGCAGCTGATCAGCCGCCTGAACAGGGCGACCGGCCGCCAGGTCGGGATCTATCCGGAGATCAAGCACCCGCAGTGGCATCGCGCGCACGGGATGGACCTGACTCGCATGCTCATTGAGCAGCTCGCCGGGGCAGGTTACAGGCGCTACACCGATCCGGTGTTCGTGCAATGCTTCGACATCGCTGAGGTGCGTCGCATCCGTGACGAGCTCGGCAGTGCCCTGCGGCTGATCCAGCTGGTGGACGCCTCACAGACCTATACCCAGCTGCTCACGCGCGCGGGTCTTGCAGAGCTTGCCCGCTATGCCCAGGGTCTGGGTCCGGCCTATGACCAGCTGGTCACAGCGGATTCGTCTCAGGGCAATACGCAGCCGAGTGAATTGTTCAACCATTCACGGGACGCGGGCCTGCTGCTGCATCCTTACACATTCAAGCGCCATGACCTTCCGGACTATGCGCCGGAACTGGAACGCCTGCTGGCGCTTTTTCTCGGTGAACTAAGCGTCGACGGTGTCTTCTGTGACTTTCCGGACGTTGCTGTGGCCATTAGGGATGCAGCCGTTACCACGGGACACACAGGCGGGAAAGCGGCCCTGGTCAGCGATGGCTTTGGATGAAAGCTGTGAACCCTTCCAGCAGCTCCGCGAGCTGCCCGGCCTGATCCGCGTCACGCAGGCTGCCGTCCGCGTCGAACGCGTTGCCGGCACGCGCCAGGCGGATTGGCGGCCCGTAGTACGGTTGCATCCGCAGCGCCCGGATCACCGGCAACCAGGCAGCCTGGCTCATCACGGTCCCGAAGCCTCCAGCCGAGGCGCCGATCAGTGCGACGGGTTTGTGTCCGAATACCTTCGGGATGTCTGACGCTGGTCGTGACAACCAGTCAAGTGCGTTCTTGAAGACTCCCGGCAGCGAAGCGTTGTACTCCGGCGTGGAAAGCAGCAAACCGTCAGCCGCCGCGATCGTGTCCTTCAGAACCTGTACAGCCTCGGGGATACCGTCCGAAGCCTCCAGGTCGGCGTCATACAGCGGGATACCGTGCAGGGTACGGACATCGATCCTACAGCCCGCTGGCGCCAGACGGGATGCTGCTTTGAGCAGCGCAAGGTTGAAGGAGTCTTTTCTGAGACTGCCGCAGAGGCCGATGATCACAGGCATGGAGGTCGGGTTCGCTTTCCTATCGCAGCTGGCAGTTGGCTCGTCCGACGGTATCGAGCGCTTCATTGTACGTAATCAGCGCTGAGGTCAGCGAACGCACCAGCGAATCCATGCGACGATCATCGGAGGGGTGTGTAGACATCAGTTCCGACTCCCGTCGGTTTCGATCGCGCGACATACCCTGCCACAGCGCCAACGAAGCGCGTGGGTCGAACCCGGCTCTGGCCATGTACTGCAGACCTACCAGATCGGCTTCAGTCTCCTGATCACGGGCATAGGGCAGGTTAAGGCCGAGCATGGCGCTCATGCGGAAATACTCCGGATGGATACCGGTTGCCGCCGATCCCACTATCGTCAGCAGATCCGAGCGACCCGCCTGACGGGCACGACGAATCACATGGTCCTCGGTCACGTGCGCCACCTCATGGCCGATCACGGCGGCCAGCTTGTCCTGGTTATCCGCGACCCGCAGCAGGCCGGTGAAAACACCGATCTTGCCGCCAGGCAGGGCGAACGCATTCACAGAGTCATCCTCGAACACGACCACTTCCCAGGCGATGTCGTCAAATTCCGGCCCGAGCATGGCCAGAACGCGATGGGCGACACACGCCACATAGTCGTTGACGTTCTGCTCTATGGCGACGGGCATTTCGCGCTTGGCCATGTTCCACTGCAGGCGCGCCTGGCGATTGATTTCACGTTCGCTGGCACCGAACAGCTGTGCATGCGCGGCAGCCGCGGCAACGAGGAGCGTCGCCGCAACCATTAACAGCAGGGCGTATCGGCCCGAAATTCCACGGGACTTGTTTCGGAAGCTCAATCGCATCGCACGAATCTCCTGCGTCTGGCATTCCAGTCAAGCGTTGCCACGTTGCACTGGGATCGCAGAGAAAGGCCAGACCTCTCAACTGCTTCAGCGCAACCACAGGGTTAGATTACACCGGCCTGCCTTGGTTCGATTCATGCCGTGGATTGAACCGGCATTGACGACCGGGCTGGCCCGAATCACCCCGGTGGGGCAAATGTAGCACGGGGAGAGAAGAGTGGGGCGTGCGCCAGTCCGCGCTGCGGATCTGGTCGGGTCTGGCGTCTGGGGAGAGACGACCCGAAACCGCCCTTTGGCTTACCAGGTCGTCCGGCCGCGCGGCATCAGCATCCCCGCGTCCATACTGAGTTGCAGGAACAGGACGCCCGAGAGACTTGCGTCGCGCCGATTGATGCGATTCACGACCGTTTCAGGCATATACGTGACATTTACCGCCATCCTGGAGTTGCCAACGCTGAGCATAGGCAGCATCCCGGGAAATGGCTGATTATTGTTAAAGTCACGCCGGGTCATCATGAACCCGACCATACCCACGTCCACATAGAGGTCGCCGGCAAGGTCCGGCATCAGAAAACGTCGCTTGATACCGCCACCGGCCATGTAGGACATGTCGTTGGAACTGTCGCGGAAGCCGTTGCCGACAACCAGCGGAACCCAGCGCGACCGCAGCTCGAACTCGCGCTCAAAACCCAGGCCCCAGTTCTGTTCGTTCCAGTTCTCACTCGCGTTGATATGCACGGCGCGACCGTTAAGGACGACATTCCAGTCGTTGGCCACAGCGCTGGCCACACCCGTGAGCCATACGGCCACAACGGTGATCGTTGAGAAGATCAGTCGGCGGAAAGACGACGTCGAGCGCATACCATTTGAGAAGCAAATGACATGCCAGAAACTCTTTCTCTATCTAATCAGAGATTTATCTAATTAACCTAATCACAACTGTAAAATTGCCCGACATTGGCCGAGGGCTGCGGAATCAGTCGTCCGTAATGTCGGCCTAGGCGGACGGGGCGCAAATGTGGGAAACGGCGCCGTATTCCGAACCGTCGGAGACATCGAGCGCGAAAATACCCGGGAGAGCTTCGCTCTAGTCAGCCTCGATGGAGACAGCCCCGTCAGGCGGTTCCCGATGAGCGAGTGCTATCGGACAGGAGACGGATTGTTGCGCTGTAGTTGGCGCGGCTGGTCGCTGACGGAGCTAGGGCCTCAGTAGCCGTCGAGGTATCTATCCCAGGCATCGCACGCCCGTTGCATTTCTTCCCGCGCGTATTGCCCGCCCGACGTCTGGACGTGCCGCCGCCACTCAAGGCAACGCCTCTCAAGATCTCTGCCGGTGTTGGTTTCAGCGCGTCGAGCGCGCGCCGCTGCGCGAGAGCGGGCGGCTTGATCGGCGATGGCTTGTTGGGAACGGGAGAGGGTCGAAGAAGTCGATTCCATGAAAGCCGAAGTCGCGCGCTCCAACCGGTAAAGCGTCCACTGTTCATACGCGAAGGCGGCGACCAGCGCGCCAACGGCGACGGCCGAAGCGATCATCAACCAACGGGACGGTTCCATGGGCCGGAATATAGCGTTGATTCACGGTCTCCGCACGAGCGACGTCACAAAAACGCCCGCCGAAGCGGGCAATCGACGATTGCTCGGTAACGCGCGGATCGCCCGACCCCGAAAAGATGCACGGGGGCAGTCAGTATGGCCGGAACAAAGCGCAGCCCGCAGCAGTCCGGTTCACGTAGTGAAGCGCCCAAATCCCCACTGCGAGAAGTGGCCGTTACTTCGCATAATCTATATTATGACCAATTTCGTTCTACGTGCGAAAAACCGCCGGCATCACGATGCTGTCTCAGGGCTTGCGGAACCGCAGAATGCCCCACGCGAGATATCCCCTGGTCCCGGCATCAATCCAGTGGCTCAAACCGGTGATCATTCGTTCGATATAGGCCTCCGACACTTTCTCGGCCAGTTGCGGCCTGCTTGTGCTCAGCACTTCCCGTACGCGGGTGTAATGGCGGACCAACTGGTGCGTCAGTTCATCTGCGCCGACTTCCTGCCAGCCCAGGCGACGCGCCTCAGCGCGGTAGAACGCAAACGAGCCCAGCGTATCGAGATGGATACGCTCCAGCACCGGACCCAGCACATCGGGCGGACAGTCGTCGGCCTGCATGGGATCGGTGAAAATCAACTGGCCGCCGGGCCTGAGCACGCGGTCGATCTCGGCCATGACCTGTTCCCGTTGCCCTGAGTGCAGGAAGGAATCCTGCGACCAGGCGACGTCAAAACTGCCATCCGGGGCCGGGATCTGCTCAAAGCTCGCATCGTGAACGCTGATGCGCTCCGACAGACCGGCCTGTGCCGTGAGTTCGCGATTGCGACGATTCTGCGCTTCGCTGAGATTCACACAGCTGACGCTGCAACCGTATTGCCTTGCCAGCCAGCGCGCGGCCCCACCGTAACCGGCACCGAGATCCACGACCCGCGTCTCCGGTCCCAGACCGGTGAGTTTGCCGGCCATGGTTCTGACTGTCCGTTCCGAGGCTGTCGCGATATCCTCGTCCTCGGACTCATACAGCCCGATGTGGATATCCTCGCCACCCCAGACGTGATAATAGAAATTGTCGGCATCGTCACTGTTGTAATACTCGCGCGCCGTCTGTACGACCTCCGAATAATGCTCCGCTGCTGACTCATTCATCGCTCGTCTCATCCCATCTGCCTCCGCGGTACCGCTGGCTGAATCGGGCCAATGCCTCCATCGAGCCGATTACCTCGCCACCTGATTGAGATCCCTATCGATCTGCTCGCTCGACGGCACGTACTTCTTCTCCGCCACGTGGATATAGAAGTCGGGCTCCACGTCACGATAGGTTTCCTTGAAATCGCCGAAAGTGGTGATCGTCTGAAAGCCCACATCGCGCATCAGGCGCTGCACATAGGCCTTACGCAGCGGAAACATGTTCAGGTGATAGACGGATCCGTCTGAGAAGCTGTATCGGAATCTTGCCAGGCTGTCGTCCACGTACTCCGGAGAAGCCGACACGTCCTCTCCGCAGTAATAGTAGTTGTGAGACGGCTGAACCTGTCTATCGAGCAGTGCATCGTAGTTGCGCTGATCGAGAATGAGCATGCCGTCGTGACGCAGCGTCGCGTAATACTCTGCCAAAGCCTTACGCCGGTCGTTCTCGTCGTGCAGATGCGTAAACGAGTTGCCAAGGCAGATGACAGCATCATAGAGGTCGTGAACATCGCGATTCAGCCAGCGCCAGTCGGCCTGAATGGTACGCAGTATGTAACCTTGACGATTTGCGTTCTCGAACGCCTTGGCCAGCATGGTCGGGCTGCCATCAACGCTCGTGACCTCGAAACCGGCTTTCAGCAGCTGAACCGAGTGATAACCGGTGCCTGTTGCCACATCGAGCACCTTATTTGCGCCGCGCTCGCGCAGTTTTTCGATGAAGAATTCGCCTTCCGCCTCGGCGCGTCGTTCCCAGTCGATCAGGTCGTCCCATTTTTCGACGAACGATTTTGCGTACTCTTCCTTATAATGCCCGGTGTCGCGAACCTTCAGTGGGTCGTCACCGTAGCCCTGGATATCGTCAGCGGTGCTGCTCATGGGTGGCACCTCCCTGTTTGATTGAATGGAGATAGCGTGCTCCTTGTTTCAGGTAGCGCGATGAAGTTTCGGGATTTCAGCCTGACTATGGCTAGCCCGTAAGGGTAACAAATCGACCGCTCAGCAACAAACTTGGCGGAATCTTCCTATTTTCAATATCAAACGCCAGAAACATAAGTCTCATTGTTGCAGTACACACCAGGATTCACGCAACGCATGACCACCCTGCTTCGCTTCGATGATGTATCGATCTCCTTCGGCGATCAGCGCGTCCTGATCAACGCAGATTTCGCGATCGAGGATGGCGAAAAAATCTGTCTGATCGGCCGCAACGGCGCAGGAAAATCGACGACACTGAAGCTGATCACCGGGACACTGGAGCCGGACGAAGGCTCCGTTGAGCGCCCGGCAAGCCTGCGCCTCAGCGTGCTCAATCAGCAACTTGCCGAAGGCAGCAGCGACTCGGTACGCACTGTGGTTGCGCGCGGCATGGCCGCGCAGACCCGCCTTATCGCGCACTTCGAGGCCTGCGCCGCCCGACAGCCGAAAGATCGCGCAACGCTCGCTGAAATGGAGTCGCTCGAGCGGCGCATCGAGGCAGGTGGCGGCTGGTCTGTGGACATTCAGGTCGATCGCATCATGACGCAGCTTCAGCTGCCTGCGGACATGCGTATGGATCAGCTCTCGGGCGGCTGGCGCCGACGCGTGGCGCTGGCGCAAGCCCTGGTGAGCAACCCCGATCTGTTGCTGCTCGATGAACCCACCAACCATCTCGACATCACCACAATCGAATGGCTGGAACAGGAAGTGTGCCGCTTCCCTGGTGCCGTCCTGTTCGTCACGCACGATCGTACGTTCATGGAAGGCATTGCTACCCGCATCGTAGACATCGATCGCGGCCGACTACGCAGCTGGCCGGGCGCCTACAGGGACTATCTCCGCCGCAAGGCTGAAGCTGACGAAGCCGAGGACAGGCAGAACCGGCTGTTCGATCGCAAACTGGCCGAAGAGGAGGCCTGGATACGCCAGGGCGTCAAGGCACGTGAACGTCGCAACGAAGGGCGCGTGCGGGCACTGCTGGCCATGCGTGAGGAACGCGCTGGGCGCATCGGCCGGCCGCGGAATCCGAAGGTGCATATTCACCAGTCCGACGAGCTTTCCGGCCGCAAGGTCATAGAAGCCAGAAACGTCAGCCATGGTTACGATGGCAAGCTTCTTCTGGACGGCTTCTCGCTGCGCGTGCTGCGCGGCGAACGCATCGGCATCATTGGCAACAACGGCGTTGGAAAGAGCACACTGCTGCAGATACTTCTTGGCACGCTCACGCCCGATCAGGGCAGCGTCAAGCTCGGCACCAATCTGCACATCGCCTACTTCGATCAACTGCGGCGCGAACTTGACGAATCAAAAACCGTTGCAGAACTGGTTGGCGAGGGACGTGACTACATCACCGTCAACGGACGCAAGAAACATGTCGTAGGGTACCTTACCGATTTTCTGTTCACCGCCAAGCGAGCGATGACACGCATATCGGCATTGTCAGGCGGTGAGCGAAACCGGGTGATACTGGCAAAACTCTTTACACAGGCTGCCAACCTGCTCGTGCTGGATGAACCCACCAATGACCTGGATGTGGAAACACTGGAGGCACTGGAAGGACGACTCGTCGAATACGATGGCACGCTGATTGTCGTCAGCCACGATCGTTACTTTCTCGATGCCGTTGTCACGAGCGTGCTGGTCTTCGAAGGCGACGGCGTGGTCAGACGCTACGCCGGCGGCTACAGCGATTGGGTCCGGCGCAACCATGAACTCGCAGTGCCGGAACGCGAATCCGCGAACGCCGGCAAGCAGGAATCGGCACCTGCGGCCCGCAGCAATCGCACGCCACGCAAACTATCGTACAAACTTCAGCGCGAACTGGACCAGCTGCCAGAACGGATAGAACAGTTGGAAGCGCACGTCGCCGCCCTTCGCCATACCGTCAGCCAGCCGGAGTTCTACCAGCAGGAGCGAACCACCGTGGAGGCGGAACTGGAAAGGCTGGCGTCGGTTGAACAGGAACTGGACCTGGCCATAGAACGATGGGCTGAACTTGAATCACAGGCCGAGGAACTCGGTTCGAGTGCGGACTGAACTATTCCACGCGCCGATCGATCACGATCTCCACGGCCGCGTCATCCCCGGTGCGGTGAAGGGCCTGTGCGTACCAGTCCCCTGCCCGCTCGGTCGCATCACCGCTCGCAGACAGCCGTGCCACCAGCTGCAGTTCCTCAAGATCCGCCAGCGATCGACCCGGCAGCATCGCGTCACTGTCAGAGAGTACGAACTCCCCCGGCAATTCGCTGACCGGCAGGCGCAGCGCTGCCAGCGGCGCTCGCTCGCCCGGCGCTCGCGCGAAGATGAACAAAGCACCATTGGCGACGAAATCTGCCAGCGGTACGTCTTCGCTCAGCGAGACTGCAACCCGGATACTTGCACCGGATGCGGCTGCGCTCCCGTCGCGGTCACCCGTAGCGGAATCAAGGGGAGACGCCTCCGGTGCCG